>JBOHLS010000003.1:0-179193 GCA_050729835.1 Allostellaceae bacterium | reverse complement strand
AGCGGTTGCCCCGGCAACGAAGTGCGCGATCAGGGTCTCTTGAATACTGGTCGGCAACCGACTTCGCCGTCTCTTCCCAACCATCTGATCCCGATAGCCTTTCTCAGCTATCTAGGCCAGCCCCAAATGTATGTGCGCATGGTTCAACTGGCTCCGGCCCCAGCATAGCGTCTCGGTTAGCGAGAATGGCGACGGGCGAGTGTCGGGACGGGAGGGCGTCGCTCGGCGCGTGAGTCACGCGGCTATTGCGCGCAAGAGAGCGCCCCCGTTAGTGGGGGGAGTAGATGCGGGGGCGCGCTAGTTCTCGAGTGCGGCGCCTGTCGTTTCCAGAACGCCGTGAAAAGTAGGCTAGCACAGAACGCCGGCAGATTCGATGATGGTGGTATAACCTGTATACCGATGCCAAATCCTCCGCTACACGGCTAACGCGCATAGCCTCGGCAGTGTGTGCCGATTGCCCGCCGCTGCCTTCGCGGGCGCGATTCAAGATGTAGGACTTTGCATTGTTCTGCCCGGTGCAGTCCCGATTTTGAACGGTTCCGGCCCTCCAATTTGAATCATTCGGGGCTTCAAGAGTACGATCATCCCGGATTCCAGGGGCCTGATTTGAATCGTTTTTTTGGCTCCTACACCTGCTTCGCGCTTCCGCCCGCGCGTTTCCCGTCCTTCGCCGGAGTTCCCATGCCCGCGTATCAGTACATCTACGTGATGAAAGGCCTGAGCAAGACCTATCCCGGCGGGCGCGAGGTATTGAAGGACATCTGGTTGTCGTTCCTGCCCGGCGCTAAGATCGGCGTGCTCGGCGCCAACGGCGCCGGCAAGTCGACCCTGCTGCGCATCATGGCGGGGATCGAGCACGACTTCGCCGGTGAAGCCTGGGCGGCCGAAGGCGTCACCACCGGCTATCTGCCGCAGGAGCCGACGCTCGATCCCAAAGAGACCGTCGCCGGCAACGTCACCGACGGACTTGGCGCGATCAGGTCCCTGCTCGAACGCTTCGAGACGGTCAGCACCAAGCTCGGCGAAAGCCTGTCCGACGACGCAATGAACGCGCTGCTCGCCGAGCAGGCCGAGCTCCAGGAAAAGATCGACGCGGTCAATGGCTGGGAGCTCGAGCGCACTGTCGAGATCGCGATGGACGCGCTGCGCTGCCCGCCGGGCGACGCCGACGTGGCCAAGCTCTCGGGCGGCGAGCGGCGCCGCGTCGCGCTCTGCCGGCTGCTATTGCAGAAACCCGATCTGCTCCTGCTCGATGAGCCCACAAATCACCTCGACGCCGAGTCGGTGGCCTGGCTGCAACGCTTCCTCGCCGAATATCCCGGCACCGTGGTCACCGTGACCCACGACCGCTATTTCCTCGACGAGGTCGCCGGCTGGATTCTCGAGCTCGATCGTGGCCAGGGTATCCCCTATCAGGGCAACTATTCCGGCTGGCTCGAGCAGAAGCAGAAACGGCTCGAGCAGGAAGGCAAGCAGGAGGCGGCGCGCCAGCGCACCCTCGAGCGCGAGCTCGAATGGGTGAAGCAGAGCCCGCGGGCCCGCCAGGCCAAGAGCAAGGCGCGGCTCTCGGCCTACGAGAGCCTGGTCTCGCAGAGCCGCGAGAAGGCGCCCGAGACCGCCCAGATTGTGCTACCGCCGGGGCCGCGCCTCGGCGAGGCCGTGCTCGAGGCCAGCCACCTCGCCAAGAGCTACGGCGACAATCTCTTGATCGAGAACCTGTCGTTCCGCCTGCCGCCCGGCGGCATCGTCGGCGTCATCGGTCCGAACGGCGCCGGCAAGACGACGCTCTTCCGCCTGATCGTCGGCCAGGAGAAGCCGGCGTCCGGCGACATCCGGTTGGGGGATACGGTAAAGCTCGGCTATGTCGACCAGAGTCGCGACGCGCTCGATCCCGCCAAGTCGGTGTTCGAGGAGATTTCGGGCGGCGCCGACGAGATCGATCTCGGCCGCCGCAAGCTGCCGGCGCGCGCCTATTGCGCGCTGTTCAACTTCCGTGGGCCGGACCAGCAGAAGAAGACCGGCCAGCTCTCGGGCGGCGAGCGCAACCGGGTGCACCTGGCTAAAATGTTGAAGACTGGCGCCAACGTCATCCTGCTCGACGAGCCGACCAACGACCTCGACGTCGACACGCTGCGCGCGCTCGAAGAGGCGCTGCTCGAATTTCCCGGCTGCGCCGTCGTGGTCAGCCACGACCGCTGGTTTCTCGATCGCATCGCCACGCACATCCTCGCCTTCGAGGGCATGAGCCAGGTCGTCTGGTTCGAGGGCAATTACGCCGAGTACGAAGCCGACCGCAAACGGCGTCTCGGCGCCGCCGCCGATCAGCCGCACCGCATCCGCTATAAGCCGCTGACGCGGAACTAGTGCCTAGTGGGTCTGCTGCGTCTGGTCGGGCGCGATCTGTCCGCTCGCCGGTACGGAACCGCTGTCGAGGCGCTGCTGCAGCTGCTGGTTCAGGCTCGAGACCGAGCCGCCGCTGCGCTGAATCACCGAGGCGAATTCCTCGCGCTCAGTCAGCGCCATGCTTACGCCTTCGACTTCGACGTCGACGATCTTGAGGTCCTCGCCGGATTTGCGCACGTGCCAATAGATGGCTGTCGGCGGCGCGCCGTTGGTATGGATGAGCTGGCTCATGACGACGTAGCTGGTCGGATTCTCCTCGCGAGTGCCCGTCACCTTGATGGTCTCACCGGTGTATTGCTTGAAGCGCGCCGAGTAGGTCCGCACCACCCATTGGGCGAACAGCTGGCTGAACCGCTCGCGCTCTTGGTCGCTGGCGCTGAGCCAGTAGCGGCCGAGCACGAAGCGGGCGATTCGCGGGATGTCGAAGCCGCCGCGCAAGAGGGTGCTGAAGTGCTGCTCGCGTTGCGCGTCGGGTATCTGCGGATTGCGCAGGGTCGACAGCGCCTGCTGCACCAGCCCGTTGACGAATGCGGCGGGGTCGGTCGGGGCGGCGCGAACCGGGGCGGTCCACAGCAGCAGCGCGGCCGCCACGGCGAGGACAGATAGGGAACGGCGAGACGGTGAAAACATGGGCCCCCTTCGGGTTAGCGGTCATTCGGCGCCGCGCGCCGGGCGATTCGGCGCGAGCATAGGGCGGCGGTGCGGTCGTGGACAAGGGGCCGCAGGGCGCGGCCCGGGGTCGCAATTTTGGCGCTGGACGCGCTATGGTGCCGAACGATATGCCCAGTGGGATTCTGCCCATTTTGGCGGGGTATTTTGGCGCAATGACGACGAGTCGGTCACGGCAAGGCAAATCCGGCGCGAATGGCGGCCGGATGATCGGCGCGCTACTGGCGGCCGATCCGCTGGCCGGCGCCGGCCGCGCGCCGCCGCGCGTCTCGTTCGAGTTCTTCCCGCCGAAGACCGAAGAGATGGAAGAAAAGCTGTGGCAGACGGTCAAGCGCGTCGAGCCGCTGGGCCCGCGCTTCGTCTCGGTCACCTATGGCGCCGGCGGCTCGACGCGGGCGCGCACGCACGCCACCGTGCTGCGCATCCGCACTGACACCGCGCTGGAGCCGGCCGCCCATCTCACCTGCATCGGCGCGCCGCGCGACACGATCGACGCGATCGCCCGGCTCTACTGGGATTCGGGCATTCGCCATGTCGTCGCGCTGCGCGGCGATCCGCCGGCGGGCGAGGGCCGCTACACGCCCCATCCTGGCGGCTACGCCTATGCCGCCGACCTGGTCGCCGGCTTGAAGCGCATCGCCGCTTTCGAGATCAGCGTCGCCGCCTATCCCGAGACCCATCCCGAGGCGGCCAGCCCCGAGGCCGATCTCGACAACCTGAAGCGCAAAATCGACGCCGGCGCCGATCGCGCGATCACGCAGTTCTTCTTCGAGGTCGACGCCTATCTGCGCTTCGTCGACCGCGCCCACGCGAGGGGCATCGACGTGCCGATCGTTCCCGGCATCCTGCCGGTGACCAATTTCGCCCAGGTGAAGAAATTCGCCGCGTTATGCGGCGCCGCCATCCCCGACTGGATGCCGCCGATGTTCGAGGGGCTCGATGCCGATCCCGACACGCGCCGGCTGGTTGCGGCGTCGATCGCGGCCGAGCAATGCCGCCGGCTGCAGGCGCACGGGGTCGAGGATTTTCACTTCTATACGCTTAATCGCGCCGATCTCATCGTCGCCAGCTGCCATATGATCGGCGTGCGCAGTCCGGCGCTAGCGGAAACGGCCAGAGCGCCGGCGGGCTGAGTCATGGCGCATATCCTCGACGTGATGCGTGATCGCGTGTTGCTCTGCGACGGGGCCATGGGCACCGCCGTGCATGGGCACAACCTCGACCTCGAGCGCGATTTCCTCGGCAAGGAGAATTGCATCGAGGTACTCAACCAGAGCCGCGCCGATGTCATCCGCGCCATCCATCTCGGACATTTCTGCGCCGGCGCCGACGTCGTGCAGACCAATTCCTTCGGCGGCTCGCCGATCACGCTGGGCGAGTTCGGCCTCGCCGACCAGGCCTTCGCGATCAATCGCCGCGCCGCCGAGATTGCGCGCGAGGCGGTCGCCGAGTGCGCCCAGGACGGCCGCGACCGCTTCGTCATCGGCTCGATCGGTCCGGGCACGCGCCTGCCGTCGCTCGGCCATGTTGATTATCAGGCGCTCGAGGACGCGCTTTCCGTTCAGGCCGCGGGCCTGATTGCCGGCGGCGTCGACGTCATCCTGGCCGAGACCTGCCAGGACCCGCTGCAGATCAAGGCCGCGGTCAACGCCGCCAAGAGCGCCGCCGCCGCGGCCCGCCGCGACGTGCCGATCTTCGTCCAGGTCACGGTCGAGACCACCGGCACGCTTTTGGTCGGGCCGGATATCGCCGCCGCCGCGACCATCGTCCGCGCGCTCGACGTGCCGCTCGTCGGGCTCAACTGCGGCACCGGCCCGCGCGAGATGGCGGAGCATCTAAAGTGGCTGTCCGAGAACTGGCCGGGTCTGTTGTCGGTCCAGCCTAATGCCGGCTTGCCCGAGTTGCTCGACGGCAAGACGCATTATCCGCTGACCGCGACCGAATTCGCGCCCTGGATCGCGCGCTTCGTCCGCGAAGACGGCGCCAACTTGGTTGGCGGCTGCTGCGGCACCGAGATCGCGCACATCGCCGCGCTCGACGCTACCTTGCGCCAACTGGCGGATGGCGGCCTCCGGCCGCGGCCCAAGACCCGGCAGGCGACGTGGACGCCGTCGGTCGCCTCGCTCTATGGCCAGGTGTCGCTGCGCCAGGAGAACGCTTATCTGTCGATCGGCGAGCGCTGCAACGCCAACGGCTCGAAGCGCTTCCGCGAGTTGCAGGAGCGCGGCGATTGGGACGGCGCGGTCGAGATGGCGCGCGCTCAAGTCAAGGACGGCTCACACGCGCTCGATCTGTGCACCGCCTTCGTCGGCCGCGACGAAGTGGCCGACATGAGCGCCGCCATGACCAAGCTCGCCAAGGGCGTCAACGCGCCACTGGCGATCGATACCACCGAGTTGCCGGTGCTCGAAGCGGCGCTCAAGCTCTATGGGGGCAAGGCGATCGTCAACTCGATCAACCTCGAGGACGGCGAGGAAACGCTCGAGAAGAAGGTGCGCCTGGCCAAACGCTTCGGCGCCGCCTGCATCGCCCTGACGATCGACGAGGAGGGCATGGCCAAGGATGCGGCGCGCAAGATCACCGTCGCCAAGCGCATCCACGATCTCGCCAGCGGCAAGCTCGGCCTGGCGCCGTCGGACCTGCTGTTCGATCCGCTGACCTTCACCATCTGCACCGGCAACGAGGATGATCGCCGCCTCGGCCTCGAGACGCTCGAGGCGATCGAGGGCATCACCAAGGCGCTGCCCGAATGCCAGATCATCCTCGGCCTGTCGAACATCTCGTTCGGCCTCTTGCCCGCCGCGCGCAGCGTGCTCAATTCGGTCTTCCTGGAGGAAGCGCTGAAGCGCGGCATGACTGGCGCCATCCTGCACGTCTCCAAGATCGTGCCGTTCCATCGCATCCCCGAGAACGAGGCCAAGACCGCGCTCGACCTGATCTACGACCGACGCAAGCCGGGCTACGATCCGCTGCACGCGTTCATCGCGCTTTACGAGAACCGCACCGCGACCAAGGCCGCGAAGCAGGAGCGCCCGGCCTCGCTCGAGGAGCGGCTCAAGGCGCGCATCGTCGACGGCGACCGCTCGGGCCTCGAAGCCGATCTCGAGGCGGCGCTCAAGCGCATGGGTCCGCTCGACATCGTCAACAATGTCCTGCTCGACGGCATGAAGACGGTCGGCGAGCTGTTCGGCGCCGGCAAGATGCAGCTGCCGTTTGTCCTGCAATCGGCCGAGACGATGAAGGCCGCGGTCGCCTATCTCGAGCCGCACATGGAGCGGATCGAGGGCGCGGAAAAGGGCATCATCGTGCTCGCCACGGTGAAGGGCGACGTGCACGACATCGGCAAGAACCTGGTCGATATCCTGCTGACCAACAACGGCTACAAGGTTGTCAATCTCGGCATCAAGCAGCCGCTCAACTCGATTCTCGAGGCAGCCGAAAGCCACAGCGCCGACGCCGTCGGCATGTCCGGCCTTTTGGTCAAGTCGACCGTGGTGATGCGCGAGAATCTCGAGGAGATGACGCGGCGCGGCCTCGGCCTGCCGGTGATCCTAGGCGGCGCGGCGCTCACCCGCCGCTATGTCGAGGAGGATTGCGCCAAGGCCTATGCTACCGGCGCGGTCGCCTATGCGCGCGACGCCTTCGAGGGCTTGGCGCTGATGAGCAACGTGGTCAACGGCACGTTCGCCAGCGCGGTCGCGGCGCAGCGCGAGAAGAGCAAGGACAAGCCGGTCAACCAGTCGCGCCGCCTCGGCCGCGCAGCCGAGCCGCGCGCCCTGCGCCCGCTCGATCTCGAGGAGATCCGCCTGCGCCGCGCCGAGCTGGCGCGCGGCGTGCCGGTGCCGCACCCGCCCTTCTGGGGGCCCCGCACCATCGCGCGCGTGCCGCTCAAGACCGTCGTGCCCTATCTCAACGAGCGCATGCTCTATCAATTCCATTGGGGCTTTCGGAAGCAGGGGCGCTCGCTCGACGAGTTCAAGGCCTGGGCAAAGCAGGAATTACGGCCGGTTCTCAACGAATTGTTCGAGCGCGTCGCCAAGGAGAACATCCTGGTGCCGCAGGCCGCCTACGGCTATTGGCCGTGCGCCGCGGCGGGCGACGAACTCGTGCTCTACGATCCGGCAAGCTCGCACGAGGTGGCACGCTTTTCTTTCCCACGCCAGAACAAGCCTGGCGGCCTGTGCATCGCCGATTTCTTCCGTGACATCACCGCCAACGAGCGCGACGTGGTTGCGCTCCAGGTCGTCACCATGGGGCGCGGCGCCTCGGAGGTTGCGCGGCAATGGTTCGCCGACAACCGCTACAAGGACTATCTCTACCTGCACGGCCTGTCGGTCGAGATGGCCGAGGCCTTGGCCGAATACCTGCATCAGCGCATCCGCGCCGAGCTCGGCTTCGCCGGCGAGGAGGCGCGCGACATCGAGGGCCTGTTGCGCCAGGAATACCGCGGTAGCCGCTATTCCTTCGGCTATCCCGCCTGCCCCGATCTGGCACAGCAGCGTCAGCTGCTGGCGCTGTTGCGGGCGCAGGAGGTCGGCGTCGGCCTCACCGAGGAGGACCAGCTCGATCCCGAGCAATCGACCTCGGCCATCGTCGTCCTCCACCCGCAGGCCAAGTACTTCTCGGTCTGAGCGGGCGCCTAGTCACCGAATGGCAGCCAAGTCATCGCGCCGGTCCATTTGAGCCACAGCACCGCGAAGGCGAGCGACAGCAGCGTGAAGGGCACGGCGGCGCGGGCGTATTCGGCGTTCGACAGGCGGATGCCGAGGCCTTTGGCGCGCTCGACGACGATGACGTTGGCGACCGAGCCGAGCAGCAGCAGGTTGCTGGCCAGCGACGTGATCAGCGCCAGGCCGTAAAGCTCGCCGGCGGGCGGGCTCGGCCAGATCTGCATCAGGAACATGACCCACGGCACGGTGCCGATGACGTTGCTCATGATCAGCGTCAGCGGCGTCATCACGATCAGGCTGTCCGGCCCGAGGCCGACCGATTGCAACCCGGACAGCGCCGAGTACGGGATGCCGGTGTCGGCGAGCGTGCCGGTGACGGCGAACAGGCAGAGAAAGAGCAGCACCAGCGGCCAGTCGACCGCCGCGATCATGGTGCGGCTGGTGAACTTGCGGTTCGACAGCAGCACGGCGGCGATGAGCATGCCGCCGATCTCGCGCGGCAGCGGCGTCGCGAACAGGATCAACATGGCGCCCAGCGCGATCAGGCCCTTGATCGTCTGGTTGCGGTCATGCGGATGGCGCGGCAGGTCGGTCGCGGCGTGGCTCGCCGCCAGCTCGGTGCCGCCGATGCGGTCGCGCCACATGAGCCAGACGACGCCGTAGACGCAGCCGAGCCCGACCAGTGCCGGCACCAGGCAGGCGATCAGGAAGCCGTGGAAGCTCAGGCCGCCCATCTGGCCGATCAGGATGTTCTGCGGATTGCCGATGAAGGTCGCGGCCGAACCCGCGTTACTCGCGCCAATGAGCGCGATCAGGAACGGGCGGGGATCGAGGTTGCGCGCCTGGGCACCGGCGATCAGCAGCGGCGCCATGGTGAAGGCGACCAGGTCGTTGACGAGCAGCGCCGACAACGCGCCGCACACCGCGACCGTCAGGCCAAGCAGCACCGCCGGCTCGTCGCTTTGCGCCATCAGCCAGTCGCAGCAGATCTCGAAGAATCCCGAGGCGACGAACTGGGCCGAGATGATCATCAAAGCGAACAGGAGTACGAGGGTCGGCGCATCGATGCTCGAGCCGAGCTGGTCGAGCGTCACCTGCTGGCTTGCCAACAGGGCGACGAAGCCGAGCAGCGCGATGCCGGTGCGATCCACCGACAACCAGGGCAGGCGCCCGGCCGCCATGCCGACATAAGTCAGCAGAAATACGACGATGATGACCGCGTTATGCATGGACCAGGGGACATGACGCGCGCCGCTAGGGCCGGCGCGGCGGGCTGATTATTCTATAGGACAAAGCTGGCGCTGCGCGGAAGGGCGGCCCCGCCCCGGCGGCGACATTGCCGAAAGGTGTGTTCCGGCGACCACGGTGCGTGTCCGGCCGGGCGGATTCCCGGCGCGCCCGACGGTCAGAGCGGCGCCTTGAGCTTCCAGAAGGCGAAGCCGACCATGCGCAGCAGCAGCCAGCCGTGGCGGAAGCGTGCGATGTTGGTCTCGCCATAGGTGCGCGCGGCATAGCGGATCGGCACTTCCACCACTTTGAGCGAAAGTTTCGAGGCGCCGAAGATCAGGTCGAAATCGCCGAATGGGTCGAAATTGCCGAAATAGGCGCGGCCCTCGGCGATGCGCTCGTATTGCTGCCGCCGCAGCGCCTTGGTGCCGCACAGCGTGTCGGTGAAGCGCTGGTTGAGCAGCCAGGTGAACAGCGCCGAGAAGACGTGGTTGCCGACGCGGTTCAAAAGCCGCATCGAATCGCGCTCCAGCGGATAGACCAGCCGGGTGCCGTTGACGAACTCGCCGCGGCCGCTGGCGAGCGGCGCGTAGAACTTGGGCAATTCCTCCGGCGCCACCGTCATGTCAGCGTCGAGGATCATCAGCACGTCGCCGCGGGCGTTGATAAAGCCCTTGCGCACGGCGTCGCCCTTGCCTTTGCTGTCCTGCTTGAAAAGTTTGATGTCGCGCCCGGGATTGGCCGCTTTGACGCGCGCGATCTCGTCCCAGGTGCCGTCGCTGCTGCCGCCTTCGACGAAGACGATCTCGATATCGTCGCAAAAGGGCGGAATGCGCGCGACGATTGCCGGGATGTTGCCGCGCTCGTTACGGCACGGCACGATCACGCTGGCGGACAGGCTCTCGGGCTCGCCGCTGGGGCGCGGCCGCGCCACCAGATAATGCCGCAGGCAGAGCTTGCGGATGAAGGGCAGCGGCGCGACGAAGCGGTTGATCAGCATGCCGATCCCCAGCAGCCGCCTGGGGATCAGCTGCCGCCATTCGCTGCGCACCGGCTCGAACCCTGCCAGCTCGAGCAGGTTGGCGATGTCGGCCGGGCGCAGCCAGTTGGTCAGCGGCTCGGGCATGCGCAGCCGGAAGGTCTCGGCTAGGCGCAGCACCGGCTCCCACAGATAGTTGTGATAGGCGACAACGAGGCGCGTGTCCGGGTGGCACAGCGCCTGCAGGTTCTGAAACGTCGCCTGGCAATCGTCAAGCATGCCGATGGCGTCGGCGATGACGACGACGTCGAACGGCCCGGCGAGGCCGGCGATGGTCGCCGGGTCCTCGATGTCGCCGACGACGAAGTCGAGCGCGGGATGCGCCGTGCGGGCGCGCGCGATCATCGGTTCCGAGATGTCGACGCCGACGCCTTTCGCCGGCTTCAGCGCCGCCAGCAGCCCGCCGGTGCCGCAGCCGATCTCCAGCACGCGCCGCCCTTCGGGAATCAGGAAGGCGAGATAGCGGCGGTCGTCGTCGTGGAACGCCCGGTTCTTGGCGATGAAGGCGTCGCGCTCCGGCGCCCAGCGGTCGGAAACCTCGCGCAGGCGTTGCTTGCGCGGAGACAGGGGCCGCGCCGTGGCGGGGGTGGCGTCGTCGGGCATGCGCCAGCGAGATATACGCGAGTCGCCTCGGCCATACCACAAAGCCGTTGCGAATGGCCGCCATCCGCAAAGACCGGCGGCGGCGGCGGCCGCGCTCGGGTAGCATCGCGCCCATGTTCGGCTCCGTCACCCGCCCGATGGTCGTCGCGCTGATCGTCGCCTGCGGCCTGTTCATGGAAAGCCTCGACGGCACGGTGATCACCACCGCGCTGCCGACCATGGCGACCTCCTTCGGCGACACACCGGCGCGGCTCAGCCTCGGCGTGACGGTCTATATGATCAGCCTGGCCATTTTCATCCCGATCAGCGGCTGGGTCGCCGACCGCTTCGGCGCGCGCACCGTGTTCCGCGCCGCCATCGCCGTGTTCACCGTCGGCTCGATCCTCTGCGGCCTGACGCACAACCTGCTCGAGCTTGCCGGCGCGCGCGTCGTCCAGGGCATCGGCGGCGCGATGATGGTGCCGGTTGGCCGGCTCATCCTGCTGCGCAGCGTATCGAAGCCCGAGCTGGTCCGCGCCATGGCCTATCTCACCGTGCCGGCGCTGCTGGGCCCGGTGCTCGGGCCGCCGGTCGGCGGCTTCATCACCACCTATGCGAGCTGGCGCTGGATCTTCTTCCTCAACGTGCCGATCGGCATTCTCGGCATGGTGCTGGTCACGCTGCTGATCGACAACACCCGCGAAGAATCGACGCCCGATCTCGACTGGTTCGGTTTTCTGTCCAGCGGCGGCGCGCTGGCCGGCCTGGTCTATGGCCTCGATCTCATCGGCCGGCCCTTGATTGCCGCCGACGTGATCGTCGCCATGCTGGCGGCCAGCGTCCTACTCGGCGCAATCACCGTCTGGCACGCCTTGCGCCATCCGCATCCGCTGATCGACCTGTCGCTGCTGCGCGTGCCGACTTATTGCATCAGCATCGTCGGCGGCTCGATCTTCCGCATCGGCTCCGGCACGCTGCCGTTCCTGCTGCCGATCATGCTTCAGGTGGGATTCGGCGCGACCGCGTTCACCTCGGGCCTGCTGACCTGCGCCGCGGCGATGGGCTCGTTCACCATGAAGATGGTGGCGCGGCCGATCCTGCGCCGCTTCGGCTTCCGCCGCGTGCTGATCGGCAACGGCATCGTCAGCGGTGCTTCGATCATGCTGTGCGCCTTGTTCTGGCCGACGACGCCCTATGCCGTCATCCTCGGCGCGCTGCTGCTCAGCGGCTTCTTCCGCTCGCTGCAATACACCAGCCTCAACACCGTCGCCTATGCCGAGATCGGCGCCGGCCGGATGAGCGCCGCGACCAGCGCCGCCAGCATGATGCAGCAGCTGTCGAACGGGCTGGGCGTCGCCTTCGGCGCCCTCATACTCCAGGTCGCGCGGCATTGGAGCGGCACGCTGACGGTCGGCGATTTCCACGCCGCCTTCGTCCTCGCCGGCCTGGTCTCGCTCGCGGCGGTTGTGATCTTTTTGCGCCTCCACCCGACGGCGGGGTCCGAGATCAGCGGCCATCGCCGCGCCGTCGAGGCGATCGATGTCGAGCCGAGCAGCGCCTGAGACGACTCGCAGCCTTGCGGTTGGGCGCTTATCGCCGGGACGCGCCGCCGTGCTATAGAACCCCATGCCCGAGACCGAATCGGCGCCTGTCGCGCCCCTTGCCGCCGCCCTGCCGCCCTATCTCGCCGAGCTCAACGAGGCCCAGCGCCGCGCCGTCGAGGCGGTGGACGGGCCGGTGCTGGTGTTGGCCGGCGCCGGCACCGGCAAGACCCGGGTGCTGACCGCGCGACTCGCCCATATCCTCGCCACCCGCCGCGCCTGGCCGTCGCAGATCGTCGCCGTCACCTTCACCAACAAGGCGGCGCTCGAGATGCGCGCGCGGCTGGAGCGGCTGATCGGCCAGGCCGCCGAGGGCTTGTGGCTCGGCACCTTCCATTCGATCGCCGCGCGCATCCTGCGCCGCCATGCCGAGATCGTCGGCCTCAAACCTAACTTCACCATCCTCGACAGCAACGACCAGCTCCGCCTGGTGAAGCAGGTCGCGGCCGCCGAAGGCGTCGACGAGAAGCGCTGGCCGGCACGTGCCATCCTGGGCGCGATCGAGCGTTGGAAGGATCGCGGCCTCGCGCCCGACAAGGTCACCGAGCCGGGCGAGCTCGCCGATGGCCGCGCGCTCAAGATCTACCGCCAGTACCAGGAGCGGCTGCAAACCGTGAATGCCGCCGATTTCGGCGACCTGCTGCTGCACAACCTGACCATCTTCCAGGTACGGTCCGAGATCGCTGCCGAATACCAGGACCGCTTCCGCTACATCCTGGTCGACGAGTACCAGGATACCAACGTCGCGCAGTATCTGTGGCTGCGGCTGTTGGCGCAGAAATACAAGAATTTATGCTGCGTCGGCGACGACGACCAGTCGATCTATTCCTGGCGCGGCGCCGAGATCGGCAACATCCTGCGCTTCGAGAAGGATTTCCCCGGTGCGCAGATCGTCCGGCTCGAGCAGAACTACCGCTCGACGCCGCATATCCTGGCGGCAGCCTCGGCGCTGATCGCCAAGAACGAAGGCCGCCTCGGTAAGACGCTGTGGACCACCGCCAACGAGGGCGAGCGCGTGCTGCTGCGCGGCTTGTGGGACGGCGAGGAGGAGGCGCGCTGGGTCGGCGACGAGATCGAGAGCTTGCAGCGCAAGGGCGAGCGGCTGTCGCAGATCGCCATCCTGGTGCGCGCCGGCTTCCAGACGCGCGAGTTCGAGGAGCGCTTCATCCAGATGGGCCTCGCCTATCGCGTGGTCGGCGGGCCGCGCTTCTATGAGCGGCAGGAAATACGCGACGCGCTTGCCTATCTGCGCCTCGTGCATCAGCCGGACGACGATTTCGCCTTCGAACGCGTCGTCAACACGCCGCGGCGCGGCATCGGCACCCAGACACTCCAGGCACTGCATCATCTGGTCCGTGGCGAACGCATCGCGCTCGGCGATGCCGCTTCCCGGCTGATCGCCACCGACGAGCTCAAGCCGGCGGCACGCAAGGCGCTCGGCGGATTTCTCACGGATCTCGCGCGCTGGCGCGGCCTGGTTCAGGCGGTGCCGCATACCGAGCTGGCGCAGATCGTGCTCGACGAATCCGGCTATACCGCGATGTGGCAGGCGGACAAGTCGCCCGACGCGCCCGGCCGGCTCGAGAACCTCAAGGAGCTGGTCGCGGCGATGGACGAGTTCGAGAATCTCGCCGGCTTCCTCGATCACGTCAGTCTGGTGATGGAGAACGCCGAGCAGAGCGGCGGCGACATGGTCAGCCTGATGACGCTGCACAGCGCCAAGGGCCTCGAATTCGACGTCGTCTTCCTGCCCGGCTGGGAGGAAGGGGTATTCCCGAACCAGCGCTCGCTCGACGAGCACGGCATGAAGGGTCTGGAGGAGGAACGGCGGCTCGCCTATGTCGGACTGACGCGGGCGCGGCGTCGTGCCTATGTCGCCTATGCCGCCAACCGGCGCATCTATGGCCAGTGGCAGACGACGTTGCCCTCTCGCTTCATCGCCGACCTGCCCCAGGACCACACCGAGACGAAGGCCGAGCCTGGGCTGCACCCGGCCGCCGCCGGCCTCGTGCCCGCCGGGCTCGACGAGGACTGGCAGCCGACGCCGCTCTTACGCCGCCGGCCCGAGCTGGCGCGGCTGCTGATGCAGGCGCGACGCGATGCACCACTCCCGCCGCCCAGGACCGGCGCCAAATTCGCCGCCGGCGACCGCGTCTTCCACCGCAAGTTCGGCCTCGGCACGGTGCGCGCATCCGAAGGCGGCAAGCTGGCGATCGCCTTTGACCAGGCCGGCGACAAGATGGTGATGGACAGCTTCGTGGAGAAGGCGTGAGCGCCGGCGCGCTCTGGCGGGTCAGCATCGAGGTCCTCGATGCCGAAAGCGCCGTTGCTGCCGCCGCGGCACTCGACGAGGCCTGCGGCGCGGTCAGCGCCTTCGAGCAGCCGGACGGCGGCTGGCGCGTCGAAGGCCTCGCGCTCGCGCCGCCGGCGCGCGGCGCCATCGAGGCGCGGTTGGCGCTGGCGTGGAGCGGTCGCGGCGAAGCGCTGGCGGTGGCGGTCGAGCGGCTGCCGCCGCGCGATTGGCTGAGCGAGAACCAGGCGAGCTTCGCGCCCTTTCGCGTCGGCCGCTTCTTCGTGCATGGCGGCAATTTCGCCGGCCGTCCGCCGGCCGGGGCCATTCCGCTGCTGATCGATGCCGCGACCGCCTTCGGCACCGGTGAGCACGGCTCGACCCGGGGCTGCCTGCTGGCGCTGTCGCGCCTCGCACGGCCGCGTCGCGTCCTCGATATGGGCACCGGCACCGGCATCCTGGCGATCGCCGCCGCCAAGCGTTTCCGAGGTCGCGTGCTGGCGGTCGATATCGAGGCCGAGGCGGTGCGCGTCGCCGGCGTCAACGCGGCGCGCAACGGCGTCGGTGCCGGCGTCGGGCCGGTTCGCGCCAGCGGCTATCGCCGGCGCGTGCTGGCCCGCCGGGCGCCGTTCGATCTCGTGTTGGCCAACATCCTGGCGCGACCGCTGGCGCTGCTCGCCCGCGATCTCGGTCGCGCCCTGGCCGCACGCGGCATTGCCGTCCTCGCCGGCCTGCTGCCGCGCCAGGAGGCGCTGGTGCTGGCGGCGCATCGCGCTGCCGGGCTGCGCCTTGCGGCGCGGATTGATGTGGGCGGCTGGCGGACCCTGATTCTGACGCGTGGCCGCCGCGTGCCGGCGAATTTCCCGATCCTGCAAACTTGATAAGCGAGCCCCGATGACTTTTCTGCAAGCCCTTGTCATGGCCGTGCTGCAAGGCCTGACCGAGCTGTTTCCGGTCTCGAGCCTCGGCCATGCGGTCGTGCTGCCGCATCTCTTCGGCTGGAACATCGACCAGCAGGCGCCGCAATTCCTGCCCTTCCTGGTGGTGTTGCATGTTGGCACCGCCGCCGCGCTGCTGGCCTATTTCTGGCGCGACTGGATCGGCCTGGCGCTTGCCGTGTTCGGTCTCGGTTCGCGGACGGATCGGCCGGGCCGGCGGCGCCTGCTCAGCCTCATCGTGGTGGCGACGATCCCGGCGGTGATCCTGGGCTTCGCGCTGGAGAAATTCTTTCGCACCCTGTTCGGCACGCCGGTGGTGGCTTCGGTGTTCTTGATCGTCAATGGCGGCCTCTTGTTCTTCGGCGAGCGGCTGCGCCGCGCCGGCCATTGCGGACGCAAGCTCGAAACCATGCGCTGGCGCGACGCCTTCTTCATCGGGCTGTGGCAGTCGACCGCGCTGATTCCGGGCATCTCGCGCTCGGGCGCGACCATGGTCGGCGGCCTGCTGGCCGGCCTGCATCACGAGGACTCGGCGCGCTTCTCGTTCCTGATCGCGACGCCGGTGATCGCCGGCGCCGCCGTGCTCGAGGTGCCCAAGCTGCTCCATGCCGGCGGCGGCTTCGACCTAGTGGCCTGGATCGCCGGCGCGATCGCTGGCGTCACCGCGTTCCTCAGCATCGTTTTCCTGATGCGCTACTTCAAGCGGCACGACTTCGAGGCGCTCGATCCCTTCGCCTGGTACTGCTGGACCTTCGGCGCCGTGTCGCTGGCGCTGCTGCTCTTCGTACTTTAGACGACGCGCTCCGACACCAGCGGGCAGACCAGCTCACCGTCGCCGGTCTCGATCTGGATGGTCGCGTGGCCGATGGCGAAGCGGCGGTCGAGTTCGCCGATCAGCTCGACCAGGGCGGCGTCGCCGGGATGGCCGGCGGGCATGACGAGATGGACGGTCAGCGCGGTTTCGGTCGTGCTCATCGGCCAGATGTGCAGGTCGTGCACCGCGGTGACGCCGGGCACGGCGGCGAGCTGGGCACGCACCGCGGCTGGGTCGATCTGGTGCGGCACGGCGTGCAGCGCCATGGCGAGGTTGCGTTGCAGCAGTCGCCAGGTGCCGATGACGATGATCGCGGCGATGACGAGGCTGACCGCCGGGTCGAGCCGCAGCCAGCCGGTGGCGACGACCAGCACGCCCGAAGCCGCGACGCCGAGACTCACTCCGGCGTCGCTCAGCGCATGGACGAGGGCAGTCTTGACGTTGAGATCGTGTTGGTGGCCGGCACGCGATAGCAGCAAGGCGACGGCGCCATTGATCACGACGCCAGCGAGAGCGACTACGATGACCATGCTGCCGGCGACCGGCGCGGGCGCGATCAGGTGCCGGATCGCCTCGGCGGCGATCGCGCCGACCGCGATCAGCAGGATGATGGCGTTAAGCAGCGCGGCGAGGATCGACGAGCTGCCGAGCCCATAGGTGAAGCGGTGGCTCGGCGCGCGCCGCGCCAGCTCCGTCGCGACGAAGGCCGCTCCAAGACCCAAGGCGTCGCCGAAATTGTGGCCGGCGTCGGCGAGCAGCGCCATCGAGCCGCTAATCAGGCCAAAGACCGTCTCGCATGCTACGAAGGCGAGGTTGAACGCGACAGCAAGCGCAAACGGCGCCGCGTTGCCGGCGGCGCCGTGTTGGGCGTGATGATGCGGGGCGTGTGCATGGCCCATCGCCCTACTGTGCCCCCGATCAGGAGGCAAGGCGAGGGACCGGCGCGGCCGTCCCGAGTCGCGGCGGTTAGCGCGCCGCGCTAGTGGGCGTGCGAGGTGCGACCGGGCTTTACCCAGGCCGGCGCGCGCGACGGCCGCGGGTGGCTCAGCACGTAGGGGATCTCGGCACGGTTGATGCCGATATCGGCGAGCGAGCGGTCGTCGAGTTGGGCCAGTTCGGCATAGGCCTGCTGGCGCTGGCGCCACGCGGCATAACGCTCGATGAGAGCGCGGAAGGCTTGGTTGATGAGGCTCGACATGGCTTATTCCCTTTAGATGACAGGTTTAATGCGCTGCACAAAAGATAATATATATTGACCTATTGTGCAGTGCAATATTGGCATACCAGGCCCATAGCTCATGCATCACAGCGTGCGGGAAAGGTTAATCAGGGCCGATTTGCTATTCTCCGCCGCATGGATGCGCGTCATATCAACCGCGAGATGCCGGACCAGGAAACCAGCGCCGAAAAGCTCGCGCGGCTACGCGCCGAACTCGCGCGCCAGGGCGTCGCCGGCTTCATCGTGCCGCGCGCCGACGAGCACCAGGGCGAATATGTGCCGGAATCGGCCGCGCGACTGGCATGGCTCACCGGCTTCACCGGCTCGGCTGGGCTCGCGGTCGTGCTGCGCAACAAGGCGGCGGTGTTCGCCGACGGCCGCTACACCCTCCAGGCCGAGGCGCAGGTCGACGGCGCGCTCTACGAGCGTCGTCACCTGATCGAACAACCGGCGGCCGATTGGATCGCCGCCAACCTGGAAGCTGGCGAGACGCTCGCCTACGATTCCTGGCTGCTGACACCGGGCGAGGTCGAGCGCTATCGCGCCGCCTGCGGCCGCGTCGGCGGCCAGCTCGCGCCGCTCGCCGCCAATCCGCTCGACGAAATCTGGCGCGATCGGCCGGCGCCGCCGACAACGCCGGCGGTGCCGCATCTGCTCGAATTCGCCGGCAAAAGCAGCGACGACAAACGTCGCGAGCTGGCGCAACGCTTGGTCGCCGACAAGCTCGACGCCGCGGTGCTGACCGCGCCCGATTCGATCGCGTGGCTGCTCAATATCCGCGGCAGCGATGTCGGCTACTCGCCGCTGCCCCTATCGTTCGCGATCCTGCGCGCCGATGCGTCGGTCGACCTGTTCATCGACCGGCGCAAGCTCTCGCCCGGGTTGACGCGGCATCTGGGCAAGGCCGTGCGCTGTGCTGGGCCGGGCGAGTTGGGCGCGGCGCTCGACACGCTGGGCCGTGGCAAGCGGCGCGTGCTCGCCGATCCCACGACCGGCGCGGCGTGGATCTTCGATCGTTTAGTCAAGGCCGGCGCATCCATCCGGCGCGGTGCCGATCCCTGCCAGCTGCCCAAGGCGTGCAAGAACGCCGCCGAGCTTGCCGGCACGCGCCGCGCGCATCGGCGCGACGGCGCGGCGCTGACCCGGTTCCTGGCCTGGCTGGCGCACGCGGCGGCCGGCGGCAAGCTCACGGAAATCGCCGCCTCCGACCGGCTGGAGCAGTTCCGCGCCGGCGGCGAGCATTTCAAGGGCTTGAGCTTCCCGACGATCTCCGGTGCCGGCGCCAACGGCGCGATCGTACATTATCGCGCCTCGCCGACCAGCGAACGGCGGCTCGAGCCCGGCACGCTCTATCTCGTCGATTCCGGCGCGCAGTATCTTGACGGCACCACCGACGTGACGCGCACCGTCGCCATCGGCTGGCCTTCGGCCGAGATGCGCGACCGCTTCACCCGCGTGCTCAAGGGCCATATCGCGCTGGCCGCGTGCCGCTTTCCGCAAGGCACCACCGGCTCGCAGCTTGATGCGCTGGCGCGGAAATCGCTTTGGGATGCCGGACTGGACTACGACCACGGCACCGGTCACGGCGTCGGCTCCTATCTCGGCGTTCACGAGGGCCCGCAGCGCATCTCGAAGACGCCCAACGCGCAAGCGTTGCTGCCCGGCATGATCGTCTCGGACGAGCCGGGCTACTACAAGACCGGCGCCTACGGCATCCGCATCGAGAATCTGGTTGCGGTGATGGTGGTCGACGGCGCCGCCGCCAACGGCAAGGCGATGCTCGGCTTCGAGACGCTGACGCTGGCGCCGTTCGATCGCGCGCTGATCGAGCCCGCGCTGCTTGATCCAGCCGAGACCGCCTGGATCGACGCCTACCACGCCCGCATCCGCGCCGAGCTGGCGTCGCTTCTGGACAAGGAAACCGCGGGTTGGTTCGAGGCCGCGACCCAACCGCTGTCCAGCGCCTGACGGCTGTGGCACAATGAGCGAAAGCTTTCGAGGAACGCCATGATCCACCTGCACGACATCCGCTATGTCCGCATGGGCACGCGCGATCTCGATTCCGCGGTCGCCTTTGCGACCAAGATCGTCGGGCTCGAGCTCGCCGCCAAGGACGGCAAATGGGCCTATTTCAAGAGCGACAAGGCGGCGGTGCGCGGCGATACGCGCGATCACACCCTGGCTTATTTCGAGGGCGATCCGGCCGACCATATCGTCGGCCTTGAGCTCAAGCATCCGGACGATCTCGACAAGGTCGGCGCCGAGCTCGACAACGCCCACTATCCGGCGCGGCTCGGCACCAAGGATGAATGCGAGCAGCGCCGCATCAAGGCGTTCGTCGCGACGCAGGACCCGACCGGCAACAAGATCGAGATCGTGGCGCGCCCCTTCAACAGCGGCGTGCGCTATTTCCCCGGCCGCGACGCCGGCATCACGCATTTCAGCCATATCGGCCTCAACACCACCGATCCGAAACGCGACGAGAAATTCTGGACCACGGTGTTCAACGCGCGGGTTTCCGACTGGCTCGGCGACACGCCGCTGTTCCGCATCCACACCGCGCATCATTCGGTGGTGCTGTTCCCGACGACGCGGCCGGGCGTCCAGCACATCAACCACCAGGTCGAGGACATCGACGACGTGATGCGCTCCTGGTACTTCCTCAAGGAGCGCAACATCAACATCGTCTTCGGCCCCGGCCGGCATCCGCTCTCGGGCGCGATGATGGTCTATTTCGAGGGGCCGGACGGCATGGTCTTCGAGTACTCGGTCGGCGTGAAGCACATCATGCCCGAGGACGAGGCGACCTACCGGCCGCGCCAGTTCCCGTTCGAGCGCTATGCCCTCGACATGTGGGGCTCGCTGCCGACGGTCTCGGGCTTCGCCGAGAAGAAGCCCGAGCGCGAGAAGATGCGCGTCGTAGTGTGAGGCGGCCGTGGCTCGGCCGCGCGCTATCAAGATCAATGCCCGCGTAAAAACCGTAAGGCGAAACGCCCGTCCGTTGCTCGAAATCCCGATCGCTAATCCGTCGAATCTTCGGCAATGCGCAATAGCGCCGAGGGGTTACAAATGATCAGGCGCCGGTTCTGGCTGACCAGAAGCCCATTCTTTTTCCATGCGGTCAGGATGCGGCTCGCGGTGTGAACCGTTGTCCCTGAAATATCCGCCACATCCTTGCGCCGCAGCGGAAACTCGATCGCCGTTCCGTCGGCCGTGTTGCGGCCGGCCTGGCGGGCGAGCCGCAGGACGGCATGAGCGACGCGGCGTTCGACCCGCTGGGTCGAAAGCTCGCGCAACCGTTCCTGCACTTCCTGAAGCCGCTTGCCGACAACCCGGATTACATTGATGGCGATTCGCGTGTGGCGGTCCATGAGTTCGAACAATGCGGCCTTGCCCCAGCTCGCCTCCGTCGAATCCGCAAGCGTGACGGCGTCGGCCGGATAGCGACCGTTGGTGAACATGCCGACGGTGCCGAAGGTCTCTCCCGGGCCGATGAAGCGCACGATGATCTGCTCGCCGTCGCCTCCCGTCTGCGTGATGCGCACGCTTCCTTCGATCAGCATGTGGGCTCGCTCGCACGCGTCGCCTTGGCTGAAGATATGGGTATCTTTGGGAAGCCGACGCGTGCGCGCGGAGGCGATGGCCTCTCCCAGAGCAGCCGGGCGAAGGCCTGCAAAAAGCTCCGATGTGGTCAGTACATTAGGGACAAGTTTGCCCGCTGCGGCCATGCTCGAATCCTAGCGGTACCCGCAGAATAGCGGAAGTGGGTTTGCTCCAGCGCAAACGCGGCGGTCGGTCGCCGCGGTAGGTTTTGCACGATCCCTTGTGGAAGGTGGCGCGTATGCGCTCTCGGATCTTCTATCATAACTGTTTCAAGGACATGCGTTGCGGGAGCAATCCATGACGGACGTGATCGTTGCCAGGGCGCTGCACGTTCTGGCCGTGGTGATCTGGATCGGCGGGGTAGCCGTGGTCACGACCGTGATATTGCCGGCGGTACGGCGAGGCGCTTTCGGCCCCGATCGACTACAGATATTCCAGGCGATCGAGCACGGCTTCGCCTGGCAGGCGCGTAGCGCCGTTATCGTGGTTGGCCTTACCGGTCTCTACATGGTGTGGCGGCTCGATTTATGGGATCGTTTTCGCGCCGCTGCGTACTGGTGGATGGACGCCATGGTTTGCCTGTGGTTGCTATTCGCCTTCGTTCTATTCATCGTTGAACCGTTCGTTCTGCGCCGTCGCTTTCGGCATTGGGCGCTAGCGCGGCCCGATATCGCCTTTGCGTGGCTACAGCGCGGCCATTGGCTTTTGCTGGTGCTGGCTTTCGTTACGATCCTCGGCGCGGTCGCGGGAAGCCAAGGATGGTCGGTTTTCTGACAAGCGGCCGTAAGACTTGCCCGATGGTCGTGTGGTGAAACATGTTTGGAGATGCGACAGGCAACATCACGAGAGAGATTGACCATGACGCCCCATGCCGAACCTATCGGCCGGCCGGCCGGGGATTCCGTCAGCAACGTCCTCAAATGGGTGCTGCTGGCAGTCGCGATTCTTACCTTCGGTCTCATGGCCTGGGCGACAGTCGTAACCTATCAAGCCGCGCCGCCGCGGCCGGCGCGCTTCGTCGCCCTCAGCGGCCGTGTGCTGATGACCGCGGACAATATCGTCGCGGGCAAGGGCGGGTTCCAGAAGGCCGACTTGATGGACTATGGCAGCCTATACGGCATGGGTTCCTATTACGGCGAGGATTACACGGCTTCGATCCTGGTGCAGATCGGCACGGCGGTTCGCGACAATCTCGCACGCAAGGACTTTGGTAAGCCTTTCGCTTCGCTTTCGGCCGAACAACAGGCCGCTGCCACCGCCGCCATGCAACGCGCCCTGCAAGGCATCGATCTGACGAAAGAGGAAGTTGTCCTACCTGACGCGGTCGCATCCGCTTTTACCGATATACGCAACGGAATCGCTAAGGCGCTCAACGTCGCCAATCCGTCCACAGGCTGGACGCCCGCCTATAGCTTGACGCCGGAACTTGCGCGGCAGACGGCGGATTTTCTGGCGTATTCCGCGCTGACCACCGTGGCACGCCGTCCGGGCGTCAGCTGGTCCTGGACGGAGAACTGGCCTTATGAGCCGCTGGTCGGCAACGCGCCCACGGCCAACACCTTCCGTTGGACCTGGATGAGCTTCTGCTTCACCTTTTTTCCTTCGGTCTCGTTCTCTTCATCTACCAATTTTTCCTGAACAATCCCGACGACGCGCCGATGGATCCGGTCCTGTCCTCGTTCCGGCCATTGACGCCGAGCCAAAGGCGGATCGGAAAATATTTCCTGGTCGTGGCGGGACTCCTGTTGGTGCAGATCGGTGCCGGCACGATCATGGCGCATTCCTATTACGACCGGACGAGTTTCTACGGCATTCCCATCAACGACTTCCTGCCCTTTAACTTCCTGCGCGATGTCCATATCCAGGCGCCGATCGTCTGGATCGGACTGGCATGGATCGGGGCGTGGCTGTTCCTTGCCCCCGCCATCGCAGGCGGGCAGGAAGCCAAAGGCCAGCGCATTTTGGTCGATGTCTTGTTCTGGGTGACGCTGCTGGTCGTCGCCGGAGCTTTGATCGGCGATTATCTCGGCATCATGGGCGTGATCGAGCGCGGTTGGTTCTGGTTCGGCAATCAGGGTCTTTCCTATATCCAACTCGGCCGCTTCTGGCAGATCGGTTTCTTTCTCGGGCTCGCGTTCTGGAGTCTGCTGGTGATGCGTGCGCTGTGGCCGAGCAGGCCGCTATGGCGCAAGGCGGCGGGGCAGTTCTGGACGGGCCGCATCCGGCTGGAACACCTGATCTGGGCCTCCACGATCAACATCGCCGCGCTTTATGCCTTCGGCATGATTCCGCTTACCGGCATCGAGAAGTCCTTCACCATCGCGGATTTCTGGCGCTGGTGGGTGGTCCATCTCTGGGTCGAGCAATCCTTCGAGTTCTTCGCCGCCTCCATGAGCGCCTATCTGCTGATGGCAGTGGGATTGGTCTCGCGCAAGCTCGCCGAGCGGGCGACTTATTTCGAGATCATCCTGATCTTCCTCGGCGGTGTCATCGGCACCGGCCATCATCTTTACTGGGCGGGTGGCCCCAGCATGTGGGTGCCGATGGGCAGCATGTTCTCTTTCATCGAGGTGCTGCCGCTCGTGCTGCTTATCATCGAGGCGATCAACAATTACCGGCTCATGCGCGCGCATCGCGAATTCAAGTACCGGCTGGCCCAGACCTACATCATCGGCGCGGCATTCTGGAATTTCGTCGGCGCGGGCGTGTTCGGCGGCGGCACGCTCAACGCTCCGCTCGTCAATTACTATGAGCATGGCACTTTTCTGACGTTGAACCATGCCCACACCGCGTTGTTCGGAGCGTTCGGCGAACTGGCGATCGGGCTGATTTATTTCTGCCTGCGCTATATCGCTGCCGATCGCTATCGATTCAGCGAGAAAGTGGGCCTGTGGGCGTTCTGGCTCTACAACGGGGGCTTGGTCCTGTGGATAGTCCTGAACTTCTTCCCCATCGGCTGGTCGCAACTCGACGCCGTCTACGAGCACGGGCTCGCTTACGCGCGGAGCAGCGATTTCTATGATACGACGCTGATTTGGCAATGGATGCGACTACCGGGCGACGTGGTGTTCTCTATCGGCGCGCTGCTGATGACGTGGGACTTCCTGGTCAAGCTACGGCCGCTGTTCCCGCAAGCCATGGATCGCCTCATTTTCCGGACGCAGCTGAAAATCGCGTCCAGTACCGAAGTGGCGGAGTGACAACGGAAAACGCACACCTTGTCCCGACACGAAACACGGAGGTTTGAACGCGGGGCGGTTCACCCCCGCGCCAGCTTCAGCCACTCGTCCTCGCTCAGTACCTTGATGCCGAGCTCGGCGGCCTTTTTCGCCTTCGAGCCCGGATCGGCGCCGACCACAACGTAATCGGTCTTGGCCGAGACGCTCGAAGTCACGATGACACCCAGCGCCTCGGCCCGTGCCTTGGCCTCGCTGCGCGACACCGCCGCGAGCGTGCCGGTGAAGACGACGGTCTTGCCGGCAAACGGCGTGGCACCGGCGTTGGGCGCCGCGTAATCGACAATCCGCAGCTCCTTTTCGAGCTCGTCGAGTGCCTTGCGGTTATGCTTCTCGGCGAAGAAGCCGACGATGTCGGTGGCGGTGTCCTCGCCGATGCCGTGCAGGTTGTTGAGCTCCTGCCACGCCGCGCCGTCGCGGTCCTTGGCGGCTTCCATCGCCTGGCGCCAGCGTTTGAACGCGCGGTAGTGCCGCGCCAGCAGCTTGGCGGTGGCTGGCCCGGTCTGCGGGATGCCCAGCGCGTTGATGAAGCGGTCGAGGGCGATGTCGCGCCGCGTGTCGATCGCGGCGATCAGTTTGCGCGCACTGGTCTCGCCCCAGCCTTCACGGCTTTCGATCTGTGCCGCCTTGAGCCGGAAGATGTCGGCCGGCGTCTTGAGCAGACCGTCCTGCCAGAACTCGGCGATGTGCTTTTCGCCCAAACCTTCGATGTCGAAGGCCTCGCGCGAGACGAAATGCCGGAGCCGCTCGACCGCCTGGGCCGGGCAGGTGAGGTTGGTGCAGCGCCACGCCGCTTCGCCTTCCTCGCGCACCGCCTGGCTGCCGCAAACCGGGCATGCGTGCGGGAATTGGAAGGGCCTGGAGCTCCGCGGCCGGCGTTCCTTCACCACTCCGACGATCTGCGGAATGACGTCGCCGGCGCGCTGCACGATGACGGTGTCGCCTTCGCGGACGTCCTTGCGCGCGATCTCGTCCTCGTTGTGCAGCGAAGCATTGCTCACCACCACGCCGCCGACCGTGATCGGCTCGAGCTTGGCAACCGGCGTCAATGTACCCTGGCGGCCGACCTGAATCTCGATTGCCTTGAGCACGGTCTGCGCCTGCTCGGCGGGGAATTTGTGCGCGATCGCCCAGCGCGGCGCGCGGCTGACAAAGCCCAGCCGCTCCTCGAGATCAAGGTCGTTCACCTTGTAGACGATGCCGTCGATGTCGTAGGGCAGCGCCGCGCGCTTCGCCGCCATGTCGCGATGGAATTCGAGAACCTGCTCGATGCCGCGGCACAGTCCGGCGTGCGGATCGGTGGCAAAGCCCCATGCCTTGAGCTGCTTGAGCGCATCGGCATGCGATTTTGCGAATGGCTTGCTCGCCTCGCCCCAGGCATAGGCGAAGAACTTGAGCGGCCGCCGGGCGGTGATCGCCGGATCGAGCTGGCGCAGCGAGCCGGCGGCGGCGTTGCGCGGATTGGCGAAAAGCGGTTCTCCCGCTTGCTCGCGCTCGCGATTGAGCGCGGTGAAACCGGGATGCTCCATATAGACCTCGCCGCGCACCTCGATCACCTCCGGCCAGCCGCTTCCGGCGAGCCGTTTCGGAATCGTGTCGAGGATCTCGACGTTGCGCGTCACGTCCTCGCCGGTGACGCCGTCGCCGCGCGTCGCGCCTAGCACCAGCTTGCCCTTCTCGTAGCGCAGCGAGCATGACAGGCCGTCGATCTTGGGCTCGGCCATCATCGCGATTCTGTCGGGCTCGACGCGCTTCAAATCCTCGGGCGCGCGGAAGAAGTTGCGCACGCCCTTGAAGAACTCGCGCACGTCGCTCTCGTCCATGGCGTTGTCGAGCGACAGCATCGGGTGCGGATGACGCACCTTGGCGAAGCTGGTCGCCGGCGGCGCGCCGACGCGTTTCGACGGGCTGTCGGCGCGGACGAGATCGGGAAAGCGCGTTTCGATCGCCGCGTTCCGCCGCCGCAAGGCGTCGTAGTCGGCGTCGGCAATCTCGGGCATGTCCTTCTGGTGATAGAGCCTGTCATGGCGCGCGATTTCCGCCGCCAGGCGCTTCAGCTCGGCCTTGGCTTCGGCGGGGCTGAGCTGGTCGACCGCGGTTTCGCCCGATGGCGCGCGGCTCACGCCCGTGCTCCGGCCATCAGCGAAGCGGCGGCCGCGCGGGCTTCGGCGGTGATCGAGGCGCCCGACAGCATGCGCGCGATCTCCTCGCGCCGCGCCTCGGTCGATAGCTCCTCGACCCGGGTCGAGGTCTTCTGCGCCGCCTGATTCTTCTCGACGCGCCAGTGATGCGCGCCACGTGCCGCCACCTGCGGCGAATGGGTGACGACCAGGACCTGAAGCTCTTGGCCCAAACGATGGAGACGGTCGCCGACCGCCGCCGCGACCGCGCCGCCGATGCCGCTGTCGACTTCGTCGAAGACCAGGGTTGGCACGGGCGAGGTGCGCGCCAGCACCACTTTGAGCGCCAGCATGAAGCGCGACAGCTCGCCGCCGGACGCCACCTTGGCCAAGGGCCCGGCCGGCGCGCCCGGGTTGGTGGCCACCTCGAAATGTACCCGCTCGCGGCCCTGCGGGCCCCATTCGGCTTCGCCGAGCGCGCTTAGCACCGTGGCGAAGCGCGCCTTTTCGAGCTTCAGCGGCTTCAATTCTTTCATCACTGCCGGATTGAGCTTGATTGCGGCGGCGTGGCGGGCGGCCGAGACCCCGTCCGCCGCCGCGATATAAGAATTGCGGGCGACGTCCACGGCGCGTTCGAGCGTCGCGACGGCGCCGCCGCCGTCCTCCAAAGCGCCGAGCTTGGCGGCGATCTCGGTGCGCAGGCCGGCGAGTCCGTCGACCGCGACGTTGTGCTTGCGCGCCAACGCGCGCAGCGCGAAGAGCCGCTCCTCGATCTGCTCCAGCCGGGTGGCGTCGCCGCCAAGGGCGCGCGCCTGGGCTTCGAGCCCCGCCGCCGCCTCGCGCGCCTCGACGCCGGCACGCTCGAGCGCGGCAACGGCGGCGTCGAGCCGGCCGCCGGCCTTGTCCCTGACGCGCGCGACATGGCGCAGCGCCGCCTGCAACGAGCGCTCGCCACCGCGCTCGCCGGAAAGCTCGGCCAGCGCCGCTTCAAGCGCCTCGGTCAAACGCTCGCGGTTCTGCATCAAGGAGCGTTCGTCGGCTAGGCTGGGTTCCTCGCCCGCCTTCGGATCGAGCGCCGCGAGCTCCTTCATCGCATGGCGCAGGAATTCCTCTTCGGCTTGCGCCGCCGCGAGCCGTTGCGCCGCGGCCTCATGCTCGGCGGTTGCCGTGCGCCAGGCCTGCCACGCGGCGGACAGCGTCCGGATATCGGCTTCCGGCACGCCATAGGCGTCGAGCGCCTCGCGGTGGGTCGCCGGGTCGAGCAGGCCGCGCTGGGCGAACTGGCCCTCGATTTCGACCAAGGCCTCGCCGACCTGGCGCAGCAGCGCGACGCTGGCGGGCTGGTCGGCTATGAAGGCGCGGCTGCGGCCGTCGCCGCCGACGATCCGCCGCAAGACCAGCGTATCGTCGTCAACCGTCAGGCCGGCGTCTTGCAGCAAGGCGCGCACCGGATGCCGGGCGGGCAAAGTGAACTCGGCGCTGACCGTCGCCTGCTCAGCGCCGCGGCGCACCAAGCCGCTTTCGGCGCGCACGCCTAGCGCCAGGCCGAGCGCGTCCAGCAGGATGGACTTGCCGGCGCCGGTCTCACCGGTGAGCACGCACAATCCTGGCCGGAACGAAAGATCGAGCCGGTCGATCAGCACGACGTCGCGGATGGAAAGGCCGATCAGCATGGCCGCGAAATGATATCGCCGCCGTCCGGCCGAGGCCAGAGGGGCCGGAGGCGACGCGACTCGTCTAGAAGACGAAGCCGAGCATCTTGCCGAACCAGTCCTCGTTGTCTTTGCTGCTCGCCGCCGGCGTCGCTGGCGCTGACGCCGTCGCCGCGGCACCGCCGTTGTCGGCGATCTCTTTGCCGGTCACTAGCGTATAAGTGGCGGCGTACCACGAGCTGCCCGGATAGTTGTAGCCGAGCACCGCGGCGGTGCGCCGGGCCTCGTCCTTGAGGCCGAGCGCGAGATAGCATTCGGTCAGGCGCTCGAGCGCCTCGGGCGCGTGCGTCGTGGTCTGGTACTTATCCACCACGGTCTTGAAGCGGTTGAGCGCCGCCAGGTAGTAGCCCTGCTTTTCGTACCAGCGGCCGATCTCCATCTCCTTGCCGGCGAGATGATCGCGCGCCAGGTCCATCTTGAGGCGCGCGTCGCGCGCATAGGCGGTGTTGGGGAAGCGGCGCACGACCTCCTCGAGCGCCTGCATGGCCTGCTCGGTGGTCTTTTGGTCGCGGCCGACGTCCTCGATCTGGACGTAGTAGTTGAGCGCCTTGAGGTAGTAGGCGTAGGCGACGTCGCGATTGCCCGGGTGGAGCTGGATGTAGCGATCGGCGGCGATGATCGAATCGTCGTACTTGTTGGCCTGGTAGAGCGCATAGGCCGACATCAGCTGCGCCCGCGTCGCCCAGACCGAATAGGGGTGCTGCTGCTCGACTTCGTCGAAGGTATCGGCGGCCTTGGAGTAGTCCTTCTGGGCAAGCTGATCCATCGCCGAGTTGTAGAGCTCGTCCACCGGCCGTTCGACGTAGGTGTCCTTCTTGTCGCTGGAACAGCCGGTCAAGGCGGCGGCAAGCAGCAAGCCACCGATCAGGACGGCAGCGCGACCGCCCGAAGGCATCCGGATGAAGTGATCGAGAGACCCCACGGCCCAGCCTTATAGCACGATGGACCGCCGCGGGAAAACGGTGACGAGGCGATAATCGCTAGGTTTCGAGCCGAGTCGGCTCAGGCGACTGCGGCTGTCGGCGCTTGCTCGGCGCCGGCGTAGCGCCACGCCGTCCGATCGGCGAATAGGGCCGCGAGGAGCTGACGGTTGAGCGCGTGACCCGAGCGCGTGCCGTGGAAATGGCCGAGCAGCGGGGCGCCCGCCAGATAGAGATCGCCGATCGCGTCGAGCATCTTGTGGCGCACGAACTCGTCGACGTAACGCAGCCCTTCCTCGTTCAGGACCCGATCGCCGGCGATGACCACCGCGTTGTCGAGCGAACCGCCGCGCGCCAAGCCGGCCTCGCGCATGCGGTCGACCTCGTCGAGGAAGCCGAAGGTCCGCGCGGCACTGAGCTCGTGCTTGAATGTGGCGGGCGAAGGCGACAGCGTCAGCTCCTGGCGCCGGATTGCGCTCGACGCGAAATCGATGGCGAAGCTGACCGAAAACCGGTCGTCCGGCACCAGCACCGCCGACTTGCCCGGCGTGCCGACGGAGATCGGCTTGAGCACCCGGATGACGCGGCGCGGCGCATCCTGCTCGACCAGGCCGGCACATTCGATGAGAAAGACGAAAGGCGATGCGCTGCCATCCATGGCCGGGATTTCCGGCCCATCGATCTCGACCACGACGTTGTCGATCTCGAGGCCGGCGAATGCCGCCATCAGATGCTCGACTGTGCCGACCGCATCGCCCTTGCTGTTGGCCAGGGTCGTGCACAATGGCGAATCGACGGCGTTGCGCCAATCGGCGGCAACCTCGGTGTTGCAGTCGCTGCGGTAGAAGCGGATGCCCGTATGAGGCGCAGCCGGCCGCAGCACCATTTCGATGTGTGCTCCCGAATGGAGCCCGATACCGCGACAGTGAATCGGTGCCTTCAACGTCTTCTGCATGCCGGAACTTTGGGCCATTCCCCCGGAACTCCTGAAAACGCGCAAAGGGTTACTAACCGCGTTGCAAGGCGGCAAATCACTCTTTATTTCAGATTGTGACGGAATTTTATGATTGAAATCATATACTTACAAGTAAAGTTCGGGTCCGCTTCAGCCCGCGGACGCCGATGCCGGCGCCCGCGAGCCGCGGGAATCGCTCAGTTCGCCTGGCGGCGGAGGAAAGCGGGAATCTCAAGCAGATCCTCGTCCTTCGCCCGCGGGCGTTCGGCCGCCGGTTCCGGCCGGGTCGCAACCAGCGTCGGCTGCGTCGGCTGGATCGGCACCGGCTGCGACACGGCTTGCGGCCGCGGCCCCGGCGCCGGTTCGGTGACGGCCTTCGCCATCGCCGGCTCGTCTTGCGGATGCAGTAGCCGGCCGGCATTGGCCACCCGCTCGAACAGGCTCAGCGTCCGCTTGGGCTGCGGCTGCGGTGCCGGCCGTTGCGGTGCGCGCGCGCCATTCGCCATCGCGGCATCGGCGAAGGCGTTGGGCGCCACCACCGGCCGCACTGGCGCCGGCCGGACCATCACCGGCTCGACCGGCTGACGCTGCGGCATGAAGCTGCCGCGGCTCAGCGCCTGAGCCTCGATCGCGTCGACACGCGGCATCGACCGCGCCACCGCAACTGCGGCCGGCTCGACGAAGTCCGGCTCGGGCTCGGGCTCCGGTTCCGGGGCCAGCACCGGTGCCGCCGCGGCCGGCTGCACCACATAAGGCATCGGCGCCGTGGCGGGCGCCGCCGCGGGCCATGCCGGTTGGCTCACGACGTCGCGCGCCGCCCGCTCTTTCTGCAGCACTTCGAGCGGCTTCGGATGCTCCATCTGGTCGGCGTCGATGCCGGTCGCCACCACCGAGATACGCATGCGGCCCGCGAGCTTCTCGTCGAAGGTCGAGCCGAAGATGATGTTGGCGTCGGGATCGACTTCCTCGCGGATGCGGTTGGCCGCCTCGTCGACCTCGTAGAGGGTCATGTCGGGGCCGCCGGTGATGTTGATGAGAACGCCGCGTGCGCCCTTCATCGACACGTCTTCGAGCAGCGGGTTCGAGATCGCGGCTTCGGCCGCGTCGATCGCGCGGCGGTCGCCCTCGGCCTCGCCGGTGCCCATCATCGCCTTGCCCATCTCGCTCATCACCGCCCGGATGTCGGCGAAGTCGAGGTTGATCAGGCCCGGCATCACCATCAGGTCGGTCACGCCGCGCACGCCGGCGTGCAGAACGTCGTCCGCCATCTTGAACGCGTCGGCGAAGGTGGTGCGCTCGTTGGCGACCCGGAACAGGTTCTGATTCGGGATGATGAGCAGCGTATCGACGTACTTGGTCATCTCCTCGATGCCATTTTCCGCCGTCTTCATCCGGTGGGTGCCCTCGAAGTGGAAGGGCTTGGTGACGACGCCGACGGTGAGAATGCCGGACTCGCGCGCCGCGCGGGCGATGACCGGCGCCGCGCCGGTGCCGGTGCCGCCGCCCATGCCGGCAGTGATGAAGACCATGTTGGAGCCTTCGAGCGCCATCATGATCTCGTCGAGCGCCTCTTCGGCCGCGATCTGGCCCACGTCGGGCCGCGATCCGGCGCCGAGGCCGCGGGTCACGGTAATGCCGAGCTGGATGCGGCGTTCGACCAGCGACTGCTTCATCGCCTGGGCGTCGGTGTTGCACACGATGAACTCACAACCGATGAGGTTCGAGCGGATCATGTTGTTGACCGCGTTGCCGCCGGCGCCGCCGACGCCAATCACGGTGAGTCGGGGCCGCAGCTCCAGCTCTTCAGTCGGTACCTTCAGGTTCAACGTCATACTTCCCTCCAAAGCGTCGCCAGAAATGGGTCCCCGTCGACCCGCCTGGCGAAGGGCGGGTTGCCGGTGGTCGATTCAAAGGTTTTCACGTAGCCAGCCTCCGATTCGGCCAAAGAGGCCGCTTGGCTCTTCCGCGCCCACGCGGCCGCGGCGCTGCGGCTCGGCGTGCTCGGCGAGAGCGAAATGGATGAGACCGACCGCGCTGGCGAAGGCCGGACCGGTGGTCGATTCCGCCAGCCCGTCGACGCGCAAGGGGCGGCCGATGCGGATTTGCTTATCGAGGATCAGGCCGGCCAACTCGCGCGTGCCCGGCAGCTGGCTGGCGCCGCCGGTCAAGACGATGCGGCGACCGGCGATCTTGTCGAAGCCCGAGCTCTCGAGCCGGTCGCGCACCAGCTCGAAGGTCTCTTCGAGCCGCGGCGAAATGATTCCGACCAGCAGCGATTTCGGCACATGGTTGGCGTGGTCTTCCTCTTCGCCGACCAGCGGCACGGTGATCGTCTCACGCTCGTCGGCGGCCGAAGGAATGGCACTGCCATAGAGCGCCTTCATCCGTTCGGCGTGCGCGATCGGCGTGGTCAGGCCACGGGCGATGTCGTTGGTGACGTGGCTGCCGCCGACGGGGATGCTGTCGGCGAAGACCAGGTTGCCGTCGAAGAACACGCCGATCGTGGTCGTGCCGCCGCCCATGTCGATGACCGTGACGCCGAGCTCGCTCTCGTCGTCGACCAGGGTCGCCAGGCCGGAAGCGTAGGGGCTCGCGACCACGGCGGCGATCTCGAGCCGGCAGCGGCCGAGACAGTTGGCGAGGTTGCGCACCGCCGCCGAATCCGCGGTCACGACGTGCACGTTGACCGCCAGCTTGTGGCAGTACATGCCGCGCGGGTCGCGCACCGGCCGGCCGGCGTCGATGGCGAAGCCCACCGGCACCGAGTGGATCACGGCGCGCTCGGCCGGCTCCCTGATGCGGAAGCCCTGCTCGAGCACCCGGCGCATGTTGGCGTCCGATACCTCGCGGCCGTTGAGGTTGATTTCGGTCTTGATCATCCGCGACGCCGAGAAGCCGCCCGAGAGGTTCACCACCACCTCGCTCAGGTGCTCGCCGGACATCTGCTCGGCGGCATGGACCGTAGTGAGGATGGCTTGGCTTGCCGTCTCGATGTCGGTGATGACGCCGTTCTTGAGGCCGCGCGAGATCTGGTGGCCGATGCCGACGATATGCGGAACCGCCTCATCACGACGGGCGATGAAGCAGCACATCTTGGTCGTGCCGATGTCGAGCACCGCGATCACCCCGCCGCGCGCGCGGCCGTTGAGATTCTTGGCGCTCATGAGTTCTTGTCTTTGTCGCCGCCGCGCACCGCCGGGCGCTTGCCGGCTTCGGCGGGCGCCAGGTGCACGACCATGCGATCCGGCAGGCGCAGGTCGATCGCCGCGATGTTGCGTTCGAGGATCTGCTGCTGGGCCTCGAGCCCGGCGAGGCGTTGCCAGGCTGCGGGCGCGCCGGATTCGGGCAACTCCACCGCGACGCCGGTGTCGAAGCGCAGCGTCCAGCGGCCCGAGCCATAGAGCACCGCGGCGTTGACGCGCCGCGCCAGCGCTGGCTCGGCGGCGAGCATGTCGAGCAGAGTGGCCGCCTGGGCCGGGGCGCCGTCGCCGACCAGCACGATGCGCGGCCCGTACTGCGCAAGGTCGTCGGTCGGGATCACCGTGCCGTCGCGGTCGATCAGGGACAGCATGCCGTTGCGCTGCCAGAAGGCGAACGGCTCGCGTTCGGTCAGGCGGACGAACAAGGTGTCGGGTAGCTGGCGTTCGATATCGGCGCTGCGGATCCACGGCAGCGCCTCAAGTCGCGACTTGGCGGCGGCCAGATCGATCGCCAGCATCGGCATGCCGCGTCGGACGTCGAGCGCGGCGAGGATCGCCGCGACGCTCTGGCGCTGGCGGCCGACGACGTCGACATTTTCGAGTGCTAAGCCTTGCCGGTCGCCGGTGGCCAGGATGCGCGCCGTCAGCGCGTGGCCGGCGCGCGTCAGTGTGCCGTCGTGCCACAGCCAATAACCGCCGGCGCCGGTCGCGGTCAGCGTCGCGGCGCCGAGGCCGAGCGCCACGGCGGCCGTCGGGAAGGGCCGGCGGCGCTGCGGCGCTGCGGCCGGACGAGGCTCGGCGGTGCGACGCTTCAGAAATCGCATGCCGCGTTCTCCACCATCCAGCGCACCAGCGCCGGGAACTCGATGCCGGCATGGCGCGCGATGTCGGGCACCAGCGAGGTCGGCGTCATGCCCGGCTGGGTGTTGACCTCGAGCAGCACCAGCTTGCCGGGCTCGCCTGCGGTGTCGTCGTAGCGCAGATCGGCGCGGCTCACGCCGCGGCAGCCGAGCGCCTTGTGCGCCGCGACGCCGATGGCGAGCGCCTGGTCGTAGGCGCGCGGATGGATCGGCGCCGGCATCAGATGCTCCGAGCCACCCGGCGCGTATTTGGCGGCGTAATCGTAGAAGCCCTTGGCCGGGCGGATCTCGAGCGCGCCGAGCGCGCGGTCGCCCATCACCGCCACGGTGATCTCGTGGCCGGGCACATAGCGCTCGACCAGCGCGCGCTCGTAGCGCCATTCCTTCGCCTCGGCCGCCCAGGAATTGTCGGCACGCTGGACGATGCGCACGCCGACGCTCGAGCCTTCGTTGACCGGCTTGACGACGTAAGGCCGCGGCAGAACGTCGCCAGCGGCGATCTCGTCGCGCGTCGCGATGCGGCCTTCGGCCAAGGGCAGCCCGGCGGCCGCGAAGACACAGCGCGCCGTCGGCTTGTCCATGGCGACGGCCGAGGCAAGGACGCCGGAATGGGTGTAGGGCACGCGCAGGAACTCGAGCACGCCCTGCACCGTGCCGTCCTCGCCGCCGCGGCCGTGTAAGGCGTTAAACACCACGTCGGGCGCTGGCGTCAGCGCCATGACCATGGCGCCGAGATCGCGCGTCACGTCGACGCTGCGCACGTCATAGCCCAGCGCCGCGAGCGCCTTGGCGCATTCGCGGCCGCTGACCAGCGAGACTTCACGCTCGGCGGTCCAGCCGCCCATCAGCACCGCGACCGAGCGGATGGCGCGGCTCATGCGGCGCCCCCGCCTTGTGCCGACACGCCGACGCGCTTGATTTCCCATTCTAGGGTGATACCGGTTTGGTCGTGCACGCGGCGGCGCACGTCCTCCCCCAGGGCCTCGATATCGGCGGCCGTCGCGTTGCCGGTGTTGATTAGGAAATTGGCGTGCTTCTCCGAGACCATGGCGCCGCCGCGCGTCAAGCCGCGGCAGCCGGCACGATCGATCAGCTCCCAGGCCTTGTGGCCGGGTGGATTGGCGAAGGTCGAGCCGCCGGTGCGCGCGCGGATCGGCTGGGTCGCTTCGCGCTGAGTCTGGATCTCGGCCATGCGGCCGCCGATCGCCGTCGGGCTGTCGCGCCGGCCCTTGAAGCGCGCGGCAACGAAGATCCAGTCGGTGGGCATGCCGCAATGGCGGTACGACAGGTTCATCTCGCCGGGCTCGAGATCGTGGCGATGGCCGTCGCCGTCGAGCGCGGTGGCCTCACGCAGCACGTCCTTGAATTCGCGACCATAGGCGCCGGCGTTCATCCGCAAGCCGCCGCCGACGGTGCCGGGAATGCCGGACAGGAATTCGAGACCGGCGATGCCGGCGACGCAGGCGGCGAGCGCGACGTTGAGGTCGAGCGCACCGGCGCCGGCGGCGATCTCGTCGCCGGTCGCCGCGACGTCGACGAAGCCGCGGCCAAGCCGGACGACGACGCCCGGCACGCCGCCGTCGCGGATCAGCAGGTTCGAGGCGACGCCCATCACCGTCAGCTTCACATCCTTGGGCTTGCCGGCGACAAACGCGGCGAGATCGTCGAGATCGGTTGGGCGGAACATCGCCTCGGCCGGGCCACCGACCCGGAACCAGGTCAGCTGGGCCAAGGGCGCGTTCTCGGTCAGGCGGCCGCGCACGCGCGGCAGGCGCTCGATCAGGTGGGGCGTGTGGTCGCGGCGCGGGGCCATCATTGGCACTTCCTTGGCCGCGCCAACGCCGCCAACTCGTCGGGCAGCGCATTGGCCCAGGATGTGATTGAGCCGGCGCCGAGGCAGACGACCAGGTCGCCCGGCTTCGCCAGGCCGCGGATCGTCGCGGGCAACGCCTCGGGCGATTCGAGCGCCAAGGCGTTGCGGTGGCCGTGCGCCTTGAGCCCGGCGACCAGGGCATCGCGGTCGATGCCGGGGATCGGTGCCTCGCCGGCCGGATAGATGTCGGCGACCAGCACGACGTCGGCGTCGTTGAAGCAGGTGCAGAATTCCTCGAATAGGTGCTTGACCCGGGTGTAGCGATGCGGCTGCACCACGGCGATGACGCTGCCTTGGGTCGCGCCGCGCGCCGCCTTGAGCACCGCCGCGATCTCGACCGGGTGATGGCCGTAATCGTCGATGACGGCGATGCCGTTCCATTCGCCAGTTTTGGTGAAACGGCGCTTCACACCCTTGAAGCCGGCGAAGGCCTTGCGTACCACCTCGTCGGCGAGCTTCAACTCGCGCGACACGGCAACGGCGGCGAGCGCGTTCTGCACGTTATGCCGGCCGAACATCGGCAGGTGCAGGCGTTGGATCGTCCGGCTGGTGCCGTCGCGGCGGTCGGTCACGATGGCGTCGAAATGCGCGCCGTCGGCGCCGAGCGTGACGACGTCGGCGCGCACGTCGGCTTGCGGGTTGAAGCCGTAGGTGACGATGCGGCGCTCGCTCAGCTTCGGAATCAGGCCCTGGACGACGGGATGGTCGATGCACAGCACCGCGACTCCGTAGAACGGAATCGCCGCGACGAAGCTCTCGAAGCCCTGATGCAGCGCCTCGACCGAGCCATAATGATCGAGGTGCTCGGGATCGATGTTGGTGACGACGGCGACGGTCGACGGCAGCTTGACGAAGGTGCCGTCGCTTTCGTCGGCTTCGACCACCATCCAGGCGCCGGTGCCGAGCCGCGCGTTGGTGCCGTAGGCATTGATGATGCCGCCGTTGATCACAGTCGGGTCGAGGCCGGCGGCCTCCAGCAGCGTGCCGATCAGCGATGTGGTCGTGGTCTTGCCGTGCGTGCCGGCAACCGCGATCGCCCATTTGAGGCGCATGAGCTCGCCCAGCATCTCGGCGCGGCGGACCACCGGGATGAGACGCGAGCGGGCCTCGATCACTTCGGGGTTGTCCGGCTTCACCGCCGAGGACACGACCATGACCTTGGCCGCGCCCAGGTTCTCGGCGCGGTGGCCGATCGCGACACGGATGCTGAGCTGGCGCAGCCGCTTGATGTTGGCGTTGTCGGCGAGGTCGCTGCCCTGCACCTCGTAGCCGAGGTTTTTCAGGATCTCAGCGATACCGCTCATGCCGATGCCGCCGATGCCGGTGAAATGGATGATGCCGATGTCGAGCGGCAGCGCCCTCATCGCACGCCTCCCGCGGTCTCGAGCACCAGATCGGCGAGCCGTCGCGCCGCCTCGGGCCGGGCATGGCGCTGCGCCGCGGCTGCTGCGGCGGCCAGCAGCGCGGGCTGCGCAAACAATGTCTCGAGCCGCTGGGCCAGCGCTGACGCCGTAAAGCCCGGCTCGCTCATCACCCAGGCGGCGCCGGCGGCGGCCAGCGCCTCGGCGTTGGCGGTCTGGTGATCGTCGGCGGCGTGGCGGTAGGGCACGAGAATCGCCGGCCGGCCGACGACGCAGAGCTCGGCGACGCTCGAGGCGCCGGCGCGCGAGATCACCAGATGGGCGCGCGCCATGCGTGCCGGCACGTCGGCGAAGAAGGGGGCGATTTCGGCGCGGATGCCGCTGCCGGCGTAGGCGCGACGCACCGTCTCGACGTCTTCCGGCCGCGCTTGTTGGGCGACCGACAGACGCACCTTGATCCCGACCGGCAGCAGCGCCAGCCCGTCAGGAACGACGGCGCTGAGGATGCGCGCGCCTTGGCTGCCGCCGACGATCAGCAGATTGATCGGCCCGGCCGCTGGCGGCGCATAGGGCGTGCCGTGCTCCGCCACGGCCGCCGGCCGCACCGGGTTGCCGGTCTCGACGATCCGCCGGCGGTCGATTTCGCCGAGGCCGTCGACCTGCGCGAACGAGGTGGCGATACGCTTCATCCGCGGCGCGAGCCAGCGATTGGCGCGGCCGAGGCGGGCGTTCTGCTCGTGGATCACGGTCGGCACGCCGAGACGCGCCGCCGCCATCATGGTCGGCACCGAGGGATAACCGCCGAAACCGACCGCCGCCGTCGGCGCCAGCATGCGCAGAATGCGCCGCGCGGCGAGGAAGCCGAGCGCGATCTCGCAGACGGCAATGACCCTGCCGGCGAGGCCCGTGTTTGGCCGGCCGGCGCGAACGCGGTGCAGGGCTACGCCGGGCAGCCGATTGTCGAAGGCCTGGCCGCGCTTGTCGGTGACCAGCGCGACCTTGATGCCGCGCCCGACCAGCTCGCCGGCCAGCGCCTCGGCGGGGAACATGTGGCCGCCTGTGCCGCCGGCGGCTAGCACGATGAGCGCGCTCATGTAGGCTCTCCGCCGAAGCGCCGTCGCGTCAAGGCCAGCGCCATGCCCATGCCGATGCCGAGCGAGAGCAGCGACGAGCCGCCGTAGGACAGGAACGGCAGCGTCATGCCCTTGGTCGGCATCAGGTGCAGGGTCGACGCCATGTTGATCACGGCCTGCAGCCCGAACTGGACGAACAAGCCGGTCGCGCCGAGCACGACCGCGAGGTTGTTGTCCTGCAATAGCCGCGTGAAGCCGCGCAGCACGATGAAGGCGAAGAGCGCGACGATGATCAGGCAGACGAACAGGCCCAACTCCTCGCCGGCGACGGCGAAGACGAAATCGGCGTGCGCGTCGGGCAGCGACTGCTTGATCGTGCCCTCGCCGGGGCCGACGCCCCACAACCCGCCGTGCACGAACGCGTCCATCGCCCGGTCGACCTGGTAGGAATCGCCGCTGGCCGGATCGAAGAACCGGTCGACGCGGCTGGTGACGTGCGGCAGGGCGAAATAGGCCGCCACCAGCCCGCCGGCGCCGAGGCCCAGCACCATCGCCGCCTGGGCGATGCGCAGCCCGGCGAGGAACAGCTGGGTGAACCAGACCACGGAGACCACCACCGACATGCCGAGATCGGGTTGGCGGATCAGCAGGATGAGGATGACCGCGAAAAGCCCGACGGCGATCCACTGGCCGGGGAAATCCGGCTGTTCGCGCGACTTGGCGAACAGCCAGGCACAGACCACCGCGAAGCAGGGCTTGACGAACTCGGAAGACTGCAGCTGAAAGCCGCCAAACTCGATCCACCGTCGCGCGCCCAGGACCTCGACGCCGACGAATGGCGTCGCGATCAGCAAGGCCAACGAGATCGCGAAGCCGACGATGGCAACGCGGCGCACGGTGCGCGGATTCTGCAGCGACATCACGAACATCGCCGCCATCGCCACCGGCAGGACGGCAAAATAGCGCACGACGAAATGCAGCCGGTCGGTATGCATATGGATGGCGACCGCCGGACTCGCCGTCATCACCAGCAACGAGCCGAAGGCGATCAGTCCGGCGAGCGCAGCTAGCGTCCAGCGGTCGACGGTCCACCACCATTGCGCCACGGCGCTGCGATCGGTGCGGGCGAAATTCACGCGCGCCTCCCGGGCAGCTGCTCGACCAGGTGGTGGAAATGGTCGCCGCGGTCCTCGAAGTCGCGGAACTGGTCGAACGAGGCGCAGGCCGGCGAGAGCAGGACCACTGCGCCGCGCCGGCGATCGTTGAGCGCGGCATGGCGTGCGGCCGCAAGCGCGGCATCGAGCGTGCCGGCGATCTCGTAGGCGACGCGGCCGTCGAGCGTGCGCGCGAATCGTTCGGCCGCCTCGCCGATCAGGAAAGCGCGGCGGATGCGCGGAAAGAGCGGCGCCAAGGCGTCAATGCCTTCTTCCTTGGGCTTGCCGCCAGCGATCCAGTAGATGTCGTCGTAGCAGACTAGCGCCTTCTCGGCAGCGTCGGCGTTGGTCGCCTTCGAATCGTTGACGTAGCGGACGCCATCGATGGTCGCGACCCATTCCTGGCGATGCGCCAAGCCGGGAAAAGTCTTGATCGCGCGCGCCACCGCGTCGGGCTCGCAGCCGAGCGCCCGCGCGGCGGCATAGGCCGCGGCGGCGTTCTGGCCGTTATGCGCGCCGGGCAGCCGCGGCGCTTCGGCCATCGTCAGCACCGGCCGCGCTCCGCCGTTGAGATCGTCGATCAGCGCACCGTCCGCGACATAGACCCCGCCAGCGACGGTCCGATGCGCCGAGATCGGCAGGACGCGCTGCTGCCCGGCGGCTTTCAGGGTCGTGAAGATGCCGCGGCAGATGTCGTCGTCGACCCCGATGATGGCGGTCTGTCGCGTGCTCTGGCCGTTGAACAGCCGCCGCTTGGCGGCGACGTAGCCGTCCATGCCGCCGTGGCGGTCGAGATGGTCGGGTGTGATGTTGAGCAGCACCGCGACGTCGAGCACGAGGCTGCGGGTCAGCTCGAGCTGGTAGGAGCTGATCTCCAGCACGTAGATGCCGTCGACGCCGAGCGCCTTGAGCAGCAGCGCCGGCACGCCGAGATTGCCGCCGACCGCCACCTTGCGTCCGGTTTCCGCCAGGATATGCGCGGTCAGGGCGGTGGTCGTCGACTTGCCGTTGGTGCCGGTGATGCCGGCGAAGCGCGCCACTTTCTGCGCCAGGGCCAAGAGCTCGATGTCGCCGATGATCGGCACGCCGGCCGCCTTGGCGCGCGCCGCTGCGGGATGCGGTTGCGGGAAGGTGTGGGGAATGCCGGGCGATAGCACCAGCGCCTTGGCGCCGGCGAGATCGGTCGCGAGATCGACGAGGTCGAAGCCGGCGTGTGTCGCCGCCTCGCGGCGGCTCGCCGCGTCGTCCCAGGTGACGACCCGGGCGCCGCCGCGCTTCAGCGCCGCCGCTGCGGCAAGGCCCGAGCGCGCCAAGCCGAGCACGGCGACCGTCTGGTTGCGGAACTGGCCGATCTCGATCATCGCCTCACCGCAGCTTGAGGGTGGAAAGGCCCGCGATCGCGAGGATCGAGGCGATGATCCAGAAGCGGATGACGATCGTCGGCTCCTGCCAGCCCTTCTTCTCGAAATGATGGTGGAGCGGCGCCATGCGGAAGACGCGCCGGCCGGTGAGCCTGAAGCTCACCACCTGGACGATCACCGAGACCGTCTCGAGCACGAACAAGCCGCCGATGATCACCAGGACGAGCTCGTGCTTGGTGACGACGGCGACGATGCCGAGCGCGGCGCCGATCGCCAGCGACCCGGTGTCGCCCATGAACACCATGGCCGGCGGCGCGTTGAACCAGAGGAAGCCGAGCGCCGCGCCGACCAACGAGCCGCAGAACACCGCCAACTCGCCGGCGCCGGCGACGTGCCAGAGCTGGAGGTAGTTGGCGAAGACGAGATTGCCGACGAGATAGGAGATCAGCGCGAAGCAGCCGCCGGCGATCATCGCCGGCACGATCGCGAGGCCGTCGAGGCCGTCGGTCAGATTGACCGCATTGGACGCGCCGGTGATCACGAAGGCGGCGAAGACCAGGAAGAACCAGCCGAGATCGGGCAGCACGCCCTTGAAGAACGGCACCGCCAGCGAGGTACCGAGCGGCGGATGGGTGATCAGCATCACGGCATAGGCGGCGATGGCGCTGATCGCCAGCTCGATCAGGAACTTGGCGCGGCTCGAAAGCCCTTTGTGCGAGCGGCGCGTCAGCTTGCGGTAGTCGTCGAAGAACCCGACGGTTCCGAAGCCGACGGTGACGAACAGCGTCACCCAGATATAGGGATTGGAGAGATCGGCCCAGAGCAGGGTCGAGCCGGTGATCGCCAGCAGGATGAGGAACCCGCCCATGGTGGGCGTGCCCTTCTTGGTCAAAAGATGGCTTTCCGGCCCGTCGATGCGGATCGGCTGGCCGTGGGCCTGTTTGGAGCGCAGCCAGGCGATGATCGACGGCCCGCAGATGAAGCTGATGATCAGCGCGGTGACGACCGCGCCGCCCGAGCGGAAGGTGATGTAGCGGAACAGGTTGAAGGCCACGAAGCGTTCGGCGAGCGGAGCGAAGAGCAGATACAGCATGGTTCAGTGCCTCGCCGGCTCGGCGGCCGCCGACAGGCGCGCGATCACGTCGCGCATGCGGCTGCCGTACGAGCCCTTGACCATAACGACGTCGCCACCTTTGAGCCGGCGCGCCGTGGTCTCCGCCATCTCGGCCGCGGTCGCGGCATGTGCGCCTCGCCGCCGCGCCGGCAGCGCGTCGTAGAGCGCGCGCATCCCCTCGCCGACGGTGAAGACCAGATCGACGCCGGCATCCTGCAAGGGCCCGGTGAGCTCGGCGTGGAGCCGCGCCGCGTCGGCGCCCAGCTCGAGCATGTCGCCGAGCACGGCGATGCGGCGACCGTCGCCTTGCGGCGGCGTCGCTCCCAGCACGGCGATCGCCGCGCGCATCGACGCCGGGCTGGCGTTGTAGCTTTCGTCGATCAGCAGGGCGTCGCCGCCGGCCGCCGCGATCTTGCGCCGCAGGCCGCGCCCGGCCATCGGCTCGAGCGTCGCCATCGCCGCCGCCGCCGTACCGATATCGCCGCCGGCGGCGCGCACCGCAGCGAGGACGGCCAGGCTGTTCATCACCCAGTGGCGGCCCGGCAGCGATAGGCAGTAATCGACGATCTCGCCCTGGACCGAGGCGGTGACCGCGCTGGCGCTGGCGTGCAGATGGCAATCGATCAGATACACCGCCGCGTCGGCATGAGTGCCAAAATCTATGACGCGGCCGACGCCGGCGGCCTTCGCCCGTTCGGCCAGGCGGCCGAAATACGGGTTGTCGCGATTGATCACGACGCAACCGCGTGGCTCCATGCCGTTGAAGATCTCGGCCTTGGCGTCGGCGATGGCCTCGACCGACGGAAAGAAGCCGAGATGGGCCGGCTCGATCGTGGTGATGACCGCGACGTCGGGCCGCACCAAGCGCGTCAGGGCGTCGATCTCGCCGGGATGATTCATGCCCATCTCGAACACGCCGTAGACGGTGTCCTGCGGCATGCGCGCCAGCGACAAGGGCACGCCCCACTGGTTGTTGAGGCTGCCGGACGAAGCATGCGTCGCGCCCTGGCGCTCGAAGGCATGGCGCAGCGCCTCTTTGGTCCCGGTCTTGCCGACACTGCCAGTGACGCCGACGATCTTGGCGGCGGTGCGGGCACGCGCGGCGCGGCCGAGGTCCTCGAGTCCTTTCTGGGTATCGGCGACTGCGAGCAGCGGCTTGGTCGCGCCGGGCATGACCCTGGCGACCATCGCCGCCACGGCGCCCTTGCCGAAGGCGGCGGCGACGAATTCGTGCGCGTCGAATTTCGGTCCCTTGAGCGCGACGAAGAGATCGCCGGGCAGCAGTGACCGGCTGTCGATCGACACGCCTTGCGCACTCCAGGCGGCGGTATTCGTGCCGTCGGTGGCGACGGCGGCTTCCGCCGCGGTCCACAGCGCGCTCATACGGCGCCTCCGAGGGCGCCGATCGCGGCGCGGGCTTCGATCCGGTCGTCGAACGGCACAGTCCGCGCGCCGACGATCTGGCCGCTCTCGTGGCCCTTGCCGGCGATCAGCAGTAGGTCGCCAGCGGCAAGCGATTTCGCGGCGGTGCGGATGGCGGCGCGCCGGTCGCCGATCTCGTGCCCGCCCGGACAGGCGGCAAGGATGGCGCGGCGGATCCCCGTCGCGTCCTCGGAGCGCGGATTGTCGTCGGTGACGATGGCGACATCGGCAAGCCGTGCGGCGATGGCGCCCATCTGCGGCCGCTTGCCCGCGTCTCGGTCGCCGCCGCAACCGAAGACCACCACCAGCCGCTTCGCGGCATGCGGCCGTAGCGCCTTGAGCGCGGTCTCGAGCGCGTCGGGCGTGTGTGCGTAATCGACGATCAGCGGCGCGCCGGAAGGATGGGTGGCGGCTAGCTCCATGCGGCCCGGCACGCCTGCGAGATGCGGCAGGACGTCGAGCGCCGCTTCCGGCGTCGTCCCAGTGACGACCGCGAGGCCGACCGCGGCCAGGGCATTCATGGCCTGGAATGTGCCGAGCAGCGGCAGCTCGGTCTGCCGCGGCCGCGCGCCGAAGGCGGCGATCTCGATCGCCAGCCCACGTGCGGTCGGTGTGGCGGCGATCAGCCTGAGCTCGGCGTCGGGCGCGGCTCCATAGGCGATGACGCGCTGGCCGCGGGCCTTGGCGACGCCGATCAGCGTCCGGCCGGATTCGTCGTCGAGGTTGATCACCGCGCTGCCCGACGCCGGCAGCAGCTCGGCGAACAGGCGCCGCTTGGTGGCGAAATAATGCGCCATGTCGCCGTGGTAATCGAGATGATCGCGCGTCAGGTTGGTGAAGGCGGCCGCCGCCAACGTCAGGCCGTCGAGCCGGAACTGGTCGAGGCCGTGCGACGACGCTTCGAGCGCGACATGCTCAACGCCCGCGTGCATCAGGTCACGCAGCATCGCGTGCAGCTTGACCGGATCGGGCGTGGTCAGCGCGCCTGGCCGTACCACGCCCGGCGCCACCAGCCCGATGGTGCCGAGGCTCGCCGCCTTGAGGCCCTGCGCCGCCCAGATCTGGCGCGTGAAGACCGCGACCGAAGTCTTGCCGTTGGTGCCGGTGACCGCCGCAATCGTCGCCGGCTGCGGCGCATAGAACCGGGCAGCCATCCGCGCCAGCCGGCGGCGTGGATTGGCGTCGGCGATCACCGGCACGCCGATCGGATGGTTGAGCGGCGCAGCGTCGGTGAGGATCGCGGCAGCGCCGCGGGCAAGCGCGTCGTCGAGATAGCGACGACCGCTCTCGCGCGCACCGGCCAAGGCGGCGAACAGATAACCAGGTTTCACGTCGCGGGAGTCGGAAGTCAGGCCAAGAATCTCGGGATCGCCCATCGATGGCGCAACACGACGCGGGCGCGATCCGCCGTCCATGATCTCAGTTAGCCGCAAGTTTCCGTCCCTGCGGGCTGGGCAAGCCGACCATCAGAGAACGGCGAATTTCGGGCGAATTTTGGTCCACTGGAGGAATTCCGACGATCGGTGCCATGCGCATGACGATGCGCTTGACCGCCGGGGCGGCGACCATGCCGCCGGTGGCGAAGCCGCCGGTGCTGCGATCGCCATGCGGCTCGTCGAGCATCACCAGAACCAGGTATCGCGGGTCGTTGATCGGAAACACGCCGAGGAAGGATGACAGCAGCTTATGGGTCTCGTAGCGGCCGGCGGCGTCCTTCTCGGCCGTGCCGGTCTTGCCGCCGATAAGATAGCCCGAGCTGCGGGCGAACTTGCCGGTACCACCCTCGACGACCAGCCGCATCAGCTGTCGCATGTCGGCCGAAGTCGCCGCCGAGACGACGCGGCGGCCGTTCGGCGGTACACCGTTGGGGCGCTTGATGATGGTCGGCGGATAGTAGATGCCGCCGTTGACGATCGCGCTCGCGCCGGCCGCGAGCTGCAACGGGCTGATCGCGATGCCGTGGCCGAAGGCCATCGTCATGACATTGATCGGCCGCCACGGATTCGGATAAAGCGGCGTGCCCTCGGCCAGCTCGAAGGCCGGCGGATGCAGCAGGTCGAGCCGCGTGAAGAACGCGCGCTGACGGTCCGCCCCGGCCGCCGCTGCCTCGCGTGCCGAGCCGATGTTCGACGAGTACTCGAATATCTCCGGCACGTTCAGCCAGCGCTTCTTCGGCTCGTAATCGTGGATGAGGAACCGGCCGACCTGCAGCGGCTTGGTCGCGTCGAAAGTCGAGGCGAGGGTCGCGACGCCGTCGTCGAGCACCATGGCGGTGTTGAAGATCTTCATCACCGAGCCGAGCTCGTAGGTGCCGAGCGTTGCGCGGTTGAAGAGCTCGGCGGGCGTGGCGGCGCCCGGGTTGGCCGGATCGAAATCCGGCAGCGAAACCAGCGCCAGGACTTCGCTGTCGCGCACGTCCATGATCAGTCCGGCAGCGCCGATGGCCTTGAACTCGTCGACCTGCCGCGCGATCTCGCTGTGCAGGATGTATTGCAGCCGCACGTCGAGTGACAGTTCCACCGGCTGGTCGCTGCGCTTCAGGGCCCGGTCGAAGCTGCGCTCGATGCCGGCGAGTCCGTTGTCGTCGATGCCGACATAGCCGACGGCATGCGCCGTCAAGGCGCCTTCGGGGTAGACGCGCTTGCCTTCGTCCTGGAATTGCAGCCCCGGTATGCCGAGCGCGTTGACCGCGTTCTCCTGGCGCGGCGTGAGGCGGCGATCGAGCCAGACGAAACTCTTGTCCGTATCGAGCCGCGCGTAGATTTCGCTTTCGGTCATCTCGGGCAGGATCGCCGCGAGCCGGCGCGCCGCTTCGCGCTTGTCGTCGATCAGTTTCGGGTTCGCGAACAGCGATGGCGCCTCGAGCGTCGTCGCCAGCAGCACGCCGTTGCGGTCGACGATGTTGGCGCGCGTCGCCACCGTTTTCGCCGCGGCATGGCCGTGGGCAAGCCGAACGTCGCCGGCCTTGAAGCCGGCCACCTCGACCAGCCGCGCGCCGATGACCATGAAGGCGAGCAGGAACAATGCGCCGGTGATCAGCAGGCGGGTGTGGCTGAGCTCGATGGCGTCCTGCGCCGGCCCCTCGGACGGCGCCGGCGCGCTCGCCTGCGGCCGGTAATGGCGGGGCCGGCAGGGATCGTCGCGCACGCCGTCGGGCGAACGCTTCATCGCAGCGCCCCCATGCTCGCGACTTGCGGCGGCGTGGTCACGGCCGCCGTCGCCGGAACGTTGCGCAGCGGAATTTGGCTAAGCTGCGCCTGCGGCACGATTTGCGCCGGCGCCACCAGCTGCAATTTCAGGAACGCGCCATTGAGCCGGTCGAGCCGCTGCGGATCGTCGAGCAGCGTCCATTCGGCGTCGAGCACGCGGGTCTCCTCGCGGGTCGCAGCGATTTGGCGGTTGAGGCGTGCGAACTCGTCGTCGAGCTTGGCGACGTGGAACTTGACCTGGAACATCGCGTAACCGGCGATCACCACCGCCAGCGTCCAGAGGATCGTGCTAAGCCGGATCATGCGGCCTCTCCCCAGGCCGGGGCGGCCGTGCGCTCGGCGGTACGCAGCCGCGCCGAGCGCGCGCGCGGGTTGAGCACGATCTCGGTGGCCGACGGCGTCACCGGTTTGGGCGTCAGCAAGCGGAAGCTGGGCTCGCGCTCGCGCGTCGCTGGCAGATGCCGGGTGCCGCGCGGCGCCTGGCCCGCACGCGTACGCAGGAACGATTTGACCCGGCGATCCTCGAGCGAATGGAACGAGATCACCGCCAGCCGGCCGCCGGGCGCCAGCAGTCGTTCGGCCGCGAGCAGGCCGCGATCGAGCTCGCCGAGCTCGTCGTTAACCGCGATGCGCATCGCCTGGAATGTCCGCGTCGCCGCGTCGATCGTACCGGCGGTGGGGACCGAGCGGCGCACCAGCGCGGCGAGTTCGTTGGTGCGGGTGATCGGCGTCGCCTTGCGGACGGCGAGGATGGCGCGCGCGACCCGACGGGCGAAGCGCTCCTCACCGAAGTCGCGGATGATCTGGACGAGTTCGGCCTCGGACAGGCGATTGACGAGGTCGGCGGCACTCTCGCCGTGCTGCGACATGCGCATATCGAGCGGCCCGTCGGCGCGAAACGAGAAGCCACGCACGGCGTCGTCGAGCTGCATCGACGACACGCCGAGATCGAGCGCCACGCCCGAAACCGCATCGACGCCGAGCGGCTTGAGCAGCGTTTCCATCTCGGAAAAGCGCCCCTCGATCAGCGTCAGCCGGCCGCGATAACCCGCCGCGAGCGCGCCACCAGCCGTGATGGCCGCCGGATCGCGATCGAAGGCAACGACGCGGCACGCGGCGGTATCGAGCAGCGCGCGGCTCGCGCCGCCGGCGCCGAAGGTGCCGTCGAGGTAAACCGCGCCGTCGCGCGGCGCCAGGGCGGCGACAACTTCGGCGAGCAGGACGGGGATGTGCGGCGCGCTCATTGCGTCTCGTCGGGCGGCAGCGTCAACCCGCGTTCGCGGATGCGCGCACGCATCTCTTCCTGGTGCCGGCGGAAACGTTCGGGCTCCCAGATCTGGAACGTCGGCCCGCAGCCGACGAACACCGCAGTGCCCGATAGATCGGCGTGGCGGGCGAGATCGGCCGGCAGAACGATGCGGCCTTCGCCGTCGAAATCGAGCGGTCGCAGTTCGCCGAGAATAGCCGACAGCGCATCGCGCTCGTCCGACAATTCGGGCAGCCGATCGATGCGGCGCGACAGGTTTTCGGCGCGGTCGAGGCCGCTGACCTCGATCGCGGTCAGCTTCACCGCGCGATAGGCGACGATGCCTTTGGAGCCGGTCGGCGCCAGTGCGGCGCGAAACGCCGCCGGCACCGAAATCCGGCCCTTGCGGTCGATCTTGTTGACGTAGGTCGAAAGAAAAACCGCCAACGCTTCGCTCCCGAAACGGCGCCCCCGCGCCTCTTTGGCGCCGACGTCCCGGAGACCTGCAGAGCGGCGGCGCAGGCACGATTATGGGACTGCATGGGATAACATGGGATTAAATGGGCGGTCAAATGATTTTCCCGTATAAATCCGTAAGTTAGCTATCGTTTCCAGGTCAATTTAGACGAACCTCAGTCGTCGATTCGCTGTGATCCAGACGATCATCCGCGATGACTTGAGAAAATCAGAACATATAAAGAACAAAATGGTGAAAGGACCAGACGGCCTGTAAGCCGGGTTCTGTCCCCGCTCGCGCAGGGGATGGCCATTCATCTGGGACGCCCGTTACCGGACGCCTCACGCGACCGACCCGGACGGCGGCCTCGGAAACCCGCCTAGCCCTGTAAATACAAAGACTTACGGGCATGCCGTCCCTACTTGGTCTTGCTCCCGATGGGGTTTGCCCTGCCGCCGCCGTTACCGGCGACGCGGTGCGCTCTTACCGCACCATTTCACCCTTGCCGGCCCCAAAGGGCTTAGGCGGTGTGTTTCTGTGGCACTGTCCCTGGGGTCGCCCCCGCCGGGCGTTAGCCGGCATCGTGTCTCCGTGGAGCCCGGACTTTCCTCCCCCCGTCTCGCGACGGAGAGCGGCCATCCGGCCGTCTGGTCCAAGCATAAGATGGGGTGGCGCGACGGAAGTCAAACCACCATCGCTGCAAGCACGGCAGCGCGGCGGCGCGTTTCCTGGTCGGGTATGCCGTCGCAATGTTGGGACCGGAAGTGGAGATGAAAGGCGCGGACGGTAGCGCGCGTCGCCTCGTCGAGCGTCCCGCTCTGCGGACAGTCGTAGCCGAACTTGGCGAGATTGCGTTGGAGCAGGGCGATGTCGCCAGCCAGCGGTCCACCGGCGAAATCGGGCCAAAGGCCGATACCGCGCCGCGCCAGCCACTGCCAGTCGAAACGCTCGCCCGGATCCTGTTTGCGGCCGATTGCGACGTCGGAATGGCCGAGCACGTAGCGGTCCGGAATCCGGTGCCGTTGCCGGATGTCGGTGGCGAGCGCGGCGAGCGCCTCCATCTGCGCCGGCGGGAAATCACGATAACCGAAATCGTGGCCAGGATTGACCAGTTCGATGCCGATCGAGGCGCCGTTGATGTCGCTGCGGCCGCGCCAAAAGGACACGCCGGCATGCCAGGCACGTCGATCTTCCGGCACTAGGCGGCCGACCGTGCCGTCTTCGTCGATCAGATAATGCGCGCTGACTTTGGCGGCCGGATCGGTCAACCGCGCCAGCGTCGCCGCCTGATCACGCATTCCGGTGTAATGAATGATCAGCATATCGACGCCGCTCGTGCGGGCATCGTGGCTGGGCGAAGGGCGTTCGACAATCTGCATGGCCGCCGCGCGAGAGCCTAGCGGAAACCCTTGCCAGCAGCCATGATCTCCTGGCCAATGGAGGCCGACATGTCCTTCGCGCTCGCGTTGTTGTTCTACGTTCTCGGCTCCGCGCTCATCGCGCTGTGCCTGTTCGCCATCCCCGGCCGTGGCGATCACGGCGAAGCGGGCGCTGCCGCGCCGCACGGTCACGGCTCAAGCCACCACTGACGCCCGCCGCGCGCCGATGGCGGGCTGGCAATTCTGGATCGACCGCGGTGGCACGTTCACCGACATCGTGGCGCGGCGGCCCGACGGCACGCTCGTCACCCGCAAGCTGCTGTCCGAGAATCCCGGCCGCTATCGCGATGCCGCCGTCGCCGGCATCCGTGCGATTCTGGGGATCGCGCCCAACGCGAAGCTGCCGCCCGGCGCCATCGAGGCGGTCAAGATGGGCACCACGGTCGCGACCAACGCGCTGCTCGAGCGCAAAGGCGAACGCACCGTCCTAGTGATCACCAAGGGCTTCGGCGACGCGTTGCGCATCGGCTACCAGAACCGGCCCAAGCTGTTCGAGCGTCGCATCGTCCTGCCTGATCTGGTCTACGAACGGGTGATCGAGGTCGACGAGCGTGTGACCGCCGAAGGCGAGGTGCTGCGCGCGCCCGATCTCGGCTACGTCGCAGCCGAACTGCGGGCTGCCCGCGACGCCGGCTGCAATAGCGCCGCCATCGTCTTCATGCACGGCTACCGCTATCCGGCGCACGAACGCGCGGTCGCCGAAGTCGCGCGCCGCGCCGGCTTCGCCCAGGTCTCGGCCAGCCATGCGGTCAGCCCGCTGATGAAGCTGGTGAGCCGCGGCGACACCACGGTGGTCGACGCCTACCTGTCGCCGATCCTGCGCCGTTATGTCGACCAGGTGGCCGCCGCGCTCGGCGATTTGCGCCTCTTCTTCATGCAGTCCAACGGCGGCCTGGTCGATGCGCGCCGCTTCCAAGGTAAGGATGCGATTCTCTCCGGTCCGGCGGGCGGCATCGTCGGCGCGGCGCGCGTCGCCGCACTCGCCGGCTTCGACAAGATCATCGCCTTCGACATGGGCGGCACCTCGACCGACGTGTCGCATTACGCCGGCGAATACGAGCGCAGCTTCGAGACCCAGGTCGCGGGCGTTCGGCTGCGAGCGCCGATGATGCAGATCAACACAGTGGCGGCGGGCGGCGGCTCGATCTGCGCATTCGACGGCGCGCGCTATCGCGTCGGGCCGGATTCCGCTGGCGCCGTTCCGGGCCCGGCCTGCTACCGCGGCGGCGGCCCGCTGACCGTGACCGACTGCAACGTCATGCTGGGTAAGATCCAGCCGCGTTTCTTTCCGCATGTCTTCGGGCCGGACGGCAATCAGCCGCTTGACCACGACGCGGTCGAACGCGCGTTCGCCGCTCTCGCCGAGACCATCGCGCGCGCCACTGGCAATCGCCGTTCGTCGGCGGAGGTGGCCGACGGCTTTGTCAAGATCGCCGTCGAGAACATGGCCAACGCCATCAAGCAGATCTCGATCGAGCGCGGCTACGACCTCACCGAATACACGCTCTGCTGCTTCGGCGGCGCCGGCGGTCAGCACGCCTGCCAGGTCGCCGACGCGCTCGGCATGACCCGGATCATGATCCACCCGCTCGCCGGTGTGCTCTCGGCCTACGGCATGGGTCTCGCCGATCTGCGTAGTCTCAAGGAACAGGCGGTCGAAATGCCGCTTACGCCGGCGGCGGTGGCGGATTTCGAGCGGATCCTCGGCGCGCTGGCCACGGCCGCCGCGGCCGAACTTGCGGCACAGGGCATTCCCGCGGTGGATGTCACCGTGCTGCGCAAGGCGCACGTCAAATACGAAGGCACCGACGTGCCGCTGGTAGTCGATTACGGCGACGCCGACCGATTGCACGCGAACTTCTCGGCGGTGCACAAGCAGCGCTATGGCTTCGTCGTCGCCGACAAGCCGCTCGTCATCGAATCGCTTGGCGTCGAAGCGATCGGCGCGGCCGGCGGCGCCGACGATCGCGCCGTCGATGCCGCCAGCGACGGTTCTGATCCGCGGTCGCTCGATCACGTCGGCGTCTTCACCGCCGGCAAGACCTGGGCAGCGCCGGTCTATGCGCGTGCCACGCTGGCGCCTGGCCAGGCGATCGACGGTCCGGCGGTCGTCGTCGAGGACACCGCCACCACCGTGGTCGAGTCGGGCTGGCGCGCGCGCCTCGACGCGCGCCGCAACCTGGTGCTCGAGCGTGTGGCGCCGCGGCCGCGGGCGGTCGCGATCGGCACCGACGTCGATCCGGTGATGCTCGAAGTGTTCAACAACCTTTTCATGTCGATCGCCGAGCAGATGGGCGTCGCGCTGCAGAACACGGCCTATTCCGTCAACATCAAGGAGCGCCTCGATTTCTCTTGCGCGCTATTCGATCGCGCCGGCGCGCTGATCGCCAACGCGCCGCACATGCCGGTGCATCTGGGCTCGATGGGCGAAAGCGTCGCCAGCGTCATTCGCGCCCGCGCCAATCGGGCCGACGGCCGCGGCATCAAGCGCGGCGACGTTTACGTGCTGAACGCGCCCTATAACGGCGGCACGCATCTGCCCGACGTCACGGTGATCACGCCGGTCTTCGCCGAAAGCGATACGGGGAACGACGATGTGCTGTTCTATGTCGCGTCGCGCGGTCACCAGGCGGATATCGGCGGCATCACGCCCGGTTCGATGCCGCCATTGAGCCGCACCATCGAGGAAGAAGGCGTGCTGATCGACAATTTCCTCCTGGTCGATGCCGGCCGCTTCCGCGAGGCCGAAATCCGTGCGTTGCTCGCCGGCGGCCAATACCCCGCACGCAACCCCGAGCAAAACCTCGGCGACTTCAAGGCGCAAATCGCCGCCTGCGCGAAGGGTGTGCAGAAGCTGCAAGGCATGGTGCGCCATTTCGGCCGCGACACGGTCGAAGCCTATATGCGTCATGTGCAGGACAACGCCGCCGAGGCGGTGCGCCAGGTGCTCGGGCGCCTTAATGGCGGTGAATACGCATGCGAGATGGACTCAGGCGCGGTCATCCGCGTCAAGGTGACGATCGACCGGGCGGCGCGGCGCGCGGTCGTCGATTTTTTCGGCACCAGCCCGCAACTCGAAACCAACTTCAACGCGCCCGAGGCGGTCTGCAAGGCGGCGGTGCTCTACGTCTTCCGCACGCTGGTCGACGCTGAGATTCCGATGAATGCCGGCTGCCTGGTACCGATCGATATTCGCATCCCGCCGGGCTCGATGCTGAGCCCGCGCTATCCCGCCGCGGTGGTGGCGGGCAACGTCGAGACCTCACAGTGTATCACCGACGCGCTCTATGCCGCGCTCAACGCCCTGGCGGCGTCTCAGGGCACGATGAACAATTTCACCTTCGGCACCGCGCGCTACCAATACTACGAGACAGTCTGCGGCGGCGCCGGCGCCGGTCCGGGGTTTGCCGGCGCGGCTGCCGTCCACACCCACATGACCAATTCACGCCTGACCGACCCCGAGGTGCTGGAGTGGCGCTTTCCGGTACTGCTCGAAAGCTTCGCCATCCGCCGCGGTTCCGGCGGGGCGGGACAATGGCGCGGCGGCGACGGCGCGGTGCGCCGCATCCGCTTCCGTGAGGCGATGACGGCGGCGATCCTCGGCGACCGGCGTCGCATCGCGCCCTTCGGGCTGGCGGGTGGGGTGTCCGCCGCGCCGGCACGCAATTGGCTCGAGCGATCCACCGGCGCGCGCGAGGATTTTGGCGGCACCCAGGTGATCGCGGTCGGGCCGGGCGACGTCTTCGTGCTCGAAACGCCGGGTGGCGGCGGCTACGGCAAAGCCTGAGCGCCGACGCTAGTCCATCGGCGCGGCGATCGGCTTGCTGCGGGCGCTGGTCGCCAGCCAGACGCCGAACAGCACGATGGCGATGCCGACGACGTGATAGACGTGCAGCTCCTCGCCGAGCGTGAACACCGCCAGCACGGTGGCGAAGGCCGGCAGCAAATGCGAGGTGAAGCCGGCGCGATTGGCGCCCACCATTTCGACGCCCTTGTTCCAGCAGATATACGCCAGGAACGAGGCGAACACGCCGGTATACAGCACGGCGAATCCGGCCAGCGGCGTCGGTTGCGGCAGGCGAATGAAGATCGCTTCGACCGCCAGCGCCGGCGCCGTCATCACCAAGCCGGCGATATTGATGGCAAAGAGGAATCCCAGTGTGTCGAGCGATTTGGGCGCGCGGCGCAACAGCACGCAATAGAGGCCCCAGGTCGGCATGGTGAGCAGGATGATCAGGTCCCCGATATTGAACTGCAGATGGAGAAGCTGCTCGAACCGGCCGCGGGTGATGATGACAATGATGCCGCAAAACGACAGCACCATGCCAAGGAGCTGGCGCGGCGTCACCGTCTCGCCGTCGAGCAGCCACGAGATCGCGATGATGTAGAGCGGCGCGGCCGAGTTCATCAGCACCGCGTTGATCGCGGTGGTGTAACGCAGGCCGGTGTAAATCGCGATCTGGAAGAAGCCGAGGCCGAGAAAGCCGAGCGTCGCGATCAGCAGCCAATGCTGGCGCAGCACCGGGCCTTTGCCTTTGAGCCGCGGGATTGCCAGCGGCGCGAGACAGATCGCCGAGATCGTCCACCGCCCGAAGGTCAAGGCGACCGGCGGGACGACGTCGTGTGCGGCGCGGCCGAGCACCCAGTTACCCGACCAGAACAGGTTGCACAGCGTCAACAGCAGATAAGGATAAAGCACCTCGATGCGGCTGATGGGACGACTGTGCGCGGGCGCGGCGGGCATGGACGCTCTCGGAGATGTCGCCGGAGATTGTCGGTCTCGCGCCGCTGCGTCAATCGCGGCATGATGGGATTGCAGGGAACACACATGCGCGAATCGGTTGAATGCGTGGTGATCGGCGCCGGCGTGGTCGGGCTCGCGGTGGCGCGCGCCCTGGCGTTGAGCAGCCGGACCGTTCTGGTGGTCGAGAAAGAGCGCCACATCGGCGCGCACACCTCGTCGCGCAACAGCGAGATCATCCATGCCGGGCTCTATTACCCGGCGAACAGTCTCAAGGCGCAATTCTGCGTTGCCGGCCGCAAGCTTCTCTATGAATATTGCTTGGCGCGCGGCATCGCCGCCCGGCGCATCGGCAAGCTGGTGGTCGCCACCGACGAGACGGAAGTGCCGCTGCTGGCCAAGGTGATGGCACATGCCAAGGCGAATGGCGTCGACGACCTGGAGCTGCTCGAGGCTAAGGCGGCACGCGCGTTGGAGCCCGCGCTCGCCTGCGTCGCCGCCTTTCATTCGCCGTCCACCGGGCTGATCGACAGCCACGCGCTGATGCTGAGCCTGCAAGGCGAGGCCGAGGCGTATGGCGCGACGGTCGCGCTGCGCGCCGAGGTCGTATCCGGCCGGATGCGCGCCGGCGGCGGCTTCGCGCTCGACATCGCCGACGACGAAAAGCTGACGCTCGAATGCGAGGTCCTGATCAACGCCGCCGGCCTCTACGCGCCAGCCGTGGCGCGCCGACTCGACGGCGTGCCGCCGGCCAGTATTCCGCGCGACTATTATTGCCGCGGCGTCTATTTCACGCTGCCCGGCAAGGCGCCGTTCCGGCGTCCGGTCTATCCGGTGCCGGAGCATGCCGGGCTCGGCATTCATTACACGCCCGATCTTGCCGGGCAGGGGCGCTTCGGGCCCGATACGGAATGGATCGACGGCATCGATTACACGGTCGATCTGGGCCGCGGCGCGCGCTTCTACGCGGCGATCCGCAAATACTGGCCGGGCCTGCCGGATGGCGCGCTACAGCCGGGCTATGCCGGCATCCGGCCCAAGATCAGCAGCCGCGACGAACCGGCGGCCGATTTCCGCATTGACGGCGTCGAGCGCCACGGCATCGCCGGCCTGGTCAATCTCTTCGGCATCGAATCGCCCGGCCTGACCAGTTCGCTAGCGATTGCCGATGACATTGTCGCGCGGGTTAACGCGCCGGTGTCGGCTCCGCCGGTCCGTGCTCGACCACCACCATGACCGTGATGTCGCCGGCGGCGGCGAAGCGCAGCGTCAGCGGAAAGTCGTCGCCAATCACGAGCGGGCGCTTCACGCTTTGCAATACGATTCGGGGCCCGCCGGGGCGCAACGCCACCGGCTGCTTTGGCTGCAACGCGAACGAATCGACCGGATGGTTGCCGTAGTCCTGGAATAGCACGGCATCGGCAATCGGCGCCGCGGCGCCGGTCAGCCGGTCGGGCTTGTCGCCCATATTGGCGAGCGCCATAAAGACGGCGGCAATGTCGCCGGTCGAGGGCTCGGCCCAAGGGTGGCCGATCTCGATCATGCCGAGCTTGTAGGAATGGGCGCGGGCGCGCGGCGCGCCAAGCGACGCCAGGAGGCAGACCAACGGCGCGATGAGCAGGCTGCGACGGTTCATCCGCGGTTCACGGGATCAAGGACGGGGGTGACCATGCTGGTCGGCGTGCCGAAGGAGATCAAGACCCATGAATACCGCGTCGGCCTGGTGCCGGGCAGCGTCCGCGAGCTCGTCCATCACGGCCAGACGGTGGTGATCGAAAGCGGCGCCGGCGGCGGCATCGGCTTCGATGACGAGGCCTATCGCCGTGCCGGTGCGAGCGTCGCGGCCAGTGCGGCCGAGGTCTTCGCCAAGGCCGAGCTGATCGTCAAGGTGAAGGAGCCCCAGCCGGCCGAGATCGCGATGCTGCGCCGCGGCCAGGTGCTATTCACCTATCTCCATCTCGCCGCCGATCGCCAGCAGGCCGACGGCTTGCTGTGCTCCGGCGCCACCTGCATCGCCTACGAGACGGTGACCGACGCGCGCGGCGGGCTGCCGCTTCTGGCGCCGATGAGCGAGGTCGCCGGCCGCATGGCGGTGCAGGTCGGCGCGCATTGCCTCGAGAAGGAACAGGGCGGCGCCGGCGTTCTCCTCGGCGGCGTGCCCGGCGTGTCGGCCGCGCGCGTCGTCGTGCTCGGCGGCGGCGTCGCCGGCACCAACGCCGCGCGCGTCGCCATGGGCATGGAGGCGCATGTCACGGTGATCGACAAGCAGCTGGCGCGGCTCTACGCCCTCGACCTCCAGTTCGGCTCGCAACTCCATACGCTGTTCTCGACGATCGAGAACATCGAGCGCGAGGTGGTTGAGGCCGATCTGGTGATCGGCGCCGCGCTGGTCGCCGGCGCGGCGACGCCCCGGCTGGTGACGCGCGACATGGTAAAACGCATGCGGCCGGGCTCGGTGATCGTCGACATTTCGATCGACCAGGGCGGCTGCTGCGAGACCAGCCGGCCGACGACGCATGCCGATCCGACCTATGTCGAGGACGGCGTGATCCATTATTGCGTCACCAACATGCCGGGCGCGGTCGCGCGCACCTCGACTTTCGCTCTCAACAACGCGACGCTGCCCTACGTACTGGCGCTGGCGGGCAAGGGCTGGAAGCGGGCGGTCGCCGAGGACCGCAACTTGATGGCCGGGCTCAACATCCAGGCCGGCCGCGTCACCCATCCGGCGGTGGCGCAATCGCTTGGCGCCGTCTATCTCGCGCCCGAGCAGGCGGCTACCGCACCGGGCGGGGCGTAACTCAGTAGGCGGCGCGTCGGCTGAAGGCCTCGGGCAAGCCGGTGATCGAGGCATCGATGAGTTGCTTGCCTTGCTCACTGCCGGTCATCTGGCGCAGGACGATTTCGGTCGCCCGGCATGCCAGCGCGGCGGCTTGCTGCTGGATATCCTCGACTGCGGCGTGACGCGCCGCGACGATCTGTTCCTCGACCATCTGCTCGCGGCGCTTGGCGACGGCGTGCGCCTCGGCGATCAGCTTGGCGGCCAGCCGCTCGGCGTCGCGCGATGCGGCGGCGAGCATGTCGTGCACCTGGGCCAAAGCCTGGCTCTTGCGCGTTTCAGCATCTTTCAGCATGGCCTCGGCCTCGGCGCGCAGGCGCGCCGCCTCGTCGAGCTGGCGGCGGATTTCCGCGCTGCGATCGTCGAGCATTTGGACGATAGCGGCGACGATCTTCCGTCCGGCGAGCGCCAGGAAGATGAGGACGGCGACGGTGACCCAGAAGGTCCCCTTGGCCCAGATGATCCCGTGCAGCGCGGCGTATTCCATGATCGGTTTCTACCGCTGAGCCGCGTCCAAAGCCTGGGCGACCGCGGCGCGCTCCGCGTGACGACCGGTCAGCCGCTCGACCAGCGCGCGCGCCACGTCCTCGGCCACCGGGCGCAGCACCGCCAAGGCCGCGCGTCGGGTCTGCTCGATTTCCGCCTTGGCGCGGGCCAAATCCGCGTCGAGGCGGGCTTTCAGCTTATCCGACTCGGCCCGCGTCTTGTTCTCGGCCTCGGCCATCGCGCTGGCGATGGCGGCTTGGCCCTCGCTGTGGGCGTTGCGGATGGCTTGCTCGACTTCCGCGACCACCCGGGTCGCCTCGGTCCGGGCCTGCGACGCCGCCTTGAGATCCTCGTCGATGCGCCGTTTGCGGTTCTCGATCACGCTGCCGAGCTGCGGCAGCGCCCACCGCGCCATCAGGACGTACAGCACGATCATGATCACCGCCATCCAGATCACCTGCGCGAAGGTGAGCGGATCGGCGAAATCCATCTGCGGCATCGCGCTTTCGGCCGCGATGGCGCTCGCAGACGCGGTCGATAACGCGACCGCGAGTCCGGCTACCGTGGCTGAGCGTGCAAAGCGCATGGCGGGACGCTTGATGACGGGCGATGACGTCAATCAGGCGAACAGGATGATCAGCGCGATCACCAGGGCGTAGAGCGCGACGGCTTCGGTCAGCGCGAACCCCAGCAGCACGTCGCGGAACAAGCGGTCGCGGACAGCCGGGTTGCGGCCGACGGCGCTCACGAACGAGCCGAAAAGATTGCCGATGCCGACACCGGCGCCGGCGACGCCGATGGTGGCAAGGCCGGCACCGAGGTCGCGGGCAAGGAGGGCAGAGTCGATATCCATGTCAGAGATCCTTTCCAATCTGGCGAACTTATGGACGAAGTGGTTTGACGGCGCAACGCTCGACTGAGTGTCAGTGCATATGGATTGCGTCGTGCAGATAGAGGCAGGTGAGCACGGCGAAGACGTAGGCCTGCAGAACGGCGACCAGGAATTCGAGGGCCGCCAGCGCGATGTTCAGGCCGAGCGGGATGATCGATGCCACGACGCCGACCGCGCCCATGCTCGCGACCAGCAGCAGCATGAAGCCGGCGAAGACTTCCCACATCACGTGGCCGGCGGTCATGTTGGCGAAAAGTCGGACCGAAAGGGAGATCGGCCGCGAGGCGTACGAGACGATCTCGATCGGAATCAGCAGCGGCAGCAGCCAGACGGGGACGCCGGGCGGCGAGAAGAACTTCAGGAAGCCGATTCCGTGATACCAGAAGCCAACGAGGGTCGAGAGCACGAAGACGAAGACGGCGAGCGCCCCGGTGATCGCGATGTGGCTCGTGAAGGCGAAGAAATACGGAAATAGGCCGAGCACGTTGCCGAGCAGGATGAAGGCGAAGAGCGTGAACACGAAGGGAAAGAAGCGCTTGCCTTCCGGCCCGATGGTGTCAAGCACCATCTGGTAGACGAATTCATAGGTCAGCTCGGCAAGGCCCTGCAATCGGCCGGGCACGAGCGCGCGATGCCGGAGCGCGACGATAAAGAGCGCCACCACGATGACCGCGGCGAGCAGCATCATCTCGTTCGAATTGGTGAAATCGGAGGCGCGACCCAACCCGCCAAGTCCGGTGGTCAGCTTGAATTGGCCGAGCGCGTCGATTGCTTGTTTCTGAGCCATACCGTATCCCGAGTCAGTCCTTCGACGTTCCCATCGCCCGCACCAGGTTGAAAACGCCGGCCGCCGCCCCGATCGGCACGAAGCCGATCATGAACCACGGCGAGGTGTGGAGCAGCTTGTCCAACCCGTAGCCGAGGGCGATGGCGACCGCGAGCGCCGCAACCATCTCGGCGCCCAATTGCATCGCGAGGTTGAGCGCGTTGCCCCCGGTCGGGCGCGAAGCGGCCTCGTCATCGTCCAGTCCGGCACTCCGCCGTGCCGCTTCCAGGCGCTGATCGAACGACCCCCGGTCACCATGTACTTTACCCGGATCCTCACCCATGACCGACCCAACCACTGGGGATACTTGAGAGATTTTCCTGCGTCGCGGGCGCGCGGCAACTCCCCCCGCGCCGGAAAGGCGCGCATCTTCTAAAAGGCGTGGTCCGGCGAGTCAAGCGCGGGAAAGCGCCAAATCAAGCGGTGCGACGAAGCTGCTCGATGCCTTGGAGGTCGACTGAAACCAGCTGCGACACGCCTTTTTCGCCCATGGTGACGCCGTAGAGCCGGTCAACCCGCGCCATGGTCAGGCGGTGGTGGGTGATGATCAGGAACCGGGTCTCCGCGCTTTCGGCAATCTCGGCGACCAGGCGGCAGAAGCGATCCACGTTGGCGTCGTCAAGCGGCGCGTCGACCTCGTCGAGAACGCAGATCGGCGCCGGGTTGGTGAGGAAGACGGCAAACAGCAGCGCCAACGCGGTGAGCGCCTGCTCGCCGCCCGACAGCAGCGTCAGATTCTGCAGCTTCTTGCCCGGCGGGCTCGCCATGATCTCGAGCCCGGCCTGGAGCGGATCATCGTCCTCGCCCGGGTCGAGCCGCAGATGGGCGTTGCCGCCGCCGAACAGCCGCACGAACAGCTTGCCGAAATGATCGTTGACCTGGGTGAAAGCAGCGAGCAGGCGCTCGCGGCCCTCGCGGTTGAGCGCGGCGATGCCCTGGCGCAGCTTGGCGATGGCGCCGACCAGGTCCTCGCGCTCGCGATTAAGGCCGTTGAGGCGCTCCTCGATCTCGCGCGATTCCGCCTCGGCGACCAGGTTCACCGGGCCCATGTTCTCGCGTTCGCGCAACAGGCGCTCGAGCCGCGTGGTGGCGGCACCGATCTCGGGCAGCTCCTCGTCGGGCTCGATGCCGGCCGCGGCCAGGACTTCGCCTGGCTTGGCCTGCAACTTTTCGGCGATGGCTTCGGCGATGGTTGTGCGCGCGAGCACCGCCTGATCGCGGATGCCTTCGGCGCGCACCCGTTCCTCGCGCGCCTCGCCGGCGGCGGCCTCGGCCGCACGCGCGGTCTTGTCCGCCTCGCCCAGCCTGGCTTCACCCGCCGCCAGCGCGTCCGCTGCCTGGTTGCGGCGCGCCGTCGAGCCGGCGATGGTCTCGGCCAGCTTGTCGCGCTCGACGGCGATTTCTCGCGGCCGCTGCGCAAGCGATTCGATCTCGGCATGCAACGCATTGCGCCGGCCTTCGAGCGTCTGGCGCTGGCGGGAAGCCGCCTCGGCGCGCTGCTCCCACGATTGCAGCTCGACGCCGATTGCCGTCAGCCGCTCGCCGCGCGCTGCCGCCTCGCGCACCAGCCGGTCGTGCTCGCCCTGATGCGCCTGCTGCAAGGCGCGCCGCTCGGCAAGATTGCCGCGCGCCACTTGAATCTCGTCGCGGCCCTTGGTCGGGTCGGGCAGGGCGTCAAGCGCGGTGCGCGCCGCGCCGGCTTCCGCCTCGGCCTCGGCGCGATCGAGCGTCAGCCGCTGCGCCGCTTCTTCGAGCGCCACGCGCCGCGAGACGATGGCAGCGGCGGCGCGGGCCAGCTCGGCTTCATGACTGCGGATATCGGCCAGCGCGTCGAGTGTCTCGCGGGCGCGTTGGCGGGCCTGACGATCGGCTTCGGCCCGCTCGCGCATGTGGCGATGCGCCGCTTCGAGCGCGCCCTGCCGTCGGGCGACCTCGGTTTCGGCATCTTGCAGTTCGTGCGCCAGTTCGGTCAGGCGGTGGCGCTGTTTGAGCCGCTGGGTCGCGGCCGCCGGCGCGCCCGGCAGGCGGCGGAAACCGTCCCAGCGCCACAGGCCACCGTCGCGGCTGACCAGCCGCTGGCCCGGCCGCAATTCCGCCTGGAGCCGCTCGCCTTCGGCGGCCGTCGCGACGACGCCGATCTGATTGAGGCGGCGGATCAATGGCGGCGGCGCGGTGACGTGCTCCGACAGCCGCGCCAGACCGGCCGGCAGCGGCGGCGCATCGGCATAGTCGGGAAGGCCGAACCAGTGCGCCGGCGCGGCGGTGTCGGTCGGTGCGGTCAGATCGTCGCCGAGCGCGGCGCCGAGCGCCGCCTCGAAGCCGTGCGCCACCTGGATGGCGTCGAGCACCGCCGGCCATTTGTCTTGGTCGGGCTTGGCCAACAGCTGTTGCAGGGCCTCGCTCTCGGCCTTGAGCTTGGTCCGGTTCATCTCGGCCGCTTCCAGCGGCGCGCGCGCCTCGGCCTCGGCGGCTTGCGCCTCGGCCAGGGCTTGTTCGGCGGCTGCCATGGCGGCGCGGCTTTCTTCCGCGGCAGCGTCCGCCGCCTTGAGCGCGGCCAGGATTTCGGCGCCGACGCCGCGGGCACCGGCCTCGGCTTCGAGCGCTGTGCGTTGGCGCGCGATCTCGTCGGCGCGGTCCTTGAGGCGGGCTTGGCGCTCGCCGGCTTCGGCGATCCGCGTCGTCAAGGCGGCGCGGCGCGCCTCCTCGGCGGCGACGCGCTCGGTCAGCGCGGTGATCTGGGCGTCGAGCGTCCCCACCGCTTCGGCGGCGCGCGCCAGATCCTCGGTCGCTTTCGCCTGCGCGTGCCGTTCGTCCTGCTGGGCCGCGGCGAGCGACTGGCGTTCCTCGCCAAGCCGCGCCAGCGCGGTGCGGGCGTCGGCAGCGAGTTCGTCCTCGCGCTTGAGGTCGGCGGCGAGCTGTTCGAGCCGCGCCTCGGCTGATTGGCGCGCCGCGGTGATGCGCCGCTCTTCGTCGTCGAGCGCCTGACGCGCCAAGGTCAGTCGTTGCAGCTCGGCCGAGGCCACCGCCTCGCTCTGGCGCAGCGCCGGCAGCTCGGAAGCGGCGGCTTCGCGCAGCCGATCGGCCGCGGCGGCGGCGGTCATGCGTTCGGCGACGACGCGTTCGGCGGCGCGCAGCCGCTCTTCCGACGCCGTCAGCTCGCCGGTGGCGGCGGCGTAGCGCAGATGCAGCACGGTCGCTTCGGCGCGGCGGATCCAATCCGACAGGCGGCGATAGCGTTGCGCCTGGCGCGCCTGCTTCTTCAGGCTCTCGAGCTGGGTCTCGAGCGTGCGCAGCACGTCGTCGAGCCGTGCCAGGTTGGTCTCGGCGGCCTTGAGGCGCAGCTCCGCCTCGTGTCGGCGCGAATGGAGGCCGGCGATGCCGGCGGCTTCCTCAAGCAGCATCCGGCGGTCGGCGGGCTTGGCGCTGATGATTGCGCCGATGCGGCCCTGGCTCAGGATGGCGCTCGAATTGGCGCCGGTGGCGACGTCGGCGAACAGCAACTGCACGTCGCGGGCGCGGACGTCGCGGCTGTTGATGCGATAGTCCGAGCCGATGCCGCGCTCGATGCGGCGCTGGATCTGGATCTCGTTATGTGCCTCGTAGGGCTGCGGCGCGTCGTGCGCGCCGTTGTCGAGGTGCAGCATCACTTCGGCGACGTTGCGCGCGGGCCGCGCGCTCGTGCCCGAGAAGATCACGTCGTCCATCTCGCTGCCGCGCAGCCGCTTGGCCGAGGTCTCGCCCATCACCCAGCGCATCGCATCGAGGATGTTCGACTTGCCACAACCGTTCGGCCCGACGATCCCGGTCATGCCGGGCTCGATCACGAGTTCGGTCGGGTCGACGAAGGATTTGAAGCCGGAGAGTCGGAGCTTGGCGAAATGCACGATCGGGCTGCGGGCTAGGTGCGCGACATGAAGGACCCGAACCAGTGCCGGATCGTCGCGATCACACCGCGATCGACGTCGTTCGCCGCCGTCGCTGGGCCGGCCGGGTTCGGCGCCGCCTTGCTGGCCTTGCCGCTGAGGTATTTGACGAACTCGTCATAAGGCACGTCGCCGACCACCTTGGTGCCGTTGATGAAGAACGTCGGCGTCGAATCGATGCCGTACTGGTTCTGGGCGACGAGCCGCGAATTGAGCACGGCATCGGAAAGTTTCTCGTTGCTAGCGCAGGCGTCGAACTGCGCCTGGCTCATGCCGCCGAGCTTGGCGATGCGCGCCAGCGCGGCCTTGGTCGACGCCTCGCTGCTATAGGCCCATTCGCGCTGGTTCTGGAACAGCGTCTCGATGAAGGGGAAATAGCGGTCTTCCGGGAAGCAGCGCGCGATCCTCGAGGCCAGGGCCGCCGACTCATCGAGCGGATAATCGCGATACACCAGCTTGGCCTTGCCGGTGTCGATCCAATCCTTTTGGAGCTGGGGCAGGGTGTCGCTCACGAACGCGGCGCAATGCGGACAGGTGAGCGACGCATATTCGAAGATCGTGATCGGCGCGCTCTTTTTGCCGAGAACGTGATCGTCGGGCTGTAGCGTCGGCGCGCCGGCGGCGACCGCCGGAACTTGCATTGCGGCCAGCGCGATCGCGGCGGCGAGGATCAGCCGGTGGAAGCGCATGCGTAACTCCAAACCATAAAACGGCCCGATGCTAGGGCTTGCGCGCCAGCAGTTCAAGCAAAGCACCGCCTTCGAGTCGCGAAAATTAGCTCAGCGAATTTTACCGCCGACGGTCCCGATCACAGCTTCGCCGAGTCGCGTCAGCGCGCTGCGCAGCTCGGCATCGGCGACGCCCGCGACCCGTTGCGTCAAGGCGACGCGCTCGCTGGCGGCGAGCTCTCGGCGTCCGCGCGGCGCGGCTGCGCGCTCGGCCGGCAGCGGGCCCTGCACCAGCGCGAGCCGCGCCAACGCGCGGTAGCCGAAAAAGGCGTTGAGACGCTCGAGAATCTGGGGCTCGCGATGTTGCGCCTCGAGCGCGAAGACGGGCGCGACCCGGACCCGCAACGTGCCGTCACGGCGCGGGCCCGGTGGAAACGTCAGCTTTTCGGGCATCATCCGGCGGGCCAGATCAGCACCGACGATCGCGGCCCATTGCGCCACCAGCTGGCCTTCGCCGAGGCCGCGCTTGCCCAAGGCCGGCTTGACGATGCGGGGTACGTCGGCCGCCAGCGCCCGCATCGCGCCGCGCCGGGGATCGGCCTGGTTCGGCTTGTCCGCCAACTCGCAACCTCCTCGCGCCCATGGCAGGATAAAGCGTGAAGCGCGCGCCGTCGATGCTCCGTCCCGCCGCCGACCTGCCGGCTGCGCTGTTGGCTTGGTACGACCAGCATCGCCGCGCGCTGCCATGGCGGGCGCGGCCGGGCGAGGTTGCCGATCCCTACCGCGTCTGGCTCAGCGAGATCATGTTGCAGCAGACCACTGTCGCGGCGGTCGGGCCTTATTACCGGCGCTTCCTGGCGCGTTGGCCCGACATTCACGCCCTGGCGCGGGCCGAGCTCGACGCGGTGCTGCATGCCTGGCAAGGCCTCGGCTATTACGCGCGCGCCCGCAATCTGCACGCCTGCGCGCGCGACGTGGCGCGGCGCGACGGCTTTCCCGACACGGAAGCCGGCCTGCGCGCACTGCCGGGCATCGGCGTCTATACCGCCGCGGCGATTGCGGCGATCGCATTCGGTCGACCGGCGGCGGCGGTCGACGGCAATGCCGAACGCGTGCTGACGCGGCTATATGGGGTGCATACACCGTTGCCGGCGGCGAAAAAGCGGCTGCGCGCCCATGCCGCGGCGCTGGTGCCCGCCGACCGCCCCGGCGACTTTGCCCAGGCGTTGATGGATCTGGGCGCCACGATCTGTACGCCGAAGCAGCCGCGTTGCGGTCTCTGTCCGTGGCAGGCCGCCTGCCGGGCCCACGCGCGCGGCATCGCCGCCAAGCTGCCGCGCCGCGCCGTCAAGCCGTCGAAGCCGCGACGGCATGGCGTGGCGTTCTGGGCGGTGAACGAGACCGGCGCCGTGCTGTTGCGCCGCCGCCCACCGAGCGGTCTGCTCGGTGGGATGATGGAGGTGCCGTCCACCCCCTGGCGCGCCAGGCCGTGGGGCGACGACGAGGCGAAAAAGGCGGCGCCGCTCAAGGCGCGCTGGCATCGGTTGCCTGGCACGGTGGCGCACGGCTTCACCCACTTCGACCTCGATCTAGTGATCCTGGCCGGGGCGGCGAAAGCCGCCGGGGTGGCCGACGGTGTTTGGGTTGCGCCGGACCGGATCGCGGATCAGGCGTTGCCGAGCGTGATGAAGAAGGTGATCGCCCGGGCGCAGAGCGTCGCGTCGACGGCTTAGCCCGTCGGGCCCATCTCGGCGCGGAATTTCTGCCGCAGGACGTCTATAGACACGGCGCGTCCCTTGAGGTCGACATGCCAAAACGCCCAGCCGTTACAGGCAGCAGCACCCTGCACCTCGGCGGCGACCTTGTGGATCGAGCCCTTGGCGTCGGCCGAGATCACCGTGCCGTCGGCGCGCACCTTGGCGGTCCAGCGGCGCGAGGCGTCGAATAGCACGTCGCCGGGACGCAGCAGGCCGCTTTCGACCAGGGCGCCGAACGGCACGCGCGGCTCGCTGCGCTTCTCTTCCGTGACGATGTCCGCGGCGGCGGCCGGCGCAACCCCGGCGACGCGCTCGCGCGCCAAGCGGACGTAGTCCTTCTCGCGCTCGATGCCGATGAAGCGGCGATTGAGCCGTTTCGCCACCGCGCCGGTCGTGCCGCTGCCGAAGAACGGGTCGAGCACCAGGTCGCCGGGCTTGGTCGCAGCCAGCAGCACGCGATGCAGCAGCGCCTCGGGCTTCTGGGTCGGATGCGCCTTCTTGCCGTCGCGCTTCAGGCGTTCGCTGCCGCCGCAGATCGGCAACAGCCAGTCGCTGCGCATCTGCACGTCGTCGTTGAGCGCCTTCATCGCGTGATAGTTGAACGTGTACTTGCTGTCGCGCGACTTGGCGCACCACAGCAGGGTCTCGTGCGCGTTGGTGAAGCGCCGGCCGCGGAAATTCGGCATCGGGTTGGTCTTGCGCCAGACAATGTCATTGAGGATCCAGAACCCCAGATCCTGGAGCAGCGAGCCGACGCGATAGATGTTGTGATAGGAGCCGATCACCCACAGCGTGCCGTCGGGCTTCAACAGGCGACGCGCCGCTTCGAGCCACGCGCGGCTGAAGCGGTCATAGGTCGCGAAATCGGCGAACTTGTCCCAGGCCTCGGTAACGGCGTCGACGTGGCTGTTGTCGGGCCGATGGAGCTCGCCGCCGAGCTGCAGGTTGTAGGGCGGGTCGGCGAAGATGAGGTCGACCGAAGCCACCGGCAGCCGCGCCATGACGTCGACGCAGTCGCCGATCAGCACCTCGCCCAGATAATCGCCGGTTTCCCCCGAATCGCGCATCCGGCTCCCCGTCCGGATTTCGGTCGCCGGCGCGAGTCGCGCCGTGGAGCCGAATCGGGGCATCCTGCGCCGTCCCGAGTCGCGGTGTCAATATGTTCGGAGAGTCAATGGCTTAGTGGAATTCTCTCGGATTTGAGTCGAATGTAGGGTCGAGCTGCAGCGGCGCGAACGACCGGCGATGGTGCGGCGTCGGTCCGAGCGCGATCAGCCCGGCGCGATGCGCCGCGGTGGCGTAACCGACATTGGTCTCCCAGCCATAGCCGGGATAGCGCCGCGCCAGCGCCCGCATCAGCCGGTCGCGCGTGACCTTGGCGACGATCGAGGCGGCGGCGATCGACAGCGAAAGGGCATCGCCGCCGACGACGGTGCGGATGCGGCAAGGCAGGTCCGGCGTCACGTTGCCATCGACCAGCGCCCAGTGCGGCACCGCCGGCAGGGCGTCGAGCGCGCGCCGCATGGCGAGCATCGAGGCCTGCAGGATGTTGATGCGGTCGATTTCGCCGACCGAGGCGGCGCCGATGCCGATGCGGGCGCACGACCACAGCCGGGCGGCATAATCCTCGCGCGCCGCGCGCGGAAGCTTTTTCGAATCGTCGATCTGCCGACGCAAGCCGCGCGGCATCCGCGCCAGATCGATGATCACCGCCGCCGCCACGACCGGGCCGGCCAACGGCCCGCGCCCGACCTCGTCGATGCCGCAGACGACACCGTCGCATTCGCGCTCGAGCACGAGATTCGACATTGGACCAAGAGACACGCTGCGCGCCCGCGGCGCAAGTGCGACTCCGGGCGCTGTGATCAGAAGAGTCTGAATTGCGCGCTCGGCAAGGGCGGCGGCGTGAATTTCGTGATGTCGAGGCGCCACGGCCGGCCGCGGCCGAGATTGAGCTTCAATCGCCGGCAGGCGGTCTCGAAGCGGATGCGCAACAACTCGGCATAAGGGCCGGTGCCGGTCATGCGCTGGCCCCATTGTGGATCGTAGTCCTTGCCGCCGTGGCCTTCACGCACCAGCGACATGACGTGCTTAGCCTTGGCCAGGAAATGGTTGTTGAGCCACTCGACGAACAGCGGCGCCACCTCCAAGGGCAGACGCAGCATGGAATAGCCGGCGCCGAGCACGCCGGCCAAGGCGGCGCGCTCCAGGATGGCCTCGAGCTCGGCGTCGTTGAGCGCCGGAATCATCGGCGCCGCCATCACCGAGGTCGGGATGCCGGCGCCGGTCAGCGCGGCGAGCGTCTCGATGCGCCGCTCGGGCGTCGCGGCGCGCGGCTCCATCGCCCGCGCCAGCTTGCGGTCGAGCGTCGTCACCGACACAGCGCAGGCGGCGAGATTGTCCTTCGCCATGTCGGCGAGGATGTCGATGTCGCGCTGGATCAGCGCCGACTTGGTGACGATGGTGACGGGATGGCGGAACTCGCGCAGCACTTCGAGGATGCCGCGCATAATGCGGTAGCGCCGCTCCGCTGGCTGATAGGGATCGGTGTTGGTGCCGAGCGCGATCGGCCGGCAGCGATAAGAAGGCTTGCGCAACTCGGCGGCGAGCAAGGCTGGCGCCTGTTCCTTGACCAGGATGCGGCTCTCGAAGTCGACCCCCGGCGACAGGCCGAGATAGGCGTGCGTCGGTCGGGCGAAGCAATAGATGCAGCCGTGCTCGCAGCCGCGATAGGGATTAATCGAGCGGTCGAACGGGATGTCGGGTGAATCATTGCGCGCGATGATGGTGCGCGTGCTGTCGCGGATGAAGCTGGTCGACAGCTGCGGCGGCTCCTCGTCGGCGGTGCCCCAGCCGTCGTCGAACACCTCGCGCTTCTCCCGCTCGAAGCGGCCGGTAGCGTTGCTGCCGGCGCCGCGGCCTTTCTGAAGCAATGCCCGGGCAATGTCGTCCATGGTGGCATGATGCGCCACCGATGAGAACAAATCAAGAACCAGCTGAAAGGGCCCGCGGCAAGCCTAGTGCGCGACGTGCTCCTTGAGCCGCGGCATTAGCTCGACCAGGTTGCAGGGCCGGTGGCGGTTGTCGAGCTGCGGTCCAATCACTTCCCAGCCGTCGCGACAGGCGCCAGGCGAGCCAGGCAGGGCGAAAAGGTATGTGCCGCCAGCGACACCGGCGGTGGCGCGGCTCTGGATCGTCGAGGTGCCGACCTTCTGATAGCTGAGCCAGCGGAACAGCTCGCCGAAGCCGAAGATTTCCTTTTCGTATACCGACTGGAACGCCTCGGGCGTGACGTCGCGGCCGGTGACGCCGGTGCCTCCGGTGGCGATCACGACGTCAATGGCGGGATCGGCGATCCACGCCCTGAGCGCAGCGACGATCGCACTTTGCTCGTCCTTGACGATGCGCTTGGCGGCGATGCGGTGGCCGGCTTTGGTTGCGAGCTCGACGAGGACGCGGCCGGATTTGTCGGAGACCTCGTCGCGCGTGTCGGAAACCGTCAGAATCGCGATGTTGACGGAAACGAAGGGGCGCTGCTCATTGATTGTCGGCGACAAGGCGTTCACCGCTGTCGTGCGTATCGAAAGCGGTATAGATCGGCCAATGCCCCTCGGCAAGCGCATCGAGGTCGGGCGTCGGCTGATCGAGACGCTGGCGATAGATCCAGTAATTCGCCATCACCCGCTCGGTGAAGGCGCGCGATTCCGCAACCGGGAAGGTCTCGAGGAACAGCAGCGGATCGGCGCGATAATCGGCCATCGCCACCTTCCGTCGTTCGATCGCGCCGGGGCCGCCGTTATAGGCCAGGGCGAAGAACAGCAGGTTGTCGTGGATGCGGTCGTTCTGCAGCAGCGTCCGGATGTATTCCTGCGCCAGCATCAGGTTGGTTTCGGGGTCGGACAGCCGCTCGTGCTGGGTCCGACGGTCGGCGACGTCCTGTCCCAGCTGCGCCGCCATCGATCGCGCCGTCGCCGGCATCAGCTGCATCAGGCCGCGCGCGCCTGCGTTGCTCACCACCTGCGGTGCGAATTTCGATTCCTGTCGCATCACGCCGAACAGTAGGGCGCGGTCGACGGTAAAGCCGCCGCGCGGCGTCCAGCGCGGAATCGGATAGAGCGCCCGGTCGTAGTCGTGGCCGGCGCGACGCGCCACGATCGCGCCGAGCTGCAGGCTCAGCGCCGGCAGGTTGGCGTGATCGGCGAGCGCGACGGCCGCCTGCATCGCCTGGGTCGAGCCGCGGGCGGCCATCAGGCGCAACTCCGCCGCGGCGGCGTTCTCGTCGCCGATCTCGATCTCGGCCACAGCGCGGCGGCCGGCCGGCTCGCTGGTCATCAGCTCGGTGTCGAGGCCGGTGAAAGGCGCATCGGCGAAATCGAAGTCGGTGTTGATGCCGAGCAGCCGGCGCGCAAGCAAGCCGTAGAAGGTGTGCGGATGGTTGGCGGCGATGCCGAGCCAGTGGGCGACGTTCGCCGGCCGATGCGACCGGAGTTCGACCCGCGCCGACCAGAATGCCGCCGCCGAGACAACCCAGGGCGACTGCGCCGACGACGTGGCCAGTGTCGCGAAGGCCCGGCGCGCCTGGTCGAGGTGGCCGGCCTGCCAGGCCGCCAGTCCGGTTTGCCAGAGGTCGTTGGGTACCGCGCCGGCCTCGGCGTCGTGACGCATCGGGCGCGGACCGAGGTCGCCGTCCGCCAGGGCCAGTGCCGCCAGGACGCTGGCGGCCGGCTTGGGCGGCTTGACGCCGTCCGGCGCCCGCCTGAGCGCCAGGCCATAAAGGCGGCTGGCTTCGGGCTCGTCGCCATAGGTGGCAAGCCAAGCGGCAAGTTCGGCATAGGTCGTGTGATAGCGCGGGTGGATGTAACGCTGGGCGAGGACATGCCCGAGCAGCAGCCGGTTCTTGAGCAAGCCGAGCTCGCGGTCGGCGGCTTGCCACTGTCCCATGTGCTGTTGCAGCTCGATCAACCTATAGCGTTCCTCGTCTGCCCCACTCAATACGTAGGGCAGATCGGTATCACGCCGCAGATCGCTCGGAGGTGTCAGGGCAGCGGATTTGAATCCGGCGCCGAAATCACCCGCAGCCGCGTTATGGAAGGCGAACAATGCTGCAGAAAAAATCGCAATAACAAACAGCGCAGCATAAGTCTTGTTCCACCGTCCCTCACGTCCAAGGCCGTTCATTCCGCAGGCCATAAACTATCTTGCGGGCAAAAGGCAAGTCAAAATTTTATAAAGTTTTTCGATATCGCGTCTGCATTTACACCACGGTTAATACTTCTATAAAATATAAGATTGTTACTTAACAGATGAAAGTCTTGACTGTATCGATAAAAGATCGCACCAGGATTCGCTCTTCTGTGCAGGTGCACGCAAAAGAAAAGACGGGTGATAGGTCGCCAGGGCCGGTATGGGCCCGAGATCGGGGACGGCCAGGTCAAACCACCGCCCCCGCAGCCGGGTGATGCCGTCGCTGCGGCTGAGCAGCGCGGCCGTGGCCGTTCCGCCGCACAAAACCACGATTTTTGGCTGCTTCAGGGCGATATGGCGCCAGACGAAGGGCAGGCAGATCGCGGTTTCCTCCGGCGTCGGCTTGCGGTTACCCGGCGGCCGCCAGAACAGAATGTTGGTGATATAGGCGTTCTCGCTACGCCGGACGCCGATCCCAGCTAGCATACGGTCGAGGAGCTGGCCGCTTCGGCCAACGAACGGCAGGCCGATGCGGTCCTCGTCGGCGCCGGGCGCCTCGCCGATCAGCATCAGCGCCGCCGCTGGGTTGCCGTCGGCGAAGACGGTATGGGTCGCTGTCCGCCGCAAGGAACATCCATCGAACGATTCGACGGCGGCGCGCAACGTGGCGAGGTCCTTGGCAGCTTCGGCGAGATCCCGGGCGCCCGCCAGCAATGAGCCCGGCGGCGCAATGGCCGCCGGCGCAACGGCCAGGAGCGCCGTTGGAGTGGACGCACGCGACCGCGGGACTGGTTTCGGTTCCGGCCGCATCCGGTCGCGCGGCGCGTCGAGGACCGCGTCGTCCGCACCCATCGCCGCCTGCCATTCGAGAAGCCGTAAAAGCGCGGCGCGGTGCTGCATCCGCTAAGCCTAGCATCGCTGGTTCTTTGAGCACCACCGGCTATAGTCGCCGCCATGCAGCGCGAGCGCATGGACTACGATGTGCTGATCGTCGGCGCCGGCCCCGCCAGCCTGGCCGCTGCCATCCGGCTGAAACAGCTGCTCCCCGCAACGCCTGTCTGTGTCATTGAAAAGGGCTCGGAGGTCGGGGCGCATATTCTTTCCGGCGCGGTGTTCGAGCCGCGGGCGCTTGACGAGCTGATTCCCGACTGGCGCGGCCGCGGCGCGCCGCTGCTGACGCTGGCGACCGACGATCATTTCATGCTGCTGACATCGCGGCGCGTCTGGCGCCTGCCGACCCCGCCGCCGATGCGCAACCATGGCAATTACATCATCAGCCTCGGCAATCTCTGCCGCTGGCTGGCGAAAGAAGCGGAAGCGGCCGGCGTCGAGATCTATCCTGGCTTTGCTGGCGCCGAGGTGCTTTACGACGCCGACGGCCGCGTCGCCGGCGTCGTCACCGGCGCCATGGGCATCGGCAAAGACGGCAAGCCGACGGCGGGCTTCCAGCCGGGCGTCGAGATTCACGCCAAGCTCACGCTGTTTGCCGAAGGCTGTCGCGGCTCACTCGCTAAGTCGCTTGAGGCGCGGTTCGACCTCCGGGCCGGCTGCGATCCGCAGAGCTACGGCATCGGCATCAAGGAGTTGTGGGACGTCGCCGCCGAGCGCCATCATCCCGGCCGCGTCGTCCACACTGTCGGCTGGCCGCTCGACGCGCAGACCTATGGCGGATCGTTCCTCTATCATCTCGAGAACAACCAGGTCGCGGTCGGCTTCGTGGTCGGGCTCGATTACGCCAATCCGTTCCTCAATCCGTTCGAGGAATTCCAGCGCTTCAAAATGCATCCGGCGATCCGGCCGGTCTTCGCTGGCGGCCGCCGCGTCGCCTATGGCGCGCGCGCCCTCAACGAAGGCGGGTTCCAGTCGATTCCGGCGCTGAGCTTCCCCGGCGGTCATTTGATCGGCTGCGCCGCAGGCTTCCTCAACGTGTCGAAGATCAAAGGCAGCCACACGGCGATGAAATCGGGCATGGTCGCGGCCGAGATCGTGGCGCGGCAGTTGGCTGGCGAGCCGGCCGACTTCCGCGACGCGCTGGCGGCGTCGTGGGTGTGGCCCGAGCTACGCGTGGCGCGCAACATCCGGCCGGGATTCCGCTGGGGCCTGTGGGCAGGTCTCGCCCATGCGGCCTTCGACACTTATATCCTGCGCGGCAAAGCGCCCTGGACCCTGCGGCAAAAGGCCGACCACCTGGGGCTGCAGCGCGCCAACGCTGCGCCGCCGATCGTCTATCCCAAGCCCGATGGCGCGGTCAGCTTCGATCGGTCGTCGTCGATTTACCTGTCGAACGTCAACCACGAAGAGAATCAGCCGCCGCATCTGCGGCTGCGCCGGCCGGATGACGCCATCGCGGTCAATTACGCGCTCTTCGATTCACCGGAAACGCGGTATTGCCCCGCCGGGGTGTACGAGATCGTCGAGAGCCGAGCCGGCGCTCCCCGGCTGCAGATCAACGCCGCCAACTGCGTTCACTGCAAAACCTGCGATATCAAGGATCCGACGCAGAACATCGACTGGGTCGTGCCGGAAGGCGGCGGCGGCCCGAATTACCCCAATATGTGACGAATAGGCTGAGTCAAGCGCGCGCCGGCAGTGTAATCTCCGCCGATCGCGTGACCAGCCGAGACGGTGCAAATGAAGTTACGGTTTTGCCTCGCCGGCGCTTTGACGACGGGCATCATCCTGGGACTGGCCGCAGGCCCGGGCAATACGGCCGATCGCCCCATGGCGGCGCCGTCGATGCAGCCCGAAAGCCCGCTCGGCGGCTATTTGGCGGCGCTCCATGCCCAGCAGGATCACGATTACCGTGACGCCACCGCGTTCATCGACGCCGCGCTCGCCGCCGATCCTGACAATTACACCCTGATTCGCCACGCCTTCGCGTTGCGCGTGTCGGACGGGCGCGTCGATCAAGCGGCGCCGCTGGCGCGCAAGCTCAAGGCGCATGACGGAGCCGGCGGGTTGGCGGGATTGGTTCTGGTCGAGCAGGCGCTCAAATCCGGAAATTATGCGCTGGTGATCAGCGACGCCGCCGCGGTGCCGCATGAAGGTGCCCAACGCTATGCCGTGCCGCTGTTGCTCGCCTGGGCCGACAGCGGCCGCGGCGAACACAAAAAGGCGTTGCGTGATCTCGACGCGATGGGCGATACGCGCGGCCTCGGTCCGCTGAAGGCGCTGCACCAGGCGCTCATCGCCGATTTCGCCGGGCAGACGACGGCCGCGTCTGCGGCCTACAAGAAAGTGCTGGCCGCCGAGACGCCGCCGACCACCCGGCTCGCCGAGCTGGCAGGCAATTTCTACGAGCGCCAGCACGACGTCATCGCGGCACGCGCGGTCTATCAAAGCGTCGCGTCGGTCGACGATTCCGACGTCGGTGCCGCTGGCCTGGCGCGCCTGGCGCACGGCACGGTGCCGCGCCCGCTCGTCGCGACGGCGGCCGACGGCGCGGCCGAGGCCTTGTTTGACCTTGCGAGCCTGCTCGATCAGGCCGAAACCCTCGATGCCGCGCTGATCTACACGCGGCTGGCACTCGACCTCAAACCCGACTTCCCGCTGGCCAAGCTGCTCACAGGCGAAATTCGCGCCCAGCAGGATCGGCCCGACGATGCGCTGACGCTCTATCGCCAGGTTCCATCCGCGTCGCCCTATTCGTGGGTGGCACGGATGCGCGTCGCGCTCACGCTCGATTCGCTGTCGCAAACCGACCAGGCGATCAAGTTGCTCGAAACACTGGCGGCGGAGCAGCCGAAGCGCGCCGCGCCCTTGGTCGAGTTGGGCGACATCCTGCGCTCGCACAGCCGCTTCGCCGACGCGATCGGCGCCTATAATCGGGCGCTGGCGCGCACGCCCAAGCCGACGGGGGATGATTGGCGGCTCTTCTACAGCCGCGGCGTTTGTTTCGAGCGCACCGGGCAATGGCCGCGCGCCGAAGCCGATCTCCAGCGCGCGCTGAAGCTGCGGCCGGAGCAGCCGCTGGTGCTCAACTATCTGGGCTATACCTGGATCGACAAGGGCGAGAAACTGTCGGAAGCGGTCAAGATGATCCAGCGCGCGGTCGCGCTGCGGCCCAACGACGGCTATATCGTCGACAGCCTCGGCTGGGCCTATTTCCGGCTGGGCGAGTATGCCCGCGCGACCGCGACGCTCGAGCATGCGATCGAGCTAGTGCCCGAGGACCCGACGATCAACGACCACCTTGGCGATGCCTATTGGCGAACCGGCCGCGAGCTCGAGGCGCGCTATCAATGGCAGCGCGCGCTGCAGTTCAAGCCCGAGGCGGACGAGGTGAAGACCATCCAGGCCAAGCTCGAGCACGGGCTCGGCGCCGCTCCGGCGAAGGTGAGCGGCGGCTAAGCTTGCTCGCTCTCGCGCCGGCCAAGCTCAATCTCTATCTCCACGTCGTCGGTCGTCGCGCCGATGGCTATCACCTGCTCGACAGCCTGGTGGCCTTCGCCGACATCGGCGACCGGATCACCGTCAGCCCGGCGCACAGCCTCAACGTCGTCATCACCGGCCCGTTCGGCAAGGCGCTGGCGGCGCAGGATCCGCGCCAGAACCTGGTTTGGCGCGCCGGCGAGTTGCTGGCGCGCGAGCTCGGCCGGTCGGCCGGCGCGCTGGTCGTGCTCGAAAAGAATCTCCCGCTCGCGTCGGGCATCGGCGGCGGCTCGAGCGATGCGGCCGCGACCCTGACATCCCTGGCGGCGCTCTGGGACGCGACGCTTACGCCCGAGCGGCTAGCCGTTCTCGGCGCCAAACTTGGTTCCGACGTGCCGGTTTGCCTGGCCCGACACGCGGCCTTTATCGGCGGGGTCGGCGAACTGATTACGCCGGCGCCGCCCTTGCCCGCGGCGTATGTTGTGCTGGTCAATCCCGGGCGGGAGCTGCCGACGCCGGACGTCTATAAGTCACGACAAGACCCGTTCGGCCAGCCCGCACGCTTCGCTTATGCGTCCGGCGACGCGGCGGAACTGGCCGCGATCCTGAGGCAACGGCGCAACGATCTTACCGATGCGGCGCGCGCCATCGTGCCGGAAATCGCCGACGTGCTGGCGGCGCTGGCGGCCTGCGACGGTGCACTCCTGGCTCGCATGAGCGGCAGCGGCGCGACATGCTTCGCGTTGTTCGCCGCGGAGGCCGCGGCCACGCGCGCCGCGGCACGACTACACGGCGTCAATCCAACCTGGTGGGTGGCGAGCGGACGGCTGTTGTCGTGACGAGCCGGGCCGGGTGCCGCACCGGCGTCCGGTGCCGGTCAGGGGGTCGCGGCGTTGGCTTTCTGCGACGTCAGCCGCGCGGCGCTGGTCTGGATCGTTTGCTGCAACTGCGTCGCGCGCGCCTGGGCTTTCTTGAGGTCGTCGGGCGCCAACGCGCTGGCGATATGGTCGCGCCGTTGCGCTGCGCCTTGGTCGCCGCGGGAAGCGGCGGCCGCGTACCACGCATAGGCTTCGACATCCGACTGCGGCACGCCTTCGCCGCGCTCGTAGAGCAGGCCGAGATTGAATTGCGCGTTGATCACGCCGCCGGCTGCGGCACGACGGAACCAACGTGCCGCTTCCGGCATGTCCTGTTGGACGCCGCCGCCGTTCGAATAGGCGACTCCGAGATTGAAGGCGGCGTTGAAGTTGCCCTGTTCGGCGGCCTTCTTGTACCAGATCACCGCTTGCGCCGGATCGCGCTGGACGCCCATGCCTTCGCTGTACATGACGGCGACGTTGTACTGCGCTTCGGCGACGCCGCCGTTCGCGGCGGATTTGAAGAGCTGTGCGGCGTGGCCGTAATCCTGTTTCACGCCTTGACCGAGCGCATAGAGCACGCCAAGCCGGTATTCGGCGACGGCGTCGCCGGTCTTGGCGCGCTGCTCGAGCCAGGCGGCGAGCTTGGCGGGGTCTTTGGGAACCTCGGCGGCGGCGGCCTGACGGGCCGCGACATTGGCGGCCGCCTCGGCCTGTTGTACCGGCACGGGCTTGGCGACGGCGATCTTGCGCGGCGGCAGCGGCAACGGGGTATCGGGTTGCGCGACCGCGGTCGCGACCGGCGGTTCAGCTTGCGGCGCGGCGACGACCGGCTGCGGCGGCAGGCTGGCGGCCGGCGGCGGGCTTGGGGGTAGGGCGGGCGGCGCGGCCGTCACCGGCGGGGGCGGCGGCAGTACGTTGGTCGGTGTCACCAGCGATGACGGCAGCAGGGCGCCGTTATCGTTGGTCGAAGGCGTCGGCGCGGCCGGCGGCGGGCTCGACAACATGGCGGCCGACGGCGCCGGCGCGGAGGTCGGTGCTGGCGTCGGGGCGGGCAGCGGCAGGGACGGCGACAACGCCACTTGCAGCGATCGGGTGCTGGACGTGCCGACCGGCGGCGACAGCGCGGCGCTTTCGGTCATCGTCGAATGACCGAGCCGTCCGGCAACGAAGCGCTGGGCGCCGAGGGCCCCCAGGGCGACGGCAAGCGCGATCACGACGGCGATCACCAGCGGACGGCGCGAACGCCGCGTGCGGATCGGATTGCGCAGCTCGAGCGGCTCGCGCGGATCGAATCCGGCACCGGCATCGAACGGCACATAGGGCTCTTCCACCGCGCTTTCGTCGAACGCAGGCCAGGGCGCACCGCCGCGCGGCGGGCGTTCATCGTGGCCGCGCCAGTCCGCGACTTCGGTGGCGAACACGGCGGCCCGTTGCTTCGATTCACGCACCCGTTCCATCGGCGAAGGCGCGCGCGCGGCGACGTCATCCGGCGACGGCGCTGGCGGGACCGGCGCTGCGAACGCGAGCACCGTCGGTGCAGCGGAGATATCGCCGGCGAGGGGCGCCATCGCCGGGTGGGGCATCGGTGCCGGCGGCGGAACGAATTGCGGTTGGGGCGGCGCGACCGGCCGCGTCTCGGGATGGGATTGACGCGCGCGTGCCATGAGTTCGGCGAGCGCCGCACTGGCACCGCTCGGTGCCGGCGTTGGCGGAATCGATGGCATCAGGGGCGGCGGCATTGTTGGCCGCGGCGGCTCGGCGTAAGCGACCGGTGCCGGCGGCGCGACCGGCGCGAAATATTCCGGGCAGGCGCGCCGGATGGCGCGCTCGATCCAGGCGTCGACCGGGATGCCGGCGATACGCGCGGCGCGTTCGGCGAGCAGTCGTAGGGTCGGATCGACGTCCATGTCGGACCAGCTGGCGGGCAATTCGCGCATCATGGACGATATCCTCCTGGCACGGCGGCGATGCGCCGCAACGCCTCGTTGACGCCGGTCTGTTCGGCCAGCATCTGCTCGGCGGCGCGCTCGGGATCGGGCGTATCGAGCAGCGCATAGGCCTGGGCCTGGGACAATCGCCCGGCGACGATCAGGTCGCGCAGGCGCGGCGACAGGCCGAGCAGCCGCAACGTCCGCACGACGTGGGGCATGTCGCGCCCGATCGCGCCGCACACGTCGCGGGGGTCGAGCGAAAACTCGGTCAACAGACGCAGATACGCGCGCGCTTCGTCGACCGGCGACAACGTGCCTTCGCCGAGATTCTCGGTCAGCGAAGCAAGGACGGCCTCGGGATCGGCAAGGTTCGTCACCACCGCCGGAATCTGCGCCACGCCGAGGCGCTTGGCGGCACGCCATCGGCGGCGCCCGGCAATGATCTCGTAGCGGCCATCGGCGCCGGCTTTGCGGCGCGCGAGAATCGGTTGCCGCAGACCGTCGCGGGCGATTGCCGCGATCAGCGCCTCGGGCACATCGGCCTCGTCGCCGCGCACGCCGACGGCGCCGGGCTCGAGTGCCAATGGCGACAGCATCACCGTGGTGGCGTCGTCCGGCGATCCGGGCATCGGCTGCGGTTTTGGCGGCATCGTTGGCATCGTCGGCCGCGGCATCGGCGGCGGAACCGGTGCGACGGTCGGCACAGCAAATGGTGGCGCCGGCGCCACCATGCGCGGCGGTGCGGCCGGACGAACCGGCAACGGTTGAACAACAGCGCTGGGTTGCAGCGGGGCCACGACGCGCGGCGCGACGCCCAGCGCGACGCCTTCGGTGGTGGCGGTTCCGGCAATCAAGCGACTGAGCCAATGGGAGAGCGGCAATCCGGCATTGCGCGCCGCACCCTCGGCGGCGTTGCGCGCTTCCGGGGAAAGCTGATCGAATTGCCAGAGGGCGGACGCCGTCATCGGGCCTGGCTCCTTACACCATCGCCATTAGTTGCGACTATAAGACAATTTAAAGGTTAATGCTCCGTTACTGGCGCTACATAACTGAAGCTCCAGATTAAGTACCTGGCTGCGTTGACGTTTCGTTTACAAACCGCCTAGAGTCGACCTTTCATCCGTGGAGGCTTGCGCGTGGGGCGACTCGAACAGGCGGCCAGCCGGCTGGAACAGGCAGTGGTCCGGCTCGAATCGGCCGTCGCCGGCGTCTCGGGCCGGAACGCGTCGCGGGGCGAATCGTCGGGCAGCAGGCCTCCGGCCGATGTTACCGCCCGCATCGACGCCGTCATCACCCGGCTCGGCCGGGTGCTGGAGGGCTGATGCCGCAAGTCACGGTCGCGATCAACGGCCGCTCCTATACGATTGCCTGCGAGCCGGGCGAAGAGGACCGCGTGCGTCAGCTCGGCCGCAGCATCGACGCCAAAGTCGTCGGTTTCGCTAAGGACGCGCCCCAAGCGGGCGAGGCGCGGCTGCTGGTGATGGCGGCACTGATGCTGGCCGACGAACTCAGCGAGGCGCGCGAGACGCTGCGCCGCGCGCGTGGGTCGGCGGGCGGGTCCGGTGCGGCGGCAGCCGATGAAGAGGCACTGGCCAGTGGCATCGAACGCCTGGCGTTACGCATCGAAACGGTTGCGGCGCGTCTCGAAGCAACGCAAGTATAGTGGACGAGGATGGGGCTGCGCGGTGCGTTAGGCGCATGAAACCCCGGGGCCGATATCGACACCTCGGGGACTGTCCCTACCGGAGCTGTGGCTTCGGCATATGGTTCCCACCTGCGTTAGCGGGCCACGAGGGTTCGTCAAGGCCGACGGCCGACGCGGCTCCATCCTCACTTCGATCCGCGCATTCCGTCCGATGAACCGAAGCCCATCCGCCGACGTCGCCGCGTTGAAAGCGAGCCTCCGCGTTCAGGCGCGCGAACGCCGCGCCATGGCTTATCGCGCGACCGGCGCGCAGATCGCGGCCCAGCTGAGCAATTACTTGCCGGAACTTTATCTGCCGCCGCGGAGTGTCATCGCCGGCTATATGCAGCGCGGCTCGGAACTCGATCCCTTGCCGGCGCTCAAGTCGCTCCGCAACGGCGGTCACAGCCTGGCGCTGCCAGTCGTCACCGCGAAGAACGCGCCGTTGGTCTTCCGCGCCTGGGCGCCCGACGAGCCGTTGGCGCCCGACGCGATCGGCATATCCGCGCCGTTGCCGACATCGCCCGAGACGATGCCCCAAATCGTATTCGTGCCCTTGATCGCTTTCGACGGCAAAGGCCATCGCCTCGGCACCGGCGCCGGCTATTACGATCGCACGCTGCCCGGGTTGCGCGCGCAGAACGCGAATTTTCTAGCCATTGGCTTGGCGTTCGCCGTGCAGCAGGAGCGCGAGCTGCCGCACGAGCCGACGGACGTGCCGCTCGACTCGGTGATCACCGAGCGCGGCGTGTTGTGGATCCGCGAGCGCAAGGGTTGAGGGTAATCGGATGAGACTGCTGCTTTGCGGCGACGTGGTCGGACGGGCGGGACGCGACGCCGTCGTCGCCGAGCTGCCGCGTCTGCGCCGCGCCCTGGCGCTCGACCTCGTCGTGGTCAACGGCGAGAACGCCGCCCACGGCTTCGGCATCACCGACAAGATTTGCGAGCAGCTCTACGCTGCGGGCTGCGACGTCATCACCACGGGCAACCATGTCTGGGACCGCCGCGAGATCATTCCCTATATCGAGGGCGATCCGCGCCTGCTTCGACCGGTGAATTTTCCTGCCGGTACGCCGGGCCGCGGCCATGGCGTGTTCGCGACGCGCGACGGGCGCAAGGTCCTGGTGGTGAACGCGATGGCGCGGCTCTTCATGGACGCGATCGACGATCCGTTTGCCGCCGTCGGCAAGCTGCTCGACGAGCATCCGCTCGGCGCGGTCGACGCGACGCTGATCGACTTCCACGGCGAGGCGACGTCGGAAAAGACCGCCATGGGTTATTTCTGCGATGGCCGCGCTTCGGCGGTGCTGGGCACGCACAGCCACGTGCCGGCGGCCGATCACCGCATCCTGCCGGCGGGCACCGCCTATGCGAGCGATGTCGGCATGTGCGGCGACTACGATTCGGTGATCGGCATGCAAACCGCCGGCGCGATCGCGCGCTTCGTCAAGAAGATGCCGGGCGAGCGGCTCCAGGTCGCCGAGGGCGCGGCGACGGTCTGCGCGGCGGTCGTCGAAACCGACGATGCCACCGGGCTAGCGCAGCGAATCGCGCCGGTGCGAATCGGCGGGCGACTGACGCCGGCATGGCCGCATGAGATGGAAGCAACGACGCGCGCACTGTCGCCGTCGTAGTCGCGTCGGCCGCCGTAATCCTGCCATATTGCCTCGGCTCAATGATGGCGGGGACAAGCGGGTCGGATGGCTGTGGATTCACTCGATATGGTATGGTCGGGGCGAAACCACTTTGTCGCCGGAATGGCAGATGGCCGGGCATTCCCAATTCAAGAACATCATGCATCGCAAGGGCGCGCAGGACAAAAAGCGCGCCAAGGTCTTCACCAAGATCATCCGCGAGCTGACCACCGCGGCCAAGACCGGGTCGGCCGATCCCGACTCCAATCCGCGGCTGCGCGCGGCAGTTCTGGCCGCCAAGGAAGCCAACATGCCGCGCGACACGATGGAGCGCGCGATCAAACGCGGCAGCGGCGGCGCCGATACCGAGAGCTACGAGGAAGTGCGCTATGAGGGCTATGGTCCGGGCGGGGTCGCGGTGATCGTCGAGGCGCTGACCGACAACCGCAATCGCACGGCGAGCGAGATTCGTGCCGCGTTCACCAAGGCGGGCGGTAATCTCGGCGAAAGCAACAGCGTCAGCTTCCTGTTCGATCGCGTCGGCCAGGCGGTCTTTCCGGCGACCGCCAATTTTGACGCGCTGTTCGAGGCCGCGGTCGAAGCCGGCGCCGACGACGCCGAAATCCAAGGCGACGATCGGATCGTGACCTGCGCGCCCGATAGCTTCAATGCGGTGCGCGACAGCCTCGAACGCAAATTCGGCGCGCCGAACTCCGCGCGGCTGGTTTGGCGCGCGAAGACCAACGCGCCGATCGGCTGCGACGATGCCGAAGCGTTGTTCAAGCTGCTCGAGACCCTGGAGGACAACGACGACGTGCAGAACGTGTTCGCCAATTTCGAAGTGTCCGACGACATCATGGCGCGGTTGAGCGCGTGAGTCGGCCAGAACGCGGTCGCTGAACGGATCATGCGACTCATCGGGCTCGATCCCGGCCTGCGCCGAACCGGCTGGGGCATCATCGACGCCGAGGGCAATCGGCTGCGTCACGTCGCGTGCGGCGTCGTCGCCGTGGCCGATTCCGGCACGTTGGCGCAGCGGCTGGCCGAACTCTTTCGCGGTCTCGCTGCGGTGCTCGACCGCTATACGCCGGAGGCGGCGGCGGTCGAGGAAAGCTTCGTCAACCGCAATGCGGCCTCGACCCTTAAGCTCGGCCTGGCGCGCGGCGTCGTCCTGCTCGCGCCGGCGGAACGCGGCCTGCCGGTTCACGAATATCCGGCCAATCTGATCAAGAAGTCGGTGGTTGGCTTCGGTCACGCCGAGAAGCGCCAGATCGCCGTGATGGTGGGCAAGCTGTTGCCGGGCGCCGACGCCACCGCCGATGCCGCCGACGCGCTGGCGGTCGCCATCTGCCATGCCCATCACGTGCGCAGCGCGCACGCCTGGGCCCGTCGCGCTCTCGCGGACGAGGTGCGGCGATGATCGCCATGCTGGCCGGCCGACTCGACCAGACGGGCAACGACAGCCTCGTGCTCGACGTCAACGGCGTCGGCTATCACGTCTTCTGCTCGTCGCGCAGCCTCGGCCGGCTGCCGGTGCGCGGCGAGCCGTTGCGGCTCTACATCGAAACCCACGTGCGCGAGGACCACATCCATCTTTACGGCTTCCTCGACGAGGCCGAGCGCGCCTGGTTCCGGTTGCTGCTGTCGGTGCAAGGCGTCGGCGCACGCATCGCCATGGCGATTCTCGGCACGTTGGCGCCGGCCGAGCTCGCGACCGCGATCGTCGCCCAGGACAAGGCATCGGTCACGCGCGCCGACGGCATCGGGCCGAAGCTCGCGGCCCGCATCCTGACCGAGCTCAAGGACAAGGCGGCGGCGCTGGCGCCCGTTGCGATCGTCGCCGACGCGGCGGACGGCGCGACCGCCGATGCCGTCTCGGCGCTGGTCAATCTCGGCTATGCCCGTGGCGACGCCTATGGCGCGGTGGCCGAGGCGGCGCGCCGGCTCGGCCGTTCGGCGCGGCTCGATGCGCTGATTAAAGCCGGATTACGGGAGCTTGGCCGGTGACGGCGCCACGCATCCTGTCGGCCGATCACCGGCCCGAAGACGCCGAGTTGTCGCTGCGGCCGGCGACGCTGACCGAATTCGTCGGCCAGAAGACGGTGCGCGACAACCTGGCCGTGTTCATCAAGGCGGCGCGCGCCCGCGGCGAGGCACTCGACCATGTCCTGCTGTCGGGGCCGCCGGGCCTCGGCAAGACGACGCTGGCGCAGATCATCGCCCGCGAGATGGGCGCCGGGTTCCGCGCCACCTCGGGTCCGGTGATCCAGCGCGCCGGCGATCTCGCTGCGATCCTGACCAATCTCGAACCGCGCGACGTGCTGTTCATCGACGAGATCCATCGCCTCGCGCCGGCGGTCGAGGAGGTGCTCTATCCCGCGATGGAGGATTTCGAGCTCGATCTGGTCATCGGCGAGGGGCCGGCGGCGCGCTCGGTGCGCATCGACCTGCCGGCCTTCACGCTGATCGGCGCGACGACGCGCGCCGGCCTCATCACCCGGCCGCTGCGCGAGCGCTTCGGCATCCCGCTGCGCCTGCAATTCTACGAGGTGGGCGAATTGCGCGAGATCGTCGCGCGCGGCGCGCGCGTGCTCGGTCTGACGCTCGACGCCGAAGGCGCCGGCGAGATCGCCCGGCGGTCGCGCGGCACGCCCCGCGTCGCGTCGCGGCTGTTGCGCCGCGTCCGCGATTTTGCGGCGGTCGGTGGCGCGGCGCGGGTCGACGCCAAGATCGCCGACGCGGCGCTGCAGCGTCTCGAGGTCGACGGAAGCGGCCTCGACGCGATGGACCGCCGCTACCTGTCGTGCATCGCCAAGAATTACGGCGGCGGGCCAGTGGGTGCCGAAACCGTCGCCGCGGCGCTCGGCGAGGAGCGCGACGTCATCGAGGACGTGATCGAGCCCTATCTCGTCCAGCAGGGACTCGTCCATCGCACGCCGCGCGGCCGCATGCTGACCGATGCCGGTTTCCTCTATCTCGATCTCAAGCCAGCGCGGCCCAAGGGCGCGCAGCTCGACCTGCTCGGGAGCAAGGACGCCAAGGAGGGACCGGCGTGAACCTGCCGCGCGAGGGCCGTCTTGCCGACGGCGTCCACCTCTTTCCGGTGCACGTCTATTACGAGGATACCGACGCCGGCGGCGTGGTCTATTACGCCAACTATCTCAAGTTCGCCGAACGCGCCCGCAGCGAGGCGATCCGCGCGCTCGGCGCGTCGCACGGCCAATTGCGCGACGAAGCCGGCATCGTCCTCGCGGTCCACAAGCTTACCGCCGACTATCTCGCGCCGGCGCGGCTCGACGACGAGCTCGTCGTCGCGACCCGCGTGCTGGGCGCCACCGGCGCCACGATCGAGATCGAGCAGACGATCACGCGCGCCGGCACGCGGCTGTTCGCCATGACCTGTACCGTCGTCTGCGTCGCCAAGAGCGGCCGGCCGACGCGCCTGCCGCCGCCGCTCGCGGCCGCAGTCGCGCAATTCAATTCCCAGACATCCCCAACCTCGAAGGTGATCAAAGCCCATGGCCGGTAACGTCATCGACAATGCCGTGAACACGCTCGCGAGTCCCCCGGCGCCCATCGACCAGCTGACCCTCGCGGGCTCCGCGGCGCCGCACGATCTTTCGATGTTCACGCTGTTCATGCAGGCCGACACGATCGTCAAGCTCGTGCTCTTCCTCCTGCTCGCCGCCTCGTTCTGGTCGTGGGCCGTGATCTTCGACAAGACGAGCAAGCTCCGGCGCCTCCATCGCGACGCCGAGCACTTTGAGGAAAGCTTCTGGTCGGGCGGCTCGCTCGACGACCTCTACGACCGCGTCGGCGAGCGGCCGGAGGATCCGATGTCCGCGGTCTTCGCCGCGGCGATGCGCGAGTGGCGGCGCAGCGTCGCCAAGGGCCTGATCGATAGCACCAGCATGCGCGCGAACCTCAAAGAGCGCGTCGAACGCGTCATGCAAATCACGCTCGGCCGCGAGATGGATCGGCTCGAGCGTTACATGCAGTTCCTCGCGACCGTGGGCTCGACCGCGCCTTTCGTCGGCTTGTTCGGCACGGTGTGGGGCATCATGAACAGCTTCCAGGCGATCGCCGCGGTCAAGAACACCAGCCTCGCGGTCGTCGCGCCCGGCATCGCCGAATCGCTGTTTGCGACCGCGCTCGGCCTGGTGGCGGCGATCCCGGCGGTCGTCGCCTACAACAAGTTCTCGACCGATTTCAGCCGCTACGCTGGCCGGCTACAGGCCTTCGCCACCGAGTTCAGCGCCATCCTGTCGCGGCAGCTTGACGAGAAGGCCCACTGACATGGCGGTGACGCTTCCAGGATCGCGCGATGTCGGTTCACGCTCGGCCCGATACCGGCCGATGTCGGAGATCAACGTCACGCCGATGGTCGATGTCATGCTGGTGCTGCTGGTCATCTTCATGGTGACGGCGCCGCTGCTGACTGTCGGCGTGCCGGTCGACTTGCCGCAGACGCAGGCACCGGCCATCAACGAGCCGAAGGAACCGTTGGTCATCACCATCGATGCCAAAGGCAACGTCTATCTGCAGAACAGCCAGATCGACGAGAAAGATCTGGGGCCGCGACTGATCGCGGTCACCAACAACAATCCCAACGCCACCATATATGTTCGTGGCGACCGGGCGATCGACTACGGCCGCGTGCTCGAGATCATGGGGATCGTGAGCTCGGCCGGCTTTACCAAGGTCTCGCTGATCGCCGAACTGCCGGGGACGAACGACAAAGCCCTGCGGCGTTGAAGTGACGGTTGCGCAACTCGATAACATGCCGGAACGGCGCGGTTTCATATTTTCGGCCGTCTTGCACCTGCTGGTCGTGCTTGCGGTGGTGCTCGGCCTGCCATCGGTATTCCAGGCGCATATCGACGAGGATCAGCCGATGGTCGTTGAGCTTGTGAATATCGGGCCGAAGACGCTGGCAACCATGAAAGCCTATACCCCGCCGAAAGCCAAAGCGCCGCCCAAGGCGGTCCAGGTCGAACAGAGAAAGCCGACGCCGCCGCAGCCGCCGCAATCGAAACCAGCACCGCCGCCGCCTCCGCCCGCGCCCAAGCAGGCCGAAGTCAAGACTCCCGAAAAACCCCCGCCGCCCAAGCCCGAGGTCGCGCCGCAGCCACCTCGGCCGCCGCAACCGCTGCCGCCGCAGAAGAGGCAGGAGATGGCGTTCGACACGCTGCTGAAGAATCTCGCGTCGAAGCCGTTGCCGCAGAACCAGCCGAACCAGCAGCCGGCGACCAAGCCGCAGCCGTCATCGCAGCCGATCGCCCCTTTGGGGTCGCAACTCTCGGTAAGCGAGCTCGACCTGGTCAAGCAGCAGATCGAACAATGCTGGAACGTCCCGGCCGGCGCGCGCGACGCGCAGAACTTGACGCCCGAGTTCCGCGTTTCCATGAATCCGGACGGCACGGTGCGGTCGGCGACGCTGATGAACCCCGAGCGCCTGAGCGATCCCTTCTTCCAGGCGGCGGCCGACAGTGCCTTGCGCGCCTTGCGCAATCCCAGCTGTCAGCCGCTCAAACTTCCGCCACAAAAATATGATCAATGGCAGACATTCACCATAACCTTTGACCCCAAGGACCTTTCATGAACCGCCCGTTCCGCCCACTCGTCTTTCTGGCGTTGGTTGCGCTCTGTGCCTTGCCGCTTCCGGCGCGCGCCGAGCTTCACCTCGATATTACGCGCGGCAAGATCGAGCCGCTGCCGATCGCGATCCCGACCTTTGCCGGCGGCGCGCCGTCGGCTGGCGACATCACCCAGGTCGTTTCGGCGGATCTCGAGCGCTCCGGCCTCTTCAAGCCGATCGATCCCCAAGCCTTCGTCGACAAGGATCCCTCCTCGCACATCCCGCCGAACTACGGCGACTGGCGCGTGATCAACGCGCAGGCGCTCCTCACCGGCAGCGCGACGGCGATGCCCGACGGCCGGCTCCAGGTCGAATTCCGCCTGTGGGATGTCTTCGCGCAACAGCAGCTGACGGGGCTGCGCTACACCACGACAGCGTCCAACTGGCGCCGCATCGCACACATCATCGCCGATGCGGTCTACAAGCGCATTACCGGCGAAGACGGCTATTTCGACACGCGCATCGTCTACATCGCCGAAAGCGGTCCGCTCGACCATCGCATCAAGCGGCTCGCCATGATGGACCAGGACGGCGCCAACAATCGCTACCTGACGGACGGCCACGCACTGGTGCTAACGCCGCGCTTCTCGCCGTCGACGCAGGAGATCACCTATCTGTCCTACGCGCGCGGCACGCCGCGGGTCTATCTGTTCAATATCGACACCGGCCAGCAAGAAGTGCTGGGCGATTTCCCGGGCATGACGTTCGCACCGCGCTTTTCGCCCGACGGCAACCGCGTGATCATGAGCCTTTCGGTCCACGGCGCGAGCCAGATTTATACGCTCGATCTACGCACGCGACGCGCGGTTCAGATCACCAGCACCGATGCTATCGACACCTCGCCGTGCTTCTCACCCGACGGCCAGCACATCGTGTTCAATTCCGATCGCGGTGGCTCGCAGCAGATCTACGTGATGAACGCCGACGGCAGCAACATCCATCGCATCAGTTTCGGCTCCGGCCATTACGGCACGCCGGTGTGGTCGCCGCGCGGCGACCTGATCGCGTTCACCAAGATCGACAACGGCCAATTCTACATCGGTGTCATGCATCCAGACGGCTCGGGCGAGCGGTTGCTCACCAGCGGCTTCCTCGTCGAGGGGCCGAGTTGGGCGCCCAACGGCCGCGTGCTGGTCTATTTCCGCCAGACGCCCGCCGATGCGCGCGGACGCGGCGCGACGAGCCGCCTCTACGCCATTGATTTGACCGGGTACAACGAACGCGAAGTCGTCACCCCGACGGATGCCTCCGACCCGGCTTGGTCCCCCTTGCTTCCCTAATAGTTCCAGGGCTATAGTCGCGGCGAGATTCATCTGCGCCACGGGCCAGATTTTAAGCGGCCCCGGTGTTAGGAGGGGCCCTCCGGGCACTGCCATAGCAAACGTGATTCCAACAAGGAGCGAAAAATGAATTTTAGGTCACTTTGTGTGATCGCGGCGATGTTGTTCTTGGCGGCGTGCCAAAGCTCTCCGCAATCGAACGCGGGTGCCGGCGGCAGCGCGGCCGCAACATCGACCGTGGCACCGGGTTCGCGCGAAGACTTCGTGCAGAATGTCGGCGATCGGGTCTTCTTTGACTTCAACGAATCCAACATCAAGCCGGAAGGCCAAAAGACTCTCGAGCGGCAGGCCGCCTGGCTGAAGAAGTATGCGAACGTGAAGGTGACCGTCGAAGGCCACTGCGACGATCGCGGCACGCGCGAATACAACTTGGCGCTCGGCGCCCGTCGCGCCAGCGCCGTGAAGCGCGCGCTGGTCGCCCTCGGCGTTGACGGCAACCGCATCACGACAATCAGCTACGGCAAAGAGCGTCCGGCCGTGGTCGGCGACAACGAGGCGGCGTGGGCGCAAAACCGCCGCGGCGTGACCGTCGTCCAGTAACGGATCGAGACGTTCGATCGAATCACGGGGCGCCTGCTCCCGACCGTCGACGGATTGGTCGCGGAGGAGCAGGCGCCCTTTTTTTGCCCTAATGCTCGATCATCACTGATGACGCTTTAGGACCGCTGCCGTCATGCGCCTCCGGATCATTTTATTCACGCTCGCCGCGTTGCTGGGCTCGGTCCCGGCTGCGTTGGCGCAGGATACGGGGGATGCCGCGGCGCTGAATGATCGGCTGGACCGGCTGGAGCGTGACCTCAACGCGCTGCAGCGCCAAGTCTATCGCGGCGGCACGCCGGCGCCGGCAACCGCCGGCAGCGAGGCACCGGCGGCATCTGGTCCGGAGGCATTGCAAACCGAGAATCGGCTGGAACAGCTCGAAAGCCAGATGCGCGATCTCAACGGCAAGGTTGAGGTCATCAACAACGCGATCAGCCAGATGAACGAGCGGTTCGACAAGCTGTCGAGCGACGTCGATATGCGGCTCAGCGCGCTCGAGCACGACAGCGCGGCGGGTGCGAACGGATCGCCGCCATCGGGCGCCGGGCAATCCCAGGCGATGGCGCCGCCATCCGGCGGCGCGGCCGTGCCGGCGACGACGCCGAGCCAGCAGTACCAGAGCGCGTTCGCGCTGTTGCGGCGCGCCGATTATCCCGGCGCCGAACAAGCGCTGCGCGCCTTCGTCGCGCAGCATCCCAGGGATCCGCTGGCTGGCAACGCGCAATACTGGCTCGGCGAGACCTATTACGTGCGCAAGAACTGGAAAGACGCGGCCATCGCCTTCGCCGAGGGCTATCAGAAATACCCGAAGAGCAGCAAGGCGCCCGACGACCTGTTCAAGCTCGCCATGTCGCTCGGCAACATGGGCCAGAAGTCCAATGCCTGCACGGCGCTGATGCGGCTCGACCGCGACTTTCCGCAAATGCCCGACAATGTCCGCGGTCCGGCCGCCGTCGAGAAGCGACACCTGGGCTGCTAGACGCCATGGAAGGCACCGTCGCCGGCTCGATAACGCCGCTCACGACGGCGAAATTCGACCGGCTGATGGCGCGGTTTGCGCCGTTCGAAGCCGGCCCGCATCTTGCCGTCGCGTGCTCCGGCGGCGGCGACAGCATGGCGCTCGTCGTGCTCGCCGACCGCTGGGCGCGGAGCCGCGGCGGCGCCGTGACTGCGCTGATCGTCGATCATCGCTTGCGGCCGGAATCGGCGCGCGAGGCCGATGGCGTCGGCCGCACGCTCGCCGCCTGCGGCATCGCGCATCGCATTCTGGTTTGCGCCGAGGCGCTGCCTGCCGCCAACCTCGAGAACGCGGCACGGCGCGCGCGCTATCGGCTGCTCGAAACCTGGTGCGAGGACCATGGCGTTCTTCACCTGCTGACGGCGCATCAGCGCGACGACCAGGCCGAGACGCTGCTCATGCGCCTGGCGCGCGGCAGCGGGCTGGATGGTTTGGCCGGCATCGCGCCTCTCAGCGTCCGGCGGGTGTGCCGCGTGTTGCGGCCGTTGCTGACGGTCCCGCCCGAACGGCTGCGCGCGACCCTGCGCGCGCTCGACGTGGCGCATGTCGAGGATCCGATGAATCGCGATCCCGCGTTTCAGCGCGTGCGTTTCCGGACGGCGCGCGCGTTCCTGGTCGAAGAGGGGCTGTCGGCGGAGCGGTTGGCGGCAACGGCCGCGCATCTGGCACGCGCCCGGGCGGCGCTCGAAACGCTGGTTGCGGCGACATTGGCGCGCGCCGTCGCACTCGATCCACTGGGCTACGCCCGCGTCGATGCCGCGGCTCTCAAGCAGGCGCCGGTGGAAGCCGGGCTGCGCGCGCTCGCCGCCGTGCTGACGACTGTGAGCGGTGCGGATTATCCGGTCCGGCTCGAACAGCTCGAACGACTCTACACGGCGCTGCCCGACGCCATCGGCGGCGGACGGACGCTGGGCGGCTGCCGGCTGGTGGCCAAAGCAGCCCATGTCTTGGTTTGCCGCGAGGCGGCCGCCGTTGCCGATCGGTGCGTCGTGCCGCCTGGGACGCGGCTGCAATGGGATGGACGGTTTGCCGTCGCCCTGCCGAACGACGCGCCGGCGGGGCTGCTGATGGGGCCCCTCGGCAGCGTCGGCGCGACGCGGCTGGCGGCTGAAGGTTGCGGTGAGGAACTGCCCTCTGCGGTGCGGATGACGCTGCCGGCCCTGTTCGATGCCGCCGGGCTGGCGGCCGTGCCGTCGCTGGGTTGGCGGCGCCCCGGAATTAACACTTCTCTCGCCGACCGCGAAATCGCGGTTTTCGCGCCGTTGCGGCCGTTGTCGGGTCTGGGGGTAACAGTTGTTTAAGCGCAAAGTCTTCTTATGTAGTAACATTATAAGGCGAGGGGGGCGGGTCATCCGGCCCTGAAGCCTGCGGGACGACAGGGGGTCGGTTCGGCATGGAAGGGCCTTTGGATTCGTGAACAATTTCGGCAAGAACCTCGCCCTTTGGGTCATCATCGGTCTGCTTCTGGTCGCTCTGTTCAACCTGTTCCAGAGTTCAACCACGCACACGCCGCAGAACACCCTGGCGTATTCCGAATTCATCAATGACGTGAACCGCGGCGAAGTCCGCCAAGTCACCATCCAGACCGGCGCGCAGGGCAGCACGGTTAACGGTAAGTTCAGCGACGGCCGCGCGTTCTCGACCTATGTCCCGAACGATCCGAACCTGGTCAGCCGCCTGCTCGACAAGGGCGTGGTGATTCGCGCCACGCCGACCGAAGAGAACATGCCGTCGCTGTTCGGCATCCTGATCTCGTGGTTCCCGATGCTGCTGCTGATCGGCGTGTGGATTTTCTTCATGCGCCAGATGCAGGGCGGCGGCGGCCGGGCGATGGGCTTCGGCAAATCGCGGGCGCGCCTGCTGACCGAGAAGGTCGGTCGCATCACCTTCGACGACGTCGCCGGCATCGACGAGGCCAAGAACGAGCTCGAAGAGATCGTCGAATACCTCAAGGACCCGCAGAAGTTCCAGCGCCTCGGCGGCAAGATTCCGAAAGGCGTGCTGCTGGTCGGGCCGCCGGGCACCGGCAAGACGCTGCTGGCGCGCGCCATCGCCGGCGAGGCCAACGTGCCGTTCTTCACGATCTCGGGCTCCGACTTCGTCGAGATGTTCGTCGGCGTCGGCGCCTCGCGCGTGCGCGACATGTTTGAACAGGGCAAGAAGAACGCCCCGTGCATCATCTTCATCGACGAGATCGACGCCGTCGGCCGTCATCGCGGCGCGGGCCTTGGCGGCGGCAACGACGAGCGCGAGCAGACCCTCAATCAGCTGCTGGTCGAGATGGATGGCTTCGAGGCTAACGAGGGCGTCATCCTGATCGCGGCGACAAACCGTCCCGACGTGCTCGATCCGGCGCTACTGCGTCCCGGCCGCTTCGACCGCCAGGTCGTCGTGCCGAACCCGGACGTCGTCGGCCGCGAGAAGATTTTGAAAGTCCACATGCGCAAGGTGCCGCTGGCGTCGGACGTCGACCCGCGCATCATCGCCCGCGGCACGCCCGGCTTCTCCGGCGCCGATCTCGCCAACCTGGTCAACGAGGCGGCGCTGATGGCGGCGCGCAAGGGCAAGCGCTCGGTCACTATGGCCGAATTCGAGCAGGCCAAGGACAAGGTGATGATGGGCGCCGAGCGGCGTTCCATGGTGATGACCGAGGACGATAAGAAGCTCACCGCCTATCACGAAGGCGGGCACGCGCTGGTCATGCTCTACATCGAAGGCCACGAGCCGCTGCACAAGGTGACGATCATCCCGCGCGGCCGGGCGCTCGGCATTACCATGTTCCTGCCCGAGCGCGACAAGTACAGCCAGTCGCTCAAGGAGCTCGAGGCGATGCTGACCAGCCTGTTCGGCGGCCGCGTCGCGGAAGAGCTGATCTTCGGTCCGGAGAAAGTCACCACCGGCGCGGCCGACGACATCCGGCGCGCGACTAATCTGGCGCGCCGCATGGTCACGGAATTCGGCTTCAGCGACAAGCTGGGCCCGTTGCGCTACAGCGACAACGAGGAAGAGGTATTCCTCGGCCATTCCGTGACGCAGCGCAAGAACATCTCCGACGCCACCGCCAAGGTCATCGACGAGGAGATCCGCCGCATCGTCGAAGAGGGCGAGAAGCGCGCCCGCGACGTGCTGACCAGCCACCTCGACGAATTGCACCTGCTGGCCAAGGGGCTGCTCGAATTCGAGACGCTCTCGGCCGACGAGATTCGCCGCATCATCCGCGGCGAGAAGATCGTGCGCGACACCGGCCCGGCGCTCGAAGAGCCGGCCAAGCCGGCGCCTGGACGCCGTTCGTCCGTACCGCCCGCGGGCCGCGACAAGCCGGCCGGCGGCGTCGAGCCGGAGCCGCAGCCGGGCGGCTGAGCCGCTCCGCACTCCAGGGGGCATGGTGAAATCGACGACGCGCAAGCTGTTCGGCACCGACGGCATCCGCGGCACCGCCAATCGCGAGCCGATGACCGCCGACATCGCGCTCAAGGTGGCGATGGCGGCGGCCTTCGTGCTGCGCCGCGGCGATCACCGCCATCTCGCGGTCATCGGCAAGGACACGCGGCTGTCGGGCTATCTGATCGAGCCGGCGCTGACCTCGGGCTTCATCGCCATGGGGATGGACGTGGTGCTGGTCGGCCCGCTGCCGACGCCGGCGATCGCCATGCTGACGCGATCGTTGCGCGCCGATCTCGGCGTGATGATCTCGGCCTCGCACAATCCGTTCGAGGACAACGGCATCAAGCTCTTCGGTCCCGACGGTTTCAAGCTGTCCGACGAGATCGAGGCCCAGATCGAGGTTGCGTTCGACCGCGCCGCCGACCAGCGCGCGACGTCCAAGGGACTCGGCCGCGCCAAGCGCCTCGACGACGCCGGCGGCCGCTACATCGAATTCGTCAAGAGCACCTTCCCCAAACGCCTGCGGCTCGACGGCCTCAAGGTCGTCGTGGATTGCGCCAACGGCGCGGCCTACAAGGTCGCGCCCACGGTGCTGTGGGAGCTGGGCGCCGAAGTCGTGCCGGTGGGCGTCGCGCCCGACGGCCTCAACATCAACCGCAAATGCGGCACCACCGCGCCCGAGACCATGCAGGAAGCGGTCGTGGCGCACGGCGCCGATCTCGGCATAGCGCTCGACGGCGATGCCGACCGCCTGATCATGGCCGACGAGCACGGCCGCATCCTCGATGGCGACCAGCTCATGGCGTTGATCGCGCTCAACTGGCACCGCGGCGACCGGCTGGCGAAATCTGGCCTGGTTGCGACCGTGATGTCGAATCTTGGGTTCGAGCGCCATCTCGCCGGCAACGGCGTCGCGGTGACGCGCACCCAGGTCGGCGACCGCTATGTCGTCGAGACCATGCGCCGCCTTGGCAGCAATCTCGGCGGCGAGCAATCGGGCCATATCATTTTGGGCGACTATTCCACGACGGGCGACGGTCTGATTGCGGCGCTTGAGGTGCTCGCGGCGGTGGTCGAAACCGGCGCGCCGGCAAGCCAGGTTTGCAAGGTCTTCGAGCCGGTGCCGCAGCTGCTGCGCAATGTCCGGATCAACGGCGTCAACCTGCTCGACGATCGCACGGTCAAAGCGGCGATCATTGCCGGCGAGCGGCGTCTCGGCAAGGCGGGCCGTCTTCTGGTGCGCAAATCCGGCACCGAGCCGCTGATCCGCATCATGGCCGAAGGCGAGGACCGGGCGCTGGTGACCGAAATCGTCGAGATCGTCGCCGCGGCGGTGATCGCGGCGGGACGCGCGGAGGAAAGCGCGGCCGAATGACCGGCCGCGTGCTCATCGTCGCCGGCTCGGATTCCTCGGCCGGCGCGGGCATCCAGGCCGATCTCAAGACCGTCATGGCGCTGGGCGGCTATGCCGCGACCGCCGTCACCGCATTGACCGCGCAAAACACGCTCGGCGTCGCCGGGGTATTGCCGGTCGGGCCCGATTTCGTGCGCCGCCAGATCGAAGCCGTGCTGTCCGATCTCGGCGCCGACGCGATCAAGACCGGTATGCTGGTCGATGCGGTGGCGGTCGAGGCGGTGGCGGATGTGCTCGCGGCGCTGGCGCCAAACGTGCCGCTGGTTGTCGACCCGGTGATCGGATCCACCAGCGGTACGGTGCTGCTCGACGAGCCCGGCATCGAACGGCTGAAGCGCCGCCTCATTGCGCGTGCTGCCGTGGTCACGCCCAACGTTCCCGAGGCGGCGATGCTCACCGGCCTCACCGTTGCCGATCTCGACGGCATGCGCCGCGCCGCCGACGCGCTGCTCCGCCTTGGCGCGCGGGCGGTGGTGGTGAAAGGCGGCCATTTGCCGGGCGCGACCCTGACCGACCTCGTGGCGACGCCGCGCGACAGCTTCGTGCTCGCGGCACCCCGCCAGAAGACACGCGCGACGCATGGCACTGGCTGCACCTATGCCTCGGCCATCGCCGCCGGCCTGGCGCAGGGCTTGGCGTTGCGGCCGGCGGTCGAACGCGCCCATGCCTTCGTGCAGCAGGCGATCCGCAACGCGCCGGGATTGGGCCATGGCCGCGGACCGCTCGGCCACGCGCCGTTATCCGAACACCAAACGCAAGGGAAGCATGTCCGACGCCATTCGCTACGCCGACGAACCCGCGCTCGGCGCCGATGAGTTCCTCGACGTACTGCGGCGCTCGACCCTGGCCGAACGGCGGCCGGTCGACGATCGCGGCCGCATCGCGTGCATGCTCGAGCACGCCGACATCCGGCTGTGTGCTCGCGATGCCAAGGGCCTGCTGGTCGGTATATCGCGGGCGCTGACCGATTTCGCCTATTGCTGCTATCTCTCGGACCTCGCCGTCGACGTCGCCTGGCAGCGGCGCGGCATCGGCAAGGAACTGATCCGTCGCACCCACATCATCGCCGGCCTCGACACGACGCTGATCCTGCTCTCGGCCCCCAAGGCGATGAGCTATTACCCGCACATTGGCCTGACCCGCTCGGAACGCGCGTTCACCATCGCCCGACGCTGAGCTAGATTGCCGCGCGCGACAACGGGGAGCAGGCGATGGCTGAGCGCTATTTCGATGATTTTAAGGTCGGCGACAGGTTCGCCACCGTCACCAAGACCGTTACCCAGGACATGATTCTCGAATTCGCCAAACTCTACGATCCGCAGCCGTTTCACCTCGACCCGACGGCGGCGAAACAGACGATCTACGGCGGCCTGATCGCCAGCGGCTTCCAGACGCTGGCGCTCGGCTTCCGGTTGATCTGGGACACCGGCATCCTCGCCGCGGCGAGCATGGGATCGCCCGGCTTCGACGAGCTGCGCTGGCTCAAGCCGGTGCGGCCTGGCGACACGCTGCGCGTCGAGATGGAGGTGGTCGAGAGCCGCCCGTCGCAATCGAAGCCCGACCGCGGCATCATGCGTGGCGCCTATCGCTACCTCAACCAGCACGGCGAGGCGGTGCTGACCTATACCGCCATGCACATGTTGCGCCGGCGGCCGGTCTGAATCGCGCGCGATTGACGCGACCGGCGAAGGCTTCTAGTTTCATCGGCGGGACACGCCCCCCCAACGGGGCGCAGCTATTCTGGAAGGAATAGACTCGATGAAGCCGAATTCTCGGCCCGCCAATCCGTCATTTTCGTCCGGTCCTTGCGCCAAGCGTCCTGGCTGGAGCTTGCCCGCACTCGCATCCGGCCTGTTCGGTCGCTCGCATCGCTCCAAGCCAGGCAAGGCCAAGCTGAAAGAGGTGGTCGAGCGCTCGCGCCGCCTGCTCGGCATCCCCAAGGATTACCGACTCGCCATCGTGCCCGCTTCTGATACCGGCGCGGTCGAGATGGCGATGTGGTCGCTGCTGGGCGCGCGCGGCGTCGATCTGCTGGCCTGGGAGGTGTTCGGCGAAGGCTGGGCGGCCGACGTCGAGAAACAGCTGAAGCTCGCCGATTTGCGCGTCATGCGCGCGCCCTATGGCGCGATTCCCGATCTCGCCAAGGTGGACACCGACCGCGACGTGGTCTTTCCCTGGAATGGCACGACCTCGGGCGCGCGGATTCCCGACGGCGACTGGATCAAGGCCGATCGCCAGGGCCTGACGATCTGCGATGCAACCTCGGCGGTCTTCGCCATGGATTTGCCGTGGCCTAAGCTCGACGTCGTCACCTGGTCCTGGCAGAAGGTGCTGGGCGGCGAGGCGGCGCACGGCATGCTCGCGCTGTCGCCGCGCGCGGTCGCGCGGCTCGAGACTTACCAGCCGGCCTGGCCGTTGCCCAAGATTTTCCGCCTCACCAGCAAGGGCAAGTTCGCCGAAAATATCTTCAACGAGGAAACCATCAATACGCCCTCGATGCTGGCGGTCGAGGACGCGATCGACGGCCTCAAATGGGCCGAGTCGATCGGCGGGTTGCCAGCACTCAAGACGCGCAGCGAGGCCAATCTCGCCGTCATCGCCCGCTGGGTCGCGAAATCCGAATGGATCGACTTCCTGGTCGCCGATCCCAAGGTCCGTTCCTGCACCTCGGTCTGTCTCAAGGTCGCGGACGACTGGTTCCTGCGCCTGGCGCCCGATGCCCAGCGCTCCCAGGTGAAGCGCATCGAGGCGCTGCTCGACGCTGAGGGCGTCGCCTACGACATCGCCGGCCACCGCGACGCGCCGCCCGGGCTGCGCATCTGGTGCGGCGCGACGATCGAGACGCGCGACGTCGAGGCGTTGTTGCCGTGGCTCGACTGGGCTTTCGCCGAAGTCCGTCGCGCCGCGGCCGCTTGAGAGTCGCCGCCATGCCCAAGGTGCTGATTGCGGATGTGTTGAGCCCGCGCGCGGTCGCGGTTTTCAAGGAACGCGGAATCGAGACTGTGGTCAATACCAAGCTGACGCCGGACGAGCTCAAGAAGACCATTGGCGAGTTCGATGGCTTGGCCGTGCGCTCGGCGACGAAAGTGACCAAGCCGGTGATCGACGCTGCCAGGAAGCTCAAGGTGATCGGCCGCGCCGGCATCGGCGTCGACAACATCGACGTGCCGGCTGCCACCCAGCGCGGCATCGTGGTGATGAACACGCCCTTCGGCAATTCCATCACCACGGCGGAGCACGCCATCGCCCTGATGCTGGCGCTAGCGCGGCAGCTGCCGGCCGCCGACCGCTCGACCCAGGCCGGCAAGTGGGAGAAATCCAAGTTCATGGGCGTCGAGCTGACCGGCAAGACGCTCGGCGTGGTTGGTTGCGGCAATGTTGGCTCGGTGGTCGCCGACCGCGCCATTGGCCTCAAGATGAAAGTCATTGCCTACGACCCGTTCCTGTCGCCGGAACGTGCGGTCGCGCTCGGCGTCGAGAAGGTCGAACTCGACGAGCTGCTGGCGCGAGCGGATTTCATCACCCTGCACACGCCGTTGACCGACGCGACGCGGAACATCATCGGTACCAAGGCGCTGGCCAAGACCAAGAAGGGCGTGCGCCTCATCAACTGTGCTCGCGGCGGACTGGTTGTCGAGGTGGATCTGAAGGCGGCGCTCGATGCGGGTCAGGTGGCGGGCGCGGCGATCGACGTTTTCCCGGTCGAGCCGGCCAAGGAGAACCTGCTGTTCGGCCATCCGAACGTCGTCGCCACGCCGCATCTCGGCGCCGCGACGGTCGAGGCGCAGGAGAACGTGGCGCTGCAGGTTGCCGAGCAGATGGCGGATTATCTTGTCTCCGGCGCGGTGACCAACGCGCTCAACATGCCGTCGCTTTCGGCCGAGGAAGCGGCGCGGCTCCGGCCCTACATCAAGCTCGTCGAGCAGCTCGGCTCGTTCGCTGGCCAGCTGACCGATGCCGGGCTCAAGGGCGTCGCCATCGAATACGAAGGCCACGCGGCCGAGCTCAACGTCAAGCCGCTGACCGCGATCGCGCTGGCCGCGCTGCTGGCGCCGCAGCTCGATTCGGTCAACATGGTCAACGTGCCGGTGGTGTGCAAGGACCGCGGCATCGCCGTCGCCGAGACGCGCAGCACCGAGCCGAGCGACTTCCAGACCCTGATCCGCATCACCGTGCAGGGGGCGAACGGCGCGCGCAGCGTCGCCGGCACGTTGTTTGGCGGCGACCGGCCGCGCGTCGTCGACGTTGAAGGCATCGCGCTCGAGGCCGAGCTCGGTGCGCACATGCTTTTCGTCCGCAACCACGACAAGCCGGGATTCATCGGCAATCTCGGTTGGACGCTGGGCGAGGCGGCGATCAACATCGCGACCTTCCATCTCGGCCGTTCGGCGCCGGGCCAGGATGCCATCTGCCTGATCCAGGTCGATCAGAAGCTGGGCGACCCGATCCTCGCTCAGGTCCGCGCCATCGCCAACGTCGTGCAGGCGAAAGAGCTGCACTTCTAACCATAACGAACGGCCCTGATCGCTATCGGCCGGCCGGCCACGGGCGAAAAAGATCGCGGTGTGGCGGGAACGGATCGCCAGCCGCGCCCCTTATAGAGTCCTGAAGACTCTCGCGTCGATCGTGGAGAGACCGATGACTCGGCTTTACCGATACGGCCGTATTGTGGCGGCGTTGGCGCTCATCGCCGCGCTCGCGGGTTGCGTCGTGGTCGTACCGCGGCCGCATCCTTACCACGTCTATTATTACTACTGAGCCGATCCGGGCTCCGACCCCGGTACTTCGAAAATTAAGCGCTGAGCGCGGCGCAGGACGGTTGCCGCCGCGTCGCAAAACCGCTATTCCGGCCCCCGTGAACGAGACGCTGCACAAGGCGCTGCTGCCCGAAGGCCTGCGCGACCTGCTCCCGCCCGACGCCGGCATCGAAGCCGAGGTGGTGTCGCGGCTGATGGCGGCGTTGGCGAGCCACGGCTACGAGCGCGTCAAGCCGCCGCTCGCCGAGTTCGAGGACAATCTGCTGTCCGGCGCGGGGGCCGCGATGGCGAAGGACACCTTCCGCGTCATGGATCCGGTGTCGCGGCGCATGATTGGCGTCCGGGCCGACATGACGCCGCAGGTCGCGCGCATCGCCGCGACCCGGCTCAAGAAAGCCGCGCGGCCACTGCGTCTCTGCTATGCCGGCCAGGTTCTGCGCGTCAACGGCAGCCAGCTGCGGCCCGAGCGCCAGGTTGGCCAGGTGGGCGCTGAACTCATCGGCCCGTCCGAGGTCGGCGCCGACGCCGAGGCGATCCTGCTCGCGGCCGAGGCGCTCGGCGGCCTCGGCGTGCAGGAGCTCTCGGTCGATCTGACGCTGCCGACGCTGGTGCCGGCGATCTGCCACGCGGCCAAGCTCGCGCCGGCCCAGATCGACGCCGTGCGCCGCGCGCTCGATCACAAGGACGCCGCCGCCTTGCGCAAGGCCGCCGGCACGGCGGCGGCGCTGCTCGGCGAGTTGCTCAAGGCCGCGGGCGCGGCGGAGAAATCCTTGGCAAAGCTCGCTGCGCTCGATTTTCCCAAGGCAGCGGCGGCGGAGCGCGCGCGTTTGGGCGAGGTCGTCGCGCGGGTGAAACGCTCCGACCCCGGCCTCGTCGTGACCCTCGATCCGGTCGAGAATCGTGGCTTCGAATATCACACCGGCGTCAGCTTCATGGTCTTCGCCAAGGCGGTACGCGGCGAGCTCGGCCGCGGCGGACGCTATCGCACGGGCGACGGCGCCGGCGAAGACGCCACTGGCTTCACGCTCTACACCGATACGATCCTGCAGGCGCTGCCCGAGCCGCCGGCGCCGCGGCGGATTTACGTACCCGTCGACGCTGCGGGCGACGTCGCGCAACGGCTGCGTGCGGAGGGCTGGATCACGGTGGCGGGCCTCGCGGCGGTACGCAATCCGCCCGATGAGGCCAAACGATTGAATTGCGGCCATCTGCTCGATGACGGCAAGATCGTCGCGCTGACTTAAAGCCCCGGGGATCCATCAATGGCGAATGTTGCGGTGATCGGCGCCCAATGGGGCGACGAGGGCAAAGGGAAGATCGTTGACTGGCTGAGCGAGCGCGCCGACGTCGTGGTGCGATTCCAGGGCGGTCACAATGCCGGCCATACGCTGGTCATCGGCAATGTCGAATATCGCTTGAGTCTCCTGCCGTCGGGCGTCGCGCGCCCTGGCAAGCTGTCGATCATCGGCAGCGGCGTGGTGGTCGATCCCTGGGCGCTGATCAAGGAAATCGACAACATCGCGGCCAAGGGCGTCACCGTCACGCCGGCCAGCCTGCGCGTCGCCGAGAACGCGACGCTGATCCTGCCGTCGCACGGCCAACTCGATCGCGCGCGCGAGGAGGCGCGCGGCGCCTACAAGATCGGCACCACCGGCCGCGGCATCGGCCCGGCCTACGAGGACAAGGTCGGGCGCCGGGCGCTGCGGCTGTGCGATCTGGCCGATCCGGCGACCCTACCGGACAAGCTCGACGCGTTGCTACTCCATCATAACGCGCTGTTGCGCGGCCTCGGCGCTGCCGAGGTGGAGCGCGCGCCGCTACTCAAGTCGCTGCTCGAGATCGCGCCCAAGGTCCTGCCCTATGCCGATCGCGTCTGGCAGCGGCTCGACGAGGCGCGCCGCGCCAACAAGAAGATCCTCTTCGAGGGCGCACAGGGTGTGATGCTCGACGTCGACCACGGCACCTATCCCTACGTAACCTCGTCGCATACCCATCCCGGCGAAGCAGCCTCGGGCGCTGGCACCGGCCATGCTGCGGTCGGCTACGTTCTCGGCATCACCAAGGCCTATACGACCCGGGTCGGCAGCGGGCCGTTTCCCACCGAGCTCACCGACAAGATCGGCCAGGCGCTCGGCGAGCGCGGGCGCGAATTCGGCGTGGTCACCGGGCGCAAACGCCGCTGCGGCTGGTTCGACGCAGTCATGGTCCGCCAGGCGGTCAAGACCGCCGGCGTCGACGGCCTCGCGCTCACCAAGCTAGACGTGCTCGACGGGTTCAAGGAAGTGAAGGTGTGCACTGGCTATCGCCTGCGCGGCGCGACGCTCGACTACCTGCCGGCGGGTGCCAGCCTGCAGGCGGCGGTCGAGCCGGTCTACGAGACGATCGAGGGCTGGAGCGAGAGTACGCGCGGCGCCCGGCGGTGGGCCGACCTGCCGGCGCTCGCCGTCAAATACATCCGCCGCATCGAAGAGCTCGTTGGCGCGCCGGTGGCACTGTTGTCGACCAGCCCCGAACGCGAAGACACGATCTTGGTGCATGACCCCTTCGCGGGGTGAGCGGGGTCAGACCCTGGCGGTCGCCCGCGCCGTCCGCAGCCGCGCGGTGATGTAGCTCTCGACCGTTTCCGAAAGCGTATCGAGCCGATCGGTGAAGGAGTGGTCGGCGCCGGCGATGAGCCGGAAATCGACCTTGAACGAGCGCAGCTTTTGCAGCCGCTGGGCCAAATCCTTCACGCCCTCGGATGCCACGATCTGGTCCTTGTCCCCCTGAACGATGAGGCCGGCCGCCGGCGGCCGCGTCAGGAAATTGAAATCGACCAGATTGACCGGCGGCGCCACCGCCACGAAGGCGTCCGATTCGGGACGCCGTGCAAGCAGCTGCAAGGCGATCCAAGCGCCGAATGAGAAACCGGCGATCCAGCATTGCTCGGCATCAGGATTGTTGTTCTGCAACCAGTCGAGCGCCGCCGCCGCGTCGGCGAGTTCGCCTTCGCCGTTGCCATAGCCGCCCTGGCTCTTGCCGACGCCGCGGAAGTTGAAGCGCAGCGTCGTGAAGCCCTGTCGCGCGAGGGCGTGGAACAAGGTGTAGACCACCTTGTTGTGCATGGTCCCGCCGTGTTGCGGATGCGGATGGAGGATCAGCGCCAGCGGCGCATTTTCGATCCGCGACGGGTGATAACGCGCCTCAAGCCGGCCCGCCGGGCCGGTTAGAACCAATTCGGGCATCGTGAAGCTTTAACCCAGTGGAAAACTCGGGATTGACACCACATATTCCTTAGGACTTACCAACAGAAACGGCCAAAAAGTTGACCGTTTTACTGGGAATAGATATAGTCTCGCCCCCGCGCCAGACAATACGCGATGGCGGGATTTCCGCGGTCATTCCGTCGCGGGCGACCGGATCATATATCAACCGGGTCTCAAAATGTTGAAGGCTTTGCGCGAGCAAATCGACACGATCCTGCGGCTCGACCCGGCGGCGCGCTCCCGCCTTGAGATCGTGTTCGCTTATCCGGGCTTTCATGCCGTGGTATTCCACCGGTTGGCCCATTGGCTGTGGCGGCACGGTCTCATCGTCGTCGCGCGCTGGGTCTCGAACCTGGCCCGCTTCCTGACGTTGATCGAGATCCATCCGGCCGCCAAAATCGGCCGCCGCTTGTTCATCGACCACGGCGCCGGCGTGGTGATCGGCGAGACCACCGAGATCGGCGACGACGTGACGCTCTACCAAGGCGTGACCCTAGGCGGCACGACGATGAGCCGCGGCAAGCGCCATCCGACGCTCGAAGACGGTGTCATCGTCGGCGCCGGCGCCAAGATCCTGGGCGGGTTCACGGTCGGCGCCGGCGCCCGGATCGGCGCCAATGCCGTCGTCCTGCATGCCGTCGCGCCGGGCGAATCGGTGGCCGGAATTCCGGCCCGGCCGGTCGGCGTCAAGCGCGACGCTGCGGGCGATTTCCTGCCTTACGGTACGCCGTGCGAGGACCTGCCCGACCCGATCGCGCGCTGCGTCGCCAGCCTGATGGACGAAGTCGCCAATCTCAAGCAGCGCCTTGCCGAGATCGAGCGCAAGGCCGAGTTCCCCGCCGAGGACCTGCCGGCCGAAGCGCGCGCGGCGCGGGCCGGGCGCCGTATCTTGCGGGGGGTGGAGGACTGACATGAGGCTCAGCACCAAGGGACGCTATGCGGTGATGGCGCTGGTCGACATCGCCAAGCACGCCCAGGACACGCCGATCACCCTGGCCGAGATCGCCGAGCGGCAGCTGATCTCGCTCTCCTATCTGGAGCAGCTTTTCGCCAAGCTGCGCAGCGCCAGCCTGGTCAAGAGCGTACGCGGACCGGGCGGCGGCTATCTGCTGGCGCGCGGCGCCGACGGCACGCGCATCTCGGACATCATTCTCGCGGTCGACGAGCCGATCCGCACCACGCGCTGCACGCCGGGCGCGCCGATGGGCTGCAGCGGCAACAAGAGCCGCTGCCTGACTCACGACCTTTGGGAAGAGCTCGGCAACCAGATCCGGCTCTATCTCAGCTCCGTCACGCTCGCCGACGTCGTCGCCAACCAGCTGCTGGGCCGCAGCGGCGCGTTGCACCGCGAGCGCGCCGACCAGGAAGCTTCCGCCACCCCGTCGGTCGCCGCGCAATAGCGCCACAGGTTTTTGCCGTGACCGCCCGTTCGTCCTATCTCGACTGGAACGCCACCGCGCCGGTGCGGCCTGAAGCCGCCGCGGCGGTGGCGCAGGCTTTGACGGTGGTGGGCAACGCCTCGTCGGTCCATCGCGCCGGTCGCACGGCCCGCCGGCTGCTGGAAGCTGCGCGCGTCAAGGTCGCGGCGCTGGTCAGTGCCAGGGCGGAAGAGGTGGTGTTCACCGCGGGTGGGACCGAGGCCAATGCCCTGGCTTTGCGGGCATTTCCCGAGCGACGCATCCTGGTCTCGGCGCTCGAGCACGACTCGGTGCTCGCCAATGCGCCGGGCGCGATGCGCGTTCCGGCGACGCGCGACGGTCTCATCGATCTGTCGGCACTCGCCCGGCTGCTGGCCGCCGACAAGCGCCCAGCGCTGGTCTCGCTCATGTTCGCCAACAACGAGACCGGTGCCATCCAGCCGGTAGCCGAAGCGGCGCGCATCGCGCACGATCACGACGCCTTGCTCCACTGCGATGCGGTCCAGGGCGCGGGCCGGCAGCCGATGGACATGGCGCAACTCGGTTGCGACCTGGTGACGCTGTCGGCGCACAAGCTCGGCGGGCCGATGGGCACCGGCGCGCTGGTCGTTGCCGGCGGTTTGGATGTGGCGCCGCTGATCCGCGGCGGCGGCCAGGAACGCGGCCGGCGCGCCGGCACCGAGAATTTGCCGGGCATCGCCGGCTTCGGCGCGTCTGCGAGCGCAGCGGCTTCCGACATGGTGGCGTGGCGCGGAATCGCGACGTTGCGCGCGGCCGCCGAAGCGCAGCTTGCGGCCATCGCGCCCGAGGCGACGATCCATGCCGCGGCGGCACCACGGCTGCCGAACACGATCTGCATCACGATGCCGGGCGTGCCGGCGGCGACCCAGGTGATGGCGCTCGACCTGGCCGGCGTCATGGTCAGCGCCGGCTCCGCCTGCTCCTCGGGCAAGGTGCGCCGCAGCCACGTGCTCGACGCCATGGGCGTGCTCGAGCGCGAGGCCGAAAGCGCCATCCGCATCAGCCTGGGCTGGAGCACGGATGCCGCCGAGATCGACCATCTGGTTGATGCCTGGGGCGCGCTCTACGCCCGGACGCGGGTATCGGCCGCATGACCGCCGCCGTCGCCCGCTGGCCCAACGCCGCGCCGGTCTATCTCGACAATCACGCGACCACGCCGTGCGATCCGCGCGTAGTCGAAGCGATGCTGCCGTGGTTCGGCGAGAAATTCGGCAATCCGCACTCGCTCACCCACGCCTACGGCCGCGAGGCCGAGCAGGCGGTGGAACGGGCGCGGGCGCAGCTCGCCGAGTTGATCGACGCCGATCCGCGCGAGCTCGTCTTCACCTCAGGCGCGACCGAGGCCAACAACATGGCGGTCAAGGGCGCGGTGCGCTTCCACCGCCAGTTCGGCAAGGACGGCGTGGTGACGCTTGCGACCGAGCATAAATGCGTGCTCGAAAGCGCTAAGGCGCTGGAACGCGACGGCTTCCGCGTCGCTATCCTGCCAGTCAGGCGCGACGGACTGGCTGATCTCGACGTCCTGGCGCGCGCCATCGACGACAAGACGGCGATCGTCTCGGTCATGGCGGCGCATAACGAGATCGGTGTGATCCAGCCGATCCAGGAGATCGCCGCGCTGGCGCATGCCAAGGGTGCGCTGTTCCACACCGACGCGGCGCAGGCGGTCGGCAAGATCGCGCTCGACGTCGGCGATCTCGGCGTCGACCTGATGTCGATCTCGGGCCACAAGGTTTACGGGCCCAAGGGCATCGGCGCGTTTTACCTGCGTCGCCGGCCACGGGCGCGGATCGAGCCGCTGTTCGACGGCGGCGGGCAGGAGCGCGGCATGCGTTCGGGTACGCTGCCGGTGCCGCTGATCGTCGGGCTCGGCCAAGCCGCCGCCTTGGCCAAGGCCGAGATGGCGGGCGAAGCGCAACGATTGCTGGCGTTACGGACACGGTTCCTCGCCGGCCTGCGCGCCAAGATTCCCGACGTAGTGCTCAACGGCGATGCCGAGCGACGCCTGCCCGGCAACCTCAATCTGGGCTTCCCCGGCCTCAAGGCGGTCGACCTGATCGCCGCCTGTCCGGGTCTCGCCTTGTCGACCGGCTCGGCCTGCACCGCCGCCGAGGTCGAGTCGTCCTATGTACTGCGTGCGCTCGGCCTCGGCGACGATCTGGCCGCCGCTTCGCTGCGCATCGGGCTTGGCCGCTTTACCACCGCGACCGAGGTCGATTTCGCCATCGACACCCTAGCGGCCGCGGTCCTACGGCTGCGCGCCGGCGGGATGACAAGACACGCCGCCGGCATTACATAAGGGTTGGAGATTCGCATGGCTCTGAGACAGGCAATGACGGTGACCGACGCCGCCGCCAAGCGCATCCAGGCGCTGCTGACGCAACGCGACAAGCCGTCGGCCGGCATCCGCATCGGCGTGCGCGCCCGCGGCTGCTCGGGCCTGACCTACACGATCGAATACGCCGACGAGAAAGGCAAGCTCGACGAGATCGTCCAGGACAAGGGCGTCACCATCCTGATCGATCCCAAGGCGACGATGTTCGTCATCGGCACCGAGATGGACTATGTCGAGGACAAGCTGCAATCGGGTTTTACTTTCCGCAATCCGAACGAAAAAGGCCGGTGCGGTTGCGGCGAATCGTTCCACGTCTGAGTCCCGCAGCGCGGCGATGAAGTTGTTCCAGATCGAGGAGCCCGAGGGCGCTCCGCTTTCGGTGGATGGTCCTGGAGCGGCGGTGGGCATCGACCTGACGGCGGATTCGGCCGCGGTGGCGATCGCGCTCGGCGGCAATGCCGAAATCCTGCCGGGCGCCGACGGCGCGCGGCGCCTGGAGACAGCCGGGCGGGAGCCTGCGGCGGTGCTGCTGGCGTTGCGGGCGCGCGCCGAGAAGCAGCTCGCCCGGCCCGTTACCCATGCGGTGATCGCGACTGCGGATGGACGCGCCGACGCTACGCTCGATCGGGCGGCCGCGGCGGCTGGGCTCACCGTCCTGCGCGTGGTGACGCGGTCGGCGGCGGCGGGCCACAATCCGGGGCCGGATGCGGCCGCGTTGGGTGCGGCACGGCTGGCCGAGGATTTGTCACCGACCCCTGCTATAACCTCGCCGCACGCTTGATTTGGCTGATGGATTGGATTGCCATGCCCAAGCTGACCTTTATCGAACGCAACGGCACCCGCAAGACGGTGGACGCGCCGGTCGGGCTGTCGGTGCTCGAGATCGCTCACCGCAACGACGTCGACATCGAAGGCGCGTGCGAGGGTTCGCTGGCCTGTTCGACCTGTCACGTCGTCGTCGAGCCCGAATGGTACGAATTGCTGAAGGACGCGACCGAGGACGAGGAGGATATGCTCGACCTCGCCTTCGGCCTGACCAAGACCTCGCGCCTCGGCTGCCAGATCGTGATGACCGAAGAGCTCGACGGCCTCACCGTCCGCCTGCCGGAGGCGACGCGCAACATGATGAACAGCTGATGGATGCGGTGCTGGCTCCCGGCGCGCGGGTCGTCGTCGCCATGTCGGGCGGCGTCGACAGCTCGACCGTGGCGGCGCTGCTGGTCGAGCGCGGCTGCGATGTCGTTGGCGTCACGCTCCAGCTCTACGATCACGGCCAGGCGATCGGGCGCAAGGGCGCCTGCTGCGCCGGCCAGGACATCCACGACGCCGCGCGCGTCGCCGAGACGCTCGGCATCCCGCATTACGTGCTCGATTACGAAAGGCGCTTCCGCGCCGAGGTGATCGACGATTTCGCCGATTCCTATCTCGCCGGCGCGACGCCGGTGCCGTGCGTCCGCTGCAACGAGACGGTGAAGTTCCGCGATCTGCTCGCGGTGGCGCGCGATCTGGGCGCCGGTGCGCTCGCCACCGGCCACTACGCGCGGCGCGTCGTTGGTCCGGCCGGGCCGGAGCTGCACCGCGCCGCCGATACCGGCCGCGACCAGAGTTATTTCCTTTATCGCACGACCCGCGACCAGCTCGATTTCCTGCGCTTTCCGCTGGGCAAATTCAGCAAGGACGAGACCCGCGCCATGGCGGCGCGCTTTGACCTGCCGGTGGCGCAGAAGCCCGACAGCCAGGACATCTGCTTCGTGCCGTCCGGGCATTATGCCGAGGTTATCGAAAAGCTGCGCCCCGGCGCGGCTGAGCCGGGCGAGATCGTCGACGAGGCGGGCCGGGTGCTCGGCCGACACGACGGTGTCATCCATTTCACCGTCGGCCAGCGCAAGGGCATCGGCGTTGCCGGCGAGGAGCCGCTCTATGTGCTGCGGCTCGAGCCGGCAAGCCGCCGCGTCGTCGTCGGGCCGCGCGCCAGCCTCGGCGCCACGCGCGTGCCTTTCGACCGCATCAACTGGCTCGCTGCGCCGCTGGACGCCGCCGGAATTCGCGCCGCGGTCAAGCTGCGCTCGGCGCAGCCGCCGATGGCGGCTAGGCTACGGCTCGAAGGTGATTGCGGCACAGCGGTGCTCGACGAGCCCGCCTTCGGCGTGGCACCGGGCCAGGCCTGCGTCGTCTATGACGGCGACCGCGTACTCGGCGGCGGGTGGATCGCGCGCGCCTAGACCGCACCGCTAGGCTTGCCGCGCGCGCGGCGCTCCCCGATACTGCGCCGCCATGACCGCTGCCAAAAAATCCCGCGAAACCGTCAAGAAAGTCGTCCTCGCCTATTCGGGCGGGCTCGACACCTCCGTCATCTTGCGCTGGCTCCAGGAGACTTATGGCTGCGAGGTGGTGACCTTCACCGCCGATATCGGCCAGGGCGAGGAGCTCGCGCCGGCGCGCAAGAAAGCCGAGCTTCTGGGCGTGAAGCATATCTTCGTCGAGGATCTGCGCGAGGAATTCGTCCGCGACTTCGTCTTTCCGATGTTTCGGGCCAATGCGCTCTACGAGGGCCAGTACCTGCTCGGCACGTCAATCGCGCGACCGCTGATCGCCAAGCGCCAGATCGAGATCGCCGAAGCTACCGGCGCCGACGCGGTGGCGCACGGCGCCACGGGCAAGGGCAACGATCAGGTGCGTTTCGAGCTAACTTATTACGCGCTCAAGCCCGACATCAAGGTGATCGCGCCGTGGCGCGAATGGGAGCTCAATTCGCGCACCAAGCTGATCGAATATGCCGAGCGGCACCAGATTCCGATCGCCAAGGACAAGCACGGCGAGGCGCCGTTCTCGACCGATGCCAACCTTTTGCACATCTCGGCCGAGGGCAAAGCGCTCGAGGATCCCTGGCACGAGCCCGAGGAATTCGTTTACAGCCGGACGGTGACGCCCGAGAAGGCGCCGGACAAGGTCGAGCATGTCGAGATCGAGTTCGCCAAGGGCGATCCGGTGGCTGTCGATGGCAAAAAACTGTCGCCGGCGGCGCTGCTGACACGGCTCAACGATCTCGGCGGCAAGCACGGCATCGGCCGGCTTGATCTGGTCGAGAACCGCTTCGTCGGCATGAAGTCGCGCGGCGTCTACGAGACCCCCGGCGGCACCATCCTGCACGCCGCGCATCGCGGCATCGAGAGCATCACGCTCGATCGCGGCGCGGCGCATCTCAAGGACGAGCTCATGCCGCGCTATGCCGAGCTGATCTACAACGGCTTCTGGTTCTCGCCCGAGCGTACCATGCTCCAGGCCCTCATCGACAAAAGCCAGGAGAGCGTCGCCGGCACGGTGCGGCTCAAGCTTTACAAGGGCGCAGTGCGCGTCGTCGGCCGCAAGTCGCCCCACAGCCTCTACAGCTTGGCGCACGTGACGTTCGAGGCCGATCAGGTCTACGACCAGCGCGACGCCGAGGGCTTCATCAAGCTCAATGCTCTGCGGTTGCGGCTCGCGGCACGGCTGCGCCGAAAATAGTCACAAGCGCCGGCGCGGCGGAACTTCTCAAGCGGATTGAGGCGCTTATGGTTATGTATTTGATCTAAAAGAGTAATAAAGCGACTCGCGGTCCCAAATTGACCCCGTGAAATTCTTGTTTTTGCCATGATCGGCGACCATGTTGGTGCCCATCACCCACAGAAAAAAGGGGTTGGAACCATGGGTTCGCGCATTGGCGTTGTGATGGTGGCTGTCGCGCTGTTGCTTTCGGCCTGCGGCACGTCGCCTGGTGATCGAGGCCTGTCGGGCGCCGGGATCGGCGCGGCGGGTGGCGCTGTGGTCGGCGCGTTGGTCGGTGCGCCTCTGGCGGGCGCGGCGATCGGTGCCGGCGCCGGTGCGTTGACCGGTATGGCGACCAGCCCGTCGAACGTCTATCTCGGCAAGCCGGCCTGGGAACAGTAACCGGCCCGACGACGATCTTTCGCTGAGACTTGGCCCCCTCGGGAACGATCCCGAGGGGGCTTTGCTTTGTGCGCTTGCTTAAACCGCGGGCTCGGGCAGGCTGCGCCGGCGGCAGGCGGCGACCAGCGTATTGCGCAGCAGGCAGGCGATTGTCATCGGTCCGACGCCGCCCGGCACCGGCGTGATCGCGCCGGCGACGCGTCGGGCCTCGGCAAAGGCGACGTCGCCGACCAGGCGGCCCTTACCGTCGGGCGTGGCGATGCGATTGATGCCGACGTCGATCACCGTCGCGCCCGGCTTGATCCAATCGCCGCGCACCATCTCGGTCCGGCCGACCGCAGCCACCAGCAGGTCGGCGCGGCGCGCCACCGCCGGCAGGTCGCGCGTCCGCGAGTGCGCCACCGTCACCGTGCAATGCTCGCCGAGCAGCAGCGCCGCCATCGGCTTGCCAACAATGTTGGAGCGCCCCAGGATCACCGCTTCGGCGCCGGCTAGGCTCTTGCCCAGGCTCTCGCGTGCCAGCAGCAGGCAGCCATAGGGCGTGCAAGGCACCAGCGCCCGGCCGCCGCTCCACAGCCGGCCGACGTTCTCGGCGTGGAAGCCGTCGACATCCTTTGCCGGGGCGATCGCCTCGACGATCCGCTGGGCATCGATCTGCTTGGGCAAGGGAAGCTGAACCAGGATGCCGTCGACCGCGTCATCGGCGTTGAGTTGGGCCACCAGGCGCAGCAGCTCGGTCTCGGTGGTCGCAACCGGCAGGCGGTGGGTGAAGCCCTTGAGGCCGGCATCGTCGGTCGCCTTGGTCTTGCTTTTGACATAGATCTGGCTCGCGGGGTCGTCACCAACTAGCACCGCCGCCAAGCCGGGCACGACGCCATGCGCCGCCTTGAGCGCGGCGGCCGCGGTCGCCACCGTGGCGCGTAGCCGCGCGGCGACCGCCTTGCCGTCGATCAATCGAGCTTCGGACATCACCTCGATCCTTGTTCAAGCCGCGCGCCGCAGGTGGCGGAATCAGCACGATAGGGACGAACGCGTGGCACCCGGCGACGCCCGCCGCGCCCAAGACGGAACGGGTAACGGCATCGATCCGGTCATCCGTGCATCAACGCGTAGACCTCGAGCTGGCGCAGCTCCATTTCGATGAACCACAGAATCAGGAGCAGGATGACCGGCGAGATATCGATGCCGCCGAAGCTGGGCAGGATGCGCTGGATCGGGCGCAAGGCCGGCTCGGTGGCGCGATAGAGAAAGCCCGATGCCATGCGCACGACATGGTTGCGCGTGTCGATGACGCCGAAAGCCATGAGCCAGGAGAAAACCGCCGCGATGATGACGATCCACCAATAAATGTTGATCAGGGCGATGATCACTTCGACCACCGGCACCAGGAAATTGTCCATCGCCCGGTTCCTCCCCCACGCTGCGGCGTTCGCGAACCCTAACCATCGGCCCCGGCCGGCGCAAGGAGGGCCGATGTCGCGGGGCCGCCTTGACAGCCCGCGCGACCGCGACCCATATTCCGCGCCACGCGGGCGGGGCAGTAGCTCAGTTGGGAGAGCGCGACGTTCGCAATGTCGAGGTCAGGGGTTCGATCCCCCTCTGCTCCACCATCCACTCCGGCAGGGCCGCAAATCCAAAGGGAAACGATCGAATATGGGCCGTCGCGCGCTGGTTTTCGCGTTCGTGTTCGCCGTTGCCGCGGCGCCGGCGCAGGCCGGCGAAGTCTATCAGGTCTCGACCATCTCGAGCCTGCTCGCCGGCGGTTACGACGGCGACGTCACCGTCGGCGCGCTGCTGCGCCACGGCGGTTTCGGCCTCGGCACGTATAACGGCGTCGATGGCGAAATGGTGGTGCTCGACGGCCGGGCCTATCGCTGCTCGGTCGATGCCGTCGCCCATTCGGTGAAGGCGGCGACGCGCACGCCCTTTGCCGTCGTCACCGCCTTCCATCCGCAAGCCACGGCGGCGGTCGCACCCGGCCAATCGCTCGACCAGCTTGAGGCGGCGCTCGATGCGCTGCCCGTCAGCGCGTCGCGCATCGTCGCGGTGCGGATCGTCGGCCGCTTCCAGGCGATGCAGGTCCGCAGCGAGCCGAAGCAGCACCCGCCCTACCGGCCGCTAGCCGAAGTGATCAAGACGCAGCAGGTGGTCCACGATTTGGGCGCGGTCGACGGCACGCTGGTCGGTTTCCGCTTTCCGGCCACGGCGAGCTCGGTCAACGTCGCCGGCTGGCACTTCCACTTCATCACCGCCGGCCGTACGCGGTGCGGCCACGTCCTCGGCCTCACCACCGGCGCCAGCCGCGCCGCGCTCGAAGGGATCGCCGATCTGCGCGTGCACTTTCCGGTCCAGGCGCCCGCCGCGCCGGCCAGTGCGGCTGCGGTCAGGGCGGTGGAACACCCGCAGTAAACGCCGCGCTCACCTCAGCCGAACGTCGGCGCCCGCGACTTTTGAGCGAAATCGAAGCCATCGAGCAGGTTATAGGCCTTGGCGTCGCGATCTTGGAGCGGCTTGAGTCCGAACCGCGCCTCGATCAGCGCCAGGATCGAGGTGGTGTCGGCGATGCGGTGATCGATGTAACCGCGCCGTGTCCACGGACCGACCAGCAGCGCCGGTATCCGCGTGCCGCAGCCGTAAGCATCCGGCGTCGGCGGCGCCACATGGTCCCAGAAGCCGCCGCCTTCGTCGTAGGTGATGACGACGGCGGTCTTCTCCCACAGGCGGCTGGCGCCGAGCGCTTTCAGGAAGCCCATCACCCATTGCTCGCCCCAGCGCGGCGCCGAGTTTGCCGGATGCTCATCGCGCCCGCCAGTCGCCTTCAGGAAGGAAACCCGCGGCAGGCGGCCGCTTTTGACGTCCTCGAAGAAATCGGTGCTGTCCCGAAAATGGCCGTTCCGCACGTTGCGGAACCAGGTCGGGAAGTATTGGAACGGGTTGTGGTGAGGCAGATAGAGATCGGCGGTGTCGACGACGACGGAGCCGTCGCCGGGGTCGAACGCCGTCTTCATTGCCCACGGCTTCACCGCGTTCCAGCCCTCGTTGTACCAGACCCAGGAGAGCGACGCGGCATCGAGCCGGTCGCCGATGTTGGGATAGGTCTGCTCGTCGGGCGGCGGGGACAGATTGATCGACCCCATGAAGGTTTCGGTCGGGCCGTTCACCGGCGCCGCGTCATTGATCAGGATTCCGTTCTTGTCGTAGGGCTGGTCGAAGACCGGCGGTTCGAGGCTTCCCATTTTGGCCGCCGGGGCTTTCGACCACGCGGCCGAACGCGCTGCGACCAGATAGAGCGCATTGCTGGTCGACCCGCCCGACATCGCCTGGAAGAAGTGGTCGAACAGGACATATTCATCGGCGAGACGATAGTAATCCGGCAGATCGGCACGCGTGTAGTAGCCGAGCACCGCGCCCGAAGGCGTGGATTCGGCGAGCATCATCTTCACGGGATCGGTGCCGGGGCCCTTGTCGAAGAACTCGTGCCTGCCTTTCAGGGCCAGCGCCACGAAGTAGTCCATCTTGCCATGATCGATCTGCGCGAACATGCGATAGAAATGGTGCATCGGATCCCAGGGCACGTTGTCGCCGGCCGGGATGTAGGGCGCCAGCGGGAACGGCCGGTTCTCGAGCACGGCATGGGCGAAGCCCGGAATCTGATACGGCACCGGCAGATAGGCGTAGGGCACGCCGGCGGGATTCTTCTGCTGCCCGGTGAAGCGCGGATCGACGCGCCCGTCGCGGTCGAGTAGGCCGGCGACGGTGCCACCGTGGGGCGAACGATAGGCGCCGAAATAATGATCGAAGCTGCGGTTCTCCTGATAGATCACGATGATGTGGTCGATCTTCTCGCGCAGCCGCCGGGGGTCCGGCGCGGCGGGCTCGGCCGCCCGCACCTGCGGCGCGAAACGCGCGTCGAGCAACGCGGCGCCGCCGGTGGCCGCGACCGACTTGAGAAAATTCCGCCGGTCTTGCCTCAAGATAGTCATCGCTGCACCCATCGTGCCACGGCCATCGCGCCTGCCAGGCGGCCGCAGGGTGGCATTATCACGCTTTGATTGCAGTTATGAGAAGCCGGCCGCGCACGGCGCAGGTCCGGTGCGCCGGGGATACGGTCGCGTCAGCCTTTGACGCCCTTGCCGTAATGGATCACGCGCACTTTCTCGATAGTCACCAGGCCGCTGGTCATCATGCCGTCGAGCGTCGGCAGGAAGGCCTCGATCCGCGCCTCGGCGTCGACGATCTCGATGATGATCGGCAAATCCTCCGAGAGATGTAGGATCTTGGCGGTATGCAGGATGCTCGATGGGCCGAAACCGATCGGTCCGCGGATCACGGTGGCGCCGGCGAGTCCGGCTTCGCGCACCTTGAGCACCAGAGCCTCGTAAAGCGGCAAATGACCGTGCCGGTCCTTCTCACCGATGAAGATGCGCAGCAGCGCCGCGTCTTTCGGAATTTGCATGCGATCCTCCCTTGGTTAGCGATTGATAGCGGCGGCGGCGACATGGCCGAGCCACACCGCGGCGAGACAGGCGACCACCGAAATCGCGACATTGGCGGCTGCCCACAACCACTCGCCGTCGCGTGCCAGGTTGAGCGTCTGGTAGCTGAACGAGGAGAACGTCGTGTATCCACCGCAGAGACCCACCATCAGGAAGATGCGCGCGTCACTGGGCAAGAACCAGCGCCCTTCGGGCCCGCTCAACGTGCCGATGCAGCCGATGACGAACGAGCCGGTGATGTTGACCAGAACGGTGCCCCACGGAAAGGTTTCGCCGACGATTCGGTCGACGGCTCCTGCAAGCCAGAACCGGCTCACGCCGCCGAGCGCGCTGCCGATCGCGATCCACAGATACATCATCACTGCGCGTTCTCCTGCGCCGTTGGCTACGAATTCTCGCGGGCACAAAAAAACCCGCACTCCGGCGGGTCGCGATACGCCTCACCGCACTTTCACGCGGCAGGGGTCATCAGCTCTTGTGAGCGGTTTTGGGGAACCCCATCCCCTTCAACGGCCATTCCTATACCGGAAATTGCGCGCGCCTTCAACTCGGGTTAGCGCCGGCCGCCGCTGGCCTGACGCTGCGGCGCCGGCGGCGGGTAGAAGTCTTGAACGTGCGCGCGATAGAGCTCGGCCTCGAGCCGCTTTTTCCAGCTCGCCGAGCCGAGGGCGACGACGACCGCGGCGGTCAAGACGCCGGCGAAGGCCGCCACGACGATGACGATTTGCGGCACGGCCGACGGATCGGGAATCAACTGCACCATGGGCAGCGAGGCGAGGAACAGGAACATGGCGACCGCGGCGCCGCTCGCCAGGCCGAGGAGCGTGAACATGAGGATTCCGGCAACGAGCTATGGATAAGCCGATTTCATGGCAGCCATCCGCCTGCACGCGGGAAACGCCCAAAGGCTATCCCCGGGCGGTGAATAAACTATTGATTCTCTTTAACAATTTTTAATCCCCGGAAAGGGCCGGGTCGGGCTGCTGTGGCGCGCCCCGCGCTTGACGCGCGGCCCTTGCGGCTCAAAATACCGGACGGAACCGGGTGCTGGCGTCGACGACGACGAGCGGACGCCCGGACGGTTTTGGAGACGGCGATGTATTCGGCGACGACGCGTTCGATCAGGGTGACGGTCGAACCCCATTATCTTGAGGGCCAATCGTCGCCCGGCGACGGTCATTTTGTCTGGGCCTATCGCGTGCGCATCGAGAATCAGGGCGGCGAAACCGTCCAGCTGCGGCGTCGGCATTGGCGTATCACCGACGGCATGGGCCGCATCCAGGAAGTGCGTGGCCCCGGCGTGGTCGGCGAGCAGCCGGTGCTTGCACCCGGCCAGAGCTTCGAATACACCAGCGGCACGCCGCTCAACACGCCCTCCGGCATCATGGTTGGGACCTACCAGATGGAAACCGGCAGCGGCGAGCATTTCGACATCGACATCCCGGCTTTTTCGCTGGACAGCCCGCACCAATCCGTCCGGCTCAACTGAGGTTTTCATCATGTCCAAGGATCATTCCGACAAGCCGGCCCGCAACGGTATCAAGGGCAGCCGTCCCTCGCGCGAAGAGGCCGAGGCTGCGGTGCAGGTCCTGATCCGCTGGGCAGGCGACGATCCGAGCCGCGAAGGGCTGAAGAACACGCCCGGCCGCGTCGTGCGCGCCTTCGAGGAATATTTCGCCGGCTATACGACCGATCCGACCGAGGTCCTGGGGCGTACCTTCAAGGAGACCAACGGCTACGACGAGATCGTCGTGCTCAAGGACATCCGTTTCGAGAGCCACTGCGAGCACCATCTGGCGCCGATCATCGGCAAGGCGCATATCGCCTATCTGCCGGACAAGCGCGTCATCGGCATCTCCAAGCTCGCGCGGCTGGTCGAGGTCTTCGCCAAGCGCCTCCAGATCCAGGAGAAGATGACCGCCCAGATCGCCATGGCGCTGAACGAGGCGCTCAAGCCCAAAGGTGTCGCGGTGGTCGTCGAGGCGGCGCACCAATGCATGACGACGCGCGGCGTTCACAAGCCCGGCGTCGCGATGGTGACCTCGCATATGCTGGGCGCGTTCCGCGACGATCCGATGACGCGGCGCGAGCTGCTCGCCATCATCGGCCCGACTTCGGGCGCGGCGTTGACCAACGTCTGACGCGGGGCGCGTCGTCGGCTAGTTGGTGATGAAGCCGGTGAAGTGGTTGCGGATCTCGCTCTCCATCTGGCGGTTGAACGCCGCCATGATGTCCTTGGTCATGTCGTACCAGGTCTGATCGCGCTGATCCGGCGAGACGTTCTCGGCCACACTCTGCGAGCGGGAGGCGTGCACGGTCGCAGTGCGCACGACCAGGCCGCTCGGATTGACGATGTTGATGGTCACCTGGATCGTCATGTCATAGCGTTCCGACTGGTCGGTGGTGAACCAGCCCTGGACGCCGGCCGTACGCGACAAGGCGACCTCGACGACGCTCGCGTCGGTGATGTCGACCACGGCGCGGTCGGGCCCGCCCGACGCCGACAGCCGGTCGTGCGCCCAGTTCTCGATCGCGTGCATCGGCGTCACCGGAAACCGCTCCTCGACATGGGGCGGAGCGGCCGACGACGCATAGTCCTCGCGCAAGCTGACCGTGCTGACGGCGAGTCCGATCGGTGGCTCGCTGGTGAAGCGGATATCGGGATATTGCGGGTGCGGCGGCGGCGAACTGCAGGCGGCAAGCGCCAGGGCGGCGACGGTGGCGATGAACGCGACACGCACGATACCACGCACTTTCATCGAGACTTCTCCGGATATTCGCGCCTGATCCTCCCCCGGACGGGCGCGACACTGGCACTTGAAGGCGGCCTTTTCAAGGCGGTTGCCGGGTCGGATTCAGCGCGGCGCCATGGCGGCGACCGCGTCCTCGTCGAAGCTGTAGGTCGCGTTGCAGAATTCGCAAGTGACGACGAGCTTGCCGTCAATCGCAAGCTCGACCAGGTCGCGCGGCGGCAGCGCGGTCAGCATGCGCTCGACCCGCTCGCGCGAGCAGCGGCACTTGGCCGCGAGCGCGTGCGGCCGATAGGCGCGCACGCCGTCTTCGTGGAAGAGACGGAACAGGAGAGTTTCGGGCGCCAGATCGGGATTGAGCAGCTCGTCCGACGTGCTGGTCGCCATCAGCACCATGGCGCGGCGCCAGTCTTCGTCCTCGGCCTCGCGTGCGCCGCCGCCGCCGTCGTCCTTCGGCAACCGCTCGATCATCAGCACGCCGGCGCGCCAGCCTGCCCGCCCGTCTAGGCCGGGGCGCTGCGCCACTGCGACCTTGATACCGGCTTCGACCTGCTCGCTCTGGCGGAAATAATGATGCGCGCACTCGGCCAGCGTCGCGCCTTCGAGCGCCACGATGCCCTGATAGCGTTCGGTGTGTTCGCCCTGGTCGACAGTCAGCGCTAGATAGCCCGCGCCGAGCAGCCGCGGCACCGACGATCCGACGTCCAGGCCAAGCTGCGCCAGCTTGGCCGCGTCGAACTGTGCATAGCCGCGCACCGCGCCAGCGGTGGTCACGTCGGCAACCAGTAACCTGATCGGGCCGTCGCCCTTGGTCTGCAAGGTGAAGACGCCGTCGTATTTGAGCGCGCCTGCCAACGCGATCGCGAGGGCGATCGCCTCGCCGAGCATGGTTGCGACCGGTGCTGGGTATTCGTGCCACGTCAGAATCCGGTCGAGCAGGGGCCCCAGGCGGACGAGGCGCCCGCGTAACCGGAAGGGATCGACCTGGAACGGCTGGACGATGTCATCGGGTACGCGGTCGGGCATCGCCACGATATGGGCTCAGCCGAGACACCAGGCAAGAATGCCCTTTTGCGCGTGCATGCGGTTCTCGGCCTCGTCCCACACGGCCGATTGCGGCCCGTCGATGACCGCGGCCGACACTTCCTCGCCGCGCTTCGCCGGCAGGCAATGCATGAAGATGGCGTCGGGCTTGGCGCGCGCCATCAACGCCTCGTCGACCCGGAACGGTCTCAGCATGGCATGGCGCGCATCGCTATCCTTGGCGCCCATCGAGACCCAGGTGTCGGTGACGACGCAATCGGCGTCGGCCGTCGCGGCCGCCGGGTCGGTGGTCAACGTGATCTTGGCGCCCTGCGCCCGCGCCCAGGTCAGCGCCGTTTCCGGCGGCGCCAGCTCGGCCGGGCAGGCAGCGCGCAGCTCGAAGCCGAAGCGCGCCGCGGCATGAATCCAGCTCACCAGGACGTTGTTGCCGTCGCCGCTCCACGCCACGATCTTGCCCTTGGCCGGTCCCTTGCGCTCCTCGAGCGTCATGATGTCGGCCATGACCTGGCACGGGTGGCTCGAATCGGTCAGGCCGTTGATCACCGGCACGCTGGCGTTCTGCGCCAGCTCCTCGAGCTTCGCCGGGCTGTCGGTGCGGATCATGATGGCGTCGACATAGCGCGACAGCACCCGCGCCGTGTCTGCGGTTGTTTCGCCGCGCGAGATCTGGCTGTCGGCGGAGGTCAGCGTGATGACGTCGCCGCCGAGCTGCTTCATCGCCACTTCGAAGCTCAACCGCGTGCGCGTCGACGGCTTCTCGAAGATCATCGCTAGGATCTTGCCGGCGAGCGGCTTGGTGCGGTCGCGTCCCGACTTGAAGGCGACGGCATGGCCGAGAATGTTGCGCAACTCGCCGGCCTCGATCCGGTCGAGATCGAGGAAATGGCGCGGCACCTTGTTGGTCCGAATCCGGCCGCTCATGGCCACGCCCGCGCGACGACGTCGATGATGCCGGCCGCCTCGTCGACATGGCGTTCGTCGATGATCAGCGGCGGCAGGAAACGCACGACGTTCTCGCCCGCGCCGACGGTCAGCAGCCCGCCGCGACGCAGCTTGTCGACGATTTCGAGATTGGGCACGACGCACTTGAACCCGGTCAGGAGGCCCTTGCCGCGCACCTCGGCGAAGACCTTCGGGTAGGCCTTGACCAGCGCCTCGAGCTTCGCGCGCAAGGCCTTGGCGACGCGCTCGACCTGCGGCAGGAAGCCGGGCTCGGTCATCACCGTCAGCACCTCGTTCGCCACCGCCATGGCGAGCGGGTTGCCGCCGAAGGTCGAGCCATGCGTTCCGGCGGTCATTCCCTTGGCGGCCCTCTCGGTGGCGAGGACGGCGCCGACCGGAAAGCCGCCGGCCAGACCCTTGGCAAGCGCCATGACGTCGGGCGTCACGCCGGCCCATTCGTGCGCGAACAGCTTGCCGGTGCGGCCCATGCCGCTTTGCACCTCGTCAAAGATCAGCAGCAACCCGAACTCGTCGCACATCGCGCGCAGGTCCTTGAGATAGTCCGCCGACGCGACCGCAAGCCCGCCTTCGCCTTGGATGGGCTCGACGATGACGCCCGCGGTCTCCTTCGAGACCTTGGCCCGCATCTCGTTGAGGTTGTCGTAGGCGACGTGATCGAAGCCGGGCGCCGGCGGCCCGAAGCCCTTGAGATATTTCTCGGCGCCGGCGGCGGCGAGGGTCGCCAACGTGCGGCCGTGAAACGAGCCGGTGCAGGCGATGAGGCGGTAACGCTCGGCGTGCCCGGATTCGGCGTGATATTTGCGCGCGACCTTGATCGCGCCCTCCATCGCCTCGGCGCCGGAATTGCAGAAGAACACAGTGTCGGCGAAGCTCAGCGCGACGAGCCACTCCGCCAGCCGCTTTTGTCCGGCGATCTGGTGGAGGTTCGAGCAATGCCAGAGCTGCTGCGCCTGCTCGGTCAACGCGGCGATCAGGCGAGGGTGGGCGTGGCCGAGCGACGTCACCGCGACGCCGCTCGCGAAGTCGAGATAACGTCGCCCGTCGGTGGCGTAGAGATAGGGGCCTTCGCCGCGGTCGAACGTCAGTTCGCTCCGCGCATAAGTCGGCATGACGGCTGGAATCACGGGACTCTCTCCTCGGCGATGAAGAAGACGCAAGAATACGGACGGCGGACGACGCTTAGCGTCGTCGCGGCAACGCGACCGTTCGCAGTTCCTGGCCGTGCCGGGCGAGCCGCCCGCTTGCACGCTTCATCGCTTGGCTCCAGTCCTCCGGGGAGGCGCGCGGAGTATGGGGCGGTGGTTAAGCCGCTGTCAACGCCGGGAGAATCGTCACGCCTTGAGCTTGTAGCCGCGCTTGAACATGGCGTGGCACAGCGCGATCAGCGCCGCATTGGTGACGATCATAACGACGACGCCGACCGCCAGCGAGCTGTCGGCATGACCGGTGAGGCCATAGCGGAAGCCGTCGATCATGTAGAAGAACGGATTGGCCAGGGCGATGTCGCGCCACGCCCCCGGCAGGGCGTCGATCGAATAGAAGGTGCCGGACAGGAACGAAAGCGGCGTGACGATGAAGTTGGTGACCGCGGCGATATGGTCGAATTTGTCGGCCCAGATCGCGCCGATGGTACCGAGCACCGACAGGCACAGCGAGGCCGCCACGGCGTGGAACAGCGCCAGGCCCAGATCGTAGACATGTATCGGCACGAAGATCGCCATCACCGCCGCGACGACGGCGCCGACGACGAGGCCGCGCGTCATGCCGCCCAAGGCGAAGCCCCAGACCAGCTCGCCGGGGCTCAGCGGCGGCATCAGGACGTCGACGATGTTGCCCTGGACCTTGGCGATCATCAGCGACGAGGAGGTGTTGGCGAAGGCGTTCTGCACCATCGCCATCATGATCAAGCCGGGCGCCAGGAACTCGGTATAGGGAACCGCGCCAATCCTGCGCGCTTGACCGCCCAGCGCGAGGAGGAAGATCGCCAGGAACAGCAGCGTCGTGACCACTGGCGCGGCCACGGTCTGCATGTAGACCTTGAGGAACCGGCGCACCTCGCGGACGTAAAGTGTCCACAGGCCGAGCCAGTTGACCGCGCCGATCCTGCGCGCGGCCGGACCCGCGGCATCCATGTTGAATCCCGTCTCCAAGGCGGCGAAGCTTAGCAGGGGAGGGGTGGCGCACGCCAAGACAACCCGCGATGGCAGAATCGCGCAAGGCGCGCAAGCTTCCGCGCCGCATGACGGCCGAGCGGCTGGAGAACGTCGCGCTCCATTATCTCAGCCGCTATGCCAGTTCGAGCGGCAATTTGCGCCGCGTACTGATGCGCCGCGTCGCGCGCGCCGCGGCCGCGCACGGTGACGATCCGGCGACGGGCGCGCAACTCGTCGACACGCTGGTGGCGCGGTTCCAGCGCTCGGGCCTGATCGACGATCGCGCCTATGCGGCGCAGAAGGCGGCCAGCCTGCAGCGCCGTGGTGCGTCGCGCTTCGGCATCCGCGGCAAGCTACGCCAGAAGGGTGTCGAGGCCGATCTTATCGCCGCCGCCGTGACGACCTTGGACGAAGGCGGATCCGGCACCGGCGAATTCGCGGCGGCCTGCGGCCTGATCCATCGCCGCCGGCTCGGCCCCTGCCGTCCCCCCGGCCAACGCGCCGCCATGCGTCAGAAGGATATGGCGGCATTGGCCCGCGCCGGTTTCAGCCTCGACGTTGCGCGCCGGGCCTTGAGCGCGCCCGATCGCATCATGCTCGAGGCGTGGGCGCGCGGTGAGATCGGGGATTGAGCGCGACTAGTCCGGTTTCTTCGGTTTGGTCTCGCGCCGCGCGTCCGGTCTTGTCGAGTCGCCGCCATCGTCGCCGAAATAAATCGTGCGCGTCGGGAACGGCATCTCGATGCCTTCGCGATCGAAAGCCTGCTTCATCCGGCGGTTGAATTCGCGTCCGACCGTCCACTGGTGGATCGGCTGGGTCTTGATTCGCACCAGGATGATCACCGCGGAATCGGCGAAACGGTCGACGCCGACGACGTCGAGCGGTTCCAGGATGCGGCGCGCAAATTCCTTTTCCTTGCGCATGGCGTCGACGATCTCGACCAGGACCTTGACGACGCGGTCGGTGTCCTCGCCATAGGCGACGCCGACATTGGCGACATAATAGGAATAGTCCTTGGTCAGGTTCTGAATGACCTTGGCCTCGCTGAACGGCACGGTCAGCAGCGAGCCGTCTTGCGCACGCAACTTGATCGTGAGGATCGACATGGCCTCGACGACGCCGGAATGGCCGCTGCCCAGATCGATCACGTCGCCGACCGCGAACGTGTCGTCGACCAGTACGCCGATGCTCGTCAGCAGACTCTTGATGATCGATTGCGACCCGAGCCCGGCGATCAGGCCGAACACGCCGGCGCCGGCGATCAGCGCGCCGATGTTGATGCCGAGCGCGCCGAGGACCGCGAAGACGACGATAATGCCGATGATCACGACCGCGACGACGCGCAGGAACGGCATCATGGTTCGCGCCCGCGCCCGCCGCCGGCTGTCGTCCTCGAGCTGCAGCATGTGGTGCTCGATGGCCAGGACGAACGCTTCCCAGGCGACCACCGCGGCGACGAGCACGACGACGATGCTCGCCAGGCTGCCGACGACCGAGCTGGTGGCAGCCGTCTGGGCCCAGGCGAAGGCGTCGATCCCCCACGCCTGCAGCAGCGCAAGTACCGCCACGATGTAGATCGCCAGCGATGCCAGCGTGGTCAAAATCGGCAGGTAGCGATTGGTCCGGCTTTCAAGCGTGGGAAATCGCGCCTTGAGCTCAGGCTTGATCGCGAATCCGTGCTCGCTCGCCCGGCTGACGAATTGCACCGCCAAGGCCGCCGCAAGGACGACGACCGCGCTCAACAGCGTCGCGCGCACCAAAACCAGGAAGGCGCCTTCGATGTGCAGAACCGAAACGCCGAAGGTGCCGATGATCACGATGATCGTCAGGACGTGCCACACGGCGGCCAGGCGCTGGCGCAACAATCGCCAGCCGCGCCCACGTCCGGTCGCAGATGCCTCCGACCCGCGCATCCATGTCGCCACCGTCGTCCGATTCTGCAGGACGAAGATGACCGCCAGGATTCCGAGGACGAGCACGACGATGCGCAGCAGGATGGCATAGATCGCGCCCGGCACGCTCAGCCACCAGCCGCAGCCGGCGACGGCGAAGCCGTAGAGTCCGAAATTGGCGAACCGCCGGATCCAGATATAGAGGTAGTTGCGGGTTTCCTCGCCGAGGCGGTACAGCGCCAAGGCGCTCGGCGACAGCAGGACCACGCGCGCCGTTGCAGCGACGATGCGCGACCAGAGATAGGCGGAGATGACGGTCGTCGCCACGCGCTCGGTGACGAAGCGCGGCGCCGTCATCGGCAAGACGATAAAGGCCACCGCGGCGAAAGCGGCGATCGGCAGGGCTTCGAACACGGCGTTGATGAGCAGATAAACCAGGCGCCACGTCATGGCCTCGCCGGCCCGCGCCCCGAACTGCCGGGCGGGTGCGCGCAACAGGAACCAGACGAGCCAGTCGGCGACGATGGCGAGGCCGATGACGATCGCCAGCCGCGTGGTGACCTCGAACCAGCGGTGACGGGTCTGGGCGTTGCCGGCCTGGTCGCGCAGCCAGGCGACGATGCGCGGTGCGTCGACGGCGACGGTCGCCGCGGCGAGGACTTCGTCGCCGATCGCCCGGGCGCCGTCCGCCAGGCTGGCGAAGAAATTATGCGCGGTTTCGGCCGGGGATTTCTTCTGGATGCCGCGCTGCGCAACGATCAGAGCTTGCAGCTCCTTGACCAGCTTTTGCCGGGCCGCCGGGTTCTGGATGGTATTGACGAGATTTTGCAACTCGTCGGTCGTGACCGGCGCCGCGGCCTGTTCCGGGGTCTGCGCCGGTTGCGCCGTTGCCGGCTGAGCGGCGGGCGCCGGCGTCGTTTGCGCGAGGGCGGGGACAGCCGCCAGCCCCGACAGCAGAGCGAGAAGCAGCGCGAGCGTGCGCAAGGAGCGGGCGGCGTTCAAGCGGGTCAGCTTAACCGTCCGTCCGGCCTGCGCCAACGATCACAGCAAGCCTGCGAAGCGCAGGACCGTCGCCGTCAGCAGCCCGACGCCCGAAATCGCCAGCAGGCCGCCGGAGAGCCGCGGCAGCCAGGACATCCCGATGTGGCGCAATGCCGGCGTTGCCAAGCACAGGCTCACCCACCAAGCCAGCGACCCGGTGAAGACGCCGGCGACCAATGTCGCGATGCTGAGCTTGCCCGACGCCGGGTCGAAGCCGATCTGGGTGAAGAGCGCGGCGAAGACCAGGATGGTGACCGGATTGGTGACGGCGAGCGCGAAGGTGGAAAGAAAGGCGGCGGCCAGGCGCTCATGCGCGACGGCTCCGGTCTGGATCGGACGCGGCGCAATCAGGCCTTTCACGCCGACGATCAGCAGGAACACGCCGCCGCCGAGGCCGAGCGCATTGTGCCAGGAAAACAGCCAATCGCGGATGAACGTCAACCCGAAGCCGGCAATGGCGCCGAAAAAGGCGTCGGCGCAAGCGGCGCCCAAACCCGAAACCAGTCCGAAGACCGCGCCTTCGACGACGGCGCGGCGTACGCACAACATTCCCGCCGGCCCCACCGGGATCGCGAGGACGAGGCCGACGACGATGCCTTTGGCGAAGGTGAGAACCAGCATGACTCAGGTCCCGGCGCTTGCGCCGCGGACCATAGTCCAGCAACCCGGCCGAGGACCAGCGGGCCGCGAGGGCTGGCGGCTCAGCCGGCGGCTTGCGTCGGCGTGCGGACGGCGCGTTCCGGCACGGGCGTCGCGGCGAGATCGGCGATCGCCGTCAGCGCCTGTTGCACATAGAAGTTGTCGTCGAACCGGTGGCTGCCGATGAAGTGCAAAAACTTGGCATCGGCGCGCGGACCGCCCGGGAAGAAGCAGGAATAGGACGGAAACGGCAACACCACCGGCCGCGGCGAATTCGCCATGACGAAATTCGAGGCGCATTGCTCAGTGCCCCAGCCGCGCCAGCCGGCGCCGGTCAGCGCCGACATGTTCGCGTCGAACTCGTCGAGACGATCGCGGCTGAATGCGCCTTTGGCGAAGCCGGTGAAACCGGACGAACCGTGGACATAGAGCAGGCGATCGCAGTTGGGATAACGGTCGAAGGTGCGCTCGGCCACGATGCCCGGCTGGCTGCCGGGGATCGCCTGCGCGGTTTCGGCCGCCGCCCGCATCGTCACCAAAGGCCAGCTGTCGCTCAGCGTGAACGGCAGGTTATTGGCGATGCAATACGCGATCTCGTTGAGCTCGTTGCCCAGCGCCAGGGTGTCGCAATCGACCTGGATGACGTAGCCGTCGCGCGCGCGGTCGAGGATGTAGACCAGCCGCTCCCAGGTGCCGCCGCGCTGGCAGCGCCCGGTGTCGATAGTCTCGAGCGCCTCGATCCGGATGCCCTCAAAATGCTCGGCGAGCAGCTCGCGGCGTGCCTGCGGCATGGTTCGGGCGACGATCGCGACGAGATTGCCGCGCTGCAGCCGGCGATAAAACGTCTTCATCGCCAGCAGATAGAGATGCACGTCGTCGTCGCCGACCATGCTGACGAAGGTCCACGGCGCCGCGACCACGCGGACAGGCGGCGTCGCAAGGATGCCGCGCGTGATCCACTCGAAACGCCGTGTCAGGATCCGCTTGCGCAGTTGATAGAGCATGATCCGGCGATCGTAGCGGCGGTCTGGTTGGAAATTGCTTAAGTCGGGATCGGACGGCGGCGGATTCTGGCCGTTTGGCGTTGACATTCCCGGTGCTGCCCGTGAAGCTCACGGGGCATTAATCGAGCAATAACCAAACGGAAAGCCGCGGCCGACGCGGACATGCCGGGCGCGGGGTGGGGAGCCATGACCAAGGCAGATTACTCGCGTCTCAATCAGGCTCTCGTCGGCCTGCTGGCGCTCGGCGTGCCGCCGATCGCGATCACGTTCCTCGACGTGCTGCCCGCCGGCATGCCGCGTCCGGATGGGGCAATGCCGCCGCCGACTTCGGACGGACGCACGGGGGCGGTCGCCGCCGGCTGCGTTTTCTGGATGATGGCGACGCGGCGCGCGTTCGCCACGGTCGCCGCCGATCACGGCAACTGCAGCGTAGGCAGCCTGACGCACGGCTTCAAGACGCTCGCCGAAGCGGCCAAGGGGGCCGATGTTGCCGGTCTAGTCGAGGCGAAGTGGGTCGCGGCCGAGGCCTTTCCCCAGATCGCCGCCGTCGCGCGCAAGCCCGGCGCGATCGTCTATGGACCGTTGGCGCTGACGACGCTGGATCCCGACGTCGTCTTCCTGCGCCTCAATGCCAAGCAGCTGATGAAAGTGCACGCGGCTTTTCCCGCGTTGCGGTTCGAGGGCAAGCCGCAATGCCACATCATCGCCATCGCCAAGGATACCGGCATGCTCGCGGCGTCGACCGGGTGCGCGCTGAGCCGCGAGCGCACCGGCATGCCGGACACCGAGCTGACCTTCGCCGTGCCCAGTCATCGGCTGGCCGAGCTGGTCGAACGGCTCGAAAGCGTGCAGACCGCGGACCTCCGAGTCGCGGGTTATGCGCGCAAGGACGCGGCGCGCTTTGCACCGGTCGCCTGAACACCGTCGACTCGGTACTCGACGGCTATCGACGCGACCGTTGTCGTCGGATTCGCGGCGGCGTTAAGCGGGTTTCGCTCCCGCGCCCACCTGCGTTATGATTTGGCGTGGGGGTTGAATGTCGTTCGATCTGAGTCGTTGGAGTGTGCAGGCCCGCGGGAAGAGTCCGTGGGTGCTTCCCGCCATCGAGAAAAACGGACTACCCGCCTGGCTGGTCGCCAACCTCGCTGCCGCCGCCTTGTATTTCGCTTTGGGTGCGGCGGTTGACGGGTTCTTCAAGGCCTATGGCCTCTTTCCGGCGCCGATCTGGCTGCCGGCCGGAATCGCCATGGTGGCGGCGATGGTCGGCGAGGCGCGTCTCTTCCCAGGCATCTTTTTGGGGTCGTTCCTCACCAACGATCTGCTGTTCGCGCCGGCACTTTACATCACGACGATCATTTCGATCACCAATGGGCTCGGCCCGGTCGTCGGCGCCATCGTCATGCGGCGACTCCGGCCGCGCAGCGGCCTGTTCACCTCGTTTGCCGGGGTGCTCGCTTTCCTCGTCTGCACAACGTTCCTGAATCCGGCGATCACGGCCACCGGTGGTGCGATCGCGACGACGATCGGCCATCCCGATCCGGCGCTGTTCTATTCGATCTGGGTGAACTGGTGGCTGTCCGACAGCGGCGGGACGCTCTATCTCACGCCGGCGTTGATCCTGTGGCTGGGGCTCGAGCATGAATCGAAGCTGCAGCTCAGCGGCGTGCGGGCCGGATTCAGCCGGCGCGACCTGACGGTGTGGGCCTGGATCGCGGCCGTCAGCGTCATTCTCTTCCTGACGCCGCCGCTGCGCGGAACCTACATCCGCTCGGCCTTTCCGTTTCTTCTGGTGGTACCGCTGTCATGGATCGCGCTGCGGATGTCACTGCGCTCCGCCTATACGTTGGTGTCGCTGGTGGCAATCGTGGCGACCGCCGGCACCGTTGCCGGCTTCGGTCCGTTCCAAAATCACGCCTTGGCCAATCCGCTCCAGCTGGTCGGCACGCTGGTCGTGCTGTTGGCCATGAACATCCTGACCATCGTGGCGTTGATGAGCGAGCGACGCGAGGCTGAGAACGCCAACAAGGTCAAGTCGATGTTCCTGGCGAAGACCAGCCACGAGCTGCGCACGCCGCTCAATGCGATCATTGGCTTTTCGTCGCTGATCGACGCGCAGGCGCGCGAACCGCTGACGGACAAGAAGTACGGCGATTACGCCCGGCTCATCCAGTCGAGCGGCAAGCACCTTATGGCGCTGATCGACGATCTGCTCGAAATGGCGAAGATCGAAGCCGGGCGGCTCGAGCTGTGCGAAGAGAGCATATCGCTGACGGCGGTGATCGAAGATGCCGTTGCGCTGATCGAGATCCCGGCGCAGACCAAATCGATCACCGTCGCGACGACGGTGTCGAGGGATTTGACCGTCACGGCTGATCCCAAGGCCTTTCGCCAGATTCTGCTCAATCTCCTCTCCAACGCGGTCAAATACACGCCCGAAAGCGGCGATGTCGGCATCGCGGTCTCGTTGAGCGACCACGGCGAGGCGGTGGTTCGCGTGTCCGACACCGGCGTCGGCATCCCGGCGGACGCGCTCGAGCGGGTGTTCACCCCGTTCGAGCGCGCGCCGCGTGAGGCGATCCGCAAGATCGAGGGCACCGGCCTCGGCCTGGCGATCACGCGCGGGCTCGTTCGCCTGCATGGCGGCGAGATCACGCTGCAAAGCCGGGTTGGCGAGGGCACGGTCGTCACTGTCACCCTGCCGGCGGACCGCGTCGTCGGCGTCATCGGGGATCAGCGCGACGGCGATGCCGGCCGCTCGACGCGCGCGGCGACCGGCTGAGGCGATCGCCGGATGGCCGACATTACAGTGAATTAAGTGTCATCCGCGCTTTTGAACATGCTTGATTCGGCGACGTAAAACGCCGCAGATGACGCTCCGCAACACGACAATCATGCGTATCCAATTTCCCGCCGGAGCCCCATGGCCGAGATGATCGAGGTCCGCGACCTCACGCGTCGGTTCGGCGCCATCCTGGCAGTCGACCGCGTCTCGTTCTCGGTCGGCCGCGGCGAAGTGCTCGGCTTTCTCGGCCCGAACGGGGCGGGCAAGTCCACCACGATGAAAATGATCACCGGCTTTCTCGCGCCGACGGCGGGTATGGCGGTGGTGTGCGGCGCGGACATCGTCGCCGATCCGATCGCCGCCAAGCGGCGTATCGGCTATCTGCCGGAGGGTGCGCCGGCCTATCCCGACATGACCCCGCGCGGCTTCCTGCGTTTTATCGCCGCGATCCGCGGATTTGCCGGCGACGAGGCCAAGCGGCGGATCGAGCTGACGGTGGCGCGCACGGCGCTGTCATCGGTGATGGAACAGCCGATCGAGACCCTGTCAAAAGGCTTCAAGCGTCGCGTCGGGCTGGCGCAGGCGCTGCTGCACGATCCCGACGTGCTCATCCTCGACGAGCCGACGGACGGGCTCGATCCCAACCAGAAGCACGAGGTGCGCACGCTCATCAAGACGCTGGCGCCGGAAAAGGCGATCGTGATCTCGACGCACCTCCTCGAGGAAGTCGACGCGATTTGCTCGCGCGCAATCGTCATCGCCGCTGGCCGGCTGCTCGCCGATGCTACGCCGGCCGAGCTCGCGGCGCGGTCGCGTCTGCACAACGCGGTCCGCGTCAGCCTTGCGGCCGGCCACGACGATGCCGAGACGGCGTTGCGCCGCCTGCCCGGCGTGGCCGCGGTCGAACGGATCGACGATGCCGGGGACAAGGCGCTCCTCGTCCTGCCGCGCGATGGTCGGCCGATCGTCGGCGAAGTCACCGATCTGGTCCGCACCGCCGGTTGGGCCGTGCGCGGCCTGAGCGTCGAGCGCGGCCGGCTCGACGAAGTCTTCCGCACCATCACCGCCTGAGGCGCCCGTGCATTCCACCTGGGTCATCTTCCGACGCGAATTGGCGAGCTATTTCACGACGCCGCTCGCCTACGTGTTCATTGTCATCTTTTTGGTGATGGCCGGCGCGTTGACGTTCTTCGTCGGCAATTTCTTCGATCGTGGCCAGGCCGACCTTTTGCCGTTCTTCACCTACCATCCCTGGCTCTATCTCGTGCTCATTCCGGCGTTGGCCATGCGGCTTTGGGCCGAAGAGCGCAAGAGCGGCACGATCGAGCTTTTCCTGACGCTGCCGGTCTCCATCGCCGCCGCCGTGCTCGGCAAGTTTCTCGCGGCCTGGGCCTTCGCGGCGATCGCCTTGGCGCTGACCTTTCCGTTTTGGATCACCGTCAACGTGCTCGGCCATCCCGACAACGGTGTGATCCTGGCCAGCTATGTCGGTAGCCTGCTGATGGCCGGAGCGTTCCTGTCCATCGGCGCGGCGCTCTCGGCCTTGACCAAGAATCAGGTGATCGCCTTCGTCATTACGGCGGCCGCCTGCTTCATCCTGACCGTCAGCGGCTCGCCGATAGTGCTGGGCTTCCTGACGCCGTGGGCGCCGACCGCGCTGATCAACGTCGTCGCGTCGTTCAGCTTCCTAACGCATTTCAACGCCATCATGCGCGGCGTGATCGAGATGCCGGACGCCGTGTTCTTCGTTTCGGTGATCGCCTTGTTTCTCTATGTCAATGCCGCGATCGTCGAGCTGAAGAAGGCGGATTGAGGCGGGTAAGATGAACCTTCACCTGTCCCGCCGGGCCATGACGCTCGTCTCGCTCGCCGCTGCGGTCGTGCTGTTCGTGGCGGTCAACGTCATCGCCGGCAACTTGCTGTCCGGCATGCGGGTCGACCTGACGCAGGAGCGGCTCTATACCCTGTCGCCGGCGACGCGCACCACGCTCGCCAAGATCGACGAGTCGATCACGCTGCGGCTCTACTATTCCCCGCAGCTGGGCCGCGAAATCCCTGCCTACGGCGTCTTTGCCGATCGCGTGCGCGAGATGCTGGAGGAATACGCGGCCGTGGCCAAGGGCAAGCTCATTCTTCAGGTGCTCGATCCCGAGCCGTTCTCGCCGGTCGAGGATCGCGCCGTCGCCTTCGGCCTCCAGGGCGTGCCGCTCAACCAAAACGGCGAGCAGGTCTATTTCGGCCTCGCCGGCACCAATTCGACCGACGATCAGGCGATCATCCCGTTCTTCCAGACGGATCGCGAGCGGTTTCTCGAATACGACCTGACCAAACTGATCGCCGGCCTCGCCAACCCGCACAAGACGGTCGTGGGTCTCGCGACGCAGCTGCCGCTTGAAGGCGACCTGATGGCGGCGATGCAGGGCCGTCCGCTGGTGCCTTATGTCGTGCTCGAACAGATGCAGCAGCTCTACGACGTCCAAACGCTCGGCACCGACTTCGACGCGGTTCCGAGCAACGTCGACGTGCTGATGCTGGTGCATCCACAAAAGCTTCCCGACAAGACGCTTTATGCCATCGACCAGTTCGTGCTCAAGGGCGGTCGCGCTTTGGTGTTCGTCGATCCCGATTCGGAGACCCAGCGGCTCCATCCGAGCCAGATCAATCCGCCCGGTATGCCGAACGACAGCAGTCTCGACAAGCTGTTCGCCGCCTGGGGGTTGCATCTGGTGCCGAAGATGGTTGCGGCAGATCGCGCCGACGCGCAGCGCGTCAACGCTGGCAGCGCGGCGAACGTCCAGGCCATCGACTACGTCGGCTGGTTGACGCTCAAGGCGGACAGCCTCAGCCGCGACAATCCGATCACCGCCGATCTGTCGCAGATCAACGTCGCGACGCCGGGCATTCTTGAGCCGGTCGCCGGGGCGAAGACGACGTTCGAGCCGCTGATCACGACCTCGACCGATTCGATGGCGATCCCGGCCGAAAAGTTCCAGGCGCCTGATCCAGCCGCGCTGCTCGCCGGCTTCAAGCCCGACGGCAAGAAGCTGGTCATCGCGGCGCAGATCACCGGCCCGGCAACGACGGCGTTTCCCGACGGTCCGCCGAAAGTCCCCGACAAGAGCAAGGTCGCGACGACGGGCAAGACGGCCGCCGCGCCGCCGCCCGCGCAAGTCAAAACCGCTGTCAAGCCGATCGATGTCGTCGCGGTTGCCGATACTGACATCCTCGAGGACCGCTTCTGGGTCCAGGTGCAGGACTTCTTCGGCCAACGGGTCGCCGTGCCGATCGCCAATAACGGCGACTTCATCACCGATGCCATCGACGTGCTCTCTGGCGGCGCCGATCTCATCGGGTTGCGCACGCGCGGCACCGCGGTGCGGCCGTTCACGCTGGTGCAGAACATCCAGCGCGCCGCCGACGAGCGTTATCAGGCCAGCGAGAAAACGCTCGAGGACAAGCTGAAGGATACCGAACAGAAGCTCAAGGATCTGCGCGACAAGGGCGCGCACCAGGCAGCTACGGTCGATGCCGCGCAGAACGAGGCAATCGAGAACTTCCGCGCCCAACTGCTGGCGACGCGCCGGCAGTTGCGTCAGGTGCAGCTTGCCGAGCGCGAGAACATCGACCGGCTGCGGAACTGGGTCGAGTTCTTCGATGTCGCGTTCATTCCGATCCTGGTCGCGGTTGCTGCCATGGCAATCGGCGCCGTGCGGTTGCGGCGGCGGCGGCGCCGCGCGGAAACTGGCTGAGGCACGGAGGGCGGCATGCGACAGCGTCATCTGCTGGTTCTGCTTGCGATCGCCGCGGTGGCCGTGGCGCTGGCGGTGGTGTCGAGCGTTGGCGGCCCCTCGGCGCAGAGCGACCCGCTGGTCGGCCAACTCGTCCTGCCCGATCTTGGCGGCCAGCTTCAGACGGTCGACCGCGTGACGATCGTCCGCGGCGCGCAGAAAGCGACGCTCAAGCGCGCCGGTAACGACTGGCAGGTCGAGGAAAAAGGCGGCTGGTCCGCCGACCTGAAACGGGTGCGGCGCCTGCTGCTCGGCCTCGCCGAGCTCCGCTACGTCGAACCCAAGACCCGCGAGCCGCGACTTTACGCGCGACTCGCCGTCGAGGACGCGGGCAAGCCGGATTCCAAGTCGACCCTGGTCACCGTCGCCGATGCCAAAGGCAAGCTGCTCGGCGACATCATCGTCGGCAAGAGCAAATACGACGAGCTCGGCGGCGGCGGCGATGGGCTTTATCTCCGCAAGCCCGGCAACGCGCAAAGCTGGCTGGCGCGCGGCTCGCTCGATCTCGCCGGCGACATGGACGTCTGGCTCGACAAGGCGGTGATCGACGTTCCGACCGCGACGGTCAAGGAAGCGGTCTTCACGGCGGCCAACGGCGCCGAGGTCGCCATCATGCGCGACACCGCCAGCGACAAGTTCCGCCTCGCGCATCCGCTGCCCCACGGCAAGAAGCTCAAGAGCGGGGATACGCTCGAGGAGCCGCCGGGCGCGCTGGCCTCGCTCGAGTTGGCCGACGTGCAGCCGGCGGCGGCCTTCGCCTTTCCCGCGGCCGGCGTCGCGCACGCGCGCTTCGACACCTTCGACGGGCTGACAGTCACGCTCGATATCGCCGAACAGGGCAAGACGAGCTGGGTGCGGATCGCCGCCGTCGGCTCCGGCGCCGCGGCCGCCCGGGCGCAAGCGATCAACGCCAAGGCGCGGGGTTGGCTTTTCGCCTTTCCCGACTACCGGATCGGCCTGTTGAAGACCACGCTCGCGGGCCTGATCGAGCCGGCCAAGCCGTCGTGAGCGAGGCCGTCGCGTCGCCCTGCATCCGGCTTTGCGTCATCGATTCGCGCACCGGCTTTTGCCGCGGCTGCTGGCGGACACTGACGGAAATCGCCGCCTGGCCGACGCTCGACGATGCCGGCCGCCGCCGCGTTCTTCAAGCCATCGGTGCCCGCCGCGGCGGATGACAGCCATGCGTCGGCGCGGTCGTAAATGCCGTGCCGTGCGCCTACATCAGCCGCGCAGGAGGGCCCCTCGATGCGCGATTCGGTCATTACGATCCGGCCGGTGGCCCAGCTGGTCCGCGGCATTCCGGCCAATGACGGGGCGGGGGTCAAGCTCACCCGCGTCATCGGCAGCCCGGCGCTCGATTCGCTCGATCCGTTCCTGCTGCTCGACGAGATCCGCTCGGCCGACGGCGCCGACTATATCGGCGGCTTTCCCGAGCACCCGCATCGCGGTTTCGAGACCGTGACCTATGTTCTCGCCGGGCGCATGCGCCATGGCGACAACAAGGGCAATCGCGGGCTGCTGACGCCCGGGAGCGTGCAATGGATGACCGCCGGACGCGGCATCGTCCATTCCGAAATGCCGGAGCAGCAGGACGGCCTGATGTGGGGCTTCCAGCTCTGGGTCAATCTGCCGGCGAAAGACAAGATGATGCCGCCGCGCTATCAGGACATCGAGCCGGCGCGCATTCCCGAGGTCGCGCTCGCGGGCGGGGGCAAGGTTCGCGTCCTCGCCGGCACGTTCGACGGCGTCAAGGGCCCGGTCGCCGATATCGTCACCGATCCGCTGCTGCTCGATGTCGTGCTGGGCGGCACAGGCGAAGTGCTCGTGCCGGTGCCGGCGGGCCATAACGGCTTCGCTTATGTCTTCGACGGCGAGGCGACGGTCGGCGAGCTGGGCACGCGGGTCGCGCGCGGTCACGTCGCCGTTCTGGGCGCCGGCGATGCCGTGTGGCTCGCTGGCGGTCCGGGCCGAGTGCTGCTCGCCGCGGGCAAGCCGCTCGCCGAGCCGGTGGCGCGCTATGGGCCGTTCGTTATGAATACGCCCGACGAGATCCGGCAAGCGATTGCCGACTATCAATCCGGCCGATTTTGAGAGTAGGATTCGATCGGTTTGCGGGGAAGACGAACGCATGAAACGATTCGCCAGTCTCGTTGCCGCTCTCGTCCTGTTCGGCTGTGCCGGTCCGACCTGGACCAAGGACGGCGCGACGCCGACACTGGTCGCTCAGGACCTGTCGGATTGCAATCGCCTCGCCGCCGCCGCAACCAAGCGGGACACGAACATCAATCAGGATATCCTCGCGGTTCGCGGCAAGGACTGGCAGGACACCGGCGCGCTGTTCACCGTGCAGCAGACCTACGCGGCGCAGAATCAGACGCAATCGTCCGACATCATCTCTCGCTGCATGATCGCGAAGGGCTACGCACCCGGCGGCTGAGCGGCCCTATCGCCGCTGCGACGCGGCGGGCTTCGGGCCGCGGTCGATCGTGCTCGGACCGTAGCAGTGCTCGGGATCCGGAAAAGCGCGCGTCCGCACGTCTTCGGCATAGGCGGCGGCGGCGGCGGCGATCGCTTGGTTCAGCTCGGCATAGCGTTTGACGAAACGCGGCTTGTGCCCGTCCGACAGGCCGAGCAGATCCTCGGTGACCAGAATCTGGCCGTCGCAAGCCGGCGAGGCGCCGATGCCGATGGTCGGCACGGGGATCGCCTCGGTGACGCGGCGCGCCACCGGCTCGTTGGTGCCCTCGATCACGATGGCGAAGGTGCCGGCCTTGGCGATGGCCCGGGCGTCGGCCATGACGCGATCGGCCTCGGCTTCGTTGCGCCCCTGGGCGCGGAAGCCGCCGATGACATTGACCGATTGCGGCTGTAGCCCGATATGGCCCAGCACCGGAATACCGCGTTCGACCAAGAACCGCACGGTCTCGGCCATGGCTTCGCCGCCTTCGAGTTTGATGCCCGCGCAGCCCGTCTCGGCCATGATGCGCGCTGCATTCTTGAACGCCTGCGCCGGACTTTCCTGATAGGTGCCGAAGGGCATGTCGACGATGACGCAGGCGCGCGAGGCACCCCGCGCCGTGGCCGCGCCGTGCGCGATCATCATCTCGAGCGTCACCGGCAGCGTGCTTTCGAAGCCGTAAACCACCATGCCGAGCGAATCGCCGACTAGCAGCAGGTCGGCGATCGGATCGAGCGTCCGCGCCATCGGCGCGCTGTAAGCGGTCAGCGCGACGATCGGCACGCCGCCTTTGCGCCGGGCGAGCTCGGCCGGGGTGCGCTTCTTGCTGTCGGGGGCCGCGACACTCATACGAACTCCACGGGTTGACTTTGAGACAATATACCGCAGTGCAACAAAATTGGGCAGTGCCGTTTCGAGGGCGCCCAGAACCCCCGGAAAGGCCAGATCGCTGGCCTGGTTGCGGCGACGCCGGGCTTGTCATCGGGCGCGAAGGGCTTTAAGTCAACGGCAGTTTCCGCAGGAGCGTTCAATGGGTTATCGGGTCGCGGTGGTCGGCGCCACCGGCAATGTCGGGCGCGAGATGCTGAGCATTCTTAGCGAGCGCAATTTCCCGGCCGACAGGGTCCACGCGGTCGCATCGACGGGTTCGGTCGGCGCCGAGGTTTCGTTCGGCGACAACAAGGTGCTCAAGGTCGAGAGCCTCGACAGCTTCGACTTCAACGGCATCGACATCGCGCTGTTCTCGCCCGGCGCCAAGGTCTCGGCGGTGCACGCGCCGCGCGCCGGCAAGGCCGGCTGCGTCGTCGTCGACAACACGTCCCAGTTCCGCATGGATAAAGACGTGCCGCTCATCGTGCCCGAGGTCAACCCCCAGGCGCTGGCGCAGTACAAGAAGCGCAACATCATCGCCAACCCGAACTGCTCGACCATCCAGATGGTGATGGCGCTGAAGCCGCTGCACGATCTGGCGCGGATCAAGCGCATCGTCGTCGCGACCTATCAGTCGGTGTCGGGCGCCGGGCGCGACGCGATGGACGAGCTCTTCGCGCAGACCCGGTCGGTCTACGTCAATGAGCCGCTCAAGCGCGAGCGCTTCACCAAGCAGATCGCGTTCAACTGCATTCCGCACATCGATGTCTTTCGCGACGGCGGCGTGACCAAGGAAGAATGGAAGATGGACGTAGAGACCCGCAAGATTCTCGATCCCGACATCGCGGTTTCGGCGACCTGTGTGCGGGTTCCGGTCTTCATCGCGCACGCCGAGGCGGTCAACGTCGAGTTCGAGACCGCGCTCAACGAGGCAGCCGCGCGCGCGGCGCTCAAGCGGGCGCCTGGTGTGATCGTGGTCGATCATCGCGTTGACGAGGGCTATGTCACGCAGGTCGAAGCCGCCGGCGAGGACGCGGTTTACGTCAGCCGCATCCGCCGCGACCCGACCGTGCCGCATGGGCTCAATCTCTGGGTGGTGGGTGACAATCTGCGCAAGGGCGCGGCGCTCAACGCCGTGCAGATCGCCGAGTTGCTGGTGCGCGACCACCTGAAGAAATCGACGGCCAAAGAACCGGCGCGCGCCGACTAGACGATGCGTCCGCGCCGCAGCGTCCTTTTCGTGCCCGGCAGCAATGCCCGCGCGCTGGAAAAAGCCCGCGGCCTCGAGGTCGACGCGCTGATCTTCGATCTCGAGGATTCGGTGGCGCCCGACGCCAAGGGCGCCGCGCGCCAGGCGATAGCGGTCGCGGTCGCGCACGGCGGCTATGGCCGGCGCGAGCTGATCCTACGGGTCAACGCGCTCGGTACCGAATGGGCCGAGGACGATCTCAAGGCGGCGGCGCAGATGAAGCTCCACGCCGTCCTTCTGCCCAAGGTCGAAAGCGAAGCGGAACCGCGCAAGGCCGAGGCGATCCTGATCTCGGCCGGCGCACCGCTCGATCTCGGGATCTGGTGCATGATCGAGACCGCGCGCGCGACGCTGCATGCCGAGGCGATCGCCATGGCCACGCCGCGGCTCGCCGCCTTCGTCATGGGCACGGCCGATCTGTCGAAAGAGCTCCATGCCGAGGAGAGGCCGCTGCGCGAGCCGATGACAACCGCGCTCGGCCTGTGCGTGCTGGCGGCCCGCGCCTACGGCCTGGCCGTTCTCGACGGCGTCCATTTCGACATCGCCGACGAAGAGGGGTTTGTCCAGTCCTGCCGCCAGGGCCGTAGGCTCGGCTTCGACGGCAAGACGCTGATCCATCCGAGCACGATCGCCGCCGCCAACCGCGTTTTCGCGCCCGACGCGGCCGCGCTCGCGCAGGCCCGGCGGGTGATCGCCGCGTTCGACCAGGCCAAGGCTCAAGGCAGGGGCGTCGCGGTGCTCGACGGGCGGCTGGTCGAGCGGCTGCACGTTGCCGAAGCCGAGCGCATCCTGGCACTCGCCGCGGCCATTGGCATGCCACATACCGACGATTGAATTGGGTCGCCACATTCGCCGCCCGCAAGCGTGCCGTGTGTCACCCGGCGTTGACGCCGCGAGGGGGGAGGGCTACACCAAAACCCCTTCGCATGTGCGAAAGCGCAAGGTTCTTGTGGCAATGACTCCCGCCGAGCGGCCGCTTTCACCTCATTTGCAGATCTACAAGCCGCAACTCACTTCGGTGCTGTCGATCACGCATCGCGGCACCGGCCTGATGCTCGGAGTGGGGACGATTTTCTTCGTCTGGTGGCTGTCGGGCGCGGCCTGGAGCGGCGCCTGCTTTGCCGCGGCGCAGGAATTCTGGGGCTCGTGGCTCGGCAAGCTGTTGCTGCTCGGCTGGACGTTTTCGCTGTTCTATCACCTGCTCAATGGCGTGCGCCATCTGCTGTGGGATGTTGGCGCCGGTTTCGATCTTCGCTCGGCCTATCGCAGCGGCTGGACAGTGGTGGGGTTCAGCGTGTTGCTGACGGTAGTCGCCTTCGGCGGCGGTCTCTATGCCTGGAGTCTGCCGTGAAAGACGACGCGGTCGTGCATCATTGGCGGGCGCAGCGCATCAGCGCGTTGGCGCTGGTTCCGCTCGCGCTCTGGCTGATCGCGTCCCTCCTGGCCCATCTCGGCGCGGATCGCGCGCAGGTCCAGGCCTGGCTCGGCCGCCCGCTGCCGGCGGCGTTCGTGGCCGCGCTGGTCGCCGTCACCTTTTTTCACCTGTCGCTCGGTGTCCGCGTCGTGCTCGAAGACTATGTGCACGCGCCGGGGCGCTTGGCGGCCGCATTGATGGCGAATTGCGTGGCTTGCTGGGCGCTGGCGCTGATCGCCCTGGCCGCGGTCGCGACCCTCGTCTTCGGGCTCTGATCGTGGCGCTCGCCTATCCGGTCACCGACCATGTCTACGACGTCGTCGTCGTCGGCGCCGGCGGTGCCGGACTGCGCGCCAGCCTGGGCATGAGCGCGGCCGGCCTCAAGACCGCCTGCATCAGCAAGGTCTATCCCACGCGCAGCCACACCGTCGCGGCGCAAGGCGGCATCGGCGCCGCGCTCGGCAACATGGGCGAGGACGACTGGCGCTGGCACATGTATGACACCGTCAAAGGCGGCGATTGGCTCGGCGACCAGGACGCCATCGAGTACATGTGCCGCGAGGCGGTTCCGGCGGTGCTGGAGCTCGAGCACATGGGCGTGCCGTTCTCGCGCACGCCCGAGGGCAAGATCTACCAGCGGCCCTTCGGCGGGCATACCGTGCAATACGGCAAGGACCCCGCGCATCGCTCGGCCTCGGCTGCCGATCGCACCGGCCACGCCATCCTGCACACGCTCTATCAGCAGTGCCTGAAGCACGACGCCGAATTCTTCGTCGAGTATTTCGTGCTCGATCTGCTGATGGATGGCGACACCTGCCGCGGCGTGGTCGCCTGGTGCCTCGAGGACGGGTCCATCCACCGCTTCCGCGCGCAGATCGTGGTGATAGCCACCGGCGGCTATGGCCGGGCCTATTTCTCCTGCACCTCGGCGCATATTTGCACCGGCGACGGCAATGCCATGGTGTTGCGCGCCGGGCTGCCGCTTCAGGACATGGAATTCATCCAATTCCATCCGACCGGCATCTACGGCGCCGGCTGCCTCATCACCGAAGGCGTGCGCGGCGAGGGTGGCTATCTCACCAATTTCGAAGGCGAGCGTTTCATGGAGCGCTATGCGCCGCACGCCAAGGACCTCGCCTCGCGCGACGTTGTCAGCCGTGCCATGACCATCGAGATGCGCGAAGGGCGCGGCTGCGGGCCCAAGAAGGATTTCATCTATCTCCATCTCGAGCATCTCGATCCGGCGGTGATCCACTTGCGGCTGCCGGGCATCGCCGACATCGCGCGAATCTTCGCCAGCGTCGACGTGACGCGCGAGCCGATTCCGGTTCTGCCAACCGTGCATTACAACATGGGCGGCATTCCGACCAATCTGCACGGCGAGGCGCTGGCGCCGACGCCGGACGCGCCGGACCGCGTGGCACCGGGCCTGATGGCGATCGGCGAGGCGGCCTGCGTCTCCGTCCACGGCGCGAACCGCCTGGGCACCAATTCGCTGCTCGATCTCGTCGTCTTCGGCCGCGCCGCCGCCCTGCGCGCGGCGGAAATCGTCAAGCCGGGCGCGGCGCAAAAGTCGCTGCCGCCGTCGGCCGACGAACGGGCGCTGGCACGGCTCGATCGCGTCCGTCACGCCAAGGGCGCGACCAAGACCGGAGAAATCCGCCTGGCGATGCAGCATGTCATGCAGGACCATTGCGCCGTCTTCCGGACGGCCGAACTGCTTGAGGAAGGCGTGCGGAAGCTGGAGCAGGTTGCGTCGTCGACGCGCGACCTTGGCGTGACCGACCGTTCGATGATCTGGAACAGCGACCTGGTCGAGGCGCTCGAGCTCGACAACCTCATGGCGCAGGCGACGGTGGCGCTGCACGGCGCGCGCGCCCGCACCGAAAGCCGTGGCGCGCATGCGCGCGAGGATTTTCCTAAGCGCGACGATCGGCACTGGATGAAGCACACGCTGGCGCGGATGTACGGCGGCGGCCAGGTCGATCTCGATTACCGGCCGGTGCACGATTTCACGCTGTCGAACGACGTCCAGCCTTTTCCCCCCAAGGAACGGGTCTATTAGGAACCACTATGGCCGATTTCTTCCTGCCCCAGAACTCGAAGGTGGTCGAAGGTCGCCGCTATCCGGCGCCGTCCTCGGCCAAGCGGGCCAAGACCTTCCGGATCTATCGTTGGGATCCCGAGGCCGGCGGCAACCCGCGCCTCGACAGCTATGAACTCGACCTCGATCAATGTGCGCCGATGGTTCTCGACGCGCTAATCAAGGTCAAGAACGAAGTCGACACCACCTTGACCTTCCGCCGCTCCTGCCGCGAAGGCGTCTGCGGCTCGTGCGCGATGAACATCGACGGCACCAACACGCTGGCCTGCCTCAAACCCATTGAGGACGTGAAGGGCGACGTCAAAATCTATCCGCTGCCGCACCTGCCGGTGATCAAGGACCTGGTGCCGGACCTGAACGGCGTTTTCGCGCAATACCAGTCGATCCAGCCCTGGCTCAAGAACGACACGCCGCCGCCGGCCGATGGCGAGCGGCTGCAATCGCCCGAAGAGCGCGCCAAGCTCGACGGCATGTGGGAATGCATCCTGTGCTTCTGTTGCACGACCGCCTGCCCGAGCTACTGGTGGAATCCGGACAAGTATCTTGGGCCGGCGGTATTGCTTCAGGCCTATCGCTGGTTGGCCGACAGCCGCGACACCAAGGCCGACGAACGGCTCGACCAACTCGAGGACCCGTTCAAGCTCTATCGCTGCCACACGATCATGAACTGCACGCGGACCTGCCCCAAGCACCTCAACCCGGCGCAGGCGATCGGCGCGATCAAGAAAAAGCTGGTTGCGCGTCTCTGACGCGCGCGGTCAGAACTCGATCGTGCCGTCGATGACGTGATCGAGCCCGATTTCCGGCACGCGCAGGGTCATCTTGGCGGCGATCCTGCCGTGGTCCTTGAGTTTCCCGGCGCCGATCGCCGCCCGCACCGCGTTTTCGATCTCGCGTTGCGACGTGACGCCGACAACCTTGAGAAATTTCCGGACTTCCATGTTGAAGCGATCTTCGTCCATGCGCGGTCTCCATCCTGTCGTGGCATGCCAGGGGCGATTCTATCGTAGACGAGACTATGTAATCGCGGCGCAATTTTGGCTATGACAGCGTCGCCGATGCAGTCCTCCGGCCAGCCTTCCGTCGCGCCGTCGCCATCCAACTCGCCGGGCCCGCTCGCCCGCTATTGCGCGTGCGTCGCCGCCGGCGAGCTGTTGTCCGATCCTGCCCAGGAACGCGCGGCGGAAAAGCTGCAGGGGCTGTGGCGCGCGCTGGTTGACGATCGCGCGGTCAACGCGCGACAGGGCTGGCGCGCGCGGCTGAAGCTCATCCGACCGCGCGCGGAGCCGCCGAAAGGCGTCTATCTTTACGGTGGTGTCGGCCGCGGCAAGACCATGCTGATGGACATGTTCTTCGCGTCGGTCAGCCTGGCCGCGAAGCGGCGCACGCATTTCTACGCCTTCATGGCCGAAGTGCACGACCGCATCCACGCGCTCCGCGTGGAGAAGGACGATCCGATCCGGCAAGTTGCCGAAGCCTTCGCCAAGGATTCGGTCCTGCTCTGCTTCGACGAATTCCACGTCACCGACATCGCCGACGCGATGATTCTCGGGCGCCTGTTCGAGGCGCTGCTCGAGCTTGGCGTCGTCATCGTCGCCACGTCGAATCGCGCCCCGGACGAGCTATACGAGGGCGGCCTGCAACGCGAGCGGCTCCTGCCGTTCATCGCGCTGATGGAGCGCAAGCTCGACATCGTCGCGCTCGGCGACGGGCGCGACTATCGCATGGCGCGCCTGATCGGCCGCCAGACATATTTCACGCCGGCCGACGATCGTGCCTATCGGGCGCTCGAGCGCGCTTTCATGGCCTTGACCGACAACGCTTCGGCGCATGCCCAGGCGTTTACGGTGCTGGGGCACAGGCTCGTCGTGCCGCGCGCGGCGCGCCGCGTCGCCTGGTTTACGTTCGCCGAACTCTGCGGCAGCATGCTCGGCCCGGCCGATTATCTCGAGCTGTGTCGCCGCTATCACACATTTATCATCGAGGGCGTTCCGCGGCTGGATGCGTCGCGCCGCGACGAAGCCAAGCGCTTGAACACCTTCATCGACACGCTCTATGACGCGCACGGCCGCATCGTGATGTCGGCCGAAGTCGCGCCGGACCGGCTATACACCGAGGGCGACGGCGCCTTCGAATTCCAGCGCATCGTCTCGCGATTGCACGAGATGCAGAGCCTGGAATACATCGCCGCCGTCCCGGGTTAATCCGTTGTAACTGTCGTCCCCTTGCCGCAGGCGCGAAATCGCGTTAAACCCGCGCCGGTTCGCGCTCACCGCGCAATTTCGCACCGCCCAAAAAGAGGTCATCGATGGCACGCAACAAGATCGCGCTGGTCGGAGCCGGCCAGATCGGCGGCACGCTCGCCCTGCTCGCCGGCCTGAAGCAACTCGGCGACGTCGTGCTTTGCGACATCGTCGAAGGCGTGCCGCAGGGCAAAGCGCTCGATCTCGCCGAAGCTACGCCGGTCGAGGGTTTCGACGCCAAGTATGCCGGCAGCAACGACTATGCCGCGATTGCTGGCGCCGACGTGGTGATCGTCACCGCCGGCGTGCCGCGCAAGCCGGGCATGAGCCGCGACGATCTGATCGGCATCAACGCCAAGGTGATGCGGCAGGTGGGCGCCGCGATTAAGGCGCATGCGCCCAACGCGTTCGTCATCTGTATCACCAATCCCCTGGACGTGATGGTCTGGGTTCTGCGCGAATCCTGCGGCCTGCCGCATCACAAGGTCGTCGGTATGGCCGGCGTGCTCGACAGCGCGCGGTTCCGCTATTTCCTCGCCGAGGAATTCAAGGTCTCGGTCGAGGACGTCAGCGCCTTCGTCCTCGGCGGCCACGGCGACAGTATGGTGCCGCTGGCGCGCTACTCCGCGGTCGCCGGCATTCCGCTGCCCGATCTGGTCAAGATGGGTTGGACCAGCAAGGAACGCATCGACAAGATCGTCCAGCACACGCGCGACGGTGGCGGCGAGATCGTCAATCTGTTGAAGACCGGCTCCGCCTTCTACGCGCCAGCGGCCTCGGCGATCGCCATGGCCGAATCGTATCTGCGCGACAAGCGACGGGTGCTGCCCTGCGCCGCGTGGCTCGACGGGCCCTATGGCGTCAAGGGTCTCTACGTTGGCGTGCCGGCGGTGCTCGGCGCCAAGGGAGTCGAGCGCGTGGTCGAAATCGCGCTCGAACCGGACGAGAAGGCCGCCTTCGACAAGTCGGTGAGCGCGGTCAAGGCGCTGCTCGAGGCGACCAAGAAGCTCCTGACGGAAGCCAGGGCCTAGGTCTAATGCTTTGTTATCGCGGGCGAATTTTCGCGCAACGGGCTCATGGCAGCCATGAAGGATGCAACGCTGGAGATCGTCCGTTCGTCATCTTATCTAAATCTTGAGCCGGTATTACAGACGCGTGCCATGCTTCGTTCCCGCCGGACACCTGCCGGACTACGCTGAGGATCATGCCGCCGCTCGCCAACGATACCTTCCTGACCGGCCAGAACGCCGCCTTCATCGCCGAACTCTACGGACGCTATCTGGCCGATCCGCAGTCGGTCGACCCGAGCTGGCAGGGGTTCTTCGCCCAGCTCGGCGACGAACCCAAGGCCTTCCTCAAGGAGATGGAGGGACCGGGCTGGGGCGAAAAGCGTCCGGTCATGCTGGGCAACGGCCATCTGGCGCCATCCACGGTGCCGTACGCGGCCGCGGCGCTGCCGGCCGACATACACCAGGCGGCGCTCGATTCGATCCGTGCGATGAACTTCATCCGCAGCTATCGCGTGCGCGGCCATCTCATCGCCGAGCTCGATCCGCTGGGACTCGATCGCCGGACCTATCACCCGGACCTCGACCCAACGACCTTCGGATTCACCGAGGCGGATTACGACCGGCCGATCTTCGTCAACAGCCTGCTCGGCTTCGAGACCGCGACGATCCGCGAGATCATCGCCGCGCTGCGCGCGACCTATTGCGGCCATGTCGGCGTCGAATACATGCACATCCAGGAACTCGAACAGCGCCAATGGATCCAGGCGCGCATCGAGGTGCCGCGCAATCAGACCGAGTTCACCGCACGCGGCAAGCGGACGATCTACGAGCGCCTGGTCGATGCCGAGTTCTTGGAGAGGTTCCTCGACAAGCGCTACACCGGAACCAAGCGGTTCGGTCTGGAAGGCGGCGAGTCGCTGATCCCGGCGCTCGAGCAGGTTCTGAAGCGCGGCGGGCAGCTGGGCATGAAGGAACTGGTCATCGGCATGCCGCATCGCGGCCGACTCAACGTGCTGACCAACATGATGGGCAAGCCCTACGCCGCCCTGTTCTCCGAATTCCAGGGCCACTCCGCCAATCCTGACGACGTCCAGGGCTCGGGCGACGTCAAATACCATCTCGGCACGTCGTCGGACCGCGATTTCGACGGCGATATCGTCCACCTTTCGCTGACCGCCAATCCGTCGCATCTCGAGGCGGTCAATCCCGTCACGCTGGGCAAGGTCCGCGCCAAACAGCGCCAGCGCGCCGACCAGGCGCGCGACGAGGTCGTCGGCTTGCTGATGCACGGCGACGCCGCGTTCGCTGGCCAGGGGCTGGTTGCCGAGACGCTCGAGCTCAGCGAGCTCAAGGGCTACCGCAGCGGCGGCACGATCCACTTCATCGTCAACAACCAGATCGGCTTCACTACCAGCCCGGCGCAGGCGCGTTCGGGCCCGTACCCGTCGGACGTCGCCAAGACGATCCAGGCGCCGATCTTCCACGTCAACGGCGACGATCCCGAGGCCGTGGTGCACGTCGCGCGCATCGCCACCGAATTCCGCCACCGCTTCAAGAAGGATGTGGTGGTCGACATATTCTGCTATCGCCGGCACGGTCATAACGAGACCGACGAACCCGCCTTCACGCAGCCGTTGATGTACCGGACGATCGCGGCGCACCCGACCACGCGCGAGATCTATCGCCAGCGGCTGATCGACGAGAGCTTGCTCACCGCGGCCGACGCCGACGCGATCGAGCAGACTTTTCTGGCACGGCTCGAAGGCGAATTCGCGGCTGCCAAAAGCTATCGGCCCAACAAGGCCGATTGGCTCGAAGGCGAATGGAAGGGATTCACGACCGCCACCAGCGACGATCGCCGCGGCAAGACGGCGGTCGATCTGGCGCTGCTCAAAGAGGTCGGCGCCGCGCTGACGCGTGCGCCACAAGGCTTCAATCTCAACCGCAAGATTGCCCGCCAGCTCGAGGCCAAGCGCGAAACGATCGAGAAAGGTGAAGGCATCGACTGGGCGACCGCCGAGGCCTTGGCATTCGGCACGCTTCTGTCCGAAGGCGCCTGCGTCCGTCTGTCGGGACAGGATTCCGGCCGCGGCACCTTTTCCCAGCGCCACGCCGTGCTCTACGACCAGGAGAACGAAGAGCGTTATGTCCCGCTCAACCACATCCGCGACGGCCAGGCGCAGTTCGAGGTCATCGACAGCCCACTGTCCGAGGCGGCGGTGCTGGGCTTCGAATACGGGTACAGCCTGGCCGATCCGCGCTCGCTCGTTCTCTGGGAAGGGCAGTTCGGCGATTTCGCCAACGGCGCCCAGGTCATCATCGACCAGTTCATCGCCTCAGGCGAGGCCAAGTGGCTGCGCATGTCGGGCGTCGTTCTGCTTCTGCCGCACGGCTACGAAGGGCAGGGGCCGGAGCATTCGTCGGCCCGGCTCGAGCGCTTCCTGCAGCTCTGCGGCGAGGACAACCTCCAGGTCTGCAATCTGACCACCGCCGCCAACTATTTCCACGCGCTGCGCCGGCAGGTGCGGCGCGATTTCCGTAAGCCGCTGATCGTGATGACGCCCAAGTCGCTGCTGCGCAATCCCGAGGTCGCCGCCAAGCTGGCGGATATGGGGCCGAGCACGTCGTTCCATCGGGTTTTCGCCGAGACCGACACGCTCGTCGCCGATGCGCAAATCCGCCGCGTCCTGCTGTGCAGCGGCAAGGTGTATTTCGACCTGCTGCACGCGCGGCGCGAGCGCAAGATCGGCGACGTCGCCATCCTGCGGGTCGAGCAGCTCTATCCTTTTCCGGTCAAGCCGTTGGTCGAGCTGATGACGCCCTATCGTAACGCCGAATTCGTCTGGGTTCAGGAAGAGCCCAAGAACATGGGCGCTTGGAGCTTTGTCGACCGGCGCCTCGAGAAGACGTTAAGCTCGCTCGACATCAAGGCGAAGCGTGCGCGCTACGTCGGCCGTCCCGAAGCGGCCGCTACCGCCACCGGCCTGTTGAAGCGCCACGCCACCGAGCAGGCGCGGCTGGTCGACGAAGCACTCGCGCCCTGACCGCAGGAGAGCCATGGCGACCGATATCATCGTTCCGCCGCTCGGCGAATCCGTCACCGAAGCCACCGTCGCGCGCTGGCTCAAGCAGCCGGGCGACGCCGTCGCGGTCGACGATCCGCTGGTCGAGCTCGAAACCGACAAGGTAACGCTCGAGGTCAACGCTCCCGCCGCCGGCACCTTGGCCGAAGTGCTGGTGCCGAAGGACGGCAACGTCGCGGTCGGTGGCGTTCTCGGCCGCATCACCGACGGCAAGAGCAAACCGGCCGCCAAGGCGGAGGGCAAGCCGGCGCTCACCACGCCGATCCAAGCGCCGCAGTCGAAAGTCGAGGTGCCGAAACCGCCCGCGAAAGCCGCGCCTGCCACGGATACGGCCGCGCGTTCCGGTCCGGCGGTGCGTCGCCTGGTCGAGGAGAACAAGGCCGAGCCGGCGCGCATTCCGCCGTCGGGCCGTGACGGCCGCCTGACCAAGGGCGACGTGCTGGCGGCGCTCGAGAAAGGCGCCGTCGCGTCGGTGCCGGCCATGGTCCAGGTGGCGATTTCCGCGGCTGCCCGCGAGGCCGGGCCACGCGAAGAGCGCGTCCGCATGACGCGTTTGCGGCGGCGCATCGCCGAGCGCCTCAAGGAGGCGCAGAACGTCGCTGCCATGCTCACCACCTTCAACGAGGCGGATATGAGCGCGGTTATCGCCTTGCGCGAGCGCTACCGCGAAAGCTTCGAGAAGAAGCACGGCATCCGCCTCGGATTCATGTCGTTCTTCGTCAAGGCGTGCATCGTCGCCCTCAAGGAGATTCCGTCCGCCAACGGCGAGATCGACGGCGACGACATCGTCTACAAGAACCATTACGACATCGGCGTCGCCGTCGGCACCGAACAGGGCCTGGTGGTGCCGGTGGTGCGCGACGCCGATCGGCTCGACTTCGCCGACATCGAGAAGCAGGTCAGCGACCTCGGCCGGCGCGCGCGCGACGGCAAGCTGAAGCTCGAGGAGCTGTCTGGCGGCACCTTCACCATCACCAACGGTGGCGTTTACGGCTCGCTGATGTCGACGCCAATCCTCAATCCGCCGCAATCCGCCATCCTCGGCATGCACAAGATTCAGCAGCGTCCGGTCGTGGTCGGCGGCCAAGTGGTCGCGCGGCCGATGATGTATCTGGCGCTGAGCTACGACCACCGGCTGGTCGACGGCCGCGAGGCCGTGACCTTCCTGGTGCGCGTCAAGGAGTGCATCGAGGATCCCGAACGCCTGTTGTTCGGTGTCTGAGCGATGGCCGACGGCTTCGACGTCATCGTCATCGGCGCCGGGCCGGGCGGCTACGTCGCGGCGATCCGAGCCGCGCAGCTCGGGATGAGCGTCGCCTGCGTCGACAAGCGCGACGCACCGGGCGGCACCTGTCTCAACATCGGCTGCATTCCCTCCAAGGCGCTGCTCCAGTCGTCCGAGCGTTTCGCCGCCGCCCAGCACGAGCTGGCGGCGCACGGCGTCAAGGTCGCCGGCGTGACCCTCGATCTCAAGACGATGCTGGCGCGCAAGGACAAGGTCGTCACCGACAATACACGCGGCGTCGAATTCCTTTTCCGCAAGAACAAGGTCGAATACCTCAAGGGCGCGGCGCGGCTAGCCGCACACGACCGCGTCACCGTTGCGCTCAACGCCGGCGGGCAGCGCGAGCTCGCCGCCAAGAAGGCGATCATCCTGGCGACCGGCTCCGACAGCGCCAGCCTGCCCGGCATCGCGATCGACGAGAAACGCATCGTCTCGTCGACCGGCGCACTCGCGCTCGCCACGGTGCCGAATCATCTGGTCGTGATCGGCGGCGGCTATATCGGGCTGGAGATGGGCTCGGTCTGGCGGCGGCTCGGTGCCGAGGTCACGGTGGTCGAGTTCCTCGACCGCGTCACGCTGGGCATGGACGGCGAATTGTCGGTGGCACTGCAACGCAGCCTGGAGCGGCAGGGATTCAGGTTCCGCCTCGGCACCAAGGTCGTCGAAGCCAAATCCGGCAAGGATGGCGTCGCGCTGGCGTTCGAGCCGGCCAAGGGTGGCACGCGCGAAAGCCTCAAGGCGGATGTCGTGCTGGTCGCGGTCGGCCGCGTGCCGCATACCGCCGAGCTCGGCCTCAAGGAGGCGGGCGTGGGGCTGGACGACAAAGGCCGCCTCAAGGTCGACGGCCGCTTTGCCACCAATGTTCCCGGCATCTATGCCATCGGCGACGCCATTGCCGGTCCGATGCTGGCGCACAAGGCCTCGGAAGAGGGTGTCGTGCTGGTCGAGACCATCGCCGGCGGCCGGCCGTCGCTCGATTACGACGCCATTCCGGCGGTGATCTATACTTGGCCCGAGGTCGCCTCGGTCGGCCGGACGGAAGAGCAGCTCAAGCAGGCGAAGACGGCCTACAAGGCCGGCAAGTTTCCGTTCTCGGCCAATGCGCGCGCCCGCGCCAATGGCTTCACCGAAGGCTTCGTGAAGATACTCGCCGATGCCAAGACCGATCGCGTGCTCGGCGTCCATATCATCGGCCCCGATGCCGGCACTATGATCGCCGAGGCGGCGTTGGCGATGGAATTCGCCGCGTCGGCCGAGGACATCGCGCGCACCGTCCACGCCCATCCGACGCTCGAGGAGGCGGTCAAGGAAGCGGCGCTCGCGGTCGATGGCCATTCGATCCACATCTAAGCCGCTGCCGGCGCCGGGCCCATCGCCGCGAGCGCTCATCGCGATCCTGACGGCGACCTCGATCCTCGGCATGCTCGGCAGCTCGAGCTTCGCCGCGCTGCTGCCCGATTTCGAGGCGCTGTGGCGGCTCTCCAACACCGAAGCCGGTTGGATCAGCGCGCTGTTCTTCGCCGGCTACGTCGCGGCCGTGCCGCTGCTGGTCGGCTCGACCGATCAGGTCGATCCGCGCCGGATTTATCTGTTCTCGCTGCTTCTCGGCGCGGCCGCGTCGGTTGCCTACGCGCTGCTGGCGCAGGGCTTCTGGTCGGCGGCTATCATTCGCGGCTTCGCCGGCATGGGTCTCGCCGGCACCTACATGCCCGGCCTCAAGCTGCTGACCGACCGGTACGACGGCCCGCGCCAGGCGCGCTACATCGCCTATTACACCGCGGGGTTCAGCTTCGGCACGGCGTTTTCCTTTGCCTTCACCGGCGAAGTGACCGACTGGCTCGGCTGGCGCGCGACCTTCTGGGGCGCGGCGGCCGGCTCGCTGGCGGCGTTGGCGCTGATCCAAATCCTGGTGCCGCCGGATCCGCCGGTACGGGCGGAAGGCGCGGCGTGGCGCCGCCTTGCCTTCCGGCCGGTCTTTAAGAACCGCACCGCGATGGCGTTCGTCTTGGGCTATGCCGGCCACACCTTCGAGCTGTTCGCGCTGCGCGGCTGGCTCAACGCCTATCTCATCTATGCCGATCGCGTGCGCGGCGGCAGCGGCGACATCTCGAACGCCAGCTGGCTATCGACCTTGACGGTGCTGGTCGGCACGGTTTCCAGCATCTACGGCGCGGAGGTCGCGGCGCGTGCCGACCGGCGCCGGGTCATCGGCCGGGTGATGATCCTGTCCGTGCTGGCGTCGGTTGCCGCCGGATTCAGCAGCGGCCTGCCGGTCTGGGCGGTGACGGCGCTGTGCTGTCTTTATTCGATGCTGATCATGGCGGATTCGGCGGCGCTCACCGGCGGTGCGGTGGTCAGCGCGGCGGCGGGGCAACGCGGCGCCACCCTGGCGGTTCATTCGGTGTTGGGCTTCAGCGGCGGCGTGTTCGGGCCGCTGGCGGTCGGCCTGGTGCTCGATCTCGCCGGCGGCGGCACCGGCTATCTCGCCTGGGGGTTGGCGTTCGTCACCATGGGCGCGGGCTCGCTCGCCGCCCTGTTCGCCATCCGCGGACTTTAATCCTTGGCGCGCGGATGCGCGCGGTCGTAGACGGCGAGCAGTCGCGCCGGATCCATCGCGGTATAGCGTTGTGTTGTTGAAAGACTCGCATGGCCGAGCAGTTCCTGGATGGCGCGCAAATCGCCGCCGCCGGCGAGCAGATGGGTCGCGAAGCTATGGCGCAGCGCGTGCGGCGTCGCGTGCTCCGGCAGGCCTAGGGCGCCGCGCAGCTTGGCCATGGTCGCCTGGACCTGGCGGGGATTGAGCATCCGGCCGCGCGCGCCGACGAAGAGCGGCTCGTCGGGTTGCAGATCGAGCGGGCAGGCGGCGAGATAATCGCGCACCGCCTCGGCGACGGCCGGCAGCACCGGCACCAGCCGCGCCTTGCCGCCCTTGCCGACGATGCGCAGCATGGCCGCCGTCTCCGGCGCTGCGGCGCGCGTCAGCGACAAGGCCTCGGCGATGCGTAGCCCGCAACCATAGAGCAGCATCAGGATCGCGAGATCGCGCCGCGCCATCCACGGCCGCGTCTCCAAAAGCGCAACGCGCTCAAGCACTGCCTGGGCTTCGCTCTCGGTCAAGGCCTTGGGCACCGCGTGGCCGAGCTTGGGCGTCCGGACCGCCGCCAGCGCGCCGTTGGCGACAATCTTCCGTTTGCCGAGGAAGCGGAAGAAGCCGCGCAGCACCGACAGTTTGCGCGCCGTCGTGCCGCGCGCGGCATCGTCGCGGGCAAGGCGGGCGAGGAACGCACGGAAATCGGCGGGATCGAGCGCAGCCAGTGTCGTCAATCGGGGCACGCCACCGCGATGAGCGACGAGAAAATCGAGAAATCCGGCGAGATCGCGGCCATAGGCGGCGACGGTGTGGGGCGACGCCCGCCGCTCGCCGGTGAGCCACGCCTGCCATAGCACGATCGCCTCGAGCAACTCGGGGGAAGCGGCGAAACGGACCAGCGGAACCGGCTCGGGCCGGAGGGATCGGGGAAGCGGGCGCGTGCCCTTTAGACCGTCAGGTCGAGCCATGCGGCGATGGTGATGCCGAGCGCGCGGGCGAGGAAGCCCAAGAGCTCGGTGCCCTGCCCGGCATGGAATTTTCCCGGCCGACGGGCGCCGATGCACAGCAGCCCGGCCGGCGCAGTCCGGCTCACCGCCAGACGCAACAGCGCCGCCGAGCGTACCAGATCGGCACCGGCGCCGAACAACGCCGGATCGCCGGTCGCATCGGAGAACAACGCGACATCGCGCTCCGGCCCGAGCACCCGGTCGACGGTTCCGGTCTCGAGAATCTGCACGCCCGGATGCGGCAGGCGCGGCTTGGTACCGCCGCTGCTTTCGACGCCGATGGTGACGACGTCGGAGTCGAGCAGTATGGCGAGATCGGTGGTGACGATCTGGATCAGCTGCTCGAAGCTGTTGGCGGCAAGCAGGGTCAGAACCGCGCTGTGGACGCGCGTCTGGCTCGCCAGATTGGCGCGCGTGGTGCCGATCAACTGCTTCTGTTGGCCCTTGAGCTTGGCGATGTCGTCGCGCTGCCGCTTGAGCATGAACTGCTGCATGTCGACCACGCCAGGGCCGCTGCGCATCGCTGGCGGCGTCAGCGCGTCGAGAATCTCGGGATGCTCGGCGAAGAAATCCGGGTGCCGCTTGAGATAGGCGACGACCTGGGTGGCCGTGGCGGCATGTTCGGCGACTGCCGGCGGCGGCGCGGTGATTTTATCCCGGGTGCGATCCACCGTGGCCCCGCTATTCGGCCGCTGCGGCGGATTTCTCGTCGCCCAGAATCGACTGACCGGTCTTCTTCCAGTCGGCGAGGAAGGCGGCGAGCCCCTTGTCGGTCAGCGGATGCGCGAAGAGCTGGCGCATGATCGCGGGCGGCATCGTGCCGACATGCGCGCCGAGCTTCGCCGCCTCGACCACGTGCATCGGGTGACGAATCGACGCGACCAGTACCTCGGTCTTGAAGCCCGGATACTGGCGATAAATCTCGATGATGTCGCGGACCAAGGCCATGCCCGATTCGCCGATGTCGTCGAGTCGGCCGACGAAGGGGGAGATGAACGTGGCGCCTGCCTTGGCGGCGAGCACCGCCTGTGCGGCGGAAAAGCAAAGCGTCACGTTGACCATGGTGCCTTCGGCGCGTAGCACCTTGCAGGTCTTGAGCCCGTCGGGCGTCAGCGGCACCTTGACCGCGATGTTTTTGGCGATTTTCGCGAGCTTGTGGCCCTCGGCCAGCATGGTCGGATGATCGGTGGCGGTGGTCTCGGCGCTCACCGGGCCGGAGACGACCGTGCAGATCTCGCGCACGGCTTCAATGAAATTGCGGCCCGCCTTGGCGACGAGCGAAGGGTTTGTGGTGACGCCGTCGACCAGGCCGGTCGCGGCCAGGTCACGAATGTCGGCGATGATGGCGGTATCGAGGAAAAATTTCATGCATGCCTCTCTGCTACTTCCTGCGAGGCCCCCTTTCGTACGAGAGTGTAGACCATGCGGGAGCACCCTGCCAACGCCGAACCGGCGCGCGCCGATCGCGTCAGCGTGCTGCTGCCGCTGCCGCTTGCCGGCGCCTATGACTATCGCGTGACGAACGGCTTGCGCGTCGCTGCCGGCGACTTCGTGCGCGTGCCGCTGGGCAGGCGGCGAGTCGCGGGCGTGGTCTGGGGTCCGGATCATGCCGACATGGCCGAGGTCAAGCTCAAGCCGATCGCCGAGGCCTTGGCGGTGCCGCCGCTGCACGACGCGCTGCGGCGGTTCATCGACTGGGTCGCGAATTACACGCTGAGCGCACCGGGCGCGGTGCTGCGCATGGCGATGAGCGTGCCCGACGCCCTCGAGCCGCCGCGCGCGCTCGTCGGCTACGAGATCGCGGCGGCCGGCCGGCGAGCGTTGGCGGACGCCGAGACGCGGCTGACGCCGCAGCGCCGCCGTGTGCTCGAGTTGCTGGTCGAAGGCGGCGCCGCGACGGCCGGCGATCTCGCCCAGCGCGCGGCTTGCGGCACCAGCGTCGTCAAGGCGATGGCCGCGGCGGGACTGTTGGCGCCGGTCGATCTGCCGTCGGCGTTGCCGCCGCCGGCGCCGGACTGGCGATTGCCTGGACTGCCGCTGTCGTCGGCGCAAGAGATCGCCGCCGCCGATCTGGTCGGCAAGGTAAATCGCGGCGGTTTCGACGTGACCGTGCTCGACGGCGTCACCGGCTCGGGCAAAACCGAAGTCTATTTCGCGGCGATCGCTGCGGCGCTCGAGCGCGGCCGGCAGGCGCTGGTGCTATTGCCGGAAATCACGCTCTCGGCGCAACTGTTGAAGCGCTTTGCCGACCGCTTCGGCGCGCCGCCGGCACTCTGGCACTCCGATCTCGGCCACGCGCAGCGTCGCGCGACCTGGCGCCATGTCGCCGACGGCCAGGCCCGCGTCGTCGTCGGTGCGCGCTCGGCGCTGTTCCTGCCGTTCCGCGATCTCAGCCTGATCGTCGTCGACGAGGAGCACGACGCTTCGTTCAAGCAGGAGGACGGCGTCGTCTATCATGCACGCGACATGGCGGTGGTGCGTGCATCGCTGGCGCGGCTGCCGATCGTATTGGTGTCCGCGACGCCGTCGCTCGAAACCACGATCAACGCCCAGTCCGGTCGCTATACGCGGCTCCATCTGCCGGTGCGACATGGTGCGGCGCGGCTGCCGGAGATCCGCGTGATCGATCTGCGCCGACAGAGGCCGGAGCGCCAGCGCTTCCTGTCGCCGCCGCTGGTTCAAGCCTTGGACGAGACGCTGGCCGCCGGCGAGCAGGCGATGCTGTTCCTCAACCGCCGCGGCTACGCACCGCTGACGCTGTGCCGCGAATGCGGCCACCGAATGCAATGCCCGAATTGCACGGCCTGGCTGATCGAGCATCGCCGTGCCGGCGGCTTGCAGTGCCACCATTGCGGCTACGCGACGGCCTTGCCGCCGGCCTGCCCGCATTGCAGCGCCGCCGGCAGCTTCGCCGCCTGCGGCCCCGGCGTCGAACGCCTGGCCGAGGAGGCGACGCAGCGCTTTCCGCAGGCGCGCATGGCCGTGATGGCCAGCGACACCTTGAGCGGCCCGCGGGCGATGGCGGAACTGCTCGCGCGGGTCGAGCAGCGCGAGGTCGACGTGCTGATCGGGACCCAGGTGATGGCCAAAGGCCACCATTTCCCGATGCTGACGCTCGTCGGCGTGGTTGATGCCGATCTCGGCCTGGCGGGGGGCGATCTGCGCGCGGCGGAGCGCACCTTCCAGTTGCTGCATCAGGTCGCGGGCCGCGCCGGCCGGGCCGAGCGGCCAGGCGTGGTCCTGCTCCAGACCTACATGCCGGAGCACCCGGTGATGTGCGCACTTGCCAGCAACGATCGCGACGGCTTTCTCGCCGCCGAAGCGGAATCGCGACGCGAGGGCAACTGGCCGCCGTTCGGGCGACTGGCGGCGCTGATCGTCTCGGCGCCGGAGGCCGACGCTGCCGACCGCGCCGCGCGTGCCTTCGCGCGCCAGGCGCCGCGCGTCGACGGCATCGAGGTACTGGGCCCGGCGCCGGCGCCGTTGACGATGCTGCGCGGCCGGCACCGGCGGCGGTTCCTCGTCAAGGCGCGGCGCGATACGCCGCTCCAAGGCACGCTACGCGCTTGGCTCGATGCGGTGAAGCTGCCGGCCGCGATCCACGTCCAGGTGGACGTCGATCCCTACAGTTTCCTTTAAGGCTCAGTTCATCGCGTAGGGCCGGATGCTCTCGGCCACCGAATCGGCGACGTGCTCCTTGGAGATGATGCCGCGCACATCCGCGGCGCGCGGCACCGCATTCGCGCGCACGACTACCGCCATCGCGGCATCCTCGCGCCACATCCGGTCGATGATGTCGAAGGCGATGTCGTCTTCATGCGCCACGGTGAAATTCCTCTGTGCCACATCGCCGAGCGTGACGCCGGTATAAGCCGCCTCGAGCCCGCGGCGGATGCCGGTGTTAACGCGCAACACGCCGACGATCCGGTCGCCGTCCGTCACCACGACATGCTTGAGCGCGCCTTTGTGCTCCGGCTGCTGAAGGAAGGCATCGAAATCGGTGTTTGCCGGCAGCACCAGGACATCGGTCTCCATGACTTCCCTGGCGTGACGCACGAGGAACATGTTCGCGTGCAGCGCCTTGGGGATGAAGTGACCGCGCGCGACGAGCTTGATGGTGTAGATGTTCTCGCGCGACAGCACGCGGCGCATGCCGACGCTCAGCGCCACCGCGACGATCATCGGCATGACGATGCCATAGTCGCGCGTCATCTCGAAGATCATCGCGATCGCGGTCATCACCGCGCCGGTGCCGCCGCCGACCATCGCCGCCATGCCGACGATGGCGAATGTTCCGGGCGTCGCGCCGGCCACCGGATGGATGGCGGTGACGAGCGCGCCGAATGCGCCGCCCAGCGTCGCACCGATATAGAGGGACGGCGAGAAGACGCCGCCCGAGCCACCCGAGCCGAGCGTCACTGACGTGGCGATCAGCTTGCATAAGCAGAGGATCGCCAGGAGGGGAAGCGTCGTCAGGTTTCCGGCCAGCACCGCCTGGACCGTGGCATAGCCGACGCCCTCGACATAATAGTGTCCGTAGATGCGAAAGAGCGCATAGAACAATGCGCCGACCAGGGTCATGCCGACGACGTGGCGCAAATAGGGGTTCTTGATCCGGTCGAACAGGTCATCGGCGAACGGCAATATCCGCACGAAGACGGTCGCGGCGATGCCGACGATCACACCGAGCAGCGCGCACAACAACAAGGCGGGCAGCGACGCTGGATGGCTGCCGATCAGCGCCTGCGCGGGCATGGTAAAGGCCGGCTTCGGCCCGAGCACGAGATTGCCGATGAATGTCGCCGTGCCGGTCGCCAGCGCCACCGGCAGGAACGTGCGAACGCTCACCTCGGGCATCATCAGCTCGGTCGCAAACATGACGCCGCCGATCGGCGTATTGAAGGTCGCGGCGATGCCCGCGCCGGCGCCAGCGGCGACCAGGGTGATCCGCTGCCACGGTGCCATGCGGATGATCTGGCCGATGGTCGAGCCGAACGTCGCGCCGATCTGGACGATCGGCCCTTCGCGCCCGGCCGATCCGCCGGTACCGATGCAGATCGCCGAAACGAGCGACTTGATGGCCGCAACGACGGGCCGAATCCTGCCTTCGTTGTAATAGATCGCGTCCATCACCTCGGGCACGCCGTGGCCCTTGGCCTCGGGCGCAAACCTGGTCACTAGGAAGGTCACGACGATGCTGCCGATCACCGGCACGAGGATGACGGCGGCGCCCCAGCGGCTCGGCGGCGTGAAAACGTTGGCGTCGTAAATGACCGAAAGTCTGTCAAGGAAGGCGAAGTTATGGACCAGGGCGATCAGGCCGCGGAAGATCACCGCCCCGACGCCGCCGACGATGCCAACCGCGACCGCCAGAAGCGAAAGCCAGCCGAGACTGAGCTGTGCGGTCGCGACGCCTTCTGGCGCAGGCGTTGGCGTTGCGGTCGACATGGATGAAGCAACTCCTCGACGGTTGGGCGGGACGTCTTTCGGCGAGCAGAAACGCGGCCCTTATGGTGCTGAAAACGCTGCTGCTTGGTTTAACATTAAAGATCAGCAATCCGGTAGCGGCAGGTTCTAATGCCCGTGCTGAGCGCCACGCGCAATAGCGACCATCTGCCGCGGCGCCAAACACCGACGCCTGTTGCGGCCGATGGACGTGTCACGTACCACAAAGTTCCCGACGGTCGATCCTGCAAGGGTTGGACGCGGCTGCGGCACGAGTGCCGGTGACCGCATCGGAAGGGTCCTTAAGGTGCGGCGGCAATCGTCGATCTCCGCCAACGAGGAGCCATTCGTGACGGCACCGCAACTGCAACATCGTCTGCTATCGCGCCGTATCTGGCTGAGGTGGCTGTGGCTGCCGATGGCCGGCGCGGCCCTGCTGGCGGTCGGCCTGCTCGGCTTTTGGTTGGGCCAAAGGTACGTGGCGAATCGCGTGGCGGCGTTGCCGATTTTGACCGGAGCGCCGAACTACACGATGGTCAATCAACTCGGCCAGACGGTGTCTTCGAACAGCCTTCTCGGCAAGGTTCAACTCGTGACCTTCCTCTTTCCCTATTGCACGACGATGTGTCCGCTCATCGCCGCGCATCTGACCAATTTCGAAACCGAAACACTGCGTCCGACGGGTCTCGCCGACAAGGTGGTGATTGTGTCGTTCGACATCGATCCGCAGAACACGGGCCCGCAACAGATGCGCACCTTTCTGAGCCAATACGGCTGGAATCCGCGGAATCTGCATTGGCAGTATCTCGTGGGCGCGCCGCCGGAGGTTCGCCGCGTCGTCAGCCGCGGGTTCGGCGTGTGGTACAAGCGCGTGAGCCTTGCCTCGGAAGCCACGAATGATGCCAGTGGTCCTGGCATCGTGCAGCCCGATGTCGCGAACGCGCTCGCCGCACGGTCGCATGCCGATTACGACATCGTGCACGACGACGTCCTCGAGGTCGTCGATCGGCGCGGCCGAATTCGCAAGATTTACGAGAATGCCGACACCGTCGGCGCGCAACAGCTTCTGGCGGTGGTTCGCTCGTTGGTCAAGAAGCCGGGATAAGCGGCCGCGCCGCAAGGGAGTCAGAAAATGTCGGTGCCGATGACAAAACCAATCCGATGGATCGAGCCGTCCTTGTTGTGGCCCGCCATCGTCGTCGCCATGTTGATGCCGGTGCTGGCGGCGATAGCGTCCGTGCTGTGCGCGGATCATATCTTGCCGCGGGCCACGATCTGGACGGATTGGCCGCTTACGCCGGGCATCACGTTGAGCCTTCTGACGGTCGTCTGGCTTTATATCGCGGGCCGGCGCGAGACGGCCGCGCCGGCGCTGGATCGGCCTGGGGTGTTGCACCACCTTGCGTTTTTCGGCGGCGTCGCGGCGATCTTCATCGCCCTGCAATCGCCGATCGAACCGCTTTCCGATCACCTCTTCGTCGCTCACCAGGTCGAGCACATGCTCTTGCGCACCGGCGGTCCGATGTTGCTGATGCTGGCGGCGCCACAGGCCGCGCTGATGCGCGGGTTGCCTTCGTGGATACGGCGTCGCGTCATGGCGCCGTTGCTCGGCAATCCGGTGCTCCGCGCTCTCCGCGTTCTCGGACATCCCGCCGTGGCAACAGTCTTGTTCGTCGGCACGACCTATTTCTGGATGATCCCGCGTTACCACGATCTCGCGATCCTCGACGAGCCGATCCATTATCTCTGGCACACGACGCTGCTGATCAGCGGTCTTATCTTCTTCTGGCGGCTTCTCGACCTTCGCCCCTGTCCCCTGGGCGCTTCGCTAGGCACGCGGCTCTGCATGTTCTGGTTCGCATCGATCGGGAACATCGTGCTCGGCTCCTATCTGAGCTTCAAGCACGGGGTGCTCTATCATGCCTACGACGTCATGGGCCGGTTCTGGTTGAGCCCGGTGACTGACGAGCGGTTCGGCGGGCTCACCATGTGGATTCCGGGCAGCATGATGTTCGCCGCAACCAGCCTGCTGATGATCTATCGCTGGGCACGGCAGGAGGAGCGCGCGACGGCGCGCCTGCACGAAACCGGCATGATCGTGCCCACGGTTGCCGAATTCGTCGCGAGCCGCCGAGCGGCGAACCGCAAGATGGCGATCGGTCTGGTCGCCTTTGCCGCGACCGTGCTGATCATCAGCCTGAGCGTCACGCTGACCTATCGCTACTCGGCCGACTACACGCCGTTTGGCGTGCTGTGATCCGACCGACTCCCGCTCGACCCCTGCCGACGCAACGGTCGTCCGGCTGTATTGGGCGTCTTGGAAACAGGCCGGTTCGACGCTCCGATGGCACCAATCTGGTGCGGTCGATGCGCCCGGATTGGCGCCCCGAAAACCTCGGCGCCGTATGGGTTTCCCGCGTGCGGCGACGTGACACGGCGCGGCCGGCCGGCCTTGTTGCGTGCCCTAAAGACCTATGTTAGAACCGCCGCGCTTTCCGGCGGGACCGTGGCAGTGGGGGTTTTCGAGCGGCGAAAACCCGGCGGAGGGCGTGTTCATTTTGAGATCGCCTTGCTGCCGATCTCACCCGGACATTTAAGGACATCGACTCGACGTGGCATCCGAAGCGACAAGCGTAGCCGGCCTGGCGGAACGTTACGCGGCGGCGCTTTTCGATCTCGCCGACGAGCGCAAGGCCCTCGATGCCGTGGCCGGCGACCTGACGCGGATTCGCGGCATGATCGACGAGAGCGCCGATCTGCGCCGCATGATCCGCAACCCGGTTCTGCAGCGCAATGAACAGGCGCGCGCGATCGGCGCGGTCGGCGAGCGTGCCGAATTCAATTCGCTGACGCGCAACTTTCTCGGCCTGTTGGCGCGCAACCGGCGGCTCTTCGCGCTGCCGGAAATGATCCAGGGGTTCCTGCAGATTCTCGCCGAGCGCCGCGGCGAGGTGACGGCGCAGGTGATTGCGGCGCAGGAATTGTCCGCGACGCAGCGCCAGGCGGTGGACGAGCACCTGCGCCAGGCGGTCGGAGGCAAAGTGGCGGTCGATTTTCGCGTCGATCCGAGCCTGCTCGGCGGGCTTGTCGTCAAGGTGGGCTCGCGCATGGTCGACGCGTCGCTCAAGAGCAAGCTGGCGCGGCTCGCGCTGGCGATGAAGGGGGCTGGTTGATATGGAAATTCGCGCCGCGGAAATTTCCGCGATCCTGAAGAAGCAGATCGCCGAGTTCGGCACCGAAGCGGACGTCGCCGAGGTCGGACAGGTGCTGTCGGTCGGCGACGGCATCGCCCGCGTCTACGGCCTCGACAAGGTCCAGGCCGGCGAACTCGTCGAGTTCCCGAACGGCGTCAAGGGCATGGCCCTCAACCTCGAAACCGACAACGTCGGCGTTGTGGTCTTCGGCGACGACAGCGGCATTCGCGAGGGCGACACGGTCAAGCGCACCGGTGCCATCGTCGACGTGCCGGTCGGCCGCGGTCTTCTCGGGCGCGTCGTCAACGCGCTGGGCGAGCCGATCGACGGCAAGGGTCCCCTCAAGGACGTCAAGCGCACGCGCGTCGAGGTCAAAGCGCCGGGCATCATCCCGCGCCGCTCGGTGCACGAGCCGGTACAGACCGGGCTGAAGGCGATCGACGCCTTGGTTCCGGTCGGCCGTGGCCAGCGTGAGCTGATCATCGGCGACCGTCAGACCGGCAAGACCGCGGTCGCGATCGACACCTTCCTCAACCAGAAGGTGGTGAACGCAGGCAACGACGAATCCAAGAAGCTCTATTGCATCTACGTCGCGATCGGCCAGAAGCGCTCGACGGTCGCGCAGATCGTCAAGACGCTCGCCGATTACGGCGCGCTCGACTATTCGATCGTGGTCGCCGCCACCGCCTCGGAGCCGGCGCCGTTGCAGTTCCTGGCGCCTTATGCCGGCTGCGCCATGGGTGAGTTCTTCCGCGACAACGGTATGCACGCGGTCATCGTCTACGACGATCTCTCGAAGCAGGCCGTCGCCTATCGCCAGATGTCCCTGCTGCTGCGCCGTCCGCCGGGCCGCGAGGCCTATCCGGGCGACGTGTTCTATCTGCATTCTCGGTTGCTCGAGCGCGCGGCAAAGATGAACCAGGAGCACGGCTCGGGCTCGCTTACCGCGCTGCCGGTGATCGAAACCCAAGCGGGCGACGTCTCGGCCTATATTCCGACCAACGTCATCTCGATCACCGACGGCCAGATCTTCCTCGAAACCGACCTGTTCTACCGCGGCATCCGTCCGGCGATTAACGTCGGTCTGTCGGTCTCGCGCGTGGGTTCCGCGGCACAGATCAAGGCGATGAAGCAGGTCGCCGGCAAGATCAAGCTGGAGCTCGCGCAATACCGCGAGATGGCGGCCTTCGCGCAATTCGCCTCGGATCTCGATCCCGCGACCCAACGGCTTCTCGCCAGAGGCGCCCGCCTGACCGAGCTGCTGAAGCAGCCGCAGTTCAAGCCGGTGCCGGTCGAGGAACAGGTGGTCGCGATCTTCGCCGGCACGCGCGGCTATCTCGACAAGGTCGAGCTCGCCGACGTCACGCGGTTCGAGGCGCAGATGATCGGTGAGCTCCGTGCCAAGGCGCCGAAGGTTCTGGAATCGATCCGCGACAAGCGCGAGCTGAGCCAGGATACCGAGAAGCAGCTGATCAGCTTCCTCGACGGCTTCACCAAGGCCTTCGCCTGACCGACGGGCAATAACGCGCCATGGCGAACCTCAAGGACCTGCGCAACCGCATCCGCTCCGTCCGCTCGACGCAGAAGATCACGTCGGCGATGAAGATGGTGGCGGCGTCGCGCCTGCGCCGTGCCCAGGAGCAGGCCCTGGCCGCGCGTCCCTATGCCGAGCGGATGGAGCGCATGCTCGGATCGCTCGCCACCAGCCTGCACAACCAGCCGAACGCGCCGAAGCTGCTTGCCGGCAGCGGCGGCGACCAAACCCATCTGCTGCTCGTCGCCACCTCGGACCGCGGCCTTGCCGGTGGCTTCAACGCCAGCATTCTGCGCGAGGCGCGGCGGACGTTGCGCGCGCTGCAGCGCGACGGCAAAACCGTGAAGCTGTTTACGATAGGCCGCAAGGGGCGCGACGCGCTGCGCCGCGATCACGCCAAGCTCATCCTCGAGAGTCTGACCGAAATTGGCCGGCCGCGCCTGACCTTCGCCAATGCCGAGGATGTCGCCGGCCGGATGATCGTGCGCTTCGAGGCCGGCGAGTTCGACGTCTGCACCGTGATCTTCAACCGCTTCAAGTCGGCGATCAGCCAGATCGTCACCAAGCAACAGCTCATCCCGTTCGCCATTCCGGAAGCGAAGGAGCAGGATAAGACGGATCTCCAAGGCGCGATCTACGAGTTCGAGCCCGAGGAAAGCGAGATCCTGACCGAGCTGCTGCCGCGCAACCTGGCGGTGCAGATCTTCACCGCGTTGCTCGAAAACGCAGCGTCGGAGCAAGGCGCGCGCATGACGGCGATGGACAACGCGACGCGCAACGCCGGCGAGATGATCGACCGGCTCAACATCACCTACAACCGCTCGCGTCAGGCCGCCATCACCAAGGAACTGATCGAGATCATTTCGGGCGCCGATGCGCTCTAGGGGAAGCATCATGGCCAAGAACAACACCGGCACTGTCGCGCAGGTCATCGGCGCCGTCGTCGACGTCAAATTCGAGGGCGAGCTGCCGTTCATCCTCAACGCGCTCCATGTGCAGAACCAGGGCAAGACCCTAGTGCTCGAAGTCGCGCAGGAGCTCGGCGAGAACACGGTGCGCGCCGTCGCCATGGACACCACCGACGGTCTGGTGCGCGGCGCCGAGGTGATCGATACCGGCGGCCCGATCCGCGTGCCGGTCGGGCCCGAGACACTGGGGCGCATCCTCAACGTCATCGGCGAGCCGGTGGACGAGCGCGGCCCGGTCAAGACCAAGACGACCTCGCCGATCCACAGGCCGGCGCCCGAGTTCACTGACCAGTCGACCGAGGCCGATATCCTGATCACCGGCATCAAGGTGGTCGACCTGCTGGCGCCTTACGCGCGCGGTGGCAAGGTCGGGCTGTTCGGCGGCGCTGGCGTCGGCAAGACTGTCATCATCATGGAGCTGATCAACAACATCGCCAAGGCGCATGGCGGCTACTCGGTCTTTGCCGGCGTCGGCGAGCGCACGCGCGAGGGCAACGACCTCTATCACGAGATGATAGAATCGAAAGTCATCATCCCCGACGGTCCCGGCTCCAAGGCGGCGCTGGTCTACGGCCAGATGAACGAGCCGCCGGGCGCGCGCGCTCGCGTCGGCCTCACCGGTCTCACCCTCGCGGAATATTTCCGCGACGAGGAAGGCCAGGACGTGCTGTTCTTCGTCGACAACATCTTCCGTTTCACCCAAGCGGGCTCCGAGGTCTCGGCGCTCCTGGGCCGCATCCCCTCGGCGGTCGGCTATCAGCCGACGCTGGCGACCGACATGGGCGCGCTGCAGGAGCGCATCACCACCACCAAGAAAGGCTCGATCACCTCGGTGCAGGCGATCTATGTCCCGGCCGACGACCTGACCGACCCCGCGCCGGCGACCTCGTTCGCGCACCTCGATGCGACAACCGTGCTCTCGCGCCAGATCGCCGAGCTCGGCATTTATCCGGCGGTCGATCCGCTGGATTCGACCTCCCGCATGCTCGACCCGCGCGTCGTCGGCGACGATCACTACAAAGTCGCGCGCGACGTGCAGCGCGTGCTGCAAACCTACAAGTCGCTGCAGGACATCATCGCCATCCTCGGCATGGACGAGCTTTCGGAAGGGGACAAACTCACCGTCGCCCGCGCGCGCAAGATCCAGCGCTTCCTGTCGCAGCCCTTCCACGTCGCCGAGGTCTTCACCGGCACGCCCGGCGTGTTCGTCAAGCTCGAAGACACGATCAAGGGCTTCAAGGGCATCGTCGCCGGCGAATACGACGACCTGCCGGAGGGCGCATTCTACATGGTCGGCACCATCGACGAGGCGGTGGCCAAGGCCAAGAAGATGGCGGCGGAGGCGGCGTAAGGCGCGATGGCCGACAAGGTCAAATTCGAGCTGGTCTCGCCCGAGAAGCTGCTGCTCTCGGAGGACGTCGCCATGGTCGTGGTGCCGGGCGGCGAGGGCGATTTCGGCGTGCTGCCGGGCCACGCGCTGCTCATCTCCACCGTGCGGCCGGGCATCATCGACGTCTATGTCGACGACCAGCGCAGCGTGTCGCAGCGCCTTTTCGTCTCGGGCGGCTTCGCCGAGGTGACACCCGAGCGTTGCACCGTGCTCGCCGACGAGGCGCTACCGGTCGGCGAGATCGACCGCGGCGCCACCGAAGCCGAGGCCAGGGAAGCCGAAAGCCAGCACGCCGGGATCAAGGAACAGGCCGCGCGGGCCGCCGGTGACGAGAAAAGCGACGTCATGGCCGCGCTGCGCGCCGCCGAGCGCCGCCTCGCCGTGGCTCAGGCCAAGCTCGAAGCCTTGCGGGCGGCTGCCCACTAATCCGCAGCGGCCCGCGTGGCTGGCCTTGGCAAGCCGGCGGTCGCGTGCCAACAATGCTCCCGCGACACCCCGCGAACCGGGTGCGAAGGGGACATGCGAACCACGAAAATCCTGGGCGCCGCTCTAGGCGGCGCGTCGCTGCTGGCGACGCTGCCGGCGGCGGCGCAGACGATCAAGATCGGCATCGTCAACAGCTATTCGGGCGTCCTGGCCCAGCCGGGCGACGAGCTCGACAAGGGGCTGAGCCTCTACGCCAAGCTGCATGCTAAGGACCTGCCGCCGGGCGTCAAAGTCGAGATCATCCGCCGCGACGACACCAGCACCTCGGACGTTGGCAAGCGCGTGGCGCAGGAGTTGATCGTGCGCCAGCACGTCCAGTTTCTCGGCGGCGTCATTGCCTCGCCGGTCGCGCTGGCGATCGCGCCGCTCAGCGCCGAAGCCAAGGTGCCGTTCGTCGACATGAACGCCTCGGCCGCTCCGTTGCCGCGCCTCTCGCCTTATGTCGTGCGCGTCTCGTTCACCCAATGGCAGACCGCCTATCCGCTTGGCAAATGGGTGGCGCAGCAGGGCTGGAAGGTAGCCTATAGCGCGGTCAGCGACTTCAATCCGGGCTGGGACGCCGAAGCCGCGTTCAAGAAGGGCATCGTCGACGGCGGCGGCACGCTGACCTCGGTGCGCTTCCCGCTCGTCAATCCGGATTTCTCGCCCTTCATCCAGCGCATCGCCGATGCGCGCCCGAACGTCGCGTTCGTCTGGGTTCCCGCCGGCACGCAGGCGACGACGATGGTGAAGGAAATCCACGACGCGAAGCTGATGGCGCACGGCACCAGGATCGTCGCCACCCAGGACCTGCTGCCGGACGAGGAATTGCGTAACATGGGCGCCAATGCCGTCGGCATCATCAGCGCCGGGAGCTATTCCGCCACGGCGACGCGGCCGGCCAACGTCGCTTTCGTCGCCTCCTGGAAGAAGGAATACGGCGCCAACAGCACGCCCGACGTCTATGCCGTCGGCGGCTGGGACGGCATGGCAGCGATCTTCGACACGATCGAGAAAACCGGCGGCAAGTTCACCGCCGACCAGGCGATGGCGGTCCTGTCGCATTGGGTCGATCCAAACAGCCCGCGCGGGCCGATCTCGATCGATCCGGCGACGCGCGAGATCGTGCAGAACATCTACATCCGCCGCGCCGAGATGAAGAACGGCAAGCTGGTCAACACCGAGTTCTATACAATCCCCAACGTCAAGGACCCCTGGAAAGAGTTCAATCCGCCGAAATAGGCGGGTGCCGGCCGCGGCGCTATAATCGCGGGCGAGGAGCGCACCCGTGGGTCATTGGACGTTGGACGACATTCCGTGGCACCGGTTCGATCCAGCGCGGGCCGAGCCCGCGCTACTGCGCCTCGCCAAGGCGGCGAGCCTGGTCGAGCAGAATGGCGCCGATTACACGCGCTATCTGTGCAACGTCTTTGCCGACGATCCTGATTTCCGGGAAGCCGCCCGAATCTGGGGCGGTGAAGAGGTCCAGCACGGCGCAGCACTCGGCCGCTGGGCCATGCTCGCCGACCCGGCGTTCGATCATGCCGCGGCATGTGCGCGCTTTTCAGCCGGGTTCCGCGTCGACCTCGATGCCGAACGCTCGATCCGCGGCTCGCGCGCCGGCGAGTTGGTGGCGCGCTGCATCGTCGAGGCCGGCACCAGCAGCTATTACACGGCGCTCGCTGAGGCGACGGACGAGCCGGTGCTGTGCGAGATTTGCCACCGCATTGCCGCCGACGAACTCCGGCACTACAAGCTGTTCTATACCCACATGAAGCGTTATCTCGCGCGCGAGCGGCTGGGGCGGCTCGGCCGCTTGCGCATCGCTCTCGGCCGGATTCGCGAGTCCGAGGACGACGAGCTGTCCTATGCCTATTTCGTTGCCAACGCCGCGCCCGACGCGGTCTACGAACGCCGGCGGGCTCACCGCGATTATCTCGCCGCCGCGGCGCGGGTCTATCGCCCGCATCATCTCGAGCGCGCGGTGGCGATGACCTTTAAGGCGGTCGGGCTCAGGCCGCATGGCCGGCTCAATCTGCTGGCTTCGGACATTGTGTGGCGGGCGCTGCGCCGCCGCGCTGCCGCCTAGCGCGACTCGAGCAGCGTCGCGAACTCCTCGAGCAGCGCCCGGTAGAGCGGCTGCTTGAAATCGATGGCGAGCGCCGGCAACTCGCGCGGCGCGATCCATTTCCAGGCGTCGAATTCCGGCATGTGGGCGGTGAGGTCGATGTCGCCGTCGCTTCCGGTGAGGCGCATCAGGAACCACTTCTGCGCCTGGCCCCGAAAGCGTCCGCCCCAGATCGACAGGCGCAGTGCCTCCGGGAACTCGTAGCTCAGCCAATGCGCACTTTCGGCCAGGATCACGGCCTTGGCGGTGCCGATCTCCTCCTCGAGCTCGCGCCAAGCCGCGGCTTGTGGCGTTTCGTTGCCGTCGATACCGCCTTGCGGCATCTGCCAGCCGCCGGCGGTGCCGATGCGGCGCCCGACGAAGACCCGGCGCGCGCCGTCGATCAGCATGATGCCAACGCCGCGGCGATAGCCGGCGGGCGGTTGGGCGCTCCTCATCCGGCGTGCGGCGCCGGCCTCAGTGCGCCGGTGCCTTCTTGGGCGCGAACAAGGCGAGACCGCGCAGCATGTCGACGGCACGGGCGAGCTGGTAATCGTCGGCGCTACCGAAGGTGGCGGATTCGTCGCGATCCTCCGCGGGCGGCGCCGCGCTCTTGCTCGGTGCCGCCTCCGGGGCTGCGCTCGGCGTCTTCGCCGCCTCGTCGCTGGTATTCTTGAGCGCGCCTTTGAGGTCCGATTCGTGGATCACCGGGCCGGTCGCGACCTTCTCGATCTTGGCGGGCTCGACGACGATGTCGGGCTCGATGCCGGTCGCCTGGATCGAGCGGCCCGAGGGCGTGTAATAGCGCGCAGTCGTCAGCCGCATCGCGCCGTGCCCCGGCAGCTGGATGATGGTCTGGACCGATCCCTTGCCGAAGCTGCGCATGCCGACCAGCACAGCGCGGTGGTGGTCCTTCAGAGCGCCGGCGACGATCTCCGACGCCGAGGCCGAGCCGCCGTTGATCAGCACGACCATCGGCAGGTCCTTGCTGATGTCGTTGCCGGGCTTGGCATCGAAGCGCTGGGCGTCGTCGGCATGGCGGCCGCGGGTCGAGACGATCTCGCCCTGGTCGATGAAATCGTTGGCCACGGCTACCGCCTGATCGAGCAGACCGCCGGGATTGTTGCGCAGGTCGAGGACGATGCCGCTGAGCTTGTTGTGCGACTTGTCTATCAGCGACTTCATCGCCGCGTGCACGCCGCTGTCGGCCTGTTCGTTGAAGCTGCTGATGCGGATGTAGCCGACGTCGTTGCCGATGAGATGCGAGCGGACGGATTGGACCTTGATCACCGCCCGCTTTATGGCGACGGTGAAGGGCGGCTGCGTGCCGCGGCGGATGATCAGCTTGATCTCGCTGCCGATGGGGCCGCGCATCTTCGTGACCGCGTCGTTGAGGCTCATGCCGGAGATCGGCTGGTTATCGATCGCGACGATCAGGTCGCCGGGCTTGAGGCCGGCCTTGGCCGCCGGCGTGCCGTCGATCGGCGACACCACCTTCACCAGCCCGTCCTCCATCGTCACCTCGATGCCGAGGCCGCCGAACTCGCCCTGGACCTCCACCTGCATCTCGGCGAAGTCCTTGGCGTTCATGTAGCTCGAATGCGGATCGAGCGACGACAGCATGCCGTTGATCGCGGCTTCGATGAGATGCTCGTCCGAGATCTTGTCGACGTAGTCGGCGCGGACGCGCTCGAAAACCTCGCCGAACAGGTCGAGCTCGCGATAGGTGTCGGCGTCGTGTTTCGCCGCTTGCGCCTGGGGCGCGTCGGCGGATTGCGCCGCGGGCGCCAAGAGCCAGACGAGGATCGCGGCCGAAACCGCAATGTGACGGAAGCGCATCATCCATTTACCTTTTCATCGTGGATCGCCAACCACGGCAAGGGGTTGATCGGTCGGCCGTTATCGCGAAGCTCGAGGTAGAGACGGGGTCTTTGACCACTCTGCGACATGACCCCTACCGGCTCGCCTGCCACGAGCCATTGCCCGACACTTTGCTCGATGCGGTCGAGCCCTGCCAGAACTGAATAATAGCCGCCGCCGTGACCGATGATCAATATTCGGCCGTAACCCTTGAATGGTCCGGCATAAACCACCCGCCCGTCGAACGGCGCCACCACCTGCGCGCCGGGCCGCGTCTCGAAGGTGAGCCCTTTGCTGGTCATGCCGCCTGGCTGCGCCTCGCCGAAGCGCACGACCAGCAGGCCGGTCGTCGGCACCGCGAAACGTCCCTTGGCTTGGGCGATCGGGCGGATGCCGGGCGGCGTTCCCGCCGGGGGATGGACCGGCGCGGCAGCAGTCACAGCGAGCGGCGTCTTGCCGCCGGCGCGTGTCGCGGCGCGCTGCTCGGCGGCGCGGCGGTCGGCTTCGAGCCGGGCAATCAGATCGCGCAGGTTGCTGGCCTTGGCCGCCAACGCCGCCTGCTGGCGGCTGTTCTGGTCCAGCCCAGCCTGGGTTTGCCGCTGCAAGACCTGCTTTTGCGCGATCAGGGCGGCGATCTGCGCCTGGTCGCGCGCTAGGCCTTGGCCTTCGGTGCGGTGCTCGGCTTCGGCGTCGACGATCTGCGCGCGCACCGCCTCCAGCTGGGCGATCGCGTCGCCCAAGGCATGTGCCCGTGCCGCCAGCGGCGGCACGGCGCGGCCGAGCAACAGCCCGCCGCGCACCGCATCCACCGGCGGCATCGGCGACAAGGCCAGTGCGGTCGGCGGGTCGCGCGCCAGCTGCACCAGCGCCATCAGAACGCGCGCCTCGGTGGCGCGCTTGCCTTGGAGCTCGGCCGCCTCGGCCTGCTCCTTGGCGGCGAGGGCCGCGAGCTTGCGGTCGAGCCGGTCGAGCGCCGCTTCGTGCGCCTGCGCGCCGGCGGCGGCGCGAACCTCACTGTTGCGCAGAGTTTGGATCTGCCCGGCCAGGTCCTGCGCCTGCTTGGCGAGGTTCTGCTGTTGCTGTCGGGTTTGTTCGATCTGGTGCTCGATGTCCTGCAGTTTTTGCTGCGGCGAGTTCTGCGCATGGCCGGGAGCGGCGGCAACGAGCCCCGCTGCGAGCAGAGCGGCCGAAAACGCGATATACCTAGGCCGTGGCACGCGCGGCGGCGCGGGCGAGATTCTGGCCCGTCATCGCCTTGGGCTGAGGCAGGTGGAGCAGCGACAAAACCGTCGGCGCGATGTCGGCCAGCTTGCCGTCGCGCAGCCCGGTTACGCCCGATGGCGGATTGACCAGTAGCAGGGGAACCGGGTTGGTCGTATGGGCGGTGTGCGGCTGACCGGTCTTGGGGTCGCGCATCTGCTCGGCATTGCCGTGGTCAGCGGTGACCAAGAGACAGCCGCCGGCGCGCTTGACCGCTTCGGCGACGCGGCCGAGGCACTGGTCGACGGCCTCGACAGCCTTCACCGCCGCGGCGATGTCGCCGGTATGCCCGACCATGTCGGTGTTGGCGTAATTGACCACGATCAGGTCGAACGTGCCGCCGTCGATCGCCGCCACCAGCTTGTCGGTGACCTCGAACGCCGACATCTCGGGCTTCTGGTCGTAGGTCGCGACACGCGGCGACGGCACCAGGATGCGGTTCTCGCCGTCGAACTCGATCTCGCGCCCGCCGTTGAAGAAAAAGGTGACATGGGCGTATTTCTCGGTCTCGGCGATGCGCAGCTGCTTGAGGCCGGCGTGCGCCACCACCTCGCCCAGCGTGTCGGTCAGGTCCTCCGGCGGGAACAGCGTCTTCATCAGCCCGTTGAGCTCGTCGGAATACTGGGTCAGGCCGAGCGCCGCGGCGAACTTGACGGTGCGTGGGCGTCGGAACGCGTCGAACTTGGGATCGAGCAGCGCGAGCAGGATCTGGCGCACCCGGTCGGCGCGGAAATTGGCGCAGATCAGGCCGTCGCCGTCCTTCATGCCGGCGTAATCGCCGACGACCGTCGGAACGACGAATTCGTCGCCCTTGTCCTGGCCATAGGACTGCTCAATCGCGGTACGCGCGTCGGGCGCCCGCGGGCCCTCGGCTGCGGCCAGGGTGCGATAGGCTTTCTCGACCCGGTCCCAGCGCTTGTCGCGATCCATCGCGAAATAGCGGCCGCTGATCGTGACGATGTGGACGCGCTTCTGATCCTTGAGCGCGATCTCGAACTTGGCGACGAAGTCGCGCGCGCTGCGCGGCGGCGTGTCGCGCCCGTCGAGGAAAGCGTGGACGTTCACCGCTAGGCCCTGCTCGGCCAGGAACTTCGCCAGCGCCGCGATGTGGTCCTGATGCGCGTGGACGCCGCCGGGCGACATCAGGCCCATCAGGTGGACTGCGCCGCCGCCGCGCTTCACGGCCGTGACGAATTCCTTGAGCTCGGCGTTCCGCTCCAGCTCACCCTGCTTGATCGCGTCGTCGATGCGCGGCAGGTCCTGCGTCACGACGCGGCCGGCACCAATATTGGTGTGGCCGACCTCGGAATTGCCCATCTGGTGCTTCGGCAGCCCGACGAAGCTTTCGCTCGCCTGCATGTGCGCATGGGGAAAGCGGGCCATGAAGCGGTCCCAGTGTGGTGTCCTGGCCTGCAGGATGGCGTTGTCATCGCGCTGCGCGCGCTCGCCCCAGCCGTCGAGAATGCATAGCACGACAGGGCGCGGCCGATTCGGCGTGGACATGCCCGATATATAGAGGAACGGCGTCACGAGCGGTAGGGTCGGGGCGCCTACTCGCGGTGGTAAGGGTGGCCCGCGATCAAGGTTTCCGCACGGTAGAGTTGCTCCAGCAACATGCCTCGGACCAGGAAATGCGGCCAGGTGGCGGGCCCGAGCGAGAGCACGAAGGCGGCTTGCCGCCGAATAGATTCATCAAGGCCGTTGGCGCCGCCGATCACAAAAGCGAGATCAGCAACGCCCGTATCCCGCCAGCGCGATAGCCGCTTGACAAAGTCGGCGCTCGACAGCGCCGTGCCGCGTTCGTCCAACGCGACGATCATGGCGCCCTTTGGAATGGCGTCGAGCAAGAGCGCGGCTTCGCGCGCCTTGAGCTCGGCCGGCGGCAGCTTGCGACGCTCCTCGACTTCGCGGATGACGACGGGCCAATGCAACCGGCCGGCGTAATGCGCGGCGAGATCGCGGTGCGGCCCGGACTTGAGCTTGCCGATCGCGGTGATGGTGATGCGCATGACGCGCGGCCGCGCTCAGGCGATCGATTCGTCCAACGCCGCGAAGGCCTCGCCCCACATCTTCTCAAGATTGTAATGAGCGCGCTGCTCCGGCCGGAAGAGGTGGACGATGACGTCGCCGGCGTCGACCAGAACCCATTCGCCGTGTTGCAGGCCTTCGACCGAAAGGCGCCGATAGCCGGCGGCACGCAGCACGTCGAGCAGCCGCTCGGCCAATGCCACGGTCTGGCGCTGCGAGCGCCCGCTGGCGATGACCATGTAGTCGGCGAGGGTGGATTTGTTTTCGAGGTCGATGACGGCGATCTCTTCGGCTTGGCCGTCGTCCAGGGTCTGTTCGATCAGGCGCAACAAGGCGTCGTGGCGGGCGGCGCTGCGCCGCTTCTTGGCCTTCAAGGGTTTGCTACGCGGTATGGCGATCACCTCGGATGTGGCGGCGGATTTGGGTGGCGGAGTGCGGGTCGAGCATCGATCCCAGGAAAATCCAGGCCGGCGGCTTGGCGCCAGGGAGCCGCCGCGCCGCAGCGGCGGGTAAACGGTGGCGGGCAAAGCGATGGGCGGGCAGCGCGGCCAAAGCGCTTCGACAATACGTAGGCCGGGCGAAGACCGCAATGGGCTGCGACATGAAAATCGCGCGCCAGCCGCGCCAATGACGGATTTGCGACAGGTTGTCTGCGCCCATCAGCCAGACGAATCTGGTCCGCGGGAAGTGCCGCTTCAAGGCCCGCAGCGTGTCGATCGTGAAAACCGTGCCGAGCCGGCTTTCCAGGTCGAGCACCCGGATACGCGGATGGCGAACGCGCTGGCGCGCCGCCGCCAGCCGCTTTTCCGGCGGCGTCATGCTCCGAGACGGCTTGAGCGGGTTCTGCGGTGCCACCAGCCACCACACCTCGTCAAGCCCGAGCCGCCGCAGCGCCTCAAGACTCAGATTGACGTGGCCGGCATGGGCGGGGTTGAACGAACCGCCGAGCAGTCCGACGCGCCGCGGCGGCACATGACCGATGCCGAGAGCGGCGAGGTTCAGGGCCGCACCTGGCCGTCGCCGCGCACGACGTATTTGAAGCTGGTCAGTTGCTCGGCGCCGACCGGCCCGCGCGGCGGCAGCCGGCCGGTCGAGATGCCGATCTCGGCGCCCATGCCGAACTCGCCGCCGTCGGCGAACTGGGTCGAGGTGTTGACCAGCACGATCGCGCTGTCGACCTCGTTCAGGAATTTTTCAGCCGCCGCCTTCTCCTCGGTCACGATCGCGTCGGTGTGATGCGAGCCGTAGTGATTGACGTGGCGGATCGCGGTGTCGAGTCCGTCGACCACCTTCACCGCCAGGATGGCGTCGAGATATTCGGCGTACCAGTCCTGCTCGGTCGCGGTCTTGGCGTCGCGGTCGAGTTTGCGCACTGCTTCGTCGCCGCGAATCTCGCAGCCAGCCTGGTGCAGGTCGGCGAGGATCGGCGGCAACAACGCGCCGGCGACGGTGCGATCCACCAGCAACGTCTCGGCAGCGCCACAGACTCCGGTGCGCCGCATCTTGGCGTTGAGCACGATCTTGCGCGCCTTCGCCGGATCGGCCGCACGGTCGAGATAGACGTGGCAGACGCCTTCGAGATGCGCGATCACCGGCAGGCGGCTCTCGGTCTGCACCCGCTCGATCAGCGAGCGGCCGCCGCGCGGCACGATGACGTCGATCAGTTCGTTCATCGCCAGCATGTGGCCAACGGCGGCGCGGTCAGTGGTCGGAACGAGCTGCACGGCGGCGCGCGGCAGGCCGGCGCGCTCGAGCCCGGTCTCGATCGCGGCGACGATCGCGCGCGACGAGTGGAAGCTTTCCGAGCCGCCGCGCAGGATCACGGCGTTACCCGAGCGGATGCACAACCCGCCGGCGTCGGCGGTCACGTTGGGCCGTGATTCATAGATGATGCCGATCACGCCCAACGGCACGCGCACGCGCTCGATGCGCAAGCCGTTGGGCCGCGTCCACGCGGCCAGTACGGTGCCGACCGGGTCGGGCAGGGACGCGACCTCGGCCACGCCGTTCGCCATCGCCGTGATGCGCTGATCGTCGAGCATCAGCCGGTCGGTCATCGCCGGCGAAAGCGACTTGTCGCGCGCAGCTTGCAGGTCGCGCCGATTGGCTTCGGCGATGGCGTCGCGCGCGGCACGAATCGCGTCTGCCGCACGGTTGAGAGCGCCGGTACGTTGAATAGCCGTGGCGCGGGCAAGGACCGCGGCGGCTTCGCGCGCCGCCCGGCCAAGACCCTGCATCGTGTCGCGGAGTTTTTCGCCCGCCCGTTCGCCGGCGGCTTCGAGCGCCGTCATGTCACCACCAGATCGTCGCGGTGGATCATCTCGTCGCGGCCACGGTAGCCGAGGATGGCCTCGATTTCACCGCTTTTGTGCCCGGCTATGGCGCGCGCGTCGGCGCTCGAATATGCCGACAACCCGCGCGCCAGCTCGTGCCCGTCCTTGGCGCGCACGATCACGGCGTCACCGCGCTGGAACTCGCCCTCGACCCGCGTCACGCCCGCCGGCAGCAGGCTGGTGCCGCGCTTCAAGGCGCGCGCCGCACCGTCGTCGATCACCAGGACGCCGACGGGATTGACCGCGCCGGCGATCCAGCGCTTGCGTGCGGTCAGCGGCTCGGCCGCCGGAAGAAACCAGGTCGCGCGCGCGCCCTTGTCGAGCGCGGCCAGCGCGTGGAGCGTCTCGCCCTTGGCGATCGCCATGCGGCAACCGGCGGCGAGGCAGATGCGCGCCGCGGCAAGCTTGGTCACCATGCCGCCCGACGACGAGCCTGGCGGTGCCTTGCCGGCCATCGCCTCGATCTCGGGCGTGATCTCGCGGCATTCCGGAACGTGCTTGGCGGACTTGTCGCGGCGCGGATCGGCGGTATAGAGGCCATCGATATCGGACAGCAGGACGAGCGTGTCGGCGCTGATCATCTGCGCGACGCGCGCCGCCAGCCGGTCGTTGTCGCCGAAGCGCAGCTCGGCCGTCGCCACGGTGTCATTCTCGTTGATTACCGGCAGGGCTTCGAGCGCCAGCAGCTGCTCGATGGTGGCGCGCGCGTTGAGATGGCGCCGCCGCTCCTCGGTGTCCTCGGGGGTGAGCAGGATCTGAGCCACGACGATGTCGTGCCGGGCGGCGGCCTCCTGATAGACGTAAGCGAGGTGAGCCTGGCCGGCAGCGGCAGCGGCTTGTTTTTCCTCAAGCCGCAAGGGGCCGGCCGCCAGACCGAGATGACGGCGGCCGATGGCGACCGCGCCGGAGGTGACGATCAACACCGACGTTCCCTGCCGGCGCAACGCCGCGATGTCCGCCAGCAGCGCCTCGAGCCAGGCGCGCCGGGGCTCGCCGGTCGTGTCGTCGGCCAGTAGGGCCGAGCCGATCTTGACGATCAGGCGCTTCGAGGTGGCGAGAGCCTGCTTCATCCGGCCTCCGCCGTCTCGGCCGCCGTTCGGACCGCCTCCTGCCGCGCCGTGCGGACCACGGCGGCGACCGCCGCCATGACCTTGTCCACCTCGCGTCCGGTCGCGGCCGACATGACCAGCGGCTCGCGCCGGCTGGCGCGCTTGAGCGCCTTGCGCTTCTTCTCCATCTCCGCCGTCGGAACGGCATCCGCCTTGTTGAGCGCGATCAGTTCGGTCTTGTCGGCCAGACCGTGGCCGTAGGCTTCGAGCTCGGCGTGGATGGTGCGCCAGGCGCCCACGACGTCGTCGAGCGTCGCGTCGATCAGATGCAGGATGGCGGCGCAGCGCTCGACATGGCCGAGGAAACGGTGGCCCAGGCCGGTGCCTTCGCTGGCACCCTCAATCAGGCCGGGCAGGTCGGCGAGCACGAACTCCTCGTCGTGTACGCGCACCACGCCGAGCTGCGGCTTGAGCGTGGTGAAGGGATAATCGGCGATCTTGGGCCTGGCGTGCGACACGGCGGCGAGTAACGTCGACTTGCCGGCATTGGGCAAGCCGACCAGGCCGGCGTCGGCGATCAGTTTGAGGTGCAGCCACACCCAGCGCTCCTCGCCGGGCCAGCCCTTGCCGGCTTTGCGCGGCGCACGATTGGTCGCGCTCTTGTAATGGGTGTTGCCGAAGCCGCCGTCGCCGCCCTTGAGTAGCACATGGCGCTCGCCCACCTGCTTGAGGTCGAGCAGCACGTCCTCGTTGGCATCGTCGAGGATTTGCGTGCCGGCTGGCACCCGCAGCACCAGCGACTTGCCGTCGGCGCCCGAGCGGTTGGCGCCCATGCCATGATGGCCGCTCGCCGCCTTGAAGTGCTGCTGGTAGCGATAGTCGATCAGTGTGTTGAGGTTGGCGACGCTCTCGACGACGATATCGCCGCCGCGGCCGCCGTTGCCGCCGTCGGGGCCGCCGAACTCGACGAATTTCTCGCGACGAAAACTCACCGCGCCGGCGCCGCCGTCGCCACTCTTGAGATAGATCTTGGCCTGATCAAGGAATTTCATCGGCTATCGGCCGCCGGCCCCCCGAACGAAAAAGGGGGAATGCGGCCATTCCCCCTTTGCAATCAATCTAGCGCGCAGCGCTGGTCAGGGTGAAGGGCCTACTCCGCGGCCTCCGCCGGGGCCGGTTCGACCGAAACGAAGGTCCGGCCGCCGTGCGTGGTGTGGAAGCACACGGCGCCTTCGATCAGCGCGAACAAGGTGTGGTCGCGGCCCAGGCCGACGTTGCGGCCGGCGTGGAACTTGGTGCCGCGCTGGCGGACGAGGATGTTGCCCGGCACGACGATCTCGCCGCCGGCCCGCTTCAATCCGAGGCGGCGGCCTCTGGAATCGCGCCCGTTGCGCGACGAGCCGCCGGCTTTCTTGTGCGCCATGAGTGCTCTCCTAGTCGGCCCGAATGCCGGTGATGCGCAAGACCGTCATCGCCTGGCGATGGCCGTTCTTGCGGCGATAGTTGTGGCGGCGCCGCTTCTTGAACACCAGCACCTTGTCGTCGAGCTTCTGCTCGAGCACCTGGGCGGTGACCGATGCGCCCGCGATCAGCGGCACGCCGGCCTTCGGCTTCTGGCCCTCGCCGCCGAGCATGAGAACCTCGTCGAGCGTCACGCTCGAACCGGGATCGCCGGCGAGCTTCTCGACGAAGATCACGTCGTCTTTGGCGACTCGGTATTGCTTGCCGCCGGTGCGGATGACAGCGTACATGGCGCGCCCTGGAAATAGAGAACGGACGGGACCAGCCCGTCCGTTGGCGCGAAATATAGCCGGGAAGCGGCTTCTGTCAACGGTTTTACGCCGGGTTCCGGGGGATTTTGGCCAGCTTTTGAGCGGGGTTAAAGGCTCCCGGCGTCAGTTGCAAACCAGCGACGGACCGGCCGAAACCTCGTTCGGCGAGGTGAAGGCGCCAGTCGCGCCACCGGCCAAGCCGCCAGCCGCAGCCCCGAGCGCCGGACTGCCGGCCAGCGCGCCCACCGCCGCGCCGCCGGCGGCACCAATGCCCGCTCCGGTGACGGCGCGGCAACCAGGTGATTCACCGCATGCCGCGAGCGACAGCATGGCGGCTACAAGTAAAGCCGAGCGCAGGAAAACGCCCATCTCTATTCCTCTTCGATCGAAAGCGACCCATCACGTCAACGCCGATGCGGGTGCGGTTTTCCCTGAACCGATGTAACAAGTTTGTGGGATTGCGGCGGGCTGGGCGGCTGCGTTAGGCTCCGCGCCCTGTCGGAGAGGTGCCGGAGCGGTCGATCGGGGCGGTCTCGAAAACCGTTGTGCCCTTTACTGGGTACCGTGGGTTCGAATCCCACCCTCTCCGCCACTCGCCCGTTTGCCGACGTTCGCCGCCCAGATGCCGCGAAGGGCCCAGCGCACGAACCGGTTGTAGAGCGTATTGCGCGGTCCATATTCCAGCGGCGCGGCGGACCACCGGCACCCGGAGAAGACGACCTGAATGATGCCGCTGATGACCCGCCGGTCATCGACACGTCGCTTGCCGCGCACATAGGGCGGCAACAACGGACCAACCTTCTCCCACTGCCGGTCGTTCAGCCAGAAATAACCCGCGATCATGGTTCCCCCGAATCACTGAACCGTGATTCGAGCGAATCACTAACCGCCTGAATTAGCAATCACCCAATTGGGTCTTGGCCCTAGCTTTGGGGGAAATTATGGCTGTTCAGGTGGAGGGGATTTTTGATACGCCGCAGCGTAAAATCGCGTCGTTGCTGCGAGAGCGGCTCGACCGCTGCGAATCCGCAACGCTCGTATGAGGGTTCGTAACGGTCGAAGGCATCGAGGCGATTGCGCCAGCCTTCCGTGAGGCGTTCAAGAAACGACGCTGCATCATTCCGGCCGATGCGTTCGACGAGTGGCAGCCGACAGGCGGAACACGCAAGCAGCCCTACGCCATCGTGAGCAGCGCACTAGAGCGTCGGACAGTCAGCTTGAATCGGCGGGGATTCCTAAGAAGGTGGGTTTGTGATTCACTTCCAGGAGGAGGTGATTTGCGATGCCAAAAGCCTATTCGCTTGATTTGCGCGAGCGGGTCGC
>JBOHLS010000002.1:0-206639 GCA_050729835.1 Allostellaceae bacterium | reverse complement strand
TCCCTGATTCCATCGCAACCCTGCGCCACAGGCTCAGCATCGCCCTCGCACGGACATTGTTCCGATGCCCTTGCTGTGCACAAATGTGGCCAAGGAAACGCTAAAACTTATGACGCAGTAAGACTAGGTGCTGCTCGCCACAATGGTGGTACACGCCAGTCATGCCGCGTTTGAAGATCGAGAAAAATCCTTCAACGGTATTCGTCGTTACGTCGCCTCGCGCGTACTCGCGGTTGCCATGGTTGACCGCTTCGTGCTTCGCAAACTCACGGCCGGGGCGTTTGTAATGGTGGGCCTCGTCCGTCATTAGGCGGCTGTCCAACACGATGTTCTCGAACAACGCCTTACGAATGGTCGCTGGCTTGAAGTCGGAGACAACGAATGAACGCGCGCGACCATGATGCTCGACAAGCGAGATAACCTTGCGCTTCGTCGTAGTGCCGCGCATCTGAACCCAGCCTCGACCGTTGACGAAAACGTCGCCGGGTTTGCCGATGAAAGTCTCGTCTACCTCGACAATCTTGTCTTTGCCGCCGAGCGGCGAGGGGTCGTTTTCGGTCATGGCCTCACGGATGCGATGCGCCATGAACCACGCTGACTTGTAGGTAACGCCCATCATGCGATGCAGCTGGTGAGCCGACATTCCCTTCTTGCTGGACGACAGCAGATGGACCGCCAGCACCCACTTGTTCAGTGGAATGTGCGAACGCTCCATCACGGTGCCCACGGTCACGGAGAATGGCTTGCGGCAGTCACGGCATTTGTAGACGCCTGGGCGCGTGCTCTTACCGGCTAGCAGACTCGCATTGCCGACGACTCCGCAGTGCGGGCAGATCGGCCCGTGAGGCCAGCACAAAGCCTCTAGGTGCTGTCTGGCTTCGTTCTCGTCGGTGTAGATCGGCAGCGTTAAGTCGGTCATGGCAGAACCTTTGACTAAGATGCTGAAATCCTACCTTTTGTAGCCAGGTACGTCAAGTATATAATCGGGACGAAAAAAGAACTTGCGTCTAAGAACAAACCATGTACGATGCGCTCTCTGCCGGTTCGGCGATTGATGACCGGCGAGGCTTGGCCTAGGAAGAGGAGCGGGGGAATGTCGCAGCAGCCACAGCATTTGCGCCTTTTGAAAGACGACAACAAGGAAACCAAGGACGCCGAGCGGCAGAAGGCGCTCGAGGCGGCGCTTGGCCAGATCGAGCGCGCCTTCGGCAAGGGCTCGATCATGAAGCTCGGTGCCCATGTCGCGGCACAGGGCGAGACCGAGGTGGTTTCAACTGGCTCCCTGGGCCTCGACATCGCGCTCGGCATCGGTGGCCTGCCGCGCGGCCGTGTCGTCGAGATTTACGGTCCCGAAAGCTCGGGTAAGACCACACTCGCGCTCCAGGTCATCGCCGAGGCGCAGAAGGCCGGCGGCGGTTGCGCCTTCATCGACGCCGAGCACGCGCTCGACCCTGCTTACGCCAAGAAGCTCGGCGTCAATATCGACGAACTCCTGATCTCGCAGCCCGACGCCGGCGAGCAGGCGCTCGAGATCGCCGACACGCTGGTGCGCTCCGGCGCGCTCGATGTGCTGGTGGTGGATTCGGTCGCGGCGCTGGTGCCGCGCGCCGAGCTCGAAGGCGAGATGGGCGAAAGCCACATGGGTCTGCACGCTCGGCTGATGAGCCAGGCGCTGCGCAAGCTCACCGGCTCGATCGCGCGCTCGCGCTGCATGGTGATCTTCATCAACCAGATCCGCATGAAGATCGGCGTCATGTTCGGCAATCCCGAGACCACGACCGGCGGCAACGCGCTCAAATTCTACGCCTCGGTGCGGCTCGACATCCGCCGTATCGGCCAGATCAAGGAGCACGAGCAGGTCATCGGCAACCAGACGCGCGTCAAGGTGGTGAAGAACAAGATGGCGCCGCCATTTAAGGTGGTCGAATTCGACATCATGTACGGCGAGGGCGTCTCCAAGCGCGGCGAGCTCATCGACCTCGGCATACAGGCCGGCGTCGTCGAGAAATCCGGCTCGTGGTTCTCCTATGATGGCGAGCGCATCGGCCAGGGCCGCGAGAACGCCAAGCAGTATCTTAAGGAACACCCCGAGATCGCCGGCAAGATCGAGCAGGCGATCCGCGCCAATGCCGGCCTGGTCGCCGACGCCATGCTGGCGGTGGGCGCCGAAGGCGGCGCGGCTGAGGAATAAAGCCGACGGCCCGGCGCTTCGACCGGTCCCACGATTGCACGACGATGTTCTGGACGCCCCCCGATGCGTCCTCTCGCCGGCGCCGCGCCCCCAACGCGGCGCCGGAATGATGCAAAGCGTAAGCTGGCGGGTGTCTAACGGGCCTTCCTTGGCGAGCGCGTCCATGCAAATCTTTGTCGTCTCGCCGCGCCTTAGAAGGCGGTTTAGATCGACGTAGGGCGGCAAGTCCGCTGCTTCGCCTGTAACCTCGAATAGGTGCAGCGCCGCGTTGACGTGAGCTAGGTCTTGCTCAGCCTCGCGGATCAATTGCTCATAATGCGCGATGGTGCCGGATATTTGGTAGCGCTTCCGGCGAAGCGCTAAGACGGCAATCGGTTCACTCATGCCCGGAAGATAGGAATGGGAACTCGGCTACCAATTCATTTCTTGAGGCGTTTGCGCCATAACACCGCAAATTTCCGGCCTTCACCAATCATTATGGATGCCCGCACTGCGGCCACCACTGGATCGACGAGGGCGGGGCCGAGGACAAGGACTATTGCGTCGAATGTCACGCCGACTCTTGCGCGCCTTATTTTACCGAAGGGGCGCCATTGTTTCGCAACTAATACCGATGCTGGCGGTGCAGTTCCAAGTGGGCCGACGAGTGGACGTGTGGTTACGAAGATGAGTGTCCGGAATGCGATGCTCGTGCCTGTACGCCTTGGCGTAGCCGACCGCTGAATGGGCCTGCAGTAAAGCTTGTGAAAGACGATTGGGTTTGATGACGATTCCGACTGGAACGTCGATTTCTAATCTTGGTTGGCTCGACCTTGACTCAACGCTTCCGCCTCCCTTGGCCCCACCGCGATCATCTGGCATGGTGCGCGCATGCCGAAACGACGCCGGAAATCTGGGCGGATCGAAACGACGCCGGATGTTGCCCTACCGCGGGCCGAGCCCGCGCGCCCGGGACCCAAACCCGCCCGGCCATGGTGGAAGGACCCGCTCAAGCTATCGGCTTTGGCGCTTGTCATCCTGGTCGCCGTCGAGATCGCCGGCGCGTCCCGTCTGCCGTCCAGGGTCGTGAGCGTTCTCGATGCGGTGATCTTTTTCTTTGGCGCGCTGAGCGTGGTGCTCTCGGTCATGCGCCGGATGGAAAAGCGCTAGAGGTCGGCCCACGTCCGGCGGTTAGAGTTTCATCTCCCAATACTGACCGATATGGTCCTTGCCCCAGCTGTGGTGGGGCTCTTCACGCACCAGTTTGAAGCCCGCCGTCTCGTAGAGATGCCGCGAGGCGTCGAGGCCTTTCTGGGTCCACAGCACCACCTTGCGATAGCCGGCGACACGGGCGAACCGAAGCGCTTCTCCGAGCAGCCTCTTGCCGGCGCGGCGGCCGCGGGCTTCGCGCGTCACCACAAAGGTGCGTAGTTTGGCCGTCCGATCGCTCTGCCGCGTGAGCGCGATGCAGCCGACGGTCTCGCCGCCGATCTCCGCCATCCAGCAGCCTTCGCGCTTCGCGTCGTAATGCCGCAGGAAGCGCGCCATCAGCTCGGCGACGAACGCCTCGAGCGTCGCGTCCCAGCCGTATTCCTCGGCATAGACGCGGCCGCTTATGGCGACCGCCCAACCGATATCGCCCGGTCGGTGCTGGCGCACGGTCACCGGCAATTCGGACGCGGCACAGCCGAGGAGCCGCTCGATCGTGTCCATCGCCTCGGTCAGTTGCCGCCGCTGTGCCTCGGCCAACGGCCGCAGCATCGCGCCGACGTCGCGCTGCGAGCGCGCGTCAACCGGCGCGAAGGCGCGGCGGCCGGCGGCAGTCAGTGCCAAATGCCGTTGCCGGCCGTCATGGGGTGAGCGCGTGCGCGCGACATAGCCGCGGCGCTCGAAGGCCTTGAGCATGCGGCTGAGATAGCCGGCGTCGAGTCCCAGCGTCTCGCCGATTGCGGTGGCCGTCAGGCTCCGGCGGTGCGCCAATTCGAAGAGCACGCGCACCTCGGGCAGCGAGAATGGCCCGCCGAGTAGTCGTTCGCTCAGCACGCCGATGCGCCGGGTGTAGAAGCGGTTAAAATGCCGCATCGCGGCAACGCGACGACCGAGCGACGACCCTGCCATGTCTTGCAGGTTCTGCGATAATAGTTGATAGAGTCAAGTATAATGCCGGGCGATATACCAACGCTGGATAGGCGCGTGGGCGGCGCTAGCTCTGCTTCACCACCGCGAAGGTGAAGTCCCGACCGCGGCCGCACACCATCGCCTGGTCGATCCACAGCATGGCGAGCGGCTCCAATAGCCGCGCGTTGGTCAACGGCCCGGCGTCGATCGCCTCGAAGCCGAGGTCGCCGATCAGTTTCAGCACCGCGGGCTTCTTCGCGGCGGCGTCGCCGGCGACGAACATCGCTGGCTTAATCTTGTAGCGCGCGATATTGGTCATGTTGTGGGCGCGGGTGTGGTTGAGCGTCTTGAACACCGACGCGCCCTTGGCCCATTGCGCGACGCGCTCGCCAGCCGAGACGTTGTGGCCGATCTCGAGGCTCATGCCGTGCGGGCCGCGCGCCAGCGGGTTGGTGCAGTCGATGACGATGCGGCCGGCAAGGCTGCCGAGGCCGCCGATCGCCGCCTCGGTGTTGGGCCACGGCGTCGCTAGCGCGACGACCTCGGCATCGGCCGCCGCGGTCGCGGGCTCGCCAGTTGCTGCGCCGGCAGGCTGCGATACTTCGCCGCCTTGGGATCGGGCACGCCCAATTTCACCGTGTGCCCGATCTTGCTCCAGCCTTGTGCCAGCGCCTGACCTACCGCGCCGGCGCCGATGATCGCGATCCGCATGGCCGCCTCCTGCGTCATTGAATGAGACCGTCGATGCTTGGCCCGCCGCGCCGCGCTGCCAGCTGGACAGCGCGGCGCGCCTTGGGCTTAATGCGCCTCAGCCGCGACCACGGGGATGGCGCGGCGCACTTGGTTCCCGCCGGGGGAAGGACCAGATTAGCGGCATGCTGACCAACGATGTTCGCGCCCACTTTCTCGATTATTTCCGGCGCGCCGGCCACGAGGTCGTGCCCTCGTCGCCGCTGGTTCCGAGGAACGACCCGACGCTGCTCTTCACCAACGCCGGCATGGTGCAGTTCAAGAACGTCTTCACCGGCCTGGAGAAGCGGCCGTACCGCACGGCGGCGTCGTCGCAGAAATGCGTGCGCGCCGGCGGCAAACACAACGACCTCGAGAACGTCGGCTATACCGCGCGCCACCACACCTTCTTCGAGATGCTGGGAAATTTCTCGTTCGGCGACTACTTCAAGGAGCACGCGATCGAGCTGGCCTGGAACCTCATCACAAAGGAATTCAAGCTGCCGGCGGACCGGCTGATCGCCACCGTCTTCGCCACCGACGACGACGCGTGGAATCTGTGGAAGAAGATTTCCGGCCTGCCCGACCGGCGGATCGTGTGCATCGACTCCGCCGACAATTTTTGGGCGATGGGCGAGACCGGGCCGTGCGGTCCGTGCTCGGAGATTTTCTACGATCATGGCGACAAGATTCCCGGTGGCCGGCCGGGCTCGTCCGACGCCGAGGGCGATCGCTTTGTCGAGATCTGGAACCTCGTTTTCATGCAGTACGAGCAAGTGACGCGCGAGCGGCGGGTGGACCTGCCGCATCCCTCGATCGACACCGGCATGGGGCTCGAGCGCATCGCTGCCGTGCTCCAGGGCAAGCACGACAATTACGACATCGACATCCTGCGCGCGCTGATCGTCGCGTCGGCCGAGGAATCGCATACGCCGCCCGACGGCCCCGATGCGGTGTCGCATCGCGTCATCGCCGATCACCTGCGCGCCAGCGCGTTCCTAATCGCCGACGGCGTTCTGCCGTCGAAGGAAGGCCGCGGCTATGTCCTGCGCCGCATCATGCGCCGCGCCATGCGTCACGCTCACATGCTCGGCGTCGCCGAGCCGCTGATGTGGAAGCTGGTGCCGGCGCTGGTCCGGCAGATGGGCCAGCCGTTTCCCGAGCTGGTGCGCGCCGAGCCGCTGATCACCGAGACCCTCAAGCTCGAGGAGACCAGCTTCCGCGAAACGCTCGCCCGCGGCCTCAAGCTCTTGGACGAGGAAGAGGGCAGGCTCGGCAAGGGCACGGCGTTTCCCGGCGAGGTCGCGTTCAAGCTCTACGATACCTACGGGTTCCCGCTCGATCTGACCGAGGACGTGCTGCGCGGCCGCGGCCGCAAGGTGGAAACCGCTGGGTTCGACGCGGCGATGGCGCGGCAGCGCGCCGAGGCGCGCAAGTGGTGGGTCGGTTCGGGCGAGGCGGCGACCGATCAGCTCTGGTTCGCGCTGCGCGAAGAGCTCGGCGCGACCGAGTTCCTCGGCTACGACGCGACCGAGGCCGAGGCCAAGATTCTCGCCATCGTCCGGAACGGCAAGCGCGTCGATGCGGTCAAGGTCGGCGACGAAGCCGCCATCGTCGTGTCGCAGACGCCGTTCTATGGCGAGTCCGGCGGGCAGATGGGCGACACCGGCGCGCTGTTCGCCGCCAAGGGCGGCGAATTCGCGGTAATCGATACCCAGAAGCGCGCCGGCGAGATGTTTGTCCATCTCGGCAAGATGGCGCGCGGCGGCTTCACGGTCGGCGACACGGTCGAGCTCCGCATCGACGCGGTGCGGCGCGACAATCTCCGCGCCAACCATTCGGTCACCCATCTGCTGCATCAGGCGCTGCGCCGCCGGCTCGGCGAGCACGTGACGCAAAAAGGCTCGCTGGTCGCGCCCGACCGACTACGCTTCGATTTCTCACAGCCGCGGGCGCTGTCGGACGACGACCTCGCCACGATCGAGACCGCGGTCAATGCCCGCATCCGCCAGAACGCCGAGGTCCATACGCGGCTGATGACGCCCGATCGCGCGGTCAAGGAAGGCGCGCTGGCGCTCTTCGGTGAGAAATACGGTGACGAAGTGCGCGTGGTGTCTATGGGAGAAGACAGCGGAGATGATCATAGTTCTCGCCCGTTCTCGGTGGAGCTCTGCGGCGGCACCCATGTGCGTCGTACCGGCGACATCGGCCTGTTCAAGATCGTCTCAGAAGGCGCAGTCGCCTCGGGCGTGCGGCGCATCGAGGCGGTGACCGGCGCCGCGGCCGAGCGCCATGTCGCTGGCGAGGAGAATCTCCTGCGCCAGGCGGCCGAGGCGATCAAGACGGCGCCGGCGGAATTGCCGACCCGACTGGCGGCGTTACTGGACGAGCGCAAGCGGCTCGAGCGCGATCTGTCGGATGCGCGCCGCGCCGCTGCGCTCGGCGGCGGCGCGGGAAAATCCGCCGACGGCGCGGCCAAGGAGGTCGCCGGCGTCAAATTCGCCGCTCGCGCGCTCGACAACGTGCCGGCCAAGGAATTGAAGAGCCTCGCCGACGACTTGAAGAAAGAATTAGGTTCGGGCGTGGTCGCGCTGGTGGCGCGCGAGGAAGGCAAGGCCTCGATCGTCGTCGGCGTCACGCTCGATCTGACCCCGCGCTTCGACGCGGTCGAGCTGGTGCGGCTCGGCGCGGCCGCGCTCGGAGGCAAAGGCGGCGGCGGCCGGCCCGACATGGCGCAGGCCGGCGGTCCCGATCCGTCGCAAGCCGAGGCGGCGCTGGCCGCGGTCGAACGCGCGCTCGCGGAGAAAGCGAAAGCCGCTTAGCGCCTTTCCGGCGGCAAGAATAGCACGTCGCCTTCGCACGGCGCAGCGAGTGCCGCGCCGCCGGGATTGCCTTCGTAGGCGTGGTAGCCGAGCTCGCTCAGCATCCGCCACAGCACCGCGACGCTGCCACCGGCGCGGCGTAGATGCGATTCATTAAGTTCGAGCAGCAGCGCCGGCTTGAAGCGCGCCAGCGTCGCGCGGCCGCCCGCGATCATCGCTTGCTCCGAGCCCTCGATATCGGCCTTGATGAAATCGAGCCGCGTCAGGCCGAGCTTGTCGGCAAGGGCGTCGAGCGTCGTGACCGTCACCGGCTCGGTCTCGGCCGCGCTCGCGCGGTCGTTCTGCGTCCCGATGTGGGCGAGGCCGAAGCCATAGCTGCCCGACGCCTTCACCGGAATGGTCAGCGTCGCCGTGCCCGGCGCGGCGCCGAGCGCCAGCGGCAGGATTTCGACGTTGCGCAAGCGGTTGAGGCGGATCGCGATGCGCAGGATACGCCGGGCATAGCTCTGCGGCTCGAGCGCATAGACCCGGCCGCGTCGCACAAGGCGTGCGAACAGCTTGGCGTATTGGCCGGCATGGGCGCCGACGTCGAACACCACCGCATCGGCCTGAATCAGCGGCGCGAGCAGCGGCAGCATCTCGCGATGATGCTGTTTGCAGACCGCCTTGAAGACGTGCGCGAAAAACCCGGCGGTGATCCGTCCGCGATAAGGCGACGCGGCCGGCCCGCCGGTCATGCTCAGGCCATCTTCTGCTTCAACCGCGAATCGAGTCGGTCGAGGAACGGGATGGTGTTGAGGAACGGCGTCGTCGGGCCGATCAGGACGGCGAGGTCCTTGGTCATCTCGCCGGCCTCGACCGCCTCGACGCAGATCTTCTCGAGCGTCTCGGCGAAGCGCACGACGTCAGGCGTCTTGTCGAACGTGCCGCGATACCACAGGCCGCGCGTCCAGGCGAAGATCGAGGCGATCGGGTTGGTCGAGGTCTCCTTGCCCTGCTGGTGCAGGCGGAAGTGGCGCGTCACGGTGCCATGCGCCGCCTCGGCTTCGACCGTCTTGCCGTCAGGCGTCATCAGCACCGAGGTCATCAAGCCGAGCGAGCCGTAGCCCTGCGCCACGACGTCGGACTGCACGTCGCCGTCGTAGTTCTTGCACGCCCAGATAAAGTTGCCGCTCCATTTGAGCGCCGAGGCGACCATGTCGTCGATCAGCCGGTGCTCATAGGTGATTTTCTTCGCCTTGAACGGCGCGGCGAACTCCGCGTTGAACACCTCCTCGAACAGGTCCTTGAAGCGCCCGTCATAGACCTTGAGGATCGTGTTCTTGGTCGAGAGATAGACCGGCCAGCCGCGCTGCAGCCCATAATTGAAGCAGGCGCGGGCGAAGCCACGGATCGATTCATCGAGGTTGTACATGCCGAGCGCGATGCCGCTGTCGGGGAACTCGAAGACGTCGTAGGTCGTCGGCTTGCCGCCGTCCTTCGGCGTGAAGGTCATGGTCAACTTGCCGGGGCCCGGCACCTTGAAATCGGTGGCGCGGTACTGGTCGCCATAGGCGTGACGGCTGATGACGATCGGCGCGGTCCAGCCCGGCACCAGCCGCGGGATATTCTTGATGACGATCGGCTCGCGGAAGATTGTGCCGCCGAGGATGTTGCGGATCGTGCCGTTGGGTGAGCGATACATCTTCTTGAGCTTGAATTCCTTCACCCGCGCCTCGTCGGGCGTGATGGTCGCGCACTTGACCGCGACGCCGTACCGCCGCGTGGCGTTGGCGGAATCCACCGTCACCTGGTCGTCGGTCCGGTCGCGCTCCTCCATGCCCAGGTCGAAATATTTCAGCTCGATGTCGAGGTAGGGCAGGATCAGCTTGTCCTTGATGAACTTCCAGATGATGCGCGTCATCTCGTCGCCGTCCATCTCGACGACGGGGTTCGCGACCTTGATCTTTTTCATATGCGGAGGGCCTTCTCTTGAGCGGACCAACGGAACGCCGTGCGGTGCCGAGCGGCCGCGAGCAGGCGGCCCCGGCGAGCGGCCGGGACAATAACCACGCCCCAACGGCCGCGCAAGCGGCCCGACGCTACCTCGACGGGCTTCAGACCAGGCCGCTTTTCGCGGCACCGCTCGGCTGCGGCGCCTTGAGCGCCGCGTCGGGAAAATCCTCGACGCGCGGCAGGACCTGATAGAGCGCGCGCGCCGTGCGCGGCGCGAAGCCGGAATCGATCACCTGATCGAACAGCCGCAGCAACGGCACCCAATAATCCTGCACGTCGATCAGGAAGATCGGCTTGTCGTGCAAGCCGAGCTGCCGCCAGGTGATGCATTCGAGCGTCTCCTCGAGCGTGCCGAAGCCGCCGGGCAGGATGGCGAAGGCGTTGGCCAGCTCGAACATGGTCTGCTTGCGCTCGTGCATGCTGCCAACCACCATCAGCCGTGTCAGGCCGGTATGGCCGACCTCGCGCTCGTGTAAATGGCCGGGAATGACGCCGACGACCTCGCCGCCAAAGGCCAGGGCGGCGTCCGCCATCAGCCCCATGAGGCCGACGCGTCCGCCGCCATAGACCAAGCCGATGCCGTGCTCGGCCAGGAGGCTGCCCATGCGGATGGCGGCCGCGCGGTAAGCTTCTTCGACATCCCCGGCGGCGCCGCAAAAGACGCAGATACGCTTGATCACGGCCATACTTCGCTTTCCTCGTATGCGCGCCGCAGCATGCCCGCAAGCGGCGGGCCGGGTCGCGCGGCCAATCGGCGCAGTCCGGGCGTCGGCGAATTTGACGCCAATCCCGCAGCCGGCCCGGCGGTTTCCGTCGCAACCGCCGATTTCCGCGGGCGATAGCAACCGGCACAGCCTTTGCGCTGGGAACGGCAAAACGATTGAAAAGCCCCGTTAACCAAGCCGCCAAGAACAGCGAAGGACGAGATGAAGCCCCTAATGTTGACTGTGCTGGCCGCGGCCGGCGCCCTGACTGTTGCCCTAGCGGAGGCATTGCCGCTGGGTGGTCCCGCGCTCGGCGGCAGCGCCGGGTTGACGCTGGCCGGCGCCGGCATGGCGGTTTGCGGCCTGGCGCTTTGCCGGCAACGGCACGAAGCCGCGGCGGCGACGCGTCCGGCCGCGCCGGCGATTCCGATGGCGCTCGCGCCGGTGCCGCGCTTCTTCCCGAAAGGCGGACCCAATGGACGCGTGGTGCCGTTCGGACGCAAAGGCGAGATGCTGTCCGAGACGAAGCTGGCACACGACCTCGTGCGCCGCGCCGAACGCGTCTGCGCCACGTCGCGCGCCCGCGCCGAAGACGAAATCCGCTGAGCTTCGGTCCGAACCGTCACAAGATCGGCCCGTTGAAGACCGGACGCCCCTCGCGGTCCTCGACTTCGACCACCCAGACGTCGGGATCGCGCTGCACCTGGCGCGCGATATAAGCGTCGGCCGTCGGCTCGTCGACCGGCGTTTCGCCTGTCGCGCGCAGCCAGGCGAGCTCGCCGCTCTGGCTGCGGGTCTGCGCCAGCACGATACAGCCGAGATCGCCGCGGTTGAGCTTGACCAGGATGGTGCCGGCGTCCTCGTCACCGCGCCGCGCCACGCTGATCGGCACGGCACGCAGCGTGCACAGCCGGACCGCCGCCTGTACCACCAGCTTGGTCTTGAGCCGCGCCTCCAACGCGCGACTCACGCGCTCTTCGGGAAATTGATCTCGATCATCACGCCGTTGGGGTCGGGGAAGAAGATCTGCTGCACGCCGGCACCGGGCGGATCGCGATCCTCGAACTTGACGCCGCGTCCGGCGATGTGCGCGCGCATGGCGGCGAAATCGTGGCCGACGAAGGCGACGTGATCGAAATTGCCGGTGTGCTCGCCGTCGGGTCCGGCGCCGATAGCGCCGCTGTCGGGCACCAGATGAACCACCGGCTGCTCGCCGCAATAGAGCCAGTAGCCGGGAAAGGACAGGGGCGGACGCCAGCCGGCATGCAGGCCGAGTACACTTTCATAGAACGTCTTGGTGCCTTCCATGTCCCGGGTGCGCACGGTGACGTGGTTAAGCTGAGTCAACGGCATGGCTGTCTCCTGTGGCGCGGAGTTTAGCGCAACGTCGCCGCCGCGCGCTATTGCGCCGCCGCGATCCGGGTCTTCACCTGATCGGCGATCTTGGCGGCGGTGTCCTTGGCGTTGCGGTCGAGATCGTGGCCCGCCATGACGAAGCGCGCCGCCGCGACGTAAGGATTGAGCGTGACCGCCGCACCCGGCAGATTGCGGCTCAGCGCGTCGGCATCGACGGTATAGAGTTGCTGCGGCGGGCCGGCGTCGAGCTGATCGATCGACGAAACGACTTGCAGATCGGTCGCGCCGGCGCCGAAGCCGATGGCCGCGCGCCGCAGTCGGTTACCGGCGTCGACCTGGAGAAAGACGCCGCGCACCAGCCAGCCCGACGCTGGCAAGGGCGCGCCCGGCGTCAGCCGCTCGGCGGCGATGCCGTCTTTGCGCAGATCGTCGACGATCGACTTCGCCATGGTCTCGACCAGATCGTGCGCCTGTTGCTGCGGCGTGCGGGAGACGCCGAGCGGGCCCGGGCCGATGATGCCAGGCCGCACGCGGTTGAGCAGGCTGCCTGGACCGGATTGCTGAACCGCATTGGCGTCGAGGTCGAAATCGGCAACATAGACCGTCGACGGTGCGGCGGCCGGCGCGGCCAGCGCGTTCGATCCGGTGATCCAGGCGTCGCCGCACGCCGTCACGACGGCCAGAACGGCGATAGCGAACAGCAGACCCGTTTTACGTCGCATGCGATGCCCCGTCCGGCGAGTGGTGACGTCCAGGATTAGAGCAACGCGCCCGCGCCGCGTCCACCATGACCGCGCTTAACTCCGCCGCAGTACGCGCTTGGCCACGCCGAGCGCGGCTTCGCGCCACGCCAGGCAGCGGCCGGCGAGGGTGTGCGGATTGGCGATCAGCAGGCCCCAGCGCTCGCGCCGCCGCGCCAGGAACGATTTCTTGTAGGCGTCGTCGCCGCGGCCGAAATCGATCTCGCGCGGCCGGTCGCGTTCGAGCACGCGCTCCATCATGCGCATGGTCAGGACGGTGCCGACCGAAAGCTCGTCGAAGCGCGTCGCATGCGCGAGCTTGTAGATGGTGATACGGCCGCGCCATGCGAGCCAGCATTGCGCCGCCACCGGCGCGGCGTCGACCTTAAGGATGCCGAGCCGCAGTGCGCCGACCTTGGCGGCCGCACGGATGAGATGCGGCATGAAGTCGGCGAAAGGCTCCGCCTGCTTCCAGCTCTCGGCGTAGACGCGCTCGTAATCCTGGACGCCGCCGGCAAGCGCCGTCGCGTCGTCGTAGAAGACGCAGTCGACGCGATGCGCAGCGGCCAGCGCCTTGCTCTTGCGTCGCCAGGTGTTGCGCAGGGCGCTGGGCCGCGCGGCAACGTAGCGGTCGAAATCAACGCCGGCGGTTTCCTCGTACCAAGTACCGCTGTCGAAATAGCGCTGCGGCCGCAAGCTGGCGGCACCGAACGCGTCCATCAGGCACGCGAACGACTCGTCGCGCGGGTCGAGCGCGGCAAGTTGCACGGCGTCGTAGCGCGCGTCGGCGATCTCGCGCGCGATCGCGCCGAGGCCTTGGCTCAGCACCGCGCCGCCGGCGGCGTAAACCGGGCCGTGCTCGGTGCTATAGTAGTTCGACAGGCTTAACAGGCGGCGGCCGTCAGGCGACACGTGGCAGGCCAAGGCGGCCCGCGCCGCGTCGTCGGCGTAAAGCCGCACGCGGCCGCCGGTCTCAGTTCCGTAGCGCGCCAGGACGTGGTACCAGAGCGGCAGCGAGAAAAAGCTCCGCTCCGCCGCGCGCACGAAGAGATCGGCGAGCGGCGCAGGCAGGCGGCTGAAATCGGGATTGTCGTGAACGGCCATCTGATATCGGCTTACCCGGACCCCGACAGCTTACACCGGCGCGGTGCGCGCGATAGCGCGACTCGTGAAGGCCACGGCGCGTCGTGAGCGACCTGACGCTGACACTCGAGCCCGTCGAGTCGCGCGCGGCGCTGGAATCCGAATGGCGCGCCTTCGAGGCGCGTGCGGCCGCCGGGTTTTTTCTGTCGTCGGCGTGGATCGGAACCTGGTTGGCGACCTTGCCGCCGGCGCTGCGGCTTTATCGCGCTGCGGCGTGGCGCGGCCGCGAGACTGCGGGGCTCGCTGTCGTCGTCGCCAATCCGCTGCGGCCGATGCTGCGCGCGCCGTCGCGCGGCCTCCATCTCAACGCCACCGGCGACGATCGCTGGGATTGCATCGCGATCGAGCATAATGGATACCTAGCTGCCGCCGCCGACCAGCCGGTGCTGATCGCCGCGCTCGGCGACTGGTTCGCCGGCGGCGCGCACGGCCTCGGCGACGAGCTGCGCCTGCCGGGTGTCGCCGCGGGCCTATCCGCCGCACAACTGGCACGCCATCGCTTGCTGAACAACACGCAAATCCGCCCGGGTTTCGCCGTCGATCTCGCGCGCGTGCGCGCAACCGGCGATTTCACGACACTGCTGTCGAGCAACGCTCGCCAGCAGCTGCGCCGCGCCCAGCGCGATTTCGCGCAGGACGGCGAGGTCGCCATCGCCGAGGCGCGTGATCCGGGCGAGGCGCTGGCGTTCTTCGCCGCGCTCAAGGAATTGCACGTGAGTTCGTGGCAACGGCGTGGCCAGCGTCATGCCTTCGCCGAGCCCTATTTCGAGACCTTCCATCGCGCGTTGATCGCGCGCGAGTTCGCGCGCGGCGCGGTGCAGCTCTTGCGCGTGACGGTGGCGCAGCGGGCGATCGGCTATCTCTATAATTTTCGCCACAGCGGGCGCATCTATTCCTACCAAAGCGGCTTCGACGACGACGACCGCAAGCGCCGACCTGGCGTCGTCAGCCACGCCTTGGCGATCGGCCACAACGCCGTTGCGGGCGCGGCAATCTACGATTTCCTCGCCGGCGAAAATCAGTTCAAGGCGAGCTTCGCCACGGACCGTTATGAATTGGCCTGGCAGGTCGTCCGTTTGCCGCGGCTCAAGTATCGGCTGGAATCCGTGGCGCGCCGCGCCAAGCAGCGGCTTCGGGGGTCGCGGAATCCGCCCGCGGCGCCTTGAGTGCCGCGATCGCTACGGCCGCGGCGGCTTCGCCTGTCAGATAGGCGCCGTGCGCGGTGCCGAAATGCCCGATCGAGCACGCCTCGCCAGCGAAGAACAGCCGGTTGTCAACCGGAGCGGCGAGCGCGGCACGGTCTTCGGCGTGTCCCGGCAGTGCCATCGAGTACGAGCCGCGCGCGAATGCATCGAGGCCCCAGGACGACGCCGCGATCGGCGAAAGCTGCGACTTGATTCCAGCGCCGAACAGACCGGCAAGCTCGCTCGTGGCAAACGCGGCCATGGCCTCAGGTCCCTCATGCTCGAGTTCCGCCGAGAGCTCGCCGCCGAAGAAACCGGCGATCACCGGCCAGCCGTGCGGCCGGATCTGATAGCTGCCGGTCTTGACGCGATCGAGCGCGCCGACGAGATGGCGATCGGCCTCGCGCGCCATCTCGCGTGCGCCGGTTTCGTCGAGCTGCAAGAAAAGCTTGTTGACGATGCCAAGCGGCAAGCCGGCGGCAGCGGCGATCTTGTTGGGCAAGGGCGGCGAGAATTTTATCCATTCCTCGGCGATCGCCGTCGTCGGCAGGGTGACGATCGCCGCGCGGGCAGAAAGCGCACCGTGGTCAGTGACGACGCGGATGCGCGGGCCGCCGTGTTCGATGCGCTCGACCCGGGTGTCGAACGCGACCGGCAGGCCTTCGCCATAGCGCGCGATCAGCGCGCCGTAACCTTCGAGCACGCGCCAGTTTACGTAGGTCGAATCGTAGCGGCCGTAATCCCGCGCCGAGACCTTGTCGAGCTCGGCGCCGTTGGCCCAGTTGCTGATCGCGCCGAGCAGGGCATTCCACTTGTTACTGGGCTCGAGCACGCTCGAAGCCGGCCGGTCGAGGGATTCCTCGGCGGCGTGGTCCAGCCGGGCGTAGAACGCCTCCATCGCCGCCTGCCATTCGCGCTGCGCTGCATCGCCGTCGAACCAGGCGACACGCTGGCCCCAATCGGGCAGCGTCTCATCGACGGTGAAGCCGAGTGTGCGGGCAATCGGGGCCCAGGGATTGATATCAGCCGAATGGAGCCATTCGCAGCCGAGATCGACGGCGAAGCCAAGCCCGGTCGGCACGGTGTGCGCCCGTCCGCCGACCCGCCCGCGCGCTTCGACGACCTTGATCGCCAGTCCGGCCGACACCAAGTGTTTGGCGGCGGCCAATCCCGCCGCGCCCGCGCCGACGACCACGACGTCGAATTCGCCGCCGCTTTCCGTCATAGTGAACCTTTCTGCTGCACCCGTCATAAACTTGTCGCTGATGCCCGATCCCGATCCCGAAGCCGTCGCCCGGCTGATCCGCGAAACTACGCAGAGCGTCATACTGCCACGCTTCGGAACGCTCAAGCGCGAGGAGGTGTACGAGAAGGCACCGGGCGACTTGGTGACGATCGCCGATCTCGAAACCGAGCGCCGGTTGACGGCCGGCTTGAGCGAATTCGTTCCCGGCTCCGCGGTCTTGGGGGAGGAGGCCGTCGCCGCGGATCCGAAGCGGCTGAGCTTAACCGCCACATGTGACAATTTGTGGATCATCGATCCGGTGGACGGCACTGCCAATTTCGCGCGTGGCCAGCCCGGTTTTGCCGTGATCGTCGCCTATGTCGAGCGCGGCCGCACGCACGCCGGCTGGATTTTCGATCCGCTCGGCGACCGCATGGTCTGGGCCCAAGCCGGCGAGGGCGCCTGGTCGGACGGCCGCCGCCTGCGCTTGGCACCAGCGCCCGCCAGCCTCGTCGGCGCGGCCTATGGGCGCATTGCCGGCGTGCGGGCAGCGACGGCGGTCGAGCGAGCCGGCATGCGCACGCGCAACGCCGGCTCGAGCGGCATCGAATACATCAATCTGGCGCTCAGCGAGGCGCATTTCGCGCTACATTCGCGCTCGTTGCCGTGGGACCATGCCGCCGGCATGCTGATCGCCACGGAAGCCGGTGGCCGCGCCGCCTTTCTCGACGAGACGCGCTACGACCCGCGCATTCACGACAATGCGCCGTTGGCGGCCAGCGATGCAGCCTGCTGGACGCGCGTGCGCGATGCCGTGACCGCGCTGGCCCGCGGCGCCGCAGCGCCATGAACGCGATGCGCGGCAAGACGGTCGTCGTCACCGGCGCGACCGCCGGCATCGGCCGAGTCGCGTGCGAGCGGCTGGCGGCGATGGGCGCGTCGTTGGCGTTGGTGGCGCGCGATCGGGTGCGGGCCGAAGCGCTGGCGGCGGCGCTAACGCGTGCCGGCGCACCTCGCGCCAGCATTTATACCGCCGATCTGTCGCGCCTCGCCGAGGTGCGGCGGGTCGCGGCCGAGCTCGCGACGCTGCCGCGCATCGATGTACTGCTCAACAACGCCGGCGCGGTCTTCAACCGCCGCGAGCAGAGCACGGAAGGTTTCGAGTGCACTTTCGCGCTCAACCATCTGGCGTATTTTGCGTTGACCAATCTGCTGCTCGACCGGCTCAAGGCGTCGGCACTGGCCCGCGTCGTCAATGTCGCTTCCGAGGCGCATCGCGGCGCGACCGTGGCCTTCGATGACCTGCAGACCGCGTGCGGCTACAGCGGCTGGCTCGCCTACAAACGGTCGAAGCTGTGCAACATCCTGTTCACGCGCGCGCTCGCGCGCCGGCTCGCCGGTTCGGGCGTGACCGCCAATGCGCTGCATCCCGGGTTCGTCGCCACGAGTTTCGGCGACAACAACCGCGGGGTGTTCCGGATCGGCCTCGGCATCGCCAAGCAGTTCATGGCGATCGCGCCGGCGGAAGGCGCCAAGACGCCAGTCTATCTGGCATCCGCGCCGGAAGTTGCGGGTCTGTCCGGGCTCTATTTCGATAAATGTGCGGCGCGCGAGCCCTCGGCGGCGGCGCAGGATGACGAATCCGCCGAGCGGCTGTGGCGCGAGAGCGCGCGCCTGACCGGCGCCGGCTGAGGCTGGCAACGCGCCGCGCCGCCCCTTATATGATGGGGCCATGGCGCGGAACCCTTACGAGGTGCTGGGCGTCGCACGCGACGCGAGCGAGGACGACATCCGCCGCGCCTATCGGCGGCTCGCCAAGCAGCATCATCCCGATCTCAATCCCGGCAACAAGGAGGCCGAGGCGCGCTTCAAGGAGGTGAGCGCCGCCAACGACCTGCTGTCGGATGCGGCCAAACGCGCGCGCTACGACCGCGGCGAGATCGACGAGACCGGCGCCGAAAAACCGCAATACCACCCCAACTATCGCGGCTTTGCCGAAGGTCCGGACGGCGCGAAATATTATACGAGTGAAGGCGTCGCAGCCGAGGACATCGAGGATCTGTTCGCGATGTTCGGCCGCGGCGCGGGCGGCGAGGGGCCGTTCGCGCGCCGCGGCAATATCCGCATGCGCGGCGCCGACCAACACTACATGCTGACAATCGATTTTCTCGACGCGATCAACGGCGCCAAGAAGCGGCTGCAGCTCACGCCGGACAAGAGCCTCGACGTCACGATCCCGCCGGGCTTGCGCGACGGCCAGATCCTGCGTCTCAAGGAACAGGGCGGCGAAGGCGTCGGCGGCGGGCCGAAGGGGGACGCGTTGATCGAGGTGCACATCGCGCCGCATGCTCTGTATCGGCGCGAGGGCGACGACGTTCACGTCGAAGTGCCGGTGACGATCGCCGAGGCGGCGCTCGGCGGCAAGATTTCGGTGCCGACGCCGGGCGGCGCGGTGACGATGACGGTGCCGGCCGGCTCGAATACCGGCACGCGGCTTCGGCTGCGCGGCAAGGGCGCGCCCAAGCCGGATGGCGGCGCGGGCGACGAATACATCACGCTCAAAGTAGTGCTGCCCGAGGGCGGTGATCGGACGCTCGCCGACTTTCTGCGCGACTGGGCGCCGAATCATCCCTACGATCCGCGCCGTGCGATGGGGTCGGCATGATCAGCTTCGAGGCCATGTGCCAGATGGTGCGCCTCGAACCAGTCGAGCTCGAGCGCTGGATCGCCGAGCGCTGGGTGCTGCCGGAAAGCGAGGCGACGGGATACCTCTTTAGCGAGTTCGACGTCGCGCGGGTGCGGCTGATCGTCGAGCTGCGCCGCGATCTCGCCATCGGCGAGGATGCGGTGCCGATCGTCCTGCGCCTGCTCGACCAGCTCTATGCCACGCGTCGCCGGATGCGGGCGCTGTTGCATGCGCTCGAAACGCTGCCCGAGGAGCATCGCGCGGCGATCCAGCGGCATTTCGACGAGGGCTAGAAGCCGGCAAAGGCCGGTTTCGCAGCCGCGCCGATGGCGCTAGAATGTCGCCATGATTTTCGCGCTCGTCCTCCACATCCTCGCGGCCGTGATCTGGGTCGGCGGCATGTTCTTCGCCCATTTTATGCTGCGGCCGGCAGCGGCGCCGCTCGAACTGGGCGTCCGGTTGCCATTGATGAGGCGCGTGCTGGCGCGCTTCTTCCCGTGGGTGTGGATCTCGATTGCGCTGTTGCTGCTGTCGGGCGGCGGCATGATCAAGCTCGGCGCTGGCGGCCTTGCCATCCAGATCATGATGGGCGCCGGCATCGTCATGATGCTGGTCTTCGGCCATCTCTATTTCTCGCCGTGGCGGCGATTCCAGCGTGCGCTCGACGGCGACGATCTACCGGCTGCGGCGGCGCAGCTCGGCCAGATCCGGACCATCGTGGCGTTGAATCTCGTGCTCGGGCTGGTGGTTGTCGCCATCGGCGCGACCGGGTCGTATTGGTAATGCTCAAGCTCTACGATCTCGCTGGCGCGGACGACAATCGCCGGTTCAGTCCCTATTGCTGGCGCATCAAGCTGGCGCTCGCGCACAAGCGCCTGCCGGTCGAGACCATTCCCTGGCGCTTCACCGAAAAGGACCGCATCGCCGCTTCGGGCCAGGGGCGCGTGCCGGTGCTGGTCGATGGCGACAAGTGGATCGCCGATTCCTGGACCATTGCCTGCTATCTCGAGGACGCCTATCCCGACCGGCCGTCGCTGTTCGGCGGCGGCGCCGGCCGCGCACTGTCGCGCTTCTATGTCGGCTGGGCGGATGGAGTTTTGCAGCCGGCCATGGTGCGGCTGATCGTGCGCGACATTCTCGATCACGTCCACCCCAAGGATCGCGCCTATTTCCGCCAATCGCGCGAGGAGCGTTTTGGCAAGCCGCTGGAAGAGGTGGTGGCCGACCGCGAAAAGAACCTGCCGGCGTTCCGCGCCCTGTTGACGCCGTTGCGCGTGGCGCTCAAGGACCAGCCGTTCCTCGGCGGCGCGTCGCCGTTGCAAGCCGATTACATCGTCTTCGGCAGCTTTCAGTGGGCGCGTGCCATCAGCGCGTTCGAACTTCTCGCCAAGGTTGATGTCGTTCATGTCTGGCGCGAGCGCATCCTCGATCTCTACGACGGACTGGCCCGCAAGGCGCCTGCGGAGGTAGCCTAAATCTCGACGGCCAAAGGTATGCCACGCCGCGGCTGCCCGCGCCGAGGGGCTTGAGAAATGCGCGGGCGGACGCCCATAATATGATCAAAGGCCAGAGAGAAACCGGCACAACCGATCCGGGAAAAGGGGGATTTGCGATGCCGAACCGTCGAGACAAGCAGAACGCGTGGAGTTGGTGGTACCTGATTTTTATCGGCCTGTTTTTTGTTTCGCTGTGGGTGCCGGTTTACAACCGAATTGAGCCGACCTTCATCGGCCTGCCGTTTTTCTACTGGTTCCAGATCCTCCTGATCCTCATCGGCGCCGTGCTGACCGCGGTCGTCTATTTCGCGACCGAGGCGTAGCCGTTCTGCCAATCGCCGCATCGATGGTCTCGAACAGTTCTTGGGGGAGAACGCCGTGCAAAACGTAAACTGGGTCGCGCTGATCGTCTTTGTATTATTGTTCGGGTTCATCACCTGGCTGGGTTTTATCGCCGCGCGCTGGCGCAAGGGCGATCTCGATCTGCTCGATGAATGGGGATTGGGCGGGCGCCGCTTCGGCACGATCGTCTCCTGGTTTTTGATCGGCGGTGACCTCTATACCGCTTATACGTTCGTCGCCGTACCGGCGCTGGCCTTCGGCGCGGGCGCCATCGCGTTTTTCGCGGTACCCTACACCATCATCATCTATCCACTGATGTTCGTCGCCTTCCCGCGCCTCTGGCGCGTCGCGCACAAGCATCAATACATTACTGCCGGCGATTTCGTGAAGGGCCGCTACGGCAATCGTTGGCTGGCGCTCGCCATCACAGTGACCGGCATCGTTGCTACCATGCCCTATATCGCGCTGCAGTTGGTCGGCTTGCAGGTGATCATCGGTGGGCTCGGCCTTTCGGCGGGAGGCGGCTGGACCGCCGACTTGCCGCTGATCATCGCTTTCGTGATTCTGGCCGCCTTCACCTATACCAGCGGCCTCAGGGCGCCGGCGGCGATCGCCATCGTCAAGGATACGCTGATCTACCTGACGGCGATTGTCGCCGTCATCGTGATCCCGATCCAATTCGGCGGCTTCGGTCACATCTTTTCCGCAGTGCCGGCGGCCAAGGTGCTGCTGGCGGCACCCTCGGGCAATAGCACAGGCGTCTACGGCGTCTATATCACCCTCGCCGTCGGTTCGGCGATGGCGCTATTCCTTTATCCGCACTCGATCACCGGCATGTTGAGCGCTTCGAGCGCGCATGCCGTTCGCCGCAATTCGGCGCTGTTGCCGGCCTATTCGGTGATGCTCGGGTTTCTGGCGCTCTTGGGCTTCTTCGCGCTCGCTACCGGCGTTGCCAAGATGCCGCAATTCGCCGCCGGCTTCGCGCAATACAAGGCGAATTTCGCCGTGCCGGCGCTACTGCTGTACAGCTTCCCGTCGTGGTTTGTTGGCATCGCCTTCGCGGCGATCGGTATCGGCGCGCTGGTGCCGGCGGCGATCATGTCGATTGCGTCCGCCAATCTCTTTACCCGCAACATCTATCGCGAATTCTTCAACCCCAATCCGACCGACAAAGAAGAAGCACAGCTCGCGAAGTGGGTCTCGCTGATCATCAAGTTCGGCGCTCTGATCTTCGTGCTCTTCGTACCGACGCAATACGCGATCCAGTTTCAGCTGCTCGGCGGCATCTGGATCATCCAGACCTTCCCGGCGGTGATCTTGGGTCTCTACACGCGCTGGTTCAACGATTGGGCGCTGTTGATCGGCTGGGCGGTGGGAACGGTTGCCGGCACGGCAATGGCGGCGGTGGTCCAGTTCAAGCCAACCTATGCACTGCATTTCGCCGGCTGGACACTGCCGGGCTACTCGGCGCTCTATACCGTGCTCCTGAACTTCGCCGTGGCGATCGTGCTGACGTTGGTGTTCAACGCCATGGGCGCGGCCCGGCGCGATCAGACGGCGCCGGCCGACTACCGGGCGTAATCGGCTTCGGCATTATCGCCGCATCCGATCACCGAATTGTCACAGGGAATTCCGGGGGTAACGCGAGAAGCGGGCACGGGCCCGCTTGGGCAAAGCGTGGGCCGGCAGCCTAGGCGCGTAGGCTCATCACGACCAAGGAGGCGATGACCACGCCGGCGAACTCGGCGCCGGCCGCGATCTGTCCGACCAGAACGCCAAACAGCGTACTGGCCAGGGTGACGCCTCCGATCAGGGTGCTCATGGGCTTTTTCGCTCCCGTTCGACGGCAGGACAACGGGATGCCGCGGCGGTTTATTCCGGGAACGTTGGGCTTGCGGCAATTTCGCTCGACGCCATCCGTTTGGGCCGCAAAAATGCCCGATTTAGGCCCCGATTTTCGCGGTCGCCGCCAGGCGGGCGAGGGCCTGGGGGGTGTCGATGTCGGTGAGGACGCCGTCGCCTTCCATCTCGATCTCGGCCACCAGCTCGGGATAGGCGCCGATCAGGTGCCGGGCGCCGACGTCGCCGGCGACGGTGCACATTTCCGGGAAAAACTGCTTGGCCCATAGCACCGGATTGCCGCGCTTTCCGTGCCGTGTCGGCACGACGATAGCGCGGCCCTCGCGCGGGTCGAAGGCGCCGGCCAGGTGCTTGAGCTCGACGGCGCTGACCCGCGGCATGTCGGCCAGGCAAATCAGTGCGCCCTCGACCTCCGGCGGCAAGGCGCCGAGGCCGGCCTTGAGCGAGGTCGACAGACCCTCGGCATAGGCCGGGTTGTATACCAAGTTCACGGGCAGGCTGGCCAAAGCCGTCGCGACTTTGTCGCGCTCGTGACCGGTGACGACCACGACGGGCGCCAGGTTGGCCGCCAGCGCCGCGTCCACCGCGTGACGCACCATCGGCTTGCCATCGACGCCGATCAGCAGCTTGTTGAGCGTGCCCATACGACGCGAGCGGCCGGCGGCCAGCACCACGGCCGCGATCCGGCGTAGCGGCGGGGCGCTGGTCTGGGCGGTCGTCGTTGCCGCTTCGGCGCGGGGCAGCGGCCGCGACGGAATCTCGCCGAGCAGGCCGCCGACGCCCATGCCGCGGACCGCGGCGGCGTCAACCGGCAAGCCGGCCATCAGCCGGCGTAGCACCCAGTCGAAGCCGTTGACCTGCGGCGAGCGGGCGCAGCCCGGCAGGCCGAGCACGTCGGCTGCGCCGATCCGCCCGACGAGCAGGAGATTGCCAGGATCGACCGGCATGCCGAATTGCAGGATCGTGCCGCCGACAGCCTCGATCGCCGCCGGAATGACGTCGCGGCGGTCGAGAATGGCCGAGGCGCCGGCCACCAATACCAGCTCGGCGCTATCCGTGAGTGCGGCTTTGATTGCCGGTGCCAGCGCTGCAGCGTCATGCGCGACGCGGCGTTCGCCGATCAAGCTGCCGCCGAGCGCGGTCAGCCGCGCGCGCGTGATCTCGACGGTCTTGTCGAGCACGCTCGGCTTGAGGTTCGGCAGCTCGGTCTGGATCAGCGCCACGCGCTTGCCGGCGAAGGGCACGACCTCGATCAAACACGCCGTGCCGGCGAGCGCCCGCTCGCAAGCCGCCAGGCGATCGCCGGCGACGGCAAACGGGATGATCTTCACCGTCGCGACCATCTGCTGTGGCGCGACCACGGTGTTGGGCTCGATCGTTGCCAGCGTGATCGCTTCGTCGGTCGCGTTGAGCCGGTCGACGGCGGCGGGGTCGACGCGGCACAGTCCCGCGGTTTCGGCAAACAGATTGGCGCGGCCGGTGAACGCCGACGCGGCAGTGATGCCGGCGCCGGTCAGCCGCCGGGCGATGCGGTCGGCGGCCTCGTTCTCGCCGATATCGCCGGGCTCGAGCCGCGCGGCGACGACGCTGCGCAATCCGGCCTCGCGCAGCGCGGCGACGTCTTCCACCGTCAGCACCCGGCCTTTCTTGAAGACGCGGCCGCCGAGCTTGAGATTGTGCGCCAGGGTGGCGCCGACGGCCCGGTCGAGCGGCGTGTCGCCGAATTGCATCTCAGGCCGCTTGCCGGCTCTTCAGCCGATCGGCGCGCAGCGTCGCGGTGATCTGCGCCAGGATCGCGATCGCGATCTCGGTCGGGGAGACCGCGCCGATATCGAGTCCGACCGGCCCATGGATGCGCGCGAATTCGGCATCCTTGAACCCAGTTTCGGTCAGCCGCTTGAGCCGCGCCGCGTGCGTCTTCTTCGAGCCGAGCGCGCCGATATAGAACGCGGCCGATTTGAGTGCCGCGATCAGCGCCGGGTCGTCGACCTTGGGATCGTGGGTGAGGGTGACGACGGCGCTGCGCTTGTCGGGCTTAAGCCGCGCCATCGCCTCGTCCGGCCATTCGGTCGACAGTTCGACGCCGGGAAACCGCTCGCTGCTAGCGAAGGCGCTGCGCGGGTCGATCACCGTGACAGCATAGCCGGCCAGCGCCGCGATGCGCGCCAGTGGCTGGGCAATGTGCACCGCCCCCACGACCATGAGGCGCAAAGGCGGGTTGAAGACCTCGATGAAGAACCGGCCTTCGGGCGATTCGACCAGGGTGCTGCGGTCGTCGGCCAGGGCCTGCCGGACGGCCGCGCTCACCGACTCATTTGGCTTCAAGTTTCCTTCAAAAACAGCGCCTTGAAACAATGTTTGAAGTCCAAATTTGAGGTCGGTGACCAGCGCCGCTGGCCTCCCGGCGGTGGCCGACTCGACGGCGCGCTTGAGCAGCTCCAGCTTCATTCGACGCGCTCGACAAAAACCTGGATCTTGCCGCCGCAGGCGAGTCCTACCTCCCAGGCTTGCTCGTTGGTGACGCCGAAATCCAGGAGTCGCGGCTTGCCGTCCTTGATCGCCGCGAGGCCTTCCTCGATCACCGCGCCTTCGACACATCCGCCAGATACGGACCCAATAAAGGATCCACTGTCGTCGACCGCCAGCTTGGCGCCGACCGGCCGGGGCGATGAGCCCCAGGTCGAGATCACGGTGGCCAGTGCCACGCCCTTGCTCTGGCCGCGCCATTTGGCCGCCTGATCGAGGATGTCGCCGTTGTCACCGGTGTTCGCCGTCATGTTCAGCCTGCCTTTCGCATGCCCGGCCATGCCGCCGCGCCGAGGCGCCGCGGACCGCTGGTGGCGAGCGTCACCACCACAGCCTCGAGGCTGGCGAGATTATGCACCGGCCGAAACTCATCGACATGGGGTAGAATCGCCTTCATGCCGAGGGATTTGGGGGCGAAGCCGGCGTAACGCAACAGCGGGTTGAGCCAGATCAGCCGGCTGCACGATTTATGCAGCCGCTCCATCTCCGCCGCCAGGCCGGCGCCGGCGTCGCGGTCGAGCCCATCGGAGATGAACAGCACGACTGCGCCCTGGCCGAGCACGCGGCGTGACCAGCGGCGGTTGAACTCGGCCAGGCACCGGCCGATGCGCGTGCCGCCCGACCAGTCCTCGACCGCCGCCGCCACCTTGTCGAGCGCCTCGTCGACGTCGCGGATGCGCAACGGCCGCGTGATGTTGGTGAGCTGCGTGCCGAACAGGAAGGTGTGCACGCGATCACGGTCGTTGATCACGGTGTGCAGGAAATGCAGGAAGATGCGGGTATAGCGACTCATCGAGCCGGAGATATCGCATAGCACGACCAAAGGCGGCGGTCGCGTCGCGCGGTCCTTGCGCTTCAAGGCGATGAGCCCGCCGGCGCGAAGCTGGGCGCGCAGCGTCGCGCGCATGTCGACGCGGGCGCCGCGCGGATCGGCGGCGAAGCGCCGCGTCTGCTTTTCGGCGAGCGCGAGGGCGAGCTTCTTGACCGCGTCGCGCGCCGCGTTCATCTCGGCGGTCGACATCTTCTCGAAGTCCATGGTCTGCAAAACCTCGCGCGCCGAGAAGGTCATCGCCGCGTCGTGCTCGATTTTCTCCTCGCGCGGCCGTTCGGCGCCGTCCGCGTGGCCGGCGCGCAGCGCCTCGGCTAGGCGCCGGCTCATCTCCGGCCCGTCCGGGTTCAGCGCCTGAAGCTCGGGTAGCAGCAACCCCATCATGCGCTCGAGCAGCTTGGGGTTGCGCCAGAAAACGTGGAACGCCTGGTCGAAGATCAGGCGCTGGTCGCGCCGGTTGACGAACACGGCATGCAGCGCCCAGTAGAAATCGGTGCGGCTTTCGAGGCCGACGGCGCGCACCGCCTCGACCGCCTGGAGCACCCGGCCGGGACCGACCGGCAGGCCGGCGGCGCGCAGCGCGCGCGCAAAATACATGATGTTGGCGACGAGATTGCCGCCGGTGGGGGCGGGGACCGCGCCGTCCATCATTGCGCCGCGGCGAGCTCGGCCTTCACCAGCGCCAGCAGGCGCTCGGCCTCGCTGCCCTGAATCTTGGCGATGTCGTCCTGGTACTTGAGCAGTACGCCGAGCGTGTCGTTGATCGCCTCGGGCGTGAGCGTCAGCACGTCGAGCTGCGACAGCGCATGCGCCCAATCGATGGTCTCGGCGATGCCCGGCAGCTTGAACAGCTCGCCGGCCGCGCGCAGCTTCTGCACGAAGGCGACGATTTGGCGCGACAGCTCGGCCGGCGCGCCCGGCGCCTTGAGGCGCAGGATTTCGAGCTCGTGCGCCGCGTCGGGGTAGTCGATCCAGTAATAGAAACAGCGCCGCTTGAGCGCGTCGTGAATCTCGCGCGTGCGGTTCGATGTGATCACGACAATCGGCGGCTCGGCGGCTTTGACCGTGCCGAGCTCGGGGATCGACACCTGGTGGTCCGACAACACTTCGAGCAGGAAGGCCTCGAATGGCTCGTCGGTGCGGTCGATCTCGTCGATCAGTAGCACCGGCGGGCCGGCGAAGTCGGGCTCGAGCGCCTGGAGCAGCGGCCGCTTGATGAGGAATTTCTCGGAGAAGATTTTCTCCTCGACCGTGTCCTTGCTTTCCTCGCCGGTCTCGGCGAGGCGGATCTCGATCATCTGCCGCGGGTAGTTCCATTCGTAGACCGCGCTGGCGACGTCGAGGCCTTCGTAGCATTGCAGGCGGATCAATTTGCGCTCGAGGCGTTCGGCCAGCACCTTGGCGACCTCGGTCTTGCCGGTGCCGGCCTCGCCCTCGAGAAACAGCGGGCGCTTGAGCGACAGCGCAAGATACGCCGCGGTCGCCAGGCTGCGGTCCGCGACATAGCGGCCCTTGGCGAGCAGCGCGAGCGCGTCGGCGACGGAATTCGGCAGGGAAGCCATCGAAGCCACGTCCGAGAGATGAGAACGAAGCGCCCATTTTTAAAGGAAATCGGCCGTCGGGTCCAACCCGCGAGACCGGCGACATTCCTGCCATGCGTCAGGGCGCGAAATGCCGGATGGCGTAGCTGGCCATCTCGCTGGCGGTCTGGCTTTCGCCCATGACGACGCGCGCGACGCCTTTCTGCTTGAGCCATTCGGCTTCCTCGCGGCTGTGGGTCCGCGCGACAATCTCGAGCGCCGGGTTGATGGCGCGGGCCTCGGCGAGTATGCGGCGTACCGCGCTCTTCTCGGGCACCGCGATCACCAGTAGCCGGGCGCGCTCGGGTCCGGCGGCCTCGAAGACCTCCGGCCAGGCGGCGTCGCCGTAGATCACCGGCACGCCGTCGCGGCGCAGCCGCTCGGCGAAGTGTAGGTTCTGCTCGATCACGATATAAGGCACGCCTTGTGCGCGCAGCTTTGCGGCGATCACGCTGCCGACGCGGCCGTGGCCGATGACGATGGCGTGGCCTTCGAGCCGCGGCAGCGTCTCGCGCCGCTTGATCTCGCGCCGGCCCGCATGCCACGCGCGCAGGACGCGGATGCGCTCGAGCGGCGCGGCCAGCGACAGGGCGAAGCGGAGCACGAACGGCTGCAGCAGAATCGAGATCAGCGCCGCGGCCAGGACGAGGCTGCGTCCGTCGCCCGGCAAGAGCCCGCTGCGCGAGGCCGCGCCGCTGAGGATGAACGAGAACTCGCCGATCTGCGCCAGCAACGCGGCGACCTCGAGCGCGCTGCGCGGCGCCCCGCTCAGCGCGAGCAGAACCAACAAGGTAATGACGGCATTACCGACGATCACCGCGACGCTCACCGCCGCCACCGCCAATGGCGCACGCAACAGCACGCCGGGATCGAACAGCATGCCAACCGAGACGAAGAACAGCACGGTGAAAATCTGCTGCACCGGCACGGACTCGCCGGCCGCCTGATGGCTGAGATCGGATTCGGCGATGATGATGCCGGCGAAGAACGCGCCCAGTGCTGGCGACACGCCGACCAGCGCGGCGGCGAGATAGGCGATGCCGAGCGCGGAAACGATCACCGCCAGACGGAACAGCTCGCGCGAGCCGTCGCGCGCGGTCAGCGTCAGCAGCCAGGGAATGAACCGCCGACCGAGCGGCAGCATGATGGCGGCGAAGACCGTCGCTTCAACCACCTTGATCGCGCCGGCGGCGATCGGCGCTTGCGCGAAGGCGAGCGGCGACGGCGTGCTGCCCGGCAGCACGACCAACACGACGACGACGACCAAATCCTGCATGATCAGCCAGCCGAGCGCGATGCGTCCGACGTCGGTCATCAGCCGGCCGCGTTGCTCGAGGTTGCGTGTCGCCACAACGGTGCTGGCCACCGCCAGGCACAGCGCCAACGCCGCCGCCGGCTCGGTGGCGAAGCCGATCAGCCGCGCGACGCCGAAGCCGAGCGCGGCCGAGGCCGCGATCTGGAGCAGCGCGCCGGGCACGGCGATCCGCCACACCGCGCGCAGATCGGCCAGCGAGAAGTGCAGCCCGATGCCGAACAGCAGCAGCACGACGCCGATCTGGGCCAAATCCTCGACGGTGCGCGCGTCGGCGGCGAGGCCGGGCGTGAACGGTCCGATGACGACTCCCGCCAGCAGATAGCCGACGATCGGCGGCAGGCGCAGCATCCGCGCGCCGAGGCCGCCGACATAGGCGACCGCCAGGGCGACGAGCAAGGTGACGATCAGCGATGGCGCGCTTTCCATGCGACAAAAGCATGCAGGACGGCGCGGGCGCTGGCTAGCGCGGCGGCTGGCGTTTCACGAATCGCTCAGAATTGCGTGACGACGGGCGTAAGGAATCTGCCTATCCCGCCGCTTGCACCGCCCGCCGCGCCATCACGCCGACGAGATGCGCGCGGTATTCCGGGCTGGCGTGGATGTCGCCGTTGAGCCCGTCCTGCTTCTGCGCGATCGTTTTGATCGCGTCGGCGGAGAAATTCTTAACCAGCGTCGCTTCCATTTCCTTCTGGCGGAAGACGCACGGACCCGCGCCGGTTACCGCGACTCGCACGCCGTCCTTATGCTTGGCCACGAACACGCCGACGATGGCGTAGCGCGACGCCGGATTGGGGAACTTCATGTAGGCGGCCTTCTCGGGGATCGGGAAGCTCACCGCGGTCACGATCTCGCCGGGCTGGAGCGCGGTCTCGAACATGCCCTTGAAGAACTCGTCGGTCGTGATCTTGCGCTTGTTGGTGATCACCGTGGCGTTGAGTGCGACCACCGCCGAGGGATAATCCGCCGCCGGATCGTTGTTCGAGATCGAGCCGCCGAGCGTACCGCGGTTGCGCACCGCCGGATCGCCGATATGCGAGGCGAGATGGGCGAGGGCGGGGATCGCCTTCTGCACCTCGGCCGATTCCGCGACCTCGATGTGCCGCGTCATCGCGCTGATCACCACGGCGTTGCCCTCGCGCTTGATGCCTTTGAGCTCGGGCAGCCCGTTGAGGTCGACCAAATCGGTCGGCTTGGCGAGGCGCTGCTTCAAGGTCGGGATCAGCGTCATGCCGCCGGCGACCAGCTTGGCCTCGCTCTTCTGCGTGATCAGCGTCGAGGCGTCCGCGACGTTCTTGGCCTTGTGGTATTCAAAGTTATACATCGCTTGCTTCTCCCTGAATTCTAGGCGGCGGCGCGACGGCCACCGTTGATGGCGCGCCACACGCGTTCGGGCGACGCCGGCATGTCGAGATTGCTGACACCGAGCCCGCTCAGCGCGTTGAGCACCGCATTCATCACCGCGCCCGGCGCGCCGATTGCTCCGGCCTTGCCGCAGCCTTTGACGCCGAGCGGGTTATGCGTGCACAGCGTCGCGTGGGTCGCCACCGCGAAGGACGGTAAATCGCCAGCGCGCGGCATGCGGTAATCCATGAACGAGCCGGTGACGAGCTGGCCGCTTTCGGGGTCGTAGCGGCATTCCTCGAACAACGCCTGGCCGATGCCTTGCGCCAGGCCGCCATGCACCTGGCCCTCGACGATCATCGGATTGACGATGCGGCCGAAATCGTCGGCGGCGGTGAAGTTCACCAGTTCGACGGTGCCGGTGTCGGGGTCGATCTCGACCTCGGCGATATGCGCGCCCGACGGGAAGGTGAAGTTCTTCGGGTCGTAATAGGCGGTCTCGTCGAGGCCAGGCTCGAGCGTCTCGAGCGGATAGTTGTGCGGGATATAGGCGGCCAGCGCGATCTCGCCGAAGGTCTTGGATTTGTCGGTGCCGGCGACGGTGAACTTGCCGTCCTGGAACTCGATGTCGGCCTCGGCGGCTTCGAGCAGATGCGCGGCGATCTTCTTGCCCTTGGCCTCGATCTTGCCGAGCGCCTTGACCAGCGCCGAGCCGCCAACGGGCAGCGAACGCGAGCCATAGGTGCCCATGCCGAACGGCGTCTGCGCCGTGTCGCCGTGCGCCACCTGGACCTGGTCGAGCGGAATGCCCAGCCGCTCGGCCACGACCTGGGCGAACGTCGTCTCGTGGCCCTGGCCGTGACTGTGCGTGCCGGTGAACACCGTGATCGAGTCGGTCGGATTGACGCGGACCTCGGCGACCTCGTAGAGCCCGGCGCGGGCGCCGAGCGCGCCGGCCACCGCCGAGGGTGCGACGCCGCAGGCCTCGATATAGGTCGCAAGACCGATGCCGCGCAGCTTACCGCGCTTCTTGGCGTCGTCGCGGCGCTGGCCGAAGCTGGCGTAATCCGCCGCCTTCAACGCCAGATCGAGCGTGCTGAAATAATCGCCGCTATCGTAAGCGAGCGCGACCGGCGTTTGATACGGGTACGCGTCTTTCGGAATGAAATTCTTGCGGCGCAGCGCGGCCGGATCGGTCTTGAGCTCGTTCGACGCCTTGTCGACCAGGCGCTCGAGCAGATAGCTCCCCTCGGGCCGGCCGGCGCCGCGATAGGCGTCCACCGGCACGGTGTTGGTGAACACGCCTTTCACTTCGGCGTAGATCGCCGGGGTTGTATACGTTCCGGCAAGGAGCGTGGCGTAGAGATAGGTCGGCACCGCCGGCGCGAAGGTCGAAAGATAGCCGCCGAGATTGGCCAGCGTCGCCACGCGCAAGCCGACGAACTTGCCGCCCTTGTCGAGTGCGAGCTCGGCATGGGTGACGTGATCGCGGCCGTGCGCGTCGCACAAGAAGCTTTCGCTGCGCTCCGCCGTCCACCTCACCGGCCGGTAGAGCTGGGTCGCAGCCCAGGTCACCGCCGCTTCCTCGGCGTAGTGAAAGATCTTCGAGCCGAAACCGCCGCCGACATCGGGCGCGACGACGCGCAGCTTGTGCTCGGGCACGTGCAGCACGAAGGCACCCATCAAGAGGCGGATGGCGTGCGGATTCTGGCTGGTGGTGAAGAGCGTGTGCTCGCCGGTGGCGCGGTCGTAGTCGCCGATATAGGCCCGCGGCTCCATCGCGTTCGGCACCAGCCGGTTGTTGACGATGTCGAGCTTGGTGACGTGCGCCGCCTTGGCGAACGCGGCGTCGGTCGCCGCCTTGTCGCCGATGTGCCAGTCGTAGCAGAGGTTATTTTTCGCCTCGGCGTAAAGTTGCGGCGCGCCGGGCTTGACCGCGGCGTCAACCGCGGTCACCGACGGCAGCTCTTTGTATGCGACGTCGACCAGCTCGGCGGCTTCCTCGGCCTGGGCCTTGCTCTGGGCGATGACGACGACGACCGGATCGCCGACGTGCCGCACCTTGCCGGTGGCCAGAACCGGATGCGGCGGTTCGGCCATCGGCGAGCCGTCCTTGTTCTTGACGCCCCAGCCGCAGGGCAGGGTGCCGAGCCCGGCCTTGGCCAGATCGTCGCCGGTATAGACCGCGACCACGCCGGGCGCGTCGGCGGCGCGCTTCACATCGACGCGAACGACCTCGGCATGGGCGTACGGGCTGCGCACGAAGACGGCGTAGACTTGGCCGGCGCGGTTGATGTCGTCGGTGTAGTGGCCCTTGCCGGTGAGGAAGCGGAGGTCTTCCTTGCGGCGCACCGGGTCGCCGATCAGAGGCGCGCTCATGGCCGCGCCTTCGCCATCGCCTCCGCGCCGGCTTTGATCGCCTTGACGATGTTGTGATAGCCGGTGCAGCGGCAGAGATTGCCTTCGAGCCACTCGCGGATCTGTTGCTCCGACGGATGCTTGTTGTGCTTCACCAGGTCGAGCGCGCTCATCACCATGCCGGGCGTGCAGTAACCGCATTGCAAGCCGTGATGCTCGCGGAACGCCGCCTGCATCGGGTGGAGTTCGTCGCCGTTAGCGACGCCTTCGATGGTCTTGACCTCGGCGCCGTCGCATTGCACCGCGAGGATGGTGCAGCTCTTGATGCCGTCGCCGTTGACGTGCACGACGCAGGCGCCGCACTGGCTGGTGTCGCAGCCGACATGGGTGCCGGTCAGGCCGAGCGTTTCGCGCAGGAACTGGACGAGCAGGGTGCGCGGCTCGACAATGCCGGACATCATCTTGCCGTTCACCGTCATGGCGACGTTGGGCATTTTCGGAACCTCCTCGGTCGTGGGCGCGCTGGGCGCGGCCTTATTGGTTGTCGTGATTGTCGTGCCGGAAATCGGCCAGGGTCAAGCATCAGCGGGCGAAATAATAGAGCATGATCGCGACCAGCACGGCCAGGATCACGGCCCACACCAGCGGCGGCAGGCGCCGGCCCTCGACCGGCGCTGGCGCGGCCGTGGGTACGGGCGGCTTGGGCGCAGTGGGCGTGGCGGGCGCCGCTTCGGGGGCTGGTGTTGCCGCCGGCACGGGCGCGCCGACGATCGCCGCGAACTTGGCGAAGAAATCGTCGGCATATTTACGCGCCGTGCTGTCGATCAGGCGCGAGCCGATCTGCGCCAGCTTGCCGCCGACCTGCGCGGTCACCTTGTAGGACAGCATGGTGGCGTCGCCATCCGGCGTCAGCCGCACCTCGGCGGCGCCCTTGGCGAAGCCGGCGACGCCGCCCTGGCCTTCGCCGCTGATCGTATAGCCGTTCGGTGGATCGAGGTTGGAGAGCGTCACCTTGCCGCCGAAGCGCGCGCTCACCGGACCGACGCGCGCCTGCACCTTGGCGGTGAACTCGGTCGGCGAGAGCTTCTGCACCTCTTCGCAGCCGGCGATGCATTGCTTGAGGATGTCGGGATCGTTGAGCGCGTCCCATGCCTTCGTCTGCGGCGCGGCGACCCGGTATTCGCCGGTCATGTCCATGGCGGCATCCTCGCTTTTTGTGCGCCGACCGTAGCGCCGGCACCGCGCAGCGACAAGCGCGCGGCCCGCCGGGGCGGGTTGCGTGGCACGCGCGGCCTCGGCCATAGTCCGAGGACCATGGTGGGGGGACTTCCATACGGCAGCCTGGCCTGGGGCCTGCCATTCGTCGGGTTGTTGCTGACGCTGGCGATCGCGCCGCTCGCGCTGCCCAAGCTGTGGGGCGCGCATTACGGCAAGATCGTCGCGCTTTGGGGGCTGGTCTTCGTCGGGCCCGACATCGCCGTCGAAGGTGCGGGCGCGTCGTTCACGCGCCTGCTCGACATGGCGCTCAACACCTACGTGCCCTTCGTGCTGCTGCTCGGCGCGCTGTTCGTCATCACCGGCGGCTTGCGCATCCGTGGCGCGCCGCACGGTTCGCCCGGCGTCAACACCGTACTGTTGGCGCTGAGCACGCTGGCTTCGAGCCTGATCGGCACGCCGGGCGCATCGTTGCTGATGCTGCGGCCGCTGGTGCGCGCCAACCGTCACCGCACGCGCACCGCGCATGTCTATGTGTTCTTCATCTTCCTGGCTTGCAACGTCGGCGGCGCCTTGACGCCGCTCGGCAATCCGCCGCTATTCCTCGGCTATCTGCGCGGCGTGCCGTTCTTCTGGCCGGCGCAGCATCTGTGGGCGCCGACGATCCTGCTGACCGTCGTGCTGCTGGCGATGTTCTTCGCTATCGACCGCTATCTCTACGGCCGGAGCGAACCGACGGTGCTGCCCGAGATCGAGAAGCTTGGCATCGACGGCGCGATCAACCTGCTGCTGCTGCTCGGCGCGGCGCTAACCATGATGCTGCGCACCTATTACCCGGTGCCGGGCTCGGTCACGGTCTTCCACGTCGTCTGGCGCTTCGATGACATCGTCTCCGACGCGCTGTTCGTCGTCCTCGCGCTGCTGTCGCTACGCTTCACCAAGCCGGCGACCCGCCAGGAAAACACCTTCGTCTGGACGCCGATCATGGAAGTCTCCATCCTCTTCGCTGGCATCTTCGTGACGTTGGCGCCGATCGACGCGATCATGGCGGCGGGCGGCCGGGGACTGGCGGCGCCGCTCTTCGCGCGCATGTTCGCCGACGGCGTGCCGAACAACGCGCTGTTCTATCTGCTGCCCGGTGCGCTGTCGTCGGTGCTGGACAACGCGCCGGCCTATCTGGTGTTCTTCGGCCTGGCCGGCGGCAACGCGGCGCTGCTGACCGGCAAGCTGGCGCTGACGCTGGCTGCGATCTCGGCCGGCGCGTCGTATTTCGGCGCCATGACCTATATCGGCAACGCGCCGAACCTGATCGCCAAGGGTGTGGTCGAAAGCTACGGTGTCAAGATGCCGAACTTCTTCGCCTATATCGCTTGGTCGGCGGTGTGTTTGCTGCCGCCGCTGCTGCTGACCGCCTGGATTTTCTACCGATGATGCGCGCCGCTTTCGTCGCGCTCGCGCTTCTGGCGACGCCGGCCTTCGCCCAGCCGCAGGCGCTCCAGACCTTCAACACCGCGCCGCTCACCATCGACACCGCCAAGGGCCCGCAGCATTTCACCGTCGAGCTCGCCCTGACGCCGGCGCAGAAGGAGCAGGGCCTGATGTTCCGCCGCCGGCTGGCGGCCGACGCCGGCATGCTGTTCGTCGTCGCCGAGCCGCAGACCATGACGTTCTGGATGCACGACACCTACGTTCCGCTCGACATGCTGTTCATCGCGCCGGGCGGGCGCATCGTCGACCTGCACGAGCGCGCGATACCGCTGTCGGACGCGATCATCGTTTCGCGCGCACCGGCCGTCGCGGTGCTCGAGCTCAACGGCGGCACGGTCGACCGGCTCGGCATCAAGGTCGGCGACGTCGTCCGCGCCGCCGCGCTCGGCAACGCGGTAAATTAGGGCTTCGCCAGCAGGCAGCGGAATACCGCCTTGATGCAATAGCCGCCGTCGGCCTGACGGAAGGGCGCGATCGCCCGGGCATGCGCCACGGTCACCGCCTCGACGCTTGAATTCCCGATCGCGCGCGTGGCGACGCCCGAGGAATTGAGCCCACGCAGCGCCGTCGCCTGGTCGGGATAGACGAACGTCGTGTCGACGTCGAAGACCTCGACCGGCGAGAGCTTGGCGTCGACGGCGAATTTGCGCAGCGCCGCCTCCTGCGACAGCGCGAACGGGCCGGGCGCGTTCGGCGGCGGGGGCGGTATCAGCGGACGCAGCGCGCATACCACGGCCGCCGCCTCCATGCCCTCGGGCTCGCCCCAGGTGACGATCGTCAGCAGGCCACCGGGCTTGACGACGCGGCGCGCTTCGCCCAGCGCCACCACCGGATTGCCGGCGAACTGGAACGAGTTGAAGCCGCTGACGGCATCGAAGCTGCCATCGGCATAGGGCAGGGCCTCGAGATCGCCGCGGCGGAAATCGCCGGCCGGCGTGCGCTCGCGGGCGATCGCCAGCAGACTCTCGGCAGCGTCGATGCCCGAGACCTGAGCGCCGCGCGACGCCGCGATCTGCGCCGCCAGCCCCGAGCCGCAGCCGGCGTCGAGATAGCGCGTGCCCCGGCCGACGCGCAAACGTTCGAGCACGGTCTCGTAGAGCTTGCGCACGATGCCTTCCTGGATGTCGGCCCAGTCGCGCGCGCCGGCGCTCCACAGCCGGCCGTTGACGTCGGATGTCGTCGGTTTGCGGTCGTCGGCTGCCATCGTCGCCCCCTTGCGGGCCAATCCCCGCCAGCATGAACCGGACGCAGGCGGTGTCAATCGGCATCGTGTGGTGGCGTGCTCGGCGCGCGGTTCGCGAAAAAAGACGCGGCGGCCGGTGAGGGAGGCAATCGGCCGCCGCGTTGATCCGGCCGCGCGCGAATGCGCGGCCGTCGAAGCTAATCTCTCACCGTGGGCGCGGGCCGATCGTAGGGATTGAAGAAAGCCGGGGGCCGGATCCGCCGCCGGGCTCTGGCACATCGCCTGTTGCTGCGGCTGGTTGGCCAGCACAACCGGGGCCAGCGGCGCGGAGAGCGCAATGGCCAGGGCCGGCGCGGGGATCATCGAAAACTGACGCATGGGATTTTTCCTTCGGACCATGCTCGAAGCGGCGGGATCGCCGCGTTCATGCCGACAAGACCGTACGCGGCGCCAGTTCATTGGCGTCCGAAGGTGGAAAAGTTTGTCGACACCGGCGAATAAAACGCCGCCGGTTACGGTCTCTGTCGGTTCAGCGCTTGCGCGCCAAGGTCACGCCGTCGCCGATATAGAGCAGCGACAGGTCGATGCGCCGGTCGCCATGCAGCTTGGCGTTGAGCGCCTTGAGCGCCAGCGTGTCGAGATCGCGCTTGCGGCCGTCGGCGACCGCGCCGCCCCACAGCATGTTGTCGAAGACGATGAGTCCGCTGGTTCGCACCAATTCGAGCGACCGCTCGTAATAGGCGTCGTAGTTCTCCTTGTCGGCGTCGATGAAGACGTAATCGAAGGTGTCGGCGCCGCCGGACGCCAGCAGCGCTTTGAGTGTGTCGAGCGCCGGCGCCAGGCGGAGCTCGATCTTGCGGTCGACGCCGGCCTCTTTCCAGTAGCGCTTGGCGACCGCGGTGGTCTTCTCGTTGACGTCGCAGCAGACGAGCTTGCCGTCTTCCGGCAGCGCCGACGCCACCCACAGCGCGCTGTAGCCGGTGAAGGTGCCGATCTCGAGGCCGCGCCGCGCGCCGATGAGCGTCACCAGGAAGGCGAGGAACTGGCCCTGCATCGGCGGAATCTGCATGCCGGCGCCGGGCATTTTCGCGGTCTCTTCGCGCAGCCGCGCCATCAGCTTGGTCTCGCGCGACGAGACAGACAGCATGTAATCGTAGAGCTTGGGCGTGATTTCGAGCAGGCGGATGGTCATGCGAGCCTCGTTTGCCGGCGCTGTCCTTGCGCTTTCCCGCCGAAGCGTATAGCAAATTCCGGCCTTCGGGGCGTAGCTCAGCCTGGTAGAGCATCAGCTTTGGGAGCTGAGGGTCGCAAGTTCGAATCTTGCCGCCCCGACCATAAGAGAGGATTTCGATGCCGCACGCGCGGATTTATCGCCCGAGCAAGCCGGCCACCCAATCGGGTCGCGCGCCAACCAAGGAATGGCTGCTGACCTACGAGGTGGCGACGCCGCGCGTGCCCGATCCGCTGATGGGCTGGGCGAGCGCCGCCGACACCCTCAACGAGGTCAACCTGCGCTTCGACACGCTCGACGAGGCGGTCGCCTTCGCCAAGAAGAACGGCATGGACTATTCGGTGATCGAGCCGCAGGAGCCCAAGTTCAGACCCAAGAGCTACGCCGACAATTTCCGTTGGCACCGCCCGACGTGACGGCGGATGATCGCTGCGATGCGCCCATAGCTCAGAGGATTAGAGCAGCCGCCTTCTAAGCGGCAGGTCGTTGGTTCGAGTCCAACTGGGCGCGCCAACACTATCGGGGACAGCAATGAGGAATGTCTGCTTTTGCACCAATTGTAACACGCTGCTGCCCGAGGATCCGGCTGGGGTACGCATGCCTTGCCCAAACTGTGGATCGACCGCACGAACCATTAGTGTCGACCTCCATGAGGAGGTTAAGGTCAAAGATCATTTGCTGATGCGTCTGCGCAGCCCGGGGCGAGGGCGCTTTCTGAAAGAGACGGTCAGTGGCGATAGCTTCACCACGGTCTGCTGGCCGGTGGGATCGCATTCGCCAATATATCGACCGCGTGAACAATCGGTACATCAAGACGATCTGGCATGGTGAGACGGGTAAGGTTCTGCGGCACACTGACGAAGCTTTGATCGAGCACCGAAAGCCTTCAAAGAAAATCCTCTGAATTTCGGCCATCTCTACGTCGGCGGCTAGAAAATATCTGCAAGGACCGCATCCGCCGAAAGGAGTACGACGAATTAGACGGCTGGCTCGTCAGCGCCACGTCGTGATCGTGCACGTTGCCGATCAGGGATCAGATCTTCGCGCAGTCCCACCGCCCGCCTTCCTAATCGCCTCCCACAATCGTGCTGGCGTTGCCGGCATGTCGAATTGCGTCACGCCGGCCCGGCGCAACGCGTCGAGCACCGCGTTCATACATGCAGGCAGGGGGCGCCGATCGTGCCGGCTTCGCCGACGCCCTTGGCGCCGAGCGCGTTGGTCGGGCTCGGCACGCCTTGTTCCACGACGCGCACCTCGCGCACCAGGTCGGCGTGCGGCATGACGTAATCCATGTAGCTGCCGGTGACGAGTTGGCCGGTTACCGGATCGTAGAGACAATGCTCGCCGAAGACCTGGCCGGCGACCTGTTCGACCGCGCCATGAATTTGGCCTTCGGCGAGGACCGGATTGAGGATCACGCCGGCATCGTCGACCGCGGTATAGCGCACAACCGCAACCGCGCCGGTCTCGGCGTCGATCTCGATCTCGGCGTCATGTGCGCCGCTCGGGAAGGCGCGTTGTGCCGGCTGCTCGGCGTCAGTGTCGAGCGGATGCGGCACTTCGGTCTTGTAACGGTCGACGAGATCGTCCAGCGCGATCGCGCGGTCGGTGCCTTTGACGACATAACGGCCGTCGCGGAACTCGAGATCGGCGGCGGCACATTCGAGCGTTTCGGCGACGAGCGCCAGACCCTTGCGGATCATCTCGACCGCGCCGAGCTTGAACGCACCGCCTTGCGCCTGCATCGAGCGCGAGGTGATGGTGGCGTTGCCGATCAGCGGCGGCGCGTCGGGATCGTTGACGCGCGCCGTCACCCGCGTCGGATCGAGGCCGAGCCAGCCCGCCACCAATTCCGCGAATACCGTCTCGCGGTCTTGGCCGCTCGGCCCGGCGACGTTGTACAGGTTGGCGCGGCCATCGCGGTCGAAGCGAATGGCGATCTGGTCCTTGGGCGCGGTGCCGCCGCCCGACGGCTCGAGGAATACGGCGCAGCCGATGCCGCGCAGCTTGCCCTGCTTCGCCGCCGCGCCGCGCCGCGCCGCGCCAGTCCGACGCCTGCTCGGCGCGGTCGATGAGGGCGCGGAAATCGCCGCTGTCGAAGGTGCTGCCGCTCGGCGATTTGTAGGGCAGCTGCTCTTTGGCAAGCACGTTGCGCCGGCGCAGCTCGATCAGTACGCCGGCACTGGCGAGGAACAGGATCGACGGCGCCAGCCCGGCGCGCAGCAGATAGACGCCGAAGAACGCGCCCGACATGCACCACGCCAGCTGCTGAAGCGCGGTGTGGACGGCGAGACGATTGACGGCGCGGTTGGCGAAGAACATCGGTGGCCGAGCGTATAACACAGTCACGGCGCGTGGGCGTGCCGCTCGTCGCCCGTCATTGTCCCGAATCAAAAATGCCATCATTCCGCCACGCGCCTACGCCACAGTCGCGCCCGTGCCTGATTCAGAGCTTCTCGGCGCGACGGCAAGCCACGAAAAAGAGTCGTCCCGTGCGATACCAGTCGAGGCCTCTCCGGCAGCGGAATCCGGCCTCGACCGCAAGCGAATCCTCGTGCTCTACACCGACAGCGGCTACGGCCACATCGCGACCGCGCGCGTACTGCGCGATTATCTCGGCGCCGAACGGCCGTGGCGAATCGACGTGGTCGACGTCTATATCGCGAAATCCTCACCGGACTCGACCCGTTCCGCGCGCTCACTGGTATGTCGGGCCCCGACATCTACAACGAATACGCGCTGCGACGCGGCCATACCCGCGTGCTGTGGCCGGTGATCGCCGCCGGGTCGTCGGTCGCCATCCGACTCGGCTCGCCGTTCGTCGTACGGCAGCTGTCGGCTTATCTGCGCGAGCGGCACTACGACATGGTCATCTCGGTGATGCCGTTGATCAACGCCGCGGTCACCGCCAGCCTGCGCCAACTCGGCGGCGCAACCCCGTTCGTCACCATCGTCACCGATTTCTGCGAGCCGATGCACACCGCCTGGATTCAAAGCGACGACCAGTACGTCGTCTGCGGCACGGCGAAATGCCGCGAGCAGGCGCAGCGCTTCGGCCTGCCCGAAGCGCAGATCGTCGCGGCCAAAGGGCTCGTGCTATCGCCGAAATTCCACGCGCTGGCGCGAGCGACGACGTCGGCGAGCACAGCCGCGGCGCGTGCGGCGCTTGGCCTGGCGCCCGAGCGGCTCACCGGCTTGATGATGTTCGGCGGCCGCGGCGCCGACCGTATGCTCGAGTTTGCCGAAGCCATCGAGGCCAGCGACCTGCCGGTGCAGATGATCTATGTCTGCGGCACCAATCGCGAGACTGCCGAAGACATCGCGGCGCTGCCGGCGCGGCGGCCGCGCCACGTCATCGGCTTTTCCGAAGCCATCGAGCGCTACATGGCGGCGAGCGATTTCTTCGTCGGCAAGCCTGGCCCGGGTGCGATCTCAGAGGCGATGGTGATGGGGCTGCCGATGATCCTCGAGGTCGGCGCGCGGCTTTTGGCGCAGGAACGCTACAACGCCAACTGGGCGCGGGCGATCGGCGCCGCGCTGTCGTTCCGCAACGCCGCCGGATTGTGCGCGGCGATCGTTGAGCTGGGCGAGCCCGGGCGGCACGCGGCGATGCGCCGAACGATTGCGACGCACCCCAACACGGCGATCTTCGACTTGCCAGCGCGGCTCGACGAGATTTTCAGCGCGCGTTGCGCCGTCGCTTGAGCGAACGACCGGGCGGCGGCAGTTGCGCGTCGATCACCGCGGCGGCGGCGTCGATCAGCGCGCGCGCCGGCCCGCGATGGCCGAAGGTCAGCACGCTGGAATAGGCGCCCTCGAAGAGCAGCGTGAGCTCGTCGGCGAGCCGCGCCGGCGTGCGCGCACCGGCGGCCTTGGCCAGCGCGCGGAAGCGCCGCCGCATCGTTCGCTTGTTGGATTCGGCGATGCGTCGCGCGGGATGGTCGGGTTCGGGGAATTCGCAGGCGGCGTTGGTGAACGGACAGCCGCGCCAGCCGGCGCGCAGCGCGCGCTTGCGCAACGACGCGGTCAGCGCCAGAAGCTGCCGCCGCGGATCGCCCAGATGGCGCGCCACGACGCGGTCCCACCAATCCCAATAGAGGCCCGAGCGGCGGGCGAGATATGCGGCGACCAGCTCGTCCTTCGAGGGAAAGCTGCGATAGAGGCTCATCTTGGCGACGCCGGCGGCGGCAATCACCTCGTCGATGCCGACGACATGGATGCCGCGCCGATAGAACAGCTCGTTCGCCACGTTCAGCAGGCGGTCGCGCGGTGACGCCGCGACGCCGGCCTTGTGCGCCGCGCCAAAGATTTTGTCTGCCTGGGGTGCGCGCATCGCAACTTGACCTGATACAGACCGGTCTGTACTTCTGTCAAGGAAAGAGACAAGTCTGTCTCATCGACGGGCGAGGGTGCCCGGCGCGGTGCAGGGAGAGCGAGAGAGGGTCGATGCCGTTCGCGCGCGTGGTCGCCGGGCGCTTCCATTATGCCTGGATCGTCGTCGGCGTGGTGTTCGTCGCGTTGCTGGCCGCGGCCGGCGTGCGCGCGACACCCGGCGTCCTCATCGTGCCGCTGCAAGACGCCTTCGGTTGGAGTCGGGCGACGATCTCGCTGGCGATCGCCATCAATCTGCTGCTCTACGGCCTGATGGGGCCGTTCGCCGCCGCGCTGATGCAGAGCATCGGCGTGCGGCGCACCGCCATGACCGGCCTCGGGTTGCTTGCCGTCAGCGTCGCGGCGAGTACCGCCATGACCGCGTCGTGGCAGCTCATTCTCACTTGGGGCGTGCTGGTCGGGCTGGGCTCCGGCATGATTGCGCTGGTGATGGGCGCGACCGTGGCCAACCGCTGGTTCACGACGCATCGCGGCCTCGTCGTGGGTATCTTCTCCGCCTCAAGCGCGACGGGGCAGCTCGTCTTCCTGCCGATGCTGGGCTGGGTCGTCGACCACGGCGGTTGGCGCGCGGTCGCCTGGATCGTCGCTGTGGCCGCCGCCGCGATCGTACCGCTGGTCTGGCTGCTGCTGCCCGAGCAGCCGCAGGATGTTGGCCTCGCGACCTTCGGCGCGCAGCCGGATCAGCCGCCGGCGCAACCGCCCGCCGCCAATCCGATCGGCGTCGCCTTCGACGCCCTCGGCGTCGGCTCACGATCGCGTGATTTCTGGCTGCTCTTCGCCAGCTTCTTCGTCTGCGGCGCCAGCACCAACGGCCTGATCGGCACGCATTTGATCTCGTATTGCCTCGATCAGGGCATTCCCGAGGTACGCGCCGCCGGCCTGCTGGCGCTGATGGGCATGTTCGATCTCGCGGGAACCACGCTGTCCGGCTGGTTCACCGACCGCTACGACAGCCGCGTGCTGCTGTTCTGGTATTACGGGCTGCGCGGCCTGTCGCTCATCTATCTGCCGTTCTCCGGCTTCAACGCCGCCACGTTGTCGATCTTCGCGATGTTCTATGGGCTTGACTGGCTGGCGACGGTGCCGCCGACGGTGCGCCTCGCTACCGACGCCTTCGGCAAGGCGACGGCGCCGGTGATCTTTGGCTGGGTGTTTGTCGGCCATCAGCTCGGCGCCGCCAGCATCGCCCTGGTTGCCGGCGCGATGCGCGCCGCCTTGGGTAGCTACGGGCCGCCGGTGCTGATGTCGGGCGTGCTCTGTCTGGCGGCCGCCGTCGCGGTGCTGTGGATCGGCCGCCGGCCGCGCGCCGCACGCGGTCAGCAATCGGCGGCGCTCGGCGCCTGAGCTCGACGCCAGAACTGGCTCGATCAACTCGACGAGGCACAAGAAATGGTGGCGGTTTCACCGAACCGTCACACCGTCGCAACAATCTCGCAGCGTTCGGCGCGTAGAGAGGTGGGGTTGCGAACCAGATTCGAGGGTTCATGCTCGACATCGTGCAACTCGATTCCGCCGCAACGCGGGAGGACATCGACCCGGTGCTGCTGACCATGCTGGCGGTCAACCGTCTGGGGCCGGCGACCATCCGCACGGCGACCAACGGCAAGGCGCAGACCGTTGCGGTCGACGACGAGCGCATCGCCCGCATCTTCCGCGCCGCGCTCGACGAGATGCAGAAGACGCGGCGCACCGACCGGTTGGTCGACATCGTCGTCGCGGCGCCCGCGCCGGCGATCTGAGTCGCTAGACTGCCACCTCGGCAAGTAGCTCGAGCGCCCGCCGGGTCGCCGCCGCGCGCACGGCGCGGCGATCGCCGGCGAAGACTTGGCGCTCGACGCGCGGCTCGCCACCGCGGCTCGCCACCGCGAACCATACGAGGCCGATCGGCTTCTCGGCGCTGCCGCCGCCGGGGCCGGCGATGCCGGTCACCGCCACCGCCAGATCGACCTTGGACTTCGCCAGCACGCCGTGCGCCATCGCCGCAGCGGTTTCGGCGCTGACCGCGCCGTGTGTGACCAGGACAGGCACCGGCACGCCGAGCAGCTCGGCCTTGGCGCGGTCGGAATAGGTGACGAAGCCGCGATCGACGACGTCGGACGAGCCCGGGATGTCGGTCAGCGCCGCGGTCACCAGGCCGCCGGTGCAGGATTCGGCAAGACCGATCAGCCAGCGCCGCGCACGGCAGCGCGTCAGCACGGTTTCGGCCAGGGCGTGGAGGCTGTCAGCCGGCAAGCAGATGACTCCCGATGCGGTACACGAGCATGGCGTAGATCGCGGCGCCGATGTCGTCGAACATGATGCCCCAGCCGCCTGGCAGCCGGCGCTCGATCCAGCGCAGCGGAAACGGCTTGGCGATGTCGAAGAATCGGAACAGCAGAAAGCCGGCGAGATAGGGCAGGGGCGCCAGCGGCACGACGACCAGCGTCAGGCACTGGCCGGCGACCTCGTCGATCACCACCGCGCCGGGGTCGGTAATGCCGGCGGCGCGGGTGTAGATGCTGCTCGTCCAGATGCCGACGACGAGGATGAGGGTTGCAACCGCGCCCAGCAGCCACGGCCCGCTCTGCCAGACGATCAGCGCCGCCAGCGGCAGCGCGGCGAACGCGCCGACCGTGCCGGGTACGACCGGCGACAAGCCGCAGCCGAACCAGGTCGAGAGCCAGACTGCCGGATGCGAGAACGGCAAAAGCGACCGCGGCATCGCGTCAGAGCGGCAGGCGCAGGGTCGCCACCGCCTGCGCGGCGATGCCTTCGCCGCGGCCGGTGAAGCCGAGCCGCTCGGTGGTCGTCGCCTTGACGCTGACGCGCTGCGGATCGAGGCCGAGGATCTCGGCGATGCGTGCCACCATCGCCGCGCGGTGCGGACTGATCTTCGGGCTTTCGCAGATCAGCGTCACGTCGACATGCGCGATGCCGCCGTCGGCTCGCGCGACGAGATCGGCGGCGTGGCGCAGGAAGCGGTGCGACGGCGCGCCGCGCCATTGCGGATTGCTCGGCGGAAAATGCACGCCGATATCGCCGGCACCGAGCGCGCCGAGAATGGCGTCGGTCAGCGCGTGCAGGCCGCAATCGGCGTCGCTGTGACCAACCAGGCCGTGGCCGTGCGGTACCTTGATGCCGCAAAGCCAGACATGGTCGCCGGGTCCAAAGGCATGGACGTCGAAGCCCTGGCCGGTGCGCACATCGCCACACCGCGCCGCGGCCCAACGCTCGGCACGCGCCAGATCGTCGGGTGTCGTCACCTTGACGTTGTCTTCGCTGCCGGCGACCAGCCGCACGGCGAGGCCGGCACCCTCGGCCACCGCCGCGTCGTCGGGCAGGTCCATGCCTCGGGCGGCGCGATGCGCGGCGAGAATCTCGCCATAGCGGAAGCCCTGCGGCGTTTGCACGCGCCAGAGCTGCGCGCGGTCGACGGTCTCGAGCACGCGGCCGTCGGCGGCGCGCTTCACCGTGTCGGCGAGCTTGAGCGCCGGCACCGCGGCGGGCGCCTCGGCCAGTGCCGCCAGCACGCGGTCGATGGTGCCAGAGTCGAGGAACGGGCGCGCGCCGTCGTGGATCAGCACATGCTCGGGGGCGAGCAGCGCCAGGCTTTCGAGTCCGAGCCGCACCGAATCCTGTCGCGCCGCGCCGCCGGCGACCGGCGGCAAGAGCTCGAGCCCGGCGCTGGCGCGGGCGTAATGCTTGGCGTCGTCGGGGTTATAGACCACGCGCACGCGCCCGATGCCGGGATGCGCCGCCAGCGTCGCCAGCGAATGGCGCAACAGCGGCTGTCCCGCGACGGGCAGATATTGCTTAGGAAGTTCGGCGCCGAGCCGCGTGCCGCGACCGGCCGCGACCACCAGCGCGATGCAGGACGGCATGGCGGCGCGACCCTAGACCACGCTTCTGGTCTTGCCAAGGTTGGGGCGGCCAATCCCGCGCCTGGCGCGTATTGCCGCCGCCACTGTTGTCCGGTCTTAGGGCTAAGACGCGCCGGCCGTAAACCCTAGCTTGGTTAAGCAATAGTCTGGGTCTGGAACAAAAACCGAAATCTGTCGGACATGGTGGTTAAGCGGCTGCCGACTGTAGATGAAAGCAGCAACAACACGAATCCTGTTGCAATGCACAAAAGCCCGGTTATCATATGCCCAATTCTTGCGCATACGATGTGTTTGCATAGAAAATGAGCAGAATCCTGGAACCCATTGAGATCGGCCCGGTTCGCGTTGCCGAGCCGGTCTTCCTCGCCCCGATGTCGGGGGTGAGCGACCTGCCGTTCCGGCGACTGGTCAAGCGCTTCGGCGCCGGCCTCGTGGTTTCGGAGATGATCGCCAGCGAAGCCATGATCCGCGAGACGCGGCGCTCGCTGGTGATGGCGCGCAGCGAGGCGGAAGAGCAGCCGATGGCGGTCCAGCTTGCCGGCTGCGAGCCGCAGGTCATGGCCGAGGCGGCGAAGCTCAACGCCGACCGCGGCGCCCGGATCATCGACATCAATTTCGGCTGTCCGGTGAAGAAAGTGGTCAACGGCCACGCCGGCTCGGCGCTGATGCGCGACGAACTGCACGCTGCCCGCATCCTCGAGGCGACGGTCAAGGCGGTCGATCTGCCGGTGACGCTCAAGATGCGGACCGGCTGGGACGACCGCAATCGCAACGCGCCCGCTCTCGCGCGCATCGCCGAGCAGTGCGGCATCCGCATGATCACGGTGCATGGCCGCACCCGCTGTCAGTTCTACGACGGCACGGCCGACTGGAATTTCATCCGCACGGTGAAGGAAGTAGTGCGGATTCCGGTGATCGCCAACGGCGACATCGCCACCCTCGACGACGCGCACGACGCGCTGGCGCGGTCCGGCGCCGACGGCGTGATGGTCGGACGTGGCGCCTACGGCCGGCCGTGGTTCGTGCGCCAGATGATCCACTTCCTCAAGACCGGCGAGCGCTTGCCCGATCCGCCACCGGCCGAACAGCGCGACGTCGTGCTGCGGCACTATGACGACATGCTGGCGCATTACGGCGCCGACACCGGCACGCGCATGGCGCGCAAGCATATCGGCTGGTACTCGAAGGGCCTGCCGGGCTCGGCCGAGTTCCGCGCCGCGATCAACCAGATCGCCGATCCGGCCAAGGCTAAGGCGATGATCGCCGATTTCTTCGCGCCGCTGATCGTGCGCGTGGCGGCCTAGATGGCGCTGCGCAGCCTTGCCCGCAAGCTTGGCGCCCCGCCGCCCGATCCGACGCAAATCCTCACGGCGCTGCCGGAGCCGCTGGTGGTGATCGACGCCGACGACCGCATTTGCTTCGTCAACGCCGCGGCGGAGCAGCTCTTCGACACCGGCGCGTCGACGCTGATCGGCAGCACGCTCGGCGACATGCTGCCGCAGGACGGGCCACTGTTCGCGCTGATCGCCAGCGTGCGCGAAACCGGCCACAGTGTTTCGGAATACGGCGTCACGCTCGAGACGCCGCGATTGCCGACGCGCTTCGTCGATATCCAGGCGGCGCCGCTGTCGGAGGCGCATGACCGCGTGTTGTTGACCTTCCAGGAGCGCTCGATCGCCAACAAGATCGACCGCCAGCTCACGCACCGCAACGCCGCGCGCTCGGTGACGGCGATGGCGTCGATGCTGGCGCACGAGGTCAAGAACCCGCTTTCGGGCATCCGCGGCGCGGCGCAGCTGCTCGAGCCGAACGTCAGTCCGGCGGATCGCGAGCTGACGCGGCTGATTTGCGACGAGACCGACCGGATTTGCGCACTGGTTGATCGCATGGATGTGTTCTCCGACAGCCGGCCGCTCGAGCGCGCGGCGGTCAACATCCACGAGGTGATGGGGCGCGTGCGCAAGGCGGCGCAATCCGGCTTTGCCCGCCACGCCCAGATCACCGAGATCTACGACCCGTCGCTGCCTTTCGTGCACGGCAATCGCGACCTGCTGATCCAGGTGTTCATGAACCTGGTGAAGAACGCGGCCGAGGCGGTGCCGGCGCAAGGCGGCGAGATCGAGCTCAGGACGGCCTATAAGCACGGCGTGCGGCTGGCCGTCGCCGGCTCCGACAGCCGCGTGCATCTGCCCCTGGTCGTCTCGATCACCGACAATGGCGGCGGCATCCCCGACGATCTGCGGTCGCATCTCTTCGATCCTTTCGTCTCGACCAAGCACAACGGCAACGGCCTCGGCCTGGCGCTGGTCGCCAAGGTGATCGGCGACCACGGCGGCGTCATCGAATTCGACAGCGAGCCGCGCCGCACCGTGTTCCGGGTCTATCTGCCGGTGTCGCGCGAGACGCCGGACGGGCCGGCGCCATGAGCAACCCTTCGACCATCCTGGTGGCCGACGACGACCGCGCCATCCGTACCGTATTGAGCCAGGCGCTGGGTCGGCTCGGCCACGTCGTGCGCACCACCAGCAACGCGGCGACGTTGTGGCGCTGGGTCTCGGACGGCGAGGGCGACCTCGTCATCACCGACGTGGTGATGCCGGACGACAATGGCCTCGACATGGTGCCCCGCATCAAGAAGCTGCGGCCGGAGCTGCGCATCATCGTGATGAGCGCGCAGAACACGCTGCTGACCGCGGTCAAGGCGACCGAGCGCGGCGCCTTCGAGTACCTGCCCAAGCCATTCGACCTGCGCGAGTTGGTGGCGCTGGTCGAGCGCGCGCTCACCGCGCCGCACGCTGGCGCGTCGGCGTTGTCGGCGAACGGCGAGGAAGACGAGCAGCTGCCGGTCATCGGCCGCTCGCCGGCGATGCAGGAAATCTACCGCGTGTTGGCGCGACTCATGGGCACCGACCTCACGGTGATGATCACCGGCGAAAGCGGCACTGGCAAGGAGTTGGTGGCGCGCGCGCTGCACGACTACGGCAAGCGGCGCGGCGGCCCGTTCGTCGCCATCAACATGGCGGCGATTCCGCGCGAACTGATCGAGAGTGAATTGTTCGGCCATGAAAAAGGCTCGTTCACCGGTGCCACGGCGCGCGGCGTCGGCCGCTTCGAGCAGGCGCAAGGTGGCACGCTGTTTCTCGACGAGATCGGCGACATGCCCTTGGAAGCGCAAACCCGGCTGCTGCGCGTACTGCAGCGGGGCGAATACACCACGGTCGGCGGACGCACGCCGATCCGCGCCGACGTGCGGATCATTGCCGCGACCCATCGCGACCTGCGCCAGTCGATTCGCCAGGGACTGTTCCGCGAGGACCTGTTCTATCGCCTCAACGTCGTGCCACTGCGGCTGCCGCCACTGCGCGAGCGCACCGAGGACATTCCGGCGCTGGTCCGGCATTTCCTCCAGCTCGCGCATAACGAGGGCCTGCCGCTCAAGATGCTCGACCAGCCGGCGATGGAGCGGCTCAAGTCCTATCGCTGGCCGGGCAACGTGCGCGAGCTCGAGAACCTGGTTCGCCGCGTTGCTGCGCTCTATTCGCAGGAGGTCATCGGCCTCGATGCAGTCGAGGCCGAGCTGGCCGAGGCGACGCCGCCGCCGATCAACGCCGCGCCCGAAGCGGCCGCCAACGAGGGCCTTGGCACGGCCGCCGAGCGTCACCTGCGCGACTATTTCAACGCCCACAAAGGCGGCCTGCCGCCCGCCGGGCTCTACGACCGGGTGCTGCGCGAGATCGAGCGGCCGCTGATCCAACTCACGCTCGGCGCAACGCGCGGCAATCAGTTGCGCGCGGCCCAGCTTCTCGGCCTCAACCGCAACACCTTGCGGAAGAAAATCCGTGAGCTGGAGATCGATGTCGGCCGCGGCGTGAAGTGAGGCCCGGGCCTCTCCGATAGCCAGATCAGCGGCTTTGGCCGCCGGCTTTCATAAAATAATGGCGCATTATTAAGGGCTTGAGTTAGGGTGTTGCTCGGAGGCAACGCCGTGGCCCGGATGCAACGCTGGGCTGGCGGGCCGTGGGCGGGCCAAACGGGGCGGATGAGCGTTTCTCGCGAATTGATGTTGTGGGCACGGCGGATGCGTTTGCCGCGCAAGCTGGCGGTGGCGCTGGCTATTGCCGCGGTGCTGTCCGCGATCGCGACCTTCGCGGCGATGCGCGGCATCCCACCGTTCGACGCGCAGCCGCATCTCGATCAACTCATCCTCATCGTCAACCTGGTGCTGGTGCTGCCTCTGGTCGCGGTGGTGACCTGGCGGCTGGTCCAGGTCTGGGCCGAGCGCCGCCGCGGCCTGGCCGGCTCGCGCCTGCACATCCGCCTGGTCGTACTGTTCAGCCTGGTGGCGGTGATCCCGACCATCATCGTCGCCATCTTCTCCTATCTGCTGTTCAGCTTCGGCGTGCAGGCCTGGTTCAGCGAGCGCGTCCGCACCGCGCTGCAGGAATCGCTGGTCGTTGCCGAAGCCTATCTGCACGAGCACCAGCAGGCAATTCGCGCCGACGTCGTCAGTATGGCGAACGACCTCAATCGCGAGGCGGCGCTGCTCAGCGTCAACCCCGATCGCCTCAACCAAGTGGTCAACGCCCAGGCGGCTTTGCGCTCGCTCAACGAGGCGGTGGTCTTCGACGGCGAAGGTCACGTCCTGGCGCGCACCGCGCTGAGCTTCTCGCTCGAGCTGCAGCCGGTTCCGGTCTGGGCGCTGCGCCAGGCGCGCTCGGGCGACGTCGCGGTGCTGACCAGCGACAACGACGACCGTGTGCGCGCGCTCATCCGCCTCAGCCGTTTCGGCGACGTCTATCTTTACGTCGGGCGCTACATCGACCCGACCGTACTGGCGCACATGACGCGGACCCAGAGCGCGGTCGCGCAGTACGAGAAGCTCGAAGGCGAACGCTCGGAATATCAGATCGCCTTCACCATGGTCTTCTTCGCCGTCGGCATCCTGTTGCTGACCGGCGCGGTGTGGGTCGGGCTGACCTTCGCCCAGCGCTTGGCGCGGCCGATGAGCTCGCTCATCGCCGCTGCCGAGCGCGTGCGCGGCGGCGATCTCACGGCGCGCGTGCCGATCGGCATGGGCGATGAGGAATTCGGCTCGCTGTTCCGCGCCTTCAACCGGATGACGCATCAGCTCGAAAGTCAGCAGAGCGAGCTCATCGAAGCCAACCGGCAACTCGACCAACGCCGGCGGTTCACCGAGGCGGTGCTGTCGGGCGTCTCGGCCGGCGTCATCGGCCTCGACCAGCACGCGCGCATCAATCTGCCGAACCGCTCCGCCTCGGTTCTGCTGGGCGTCGACATCGACCAGATGATCGGCCAGGACCTTGCGGATTCGGTGCCCGAGATGGCCGGCCTGCTCGACGAGGTGGGCCGCCGGCCCGAGCGCCTGGCGCAATCGCAGATCCAGCTGACGCGCGACGGCCACATGGCGGCGCTGCTGGTGCGCATCGCCGCCGAGCGCATCGACGGCGAGATCAAGGGCTACGTCGTCACCTTCGACGACGTCACTAGCCTAATCGCGGCCCAGCGCAAGGCGGCGTGGTCGGACGTCGCGCGCCGCATCGCCCACGAGATCAAGAACCCGCTGACGCCGATCCAGCTGTCCGCCGAGCGGCTGAAGCGCAAATACGCCGCCGAAATCCGCACCGATCCCGACACCTTCGTGATCTGCACCGACACCATCATCCGCCATGTCGGCGACATCGGCCGCATGGTCGACGAGTTTTCGTCGTTCGCGCGCATGCCGGCGCCGGTGCTGCGCGACGAGGATCTGACCGAGCTGGTCCGCCGCGCCGCCTTCCTGCAACGCACCGCCAGCCCCGACATCCGCTTCGATCTCGACCTGCCGCCCCAGCCGGTGCGGCTCTATTGCGATGGCCGCCAGGTCAGCCAGGCGCTGGTCAACATTCTTAAGAACGCCGCCGAGGCGATCCAGGCGCGCGCCGCGGGCGCGGCGCCGGGCCATGTCCTCATCCGCATGACCGACGCCGACGGCGCCGTCACTGTCGTGGTCGAGGACAACGGCGTCGGCTTGCCGCATCAGGAGCGTGACCGGCTGACCGAGCCCTATGTCACCACACGGGCCGGCGGCACCGGCCTGGGCCTGGCGATCGTCAAGAAGATCATGGAAGACCACGGCGGCGAACTGCGCCTCGAGGATTGCGGCGGCGGCGGCGCGCGCGTGACCTTGCTGTTCGTGCGTGGCGATGCGCGCGTCGCCGAGGCGAGCGAGACCGAGCGCGTCAAGCGGGAGGGCACACATGGCGCATGACATTCTGGTCGTCGACGACGAGGCCGACATCCGGGCGCTGATCTGCGGCATCCTCAGCGACGAAGGCTACGAGACCCGCGAGGCCGGCACTAGCACCGAGGCGCTGACGGTGATCCGCACGCGCCGCCCGACGCTGGTGGTTCTCGACATCTGGCTCCAGGGCAGCGAGCTTGACGGCATCGAGATTCTCAAGACGGTCCGGCGCGAATGGCCGACGCTGCCGGTGGTGATGATTTCCGGGCACGGCACCATCGAGACCGCGGTCGCCGCGATCAAGGTCGGGGCTTACGACTTCATCGAGAAGCCGTTCAAGGCGGATCGGCTGCTGCACATCATCGATCGCGCGATCGAAGCCAGCCGGCTGCGGCGCGAGAACGAGGCGCTGAAGCAGCGCGCCGGCGCCGACGACGAGTTGGTCGGCCGCTCGCACGTGATCTCGCATCTCCGGCAGCAGATCGACCGCGTCGCCGCCACCAACAGCCGCGTGCTGATCACCGGCGCGCCGGGCACGGGTAAGGACGTGGTCGCGCGGCTGCTGCACGCCCATTCCAAGCGCGCGCGCGGCCCGCTTGTGACGCTGAGCTGCGCGACGATGCGGCCGGAGCGTTTCGAGAGCGAGCTGTTCGGCGCCGAGCCGGGCGCCGACGGCGACGGCAGCCCGCGCAAGGTCGGCACCTTCGAGGAGGCGCATGGCGGCACGCTGTTCCTCGACGAGATCGCCGACATGCCCTTGGAGACTCAGGGCAAGATCGTCCGTGCGCTGCAGGAGCAGACCTTCGAGCGCGTCGGCGGCGGTCGGGTCAAAGTCGACGTGCGCGTCATCGCCTCGACCAACCGCGACCTGCCGAGCGACATCGCCACCGGCCGCTTTCGCGAGGACCTTTACTATCGCCTCGCGGTGGTGCCGCTGATCGTCCCGCCGCTGCACGAGCGCGCCGAGGACATTCCCGATCTGGTGCGGCACCTGATGGTGCGTGCGGCCGAGGCTGCCCGCGTGCCGCCGCGGGTCTTCGGCGAGGACGCGATGGCGGCGCTCCAGGCCTATGAATGGCCGGGCAACGTGCGTCAGCTGCGCAATGCGATCGACTGGGTGCTGATCATGACACCGGGCGACGCGCGCGAGCCGATCCGCGCCGACAATCTGCCGCCCGAGATCACCACGCTCGCGCCGGCGGTGGTCAAGTGGGACAAAGGCGGCGAGCTCATGGGCCTGCCGCTGCGCGATGCGCGCGAGATGTTCGAGCGCGAGTACCTGATGGCCCAGGTCACGCGCTTCGGCGGTAACATCTCGCGCACCGCGGCGTTCGTCGGCATGGAGCGCTCGGCGCTACATCGCAAGCTCAAGTCGCTGGGCGTCGGCGGCAACGGCAACGGCGCCAACGGCGAGCGCGTGCAAAAGCTCGACGCTTGATCGCCTCACCAGATCGCCGGAACCTCGCCATGTCGCGCATCGCCTATGTCAATGGCCGCTATCTTCCGCACCGCGAAGCCTTCGTCCACATCGAGGATCGCGGCTTCCAATTCGCCGACGGCGTCTACGAGGTCATCGCGGTCAGAGGCGGCAGCTTCGTCGACGAGGCGGCACACTTGACGCGCCTGCATCGCTCGCTTGGCGAATTGCGCATCGCGCCGCCGATGTCCGACCCGGCGCTGATCGCGGTGATGCGCGAGACCGTGCGGCGCAATCGCGTCGTCGACGGCATCATCTACATCCAGATCACCCGCGGCGCGGCGCCGCGCGAGTTCGCGTTCCCGCCGGGCGCGCGACCGAGCCTGATCATGACCGCGAGCGCGCAGCGCCCGCTCGATCCGAAGATCATGGAGCGCGGCGTGCGGGTTGTCACCGTGCCCGACATCCGCTGGGCGCGGCCCGACATCAAGTCGGTCGCTTTGTTGCCCAATGCGCTCGGCAAGCAGCACGCCCGCGAGGTCGGCGCCTACGAGGCGTGGCAGGTTGATCGCGACGGCAATGTCACCGAAGGCACGTCGAGCAACGCCTGGATCGTTACCACCAAAGACGAGATCGTCACGCGCCAAGCCGACCAGACGATCCTCAACGGCGTCACGCGGCTCGGCGTGCTCAAGGTGGCGCGCGAGGCTGGCCTGACTGTGTACGAAAGACCGTTCAGCGTCGCCGAAGCCAAGGCGGCACGCGAAGCGTTCCTCTCCAGCACGACCAATTTCATCGTGCCGATCGTTCGCATCGACGACGCGACGGTGGGCGAGGGGAGGCCGGGCGAATTCGTCCGCCGCCTGCGCGCGCTCTATACCGATTTCGCGCTCAAGGGCGTGGTGCGGTGACGGCGAAGCCGCGCGCGATAATCTTCGACTGGGACAATACGCTGGTCGATACCTGGGAGACCATCCACGAGGCGCTGGTCGGGACGCTCGAACGCATGGGGCACGCACCGTGGACCCTGGCCGAGACCAAGGCGCGCGTCGCCCGCAGTCTGAAGCACAGTTTTCCTGAGCTGTTCGGCGCGCGCTGGGAAGAGGCGCGGCAAATCTATCTCGACAGCTATGCCGCCATCCATCTCGAGCGCCTGGCGGCGCTGCCCGGCGCCGGGTCGATGCTCGCTTCGCTATACGGTGCCGGCTACTACCTCGCCGTTGTCAGCAACAAGACCGGCGCCTCGCTGCGGACCGAAGCGGCGCATATCAGCTTGGACCGTTATTTCCGGCGCTTGGTTGGAGCCGGCGACGCGCGCGCCGACAAGCCCGATCCGGCTGCCTTCGGGGTTGCGCTCGAAGGCAGCGGCATCGCGCCCGGCCGCAGCGTCTGGTACGTCGGCGACACCGCGCTCGACATGCAGAGCGCGCACCAGGCGGGCCTCACCGGCGTGCTCCTGGGTGAGCCCCATTCGAATCCCGCCGAGCTCGCTAAGTTCCCGCCCGACATGCGATTTCCCGACTGCGGCAGCTTCGCCCGGCATCTCGGCGCCATGTGAATTCCCATCCCGGCCGGGGTCTGTTATCAATGGGGCGAGCACGAACGGCCGCCCGGCGCCCGAGCCACACGGCGAATGCCGCCAATCGGCTCCGACAGAAATGAAAGAAGGGAAAGCCCCATGTCGTCGGAAAAATCGCAAAACGTTCAAGACGTCTTTCTCAACAACGTGCGCAAGAACAAGACGCCGGTCACGGTGTTCCTGGTCAACGGCGTCAAGCTGCAAGGCATCATCACCTGGTTCGACAATTTCTGTGTGCTGCTGCGGCGCGACGCGCATTCGCAGCTCGTCTACAAGCACGCTATCTCGACCGTGATGCCGGCGCAGCCGATCCAGTTGTTTGAGCCCGACAAAGAGGCGGAAGAAGCCTGACGCGAAACATGGCGTCGGAACGCGCGCGGCGTAATTCGGTCGGACGCTGTCTGATGATCCATCCGGTGCTGCGGCACGGCCGTGGCGCCGGCATGGGCGCGCGGACGCGGAGCGCGCGTTCGCCCGAGGCGCGGCTCGAGGAGGCGGTTGGCTTGGCGCAGGCGATCGCGCTCGAGGTCGTCGCCGCCGAGATCGCGCGCGTCGCCGCCTGGAGCCCGGCGGCGCTGCTGGGTAAAGGCGCGATCGAAGCCTTTGGCCGCACGATCGCCGACCAAGCGATCGACGTCGTGGTGATCGACGCGCCGGTCACGCCGGTGCAGCAGCGCAACCTCGAGCGCACGTGGAAATCCAAGGTGATCGACCGCACCGGCCTGATCCTCGAGATTTTCGGCGAGCGCGCCTGCACGCGCGAGGGCCGCCTCCAGGTCGAGCTGGCGGCGCTGACCTATCAGCGCTCGCGGCTGGTGCGGTCGTGGACTCACCTCGAACGCCAGCGCGGCGGTTTCGGTTTTCTCGGTGGTCCGGGCGAGAGCCAGCTCGAGATCGACCGTCGGCTGATCACCGATCGCATCGCCGTGCTCAAGAAGGATCTGGAAGGCGTCAAGCGCACACGCCAGATCCATCGCGGCGCGCGCCGGCGCGTGCCTTACCCGGTGGTGGCGCTGGTCGGCTACACCAACGCCGGCAAATCGACGCTGTTCAACCGGCTGACCCGCGCCGAAGTCTCGTCCGCCGACCGGCTGTTCGAGACCCTCGATCCGACCATGCGCCGGCTCGACCTGTCGTCGGGCAATCCGGCGATCCTGTCCGACACCGTGGGCTTCGTCTCCGAGCTGCCGACGACGCTGGTGGCGGCGTTCCGGGCCACGCTCGAAGAGGTGAGCGAGGCCGACCTCATCGTCCATGTGCGCGACGTTCATCACCCCGACAGCGAGGCGCAGCGCGACGACGTGCATCGCGTGCTCGGCGAGATGGGCCTCGGCGAGCGCGTGGAGGAGGGGCTGGTCGAGGCGCTCAACAAGATCGATCTTTTGCCGGCGGACGCGCGCAACGCGCTCTTGAACCAGACGCGGCGCAACGACGCGGCGGTGCCGCTCTCGGCGCGGACTGGGCAGGGCTGCGACCGGCTGCTGGCGCTGCTCGACGGACGGCTCGACGGGCGGGCGTCGGTGCGGCTCGACATCAAGCTGTCGGACGGCGCCGCGCTCGCCTGGCTCTATCGTCACGGCACGGTCGTCAAGCGCAAGGACGACGAGCGCGAGGCGCATCTCGAGGTGCGGTTGAGTCCGGCCGAGCTCGGACGGTTCCAAGCCCGGAACGCGGGCGACGAAACACGGAGGCGGCAATGAAGGTGGCGTTTCTCGGCCTGGGCGTGATGGGCTATCCGATGGCGGGGCATATCGCCAAGAACGGTCACGCGGTAACGGTGTTCAATCGGACGACGTCGCGGGCCGAGGATTGGGTCAAGGAATACGGCGGCGGGTTGCGGCCGACGCCGGCCGAAGCCGCGGCCGAGGCCGAGATCGTCTTCGCCTGCGTCGGTAACGACGACGATCTGCGCGCCGTCGTTACCGGGCCGCAAGGCGCGTTCGCCGGCATGCAACACGGCGCGATCTTCGCCGACCACACCACCGCGTCGGCCGAGGTCGCCCGCGAACTCCACCGGCTCGCCAAGGAGCGCGGCATCGGCTTTCTCGACGCGCCGGTCTCCGGCGGTCAGGCCGGTGCACAGAACGGCAAGCTCACCATCATGGTTGGCGGCGACGACGCGGCGTTCGCCAAGACCCAGCCGGTGATGGCGCATTACGGCCGCGCCGTGACCCTGATGGGGTCGGTCGGTAGCGGCCAACTGACCAAGATGGTCAACCAGATCGCCATTGCCGGCCTGCTTCAGGGACTGGCCGAAGGCCTCAATTTTGCCGCCCGCGCCGGCCTCGATGGCAAGAAGGTGGTCGAGACGATCTCCAAGGGCGCTGCGCAATCCTGGCAGATGGACAACCGCGCCCTCACCATGCTCGACGGCAAGTTCGATTTCGGCTTCGCGGTGGATTGGATGCGCAAGGACCTCGGCATTTGCCTGGGCGAGGCTCGGCGCAATAAATCGGCCCTGCCGGTGACCGCGCTGGTCGATCAGTTCTATCAGCGCATCCAGGAGCGGGGCGGCGGCCGTTGGGACACGTCGAGCCTGATCAATCTGCTGATGGAAGCCTAGAAGCGGCAGCGGATTTCGACCGCCGCACAAATCTTAGAGACTTTCTATATAGGTTTGATATTAAAGGTCTTATTACCTATGGCCGGCGCTCTTCGGCCTTGATCGCCTGCCATTCGGTCTCAAGGGCATCGAGGCCGGCGTGAGTCGAGTCGACGCCGCGGGCGGCAAGGCGTTCCTCGATTCGGCGAAAGCGACGCTCAAACTTGCGGCAAGCGCCGCGCAAGGCCCGTTCGGGGTCGATCTCGAGTCGCCGCGCCAGGTTGACTACGGCAAACAGCAGATCGCCAAGCTCGTCCTCGCTGCGCGTCCGGTCGCCGGATTCGGCTTTAAGCTCAGCGATTTCCTCGGCGATCTTGTCGTAGATCGGCGCGATCACTGGCCAGTCGAAGCCGATGCGCGCGGCGCGGCGCTGGAGCTTGACGGCGCGGGTCAGCGCCGGCAGCGCGACGCCGACACCGTCGAGCGCACTCGTGCGCCGGCCGTGGGCGGCCGATTTGGCGCGGCGTTCGTGGGCTTTCTGGTCCTCCCAGGCGACCGTCTGGGCGGCTGCCGAACCGATCCGGGCCGGACCGAAGACGTGCGGATGCCGCCGTACCATCTTGTCGGCGATCGCCGCGGCCACGTCGTCGAAATCGAATTCGCCGATTTCCTCGGCCATGCGGGTGTGGAACGCCACCTGGAGCAATAAATCACCGAGCTCTTCCTTGAGCTCGGGCATAGCGCGGCGCTCGGCTGCCTCGGCGACCTCGTAGGCTTCCTCGATGGTGTAGGGCGCGATGGTGGCGAAGCTCTGTTTGCGGTCCCAGGGGCACCCCGAAGCCGGATCGCGCAACCGCGCCATGATGGCCAGTAGCCGCTCGATCGGCGGCTGGGCACGGCTGCGGCTACGCCGCTTGGCTTGGCGAACGGGCTGAGGCTTCCTGGCGGTCATCGGGTGGCTCCGGCGTGACGGGCATTGTAGCGAGCGCGATGGGGTAGTGGACGGCGCGATTGTGGCGCGGACGCAACACGCTGGCAGGCCCGCTGGTTTTGAACTGGCCTTGAACCATCAAACCACATAAATATCGCATAATGTATATTATGAGAAATTATGCCACGATCGCTCTATCAGCTAAAGCTCGATTACCAGCCCGTCATAGCCCGGCTCGACGCCCGGCGGCAGCGTCCGGCGCAGGGTTTCGTAGTCGAAGGTCTCGTCCATATGGGTCAAGACGGCGCGCCGGGGCCTCACCCGGTCGATCCATTCAAGCGTCCGGTCGAGATGGCTGTGCGTCACATGCGGCGCCTGGCGGATGCAGTCGACCACCCAGGTGTCGATGCCGGCCAGCGCCTGGAACGCCGCGTCGTCGAGCACGATGACGTCGGTCGAATACGCGAACCGGCCGAAACGGAAGCCAAGCGTCTGGGAAAAGCCGTGATCCTGGACGAACGGCGTTACGCGCATGCCGGCGGCGGTGAACGGGCCGTCGATCGGACAGCGTTTGAGCACCGGCTTGTAGTAATTGCCCTCGCGGCCGAGTTTGAGCGGCGCGAAGACGTAGCCGAAGCGGCGCTCGATCTCGGCCAGGGTCGACGGCGTGGCATAGGCCGGGATGGCGGCCTTCATCAGGCGGTTGACGCCGCGCAGATCGTCGATGCCATGCAAATGGTCGGCATGGGCGTGGGTGAACAGCACCGCGTCGACGCGTCCAACGCCGGCATCGAGCAGCTGCGCGCGCAGATCGGGCGACGTGTCGACCAGGATCGTCGCGCCGCCATCCTCGACCAGGATCGAGGCGCGCCGGCGGCGGTTGCGCGGATTGACCGGGTCGCACGCGCCCCAGTCGCCGCCGATCCGCGGCACGCCCCAGGATGGGCCGCAACCCAGCATGGTGACCTCCACGGCCGGCGATCCTCAGGTAGCCGGCCGCGGCGCGGCGGGCGGCTTGGCCTTGGTGAACAGGCGGAAGAAATTCTCGCTCGTGCGCCGCGCGAATTCGTCCGGCGCGACGCCTTTGAGCGCCGCGACGCACTGGGCGGTATGAACGATGAAGGCCGGCTCGTTGGGCTTGCCGCGCAGCGGCACCGGCGCGAGATAGGGCGCATCGGTCTCGACCAGCAGCCGGTCGAGCGGCAGGTCGCGGACGATGCCGCGCAGCTCGTCGGCGTTCTTGAAGGTGACGATGCCGGAAAGCGAAACGTAAAGCCCGAGTGCGATGGCCCGCTCGGCAAGCAGCCGGCCGGTCGAGAAGCAGTGGATCACGCCCGCCGATACGCCCTCTTCCTCGAGCACCGTGACGGTTTCGGGATCGGAACCGCGCGAATGCACGATTAGCGGTACGCCGGCGGCGTGGGCGGCGCGGGCGTGCTGGCGGAAGGCCGCGATCTGCGCGTCGCGCGGGCTGTGGTTGTAATGGAAATCCAGCCCGCTTTCGCCGATGCCAACTACCTTGGGGTGGCGGGCCTGTGCCGCCAGGTTCTCGGCGTTGCCCCCCTCCTCCGTCGCCGCCTCGTGCGGATGCACGCCGACCGAGCACCAGATGTCGGGATCGCCTTCGGCGATCGCGCGCACGACGGGAAATTCGCTCAGCTTGGTCGAGATGGTGAGCAGCGTGACCACGCCGGCGCGACGCGCGCGCGCGACGATGCCGTCGCGCTCCTCGGGGCGCGCGAAATCGAGATGGCAATGGCTGTCGACGAACATCGCGGATAGAAAGCCCGCCGCTCGCGGCCCGTCAAGCGCGGCGAAGGCTTCCGTCGTGCGGTGCGGCGCTCTCGCGCGCCATCGCGCGCACGATTATCGCCGCGAGCTTCTCGAGGTGATAGGGCTTGTCGAGGGTCGTCACGCCCGGTTCGGCGCGCCGGTGCAGCAAGTCGGAATAGCCGGTCGCCAGGATGATCGGCAGTTCGGGGCGGATCTGGCGCATGCGGCGCGCCAACTCGAGGCCAGTCATGCCGGGCATGACCTGGTCGGTAATGACGAGGTCGATTTGCGGCTCGGCCCGGAGCATTTCAAGCGCAATCGTGCCCGACGAGGTGACGGTCGCGCGGTGGCCGAGATGCTCGAGCATCGAGACCGTGCTTTCTGCCACCAGCGAATCGTCATCGACCACGAGGATGTTGCAGGCTTGTGCCGGAATCGCTCGCGGCTTGTCGGTCGAATTCGCGCTCGCCGACGCGGCGTCAATCGGCGCTCCGGCCACGGGCAGCCACAGCTCGACGGTCGTGCCGCGGCCCGGACGACTGGTGATGTGTGCGGCGCCGCCCGATTGCGTCGCCAAGCCATAGACCATCGACAGGCCGAGACCGGTGCCCTTGCCGACTTCCTTGGTGGTGAAAAACGGCTCGGCGGCGCGTGCCAGGGTCGCCTCGTCCATGCCCATGCCGGTGTCGGTGACCGCGATCCGCACGTAATCGCCGCCCGGCAGGCCTTGCACGGCGGCGGTCTTGATCGCCTCGCGCCGGGCGGTCACGGTGATTTGCCCACCTTGAGGCATGGCGTCGCGCCCGTTGAGCGACAGGTTGAGCAGCGCCAGCTCGAGTTGGTTCGGATCGACGCAGATCGCCGGCAACCCGTCAGCGAAGTCCATCGCGATCTCGATCGTCGGTCCGATCGAGTGCTGCAGCATGTCGGCCATGCCCTCGACCAGGCGCGGAACGTCGACCGTCTCGGGACGTAACTCCTGCCGCCGGGCGAAGATCAGCATGCGCCGCGTCAGGTTGGCGCCACGCTCTGCCGCCTGGATGGCGCTGTCGACGAAGCGCCCCATCTCCGGATTTGCCGACGCCGATTTGCGCAGGATGTCGAGATTGCCCAGGATCGCCATCAGCAGGTTGTTGAAATCGTGCGCCAATCCGCCGGTCAGTTGCCCGAGACTTTCGAGCTTCTGCATCTGGTGCACCTGCGCAATCGCCATTTCGCGCTCGCGCGTGCGCTCTTCGACCCGCTGTTCGAGCGCGGCGTTCGTCTGCTCGAGCTCGGCGGTGCGGGCCGCGACCCGCTTTTCGAGTTCCGTGTTGAGCATTTCGAGCTGCCTCGTCTTGCGATAAAGCTCGACGAAGACTCTGACCTTGGCGCGCAGCAGCTCCGGCACCACGGGAACCGGGACGTAATCGACCGCGCCGCGCTCGTAACCCTTGACGCGGTCGAGATCGGTCATTGCGATCGCCGAGATGAAGATGATCGCGGTCGCCTGGAAGCGCGGATGGCCGCGGATCATGGCCGCGAGCTCGAACCCGTCCAGCTCGGGCATGCAGACGTCGACGAGAATGACAGCGACGTCCTGCTTGAGCAGATATTGCAACGCCTCGGTCGCCGAGGTGGCCTTGAGCAGGTTCTCGTTCATATCCTGGAGAATAGTCTCATAGCTGAGCAGCTTCGCGGGCTGATCGTCGACTAGCAGGATGTTGACCGGTTCGTGTGCCATGGCGCTTCCGCCGTATCAGCGATGCAGCCACATCCGCAACGCCGACAACAACTGCTCGGTATTGACCGGCTTGGCAAGATAATCCGAGGCGCCGGCCTCGAGGCATTTCTCGCGGTCGCCCTTCATCGCCTTGGCGGTCAACGCGATGATCGGCAGGCGATGCGACTGCGGCTTGGTGCGGATGACCTCGATCGTCTGATAGCCGTCCATCTCGGGCATCATGATGTCCATCAGCACGATTGCGACGTTCGACGTGGACTCGAACATCGCGATCGCCTCACGGCCGGTCGTGGCGGCGAGAACGTGCATGCCGCGCCGTTCCAACGCGCTGCTCAGCGCGAAGATGTTGCGGGCGTCGTCGTCGACCAGCAACACGGTCTTGCCGACGAGGTCGTCGTCCGAATTGTGCAGACGCTCGAGCATGCGCTGCTTTTCCTCGGGCAGGTCGGCGACCACCCGGTGCAGGAACAGCGCCGTCTCGTCGAGCAGGCGTTCGGGCGATTCGACGCCTTTGACCACGACGCTGCGCGCCATGGTGTGGAGCCGGGCGTCTTCCTCGGGCGACAACTCGCGACCGGTGAAGACGACGACCGGCAGATCGGCGAGTCGCGGGTCGTCGCGGAATTTCTCCAGCAGCTCGAAGCCCGACATGTCCGGCAGGCGCAGGTCGAGCACGACACAGTCGATGGGCCGCTCGCCGAGGATGGCCAGCGCGCCCTCCCCGGTTCCGACCGGAACGATGTCGATGTCGTCGTGGCCCAGCAGTTCGGCGATGGTCATGCGCTCGCCGGCGTCGTCCTCGATGACGAGCAGCGTCTTGCGCCGCGCACGGGTGTAGTCCTTGATCCGCGCCAGCGCCCGCTCCAGACCCTCGGGCGTCGTCGGCTTGTTGAGATAGGCGAACGCGCCGCGCGCCAGCCCGTTCTGGCGGTCCTCGTCGAGCGTGACGATCTGGACCGGAATGTGACGCGTCTCGGGGTTCTGCTTGAGCTGGCTCAGCACGCTCCAGCCCAGCATGTCGGGCAGGAATACGTCGAGCGAGATCGCGCTCGGCCGGTATTCGGTGGCAAGCGCGAGGGCGTCGACACCGCGTTGGGCGACCAAGACATTGAGGCCCTGATCGTGCGCCAGGTCCAGCATGATGCGGGCATAATGCGGATCGTCTTCGATGATCAGCAGTACCGCGTCGCCGGGCTGGATCGCCTCGCGGTCGTCGGGAATCGCCTCGACCGCATGCTCGACCATGCGCGCCGCCGCCACCGCCCGTGCCGCGGCCGTGGCGTCGAGCGACGTGGTGCGCGGCACGACGGTCGGGCCGACATACTTCGTCGGCAGATAGAGCGTGAACGTGCTGCCGCGGCCGGGCGTGCTGCGGAGCTGGATCTCGCCGCCGAGCAGATTGGCGAGCTCGCGGCAGATGGCGAGACCGAGGCCGGTGCCGCCGTACTTGCGGCTCGTGCTGGCGTCGGCCTGCTGGAACGCCTCGAAGATGATCTTCTGCTTCTCGGGCGGGATGCCAATGCCGCTGTCGGACACCTCGAAGGCGATGACGGCGGGGGCGTGGGTAAGCACCGGATGGTCGGCGTTCCAGCCGCCCGCGGTCAGCGACGCGCTGAGGCGCACGCCGCCGTGCTCGGTGAATTTGAACGCGTTGGACAGCAGATTCTTGAGCACCTGCTGCAAGCGCTTCGCGTCGGTGACGATGCTGCGATCGAGATGCGGGTCGATCTGGATGTCGAACGACAACCGCCGGCTTTCGGCCTCGTGGCGGAACGACCGCGTCAGCATGTCCTGGAGGTTGGTGAAGAAGACCTCCTCGGCCTCGACCGACACCGTGCCGGATTCGATCTTCGACAGATCGAGGATGTCGCTGATCAGGTTCAAGAGATCGGTGCCGGCAGCGTGGATGGTGCGCGAGAACTCGACCTGCTTCGGTGTCAAATTGGCGCCGGCGTTCTCGGCCAGCTGCTGGCCGAGGATCAGGATGCTGTTCAACGGCGTCCTGAGCTCGTGCGACATGTTAGCGAGGAATTCGGACTTGTACTTCGAGGTCAACGCCACTTCGGCCGCCTTCTCTTCGATGGCGCGCCGCGCCTGCTCGATTTCCTGGTTTTTGCGCTCGACCTCAACGTTCTGCTCGGCCAGCTGTTGCGCCTTGAGCTCGAGCTGCTCGTTGGTCTGCTGGAGCTCGCGCTGGCGCGTCTGCAATTCATTGGCGAGCTGCTGCGATTGCTTCAGAAGTCCCTCCGTCCGCATGCTCGCCTCGATACTGTTGAGGACGATGCCGATATTGGCAGTGAGCTGCTCGAGGAACGAGACCTGCAAGTCGGTGAACGAGCCGACGGACGAAAGCTCGATCACGGCCTTGACCTGGCCCTCGAACAGCACTGGCAGGACGATGATGTTCTTGGGCAGCAGCTTCAGCGCGCCGACGCCGATCGGCACCACGTTTTTCGGCAGATCGGCGATCAGTTTGCGCCGGGCGTCGGCCGCGCATTGGCCGATGAGGCCCTCGCCGATATGCAGCCGCTCGGGATGCCCGCTCGGTCCGCCGTCGGCGAAGGCGGACAGTAGTATGAGGCCGGCTTCGCGGCCGTCGCCGCCGTCGACCAGATAGATGACGCCGTTTTGCGCGTCGACCAGCGGCGCCAGCTCCGACAGCAGCATGCGGCCGACCGCGGCTAGGTCGCGCTGGCCCTGCAGCATGTTGGTGAAGCGCGCCAGATTGGTTTTGAGCCAGTCCTGCTCGGTGTTGCGCTCGGTGGTGAGGCGCAAATTGCCGATCATGGTGTTGATGTTGTCCTTGAGCTCGGCCACCTCGCCGCGCGCGTCGACCTGAATCGAGCGCGTCAGGTCGCCCTTGGTCACCGCGGTCGCGACCTCGGCGATGGCGCGGACCTGGGTTGTCAGGTTCGCCGCCAACAGGTTGACGTTGCCGGTCAAGTCCTTCCAGGTGCCGGCGACGCCCGGCACGTTGGCCTGGCCGCCCAAGCGCCCTCCGGTGCCGACCTCGCGCGCCACCGTGGTCACCTGATCGGCGAACGTAGCAAGCGTTCGCGTCATGCCGTTGATGGTGTCGGCGAGCGCCGCCACCTCGCCCTTCGATTTGACGGTCAGGTTCTGCTCCAGATCGCCGTTGGCGACGGCGGTCACCACCTTGACGATGCCACGCACCTGCTCCGTGAGGTTGGCAGCCATGACGTTCACCGTATCGGTGAGGTCTTTCCAGGTGCCGGCGACGCCGGGCACCACCGCCTGGCCGCCCAGGCGCCCTTCGGTGCCGACCTCGCGCGCCACGCGCGTCACCTCGCCGGCGAAGCGGTTGAGCTGATCCACCATCGTGTTGATGGTGTCCTTGAGCTGCAGAATCTCGCCGCTGACGTTGACGGTGATCTTCTTCGACAAGTCGCCGCCGGCGATGGCGGTCGCGACCTCGGCGATGTTGCGCACCTGGCCAGTCAGGTTCGAGGCCATGAAGTTGACGTTGTCGGTCAGGTCCTTCCAGGTGCCGGCGACGCCCGGCACGTTGGCCTGGCCGCCCAAGCGCCCTTCGGTGCCGACCTCGCGCGCCACGCGCGTCACCTCGCCGGCGAAGCCGTTGAGCTGGTCGACCATCGTGTTGATGGTGTCCTTGAGCTCGAGAATCTCACCGCGCACGTCGACGGTGATCTTCTTCGACAAGTCGCCGCCGGCGATGGCGGTCGCCACCTCGGCGATGTTGCGCACCTGGCCAGTCAGGTTCGAGGCCATGAAGTTGACGTTGTCGGTGAGGTCCTTCCAGGTGCCGGCGACGCCGGGCACCACCGCCTGGCCACCGAGCTTGCCATCGGTGCCGACCTCGCGCGCCACGCGCGTCACCTCGCCGGCGAAGCCGTTGAGCTGATCCACCATCGTGTTGATGGTGTTTTTGAGCTCGAGGATTTCGCCTTTCACGTCCACCGTGATGGTTCGGGACAGGTCGCCGCGCGCCACGGCGGTGGTCACCTCGGCGATGTTGCGTACCTGGGTCGTCAGGTTGGCCGCCAGCAGGTTGACGTTGTCGGTCAGGTCTTTCCAGGTGCCGGCGACGCCCGGCACGTTGGCCTGGCCGCCCAAGCGCCCTTCGGTGCCGACCTCGCGCGCCACGCGCGTCACCTCGCCGGCGAAGCGGTTGAGCTGATCCACCATCGTGTTCAGCGTTTCCTTGAGCTGCAAAATCTCGCCGCGCACGTCGACGGTGATCTTCTTCGACAAGTCGCCGCCGGCGATGGCGGTCGCCACCTCGGCGATGTTGCGCACCTGGCCAGTCAGGTTCGAGGCCATGAAGTTGACGTTGTCGGTGAGGTCCTTCCAGGTGCCGGCGACGCCGGGCACCACCGCCTGGCCGCCCAGGCGCCCTTCGGTGCCGACCTCGCGCGCCACGCGCGTCACCTCGCCGGCGAAGGCGTTGAGCTGGTCGACCATCGTGTTGATGGTCTCCTTGAGCTGCAGAATCTCGCCGCTGACGTCCACCGTGATCTTGCGCGACAGGTCGCCGCGCGCTACGGCGGTGGTCACCTCGGCGATGTTGCGCACCTGGGTCGTCAGGTTGGCCGCCAGCAGGTTGACGTTGTCGGTCAGGTCTTTCCAGGTGCCGGCGACGCCTTTCACCTGCGCCTGGCCGCCGAGCTTGCCTTCGGTGCCGACCTCGCGCGCCACGCGCGTCACCTCGCCGGCGAAGCGGTTGAGCTGATCCACCATCGTGTTGATGGTGTCCTTGAGCTCGAGAATCTCGCCGCGCACGTCGACGGTGATCTTCTTCGACAAGTCGCCGCCGGCGATGGCGGTCGCGACCTCGGCGATGTTGCGCACCTGGCCAGTCAGGTTCGAGGCCATGAAGTTGACGTTGTCGGTCAGGTCCTTCCAGGTGCCGGCGACGCCCGGCACGTTGGCCTGGCCGCCCAAGCGCCCTTCGGTGCCGACCTCGCGCGCCACGCGCGTCACCTCGCCGGCGAAGCCGTTGAGCTGGTCGACCATCGTGTTGATGGTGTCCTTGAGCTCGAGAATCTCACCGCGCACGTCGACGGTGATCTTCTTCGACAAGTCGCCGCCGGCGATGGCGGTCGCCACCTCGGCGATGTTGCGCACCTGGCCAGTCAGGTTCGAGGCCATGAAGTTGACGTTGTCGGTGAGGTCCTTCCAGGTGCCGGCGACGCCGGGCACCACCGCCTGGCCACCGAGCTTGCCATCGGTGCCGACCTCGCGCGCCACGCGCGTCACCTCGCCGGCGAAGCCGTTGAGCTGATCCACCATCGTGTTGATGGTGTTTTTGAGCTCGAGGATTTCGCCTTTCACGTCCACCGTGATGGTTCGGGACAGGTCGCCGCGCGCCACGGCGGTGGTCACCTCGGCGATGTTGCGCACCTGGTCGGTCAGGTTGCCGCACATCGCGTTGACCGAGTCGGTCAGGTCCTTCCAGGTGCCGGCGACGCCCGGCACGTTGGCCTGGCCGCCGAGCTTGCCGTCGGTGCCGACCTCGCGCGCCACGCGCGTCACCTCGGCGGCGAAGGAGCGCAACTGGTCGACCATCGTATTGATGGCTTCCTTGAGCTGCAAAATCTCGCCGCGAACGTCGACGGTGATCTTCTTCGACAAGTCGCCGCTGGCGACGGCGATCGTGACCTCGGAAATGTTGCGCACCTGCGCCGTCAGGTTCGAGGCCATCGAATTGACGCTCTCGGTCAGGTCCTTCCACACGCCAGTGACTTCGCGAACCTGTGCCTGACCGCCGAGCTTGCCATCGGTGCCGACCTCGCGCGCCACGCGCGTCACTTCCGACGTGAACACGCTGAGCTGCTTGATCATTGTGTTGACGATGTTGGCGAGCCGGAGGAACTCGCCCTTGAGCGGCCGGCCCTCGACCTCGAGCTGCACCGTCTCGAGCAAGTCGCCGCGCGCGACCGCGGCGATCGCGCGCGTCACCGCCATGGTCGGCCACAACAGATCGTCGATCAGCCCGTTGAGCGAGGTCTCCATCTCGCCCCAGGCGCCGAGGGTGTGGCCCAGCTTCACGCGCTGTTTGGTGCGACCCTCGCGGCCGACGGTGTTGCCGACCTGCTCGAGTTGCTCCGCCATCCGCTGGTTGGCGGCGGCGATTTCGTTGAAGGTATCGGCGATCTTACCGGCGAGGCCGACCTGATCGCGCGGCAAGCGCACCGAGAAGTCGCCGATGCGCATCGCCTGAAGCCCGTGCAGCAGCTGCTGGAGGTCGATGGTTTCACGCGCGCTCGCGCCGTCGCCGTTGAGCGTGCGCTCGTGCGGAGGCGGGCTCACGACGGGTTTGAGTTCGTCGTGGGCTTGAACTCGGCCGGTGGTCGCCATGTAGCCCCCCTGTCGCTTGCCTGCGGGCGCCTTAGCCGGCATCAAGGACAACGCCCGACTCGTGTGCTGTGGCCGCGACGCGACCTTTCCCGGCGCAATTCGGACCATTTAGAATTGCGGCATTTGACCGAAGGGACGATCAGGGAAAACCTGATTATCGCCGGGAAAACTACTGAGGAAGCGGCGGATTGCGCAGCGAGCTGGTGTCGATCCGCTCGCAGTTGAGCCGGCCTTGCAGCAGGCAATCCTCGAGCTTCGCGGTCTGGGCTAGCCCCTCCATCACATAAAGCCCGATGACGCCGATCAGCAGGGTCGCGGCGAAGGCCGCGAGGCTGGTGGTGAAGCGCTCTTCGTCGTCGCGCTCGTTGCGCCGACGCTCCCACAGGGGCAAAGGCCGATCCATGACGGCATCATGGCACGTTTCCCGCTCCCAGGCGAGCGAGGTTGGCTCAAAGCCGAGCTAATGGGCGAGCTGATCGGCGGTATTGAGGTCGTCGTTGGCCTTGGCCAGGTCACCCTTATCCTGCCAAGCCATGCCGCGGTCGTGGAAGCACGGGCCGCAATGGGGATCGAGCTTGATCGCCTGATTGTAATCGGCGATCGCGTGGTCGCTGTCGTTCTTGTGGTACCAGGCGATGCCGCGGTTGAGATAGACCTGCCACAAATTGGGGTCGTGCTGCTCGTATTTGAGTGCGGCGGTGAAGTCGGCGATCGCGCCGTTGTAGTCACCCTTCTGGTTCAACGCCATGCCGCGGTTGTTGTAGCACTGGCCGCATTCCGGGCTGAGCTTGATCGCCGTACTGTAATCCGCGAGCGCGCGGGCGTATTCGTCGTTGCGGTAATAGGCGCCGCCGCGCGCGTTATAGACGCCGGCGTGGTTCTGCGGCGCGAGATTGCGATCGGCGAGCGCGTGCGTATAGAGGCGGATCGCCCTGCCCCAGTCCTGCTTCTGCACTGCCTGGTCCGCGGCGCGGATGTCGGCCGTGCTGTCGGCATGCGCGGGCAGCGCGAAAACGGCAAAGAGCGCAGCGACGATCAGCGCGCGCTTCACGACGCCACCGCTTCGACATAGCGCGGGAAAATTCCCACCGGCTTCGGCAGTTGCGTTTCCGCCTTAAGTGGATGCGCTTCGAGCGCGTTGAAGCAACGGTGCACGAAATCGTCCGGCACCGCGAGCTGATCGAGCAGCTTCGCCGCCGCCTGAGGCACGAAAGGCTGCGCCAAGATGCCAAGAGACCGGAGAACTTCGCACAGCACATAGAGAACAGTGTTCATGCGTAAAGAATCCGTTGTGCGAAGCTTCCAGGGAGCCTGTGCATCCACGTATGAGTTTGCTTCGCTAACCAGTGACCAAATAGTCTCCAAGGCCTGATGAAACGCAGGGCTGAGGTCCAACATCTGTTTCTTTTGTCCCTTTTCGTCGAGGTTGGTTAAATCCGCCTTCACGGCACGGTATGTGCGTCGGCGCGCATCATCCAGCAGATTTCGGTCTTCTTGCCTAAGCTGACCAACACTTGGAATCTGACCGCCGCAGTTCTTGTTCACGAAACTCAGCACACGCTGCGCCAGATTGCCGAAATCGTTGGCAAGATCGCCGTTGATGCGGCCGACCACGGCGCGGTGCGAGAAGTCGCCGTCAGCCCCAAAGGGCAGTTCGCGCAGCATGAAATAGCGCACCGCGTCGACGCCGTACTCGTCGACGAGCTGCTGCGGCGCGATGAAGTTGCCGAGCGATTTCGACATCTTCTGGCCTTCGACCGTCCACCAGCCGTGGGCGAAGACGCGCTTGGGCAGGTCGAGCCCGGCCGCCGCGAGGAACGCCGGCCAGTAGACGCAATGGAAGCGCACGATGTCCTTGCCGACGACGTGGATGTCGGCCGGCCAGAAGGTCTTGAAGTCGGCACTGGTAGTATCGGGATAGCCGACAGCGGTCAGATAGTTGGTCAGCGCGTCGAGCCAGACATACATCACGTGCTTCTCGTCGCCGGGCACCGGCACGCCCCAACTGAAGCTGGTTCGCGACACCGAAAGGTCGGTGAGCCCGCTCTTGATGAAGCTTGTTACCTCGTTGCGGCGCGACGCTGGGCCGATGAAATCGGGATGGCGCTTGTAGTGCTCGAGCAGCCAGTCCTGCCAGTCGGACAGCCGAAAGAAATAGCTCGGCTCCTCGACCCACTCGACCTCGGCGCCCGACGGCGCGTGCTTCTTACCGTCCGGGCCCTCGGTGATCTCGTCTTCGCCGTAGAACGCCTCGTCGCGCACCGCGTACCAGCCGGAATATTTGCCGAGATAGAGATTGTCGCGTCCCTTGGGTGACTTGCTCTTGGCGATCGCTTGCCAGATCGCCTGGCTGGCGACGATGTGACGCGGCTCGGTGGTGCGGATGAACTGGTCGTTCGAGATGTTCATCAGCGCGGTCATGGCGCGGAAATTCTCGGACACGCGGTCGCAGAAAGTCTGCGCGTCGACGCTGGCGTCACGTGCCGATTTCGCCACTTTCTGGCCATGCTCGTCGGTGCCGGTGAGAAACAGCACGCGGTCGCCGTCGAGCCGCTTGAACCGCGCCAACGCATCGCAAGCCACTGACGTGTAGGCGTGGCCGAGATGCGGCGAATCGTTGACGTAATAGATCGGCGTCGTGAGGTAAAACTTCGCGCCGGCCATGCGTGGGGTCCTCTGATGATTCTCAGCGCGCCGCTTCGGCCAAGGCGAAGAAGGCATTGAGCACGACCGCCCGCTTGTCGAGCTCGATGCCGTCGGCAGCGGCAAAGAGCTGACCCAGGCGGCGCCACAACTCGGCCCAATGCGCCGAGCTGCGGTGCGCGGCCAGCCGCGTCAGAGTCGCGCGTTCGGCGGGCGAAGCCACCGGCTCGCGACCCAGCGCCAGCATCGCGGTGGCCGCCACCGCGCGCGGCAGCAAATCCGCCAACAGCCCGAAACCCACGCCCTCGCCGCGCACCAAACCGTCGGCAAAGCCATGCAGCGATTCGCCGGGCAATTTCGGCAAGCCGTCCAATAGGTCGAAAAGACCGTGTTGCACAGCCAAACCGTTCTGGGCGGCCAGCGTCAAGGCGCGGCCGATCGAGCCGCCGGCGAGCTGCGCCAGAGCCTCGGAATCAACCAAGCTCAGATCGGGAATTAATTTATTAATTGATGTAAAAACAGCATATTGCTGAAGTGTATTCATGTATAACATGCGACAGCGCGAGCGGATGGTCGGCAGTAGCCGGCCAGGGCTTTCGCTGGTTAGGAACAGGACCGCACGCTTTGGTGGTTCCTCAAGAATCTTCAGTAATGCATTGGCTGCATTGCGATTCATCTCGTCGGCGCCGTCGACGATCACGACCCGCCAGGCGCCTTGCGACGGCGTGAGGTGCAGGAACGCGGCAATCGCGCGGGCGTCGTCGACCACGATCTCGCTGCGTCGGCGCTTGCGCTTCTCGTCCCAGGCGCGCTCGACCACCAGCAGGTCGGGATGGGCGCCGGAAGCGACCAGCCGGAACACCGGGTGGTCGGGTGGGATCGCCAAGGCCGTGGCCGGAGCGGCGTCGCCAAAGAGCCCGCCGCCCACTTCGGGCTGCGCCAACAGGAACCGCGCAGCGCGGAAGGCGAAGCTGGCCTTGCCGATGCCGGCCGGCCCGGCCAGCAGCCAAGCATGCGGCAGACGCTGGGCGTTGTAGGCGCCGAAGAACGCCGCCTCGGCGGCCGCGTGGCCGATCAACTCGGCGTTCTCGCGCGGCGCCAGCAGGACCGGCGCGTCCGTGTCTGCCGTTTCGTTCTCCCGGATATCGAAATCGTCCTCGCTCATGGCGCCATCATAGCGCAACGCCCAGCCGCTCACGCACTGCGGCGGCCAGGGCGCGGTGCACCGACTCGATATCGCCGCTGGCGTCGATCACGACGCAGCGGTCGGGCGCCTGGCGCGCAATCGTCAGGAAGCCTTCGCGCATACGCTGGTGGAAGTCCGTTCCCATGCGCTCGAAGCGATTGTGGTCGCGGGACCGTTTGAGCCCGATTTCGACCGGCAGATCGAGGATCAGGGTCAGGTCGGGATGGCGCAGATCCTCGCAAATGAAACGGTGAAGATCGCGCAGGGCGTCAAGCGTCAGACCGCGACCGAAGCCCTGATACGCCACGGTTGAATCGGCATAACGGTCGGACACCACCCAGCGGCCGGCGGCGAGCGCCGGCCGGATTGTGCGGACCAGGTGATCACGCCGCGCCGCCACCATCAACAGCGCCTCGGTCTGGGCGTCCCACGCGTCCGGGCCGCCGCAGAGCAGCAGCTTGCGGATCGCCTCGGCGCCGGGCGAGCCGCCTGGCTCGCGGGTTTCCAGCGCGTCGATGCCGGCGCGCTTCAGCGCTTCGACGAACCGCCGCGCCTGGGTCGATTTGCCCGCCCCATCGCCGCCCTCGAGCGTGATGAAGCGGCCGCGTGCTGCAACGTCCGCGGTCAGTTGTGCCGTCCGAACAGCAGGTAGGCGGCGGTGAACGCCATGCGGCCGAAGATGTTGAGCGCCGGCACCGGCTGCGTCGCGACCAGCGGCACCGCGATCGGCGTGGTGTCGGGCGCCGAGATCGTCAGCTTGCCGACCGCCTGGCCCGCCGTCACCGGCGCCGGCGTCGGCCCGTCATAGACCGCGGCGAGCTTCAGGCCGGCGCGGTCGCTGCGCGGCAACGTCACGACGACATCGTGCGTCACGCTGACCGGCACCTGAGCCGCCTGGCCCATCCAGACCGGCGCGCGATCGATGACGCTGCCCGCCTTGGCAATGGGATAGTCGTCGAACTCGCGGAAGGCCCAATCGAGCACCAAGCGGCCCTGATCGGCGCGCGCCTGCATCGTGTCCATGCCGGCGAGCACCTCGATGACGCGGCGGCCGTTGCGCAATCCCGACGCGACGAGGCAATAGCCGGCTTCGTCGGTGTGGCCGGTCTTGAGGCCGTCGACGCTGCTGTCGGTGTAGAGCAGCGGATTGCGGTTGCCCTGCTTGATTCCGTTGAAGGTGAACTCCTTCTCGGAATCGTAGTGGTAGTACTCGGGAAAATCGGTGATCAGGTGGCGCGCGAGGGTCGCGAGGTCGTGCGCGGTCATGTACTCGTCGGGGTCGGGCAAGCCGTCGACGTTGGCGAAATGGCTGCTGGTCATCCCGAGTTCCTTTGCCTTGTCGTTCATCAGCTTGACGAACGCGTCGGTGCTGCCGGCGAGGCCTTCGGCCAGCACGATGCAGGCGTCGTTGCCGGACTGGACGATCATGCCTTGCAGCAGGTCCTCGAGCCGGACCTTGCCGCCGAGCGGCACGAACATCTTCGAACCCTGCGTGCGCCAGGCCTTCTCGCTGACCGGCAGCATGTCGTTGAGCGTCGCCCGTCCCTGCTTCAGGTACGAGAAGACGATGTACTCGGTCATCAGCTTGCTCATAGACGCCGGCGGGATGCGCGCACCGCCGTTCTTGTCGAGCAGCACCGTGCCGGTATTGAAGTCGATGACGTAGGCATCGCGCGCGGTGGTGTCGATCGTCGGCAGCGCCGCGCGCGCCGGCGGCTGCGACCATATCAGGCAAAGCGCGGCGAGCGCGGCGGCGGAAAAACGCGAAGGACTCATTGGGGGCTACTCACGGACAGGTTGGCCAGCGGAATCGTGCCCAGCATAGCCGGAAACGCGGCGAAATCCAGACCGGCCGCAACCGCGGCGCACCGCCGCGGCGGTTACCAGTCGAACGCCAGCCGGGCTTGCGGTACGCCGCTGTTGACCACGTCGCCCAGCAGGCGATCGGCCTCGTTGGTGGTCGCGATCGGGCCGATGCGCACGCGATAGAGGTTTGCGCCGTGGACCCGTGCCGTGTCGATGTTCACGCTGCCGAACTGTGCGAGTTTGGCTTTCATGGTCTCGGCGTTCGCGAGGCGGCTGAAGGCGCCGGCCTGGACGTACATCTTGGCGCCGCTTGGCGCCGCCGCCGCGCGCGGCATCTTGGGCGTTGCCGCCTCTGCCGGCGTGACCAGGGCCAGATGCGGCGTCGCCGTGCGCGGTGCCGGTTCCGGCACCGGATCAGGCGCGGCGGCGGTCGCGGGCGCCGCAGCCGGCGATTCGCCAGCGGGCGGCGTCAGGGTTTGCTCGTCCACCGCGGCCACGGGCTCGGCGGCGGCCAGCCGCGTCGGCCCCTCGACACCCGGGCCGCCATTGCGCTGCGCCAGCAGCTGCGCTTGCAGCGTCGGTTGCGGCAACAGGCGGACGCGCACATGTGCGGTGCCGGCGGTCTCGAAACCGAGCAGCTGCGCGGCGCGGCGCGACACGTCGAGAACCCTGTTGCGAGCATAGGGGCCGCGGTCGTTGATGCGCAGTTGGATCGTCCGGCCGTTGTCGAGGTTGGTCACCTCGACGATGCTCGGCATCGGCAAGGTGGGATTTGCCGCCGTCAGCGCGTTCATATCGAAGCGCTCGCCGTTGGCCGTGTACTTGCCGTTGAAATCGGACCCGTACCACGAAGCGATGCCGGTCTTGTCGTACGACCAGTCGATGCCCGGGTAGTACCATGTGCCGTCGATCTGATAGGGTTGGCCGATCTTGTAGAAGCCGTTGGCGTTAGGCGCGGCGACGGTGTTGCCACCGCCACCACGACTGCCGCAGGCTGTCAAGGCGAACGCCAGCGCGCCCAGGACGAGGCCCATCCGGGCGATGCCTAAAATCTTATCGGATCGCGATGTCCCCACCGGACGCGGAGAATATGGTCAATCAACTGCGTCCGCAAGATAACCGACGGCGGTGGCGAAATACGACGAGTTGTTCCACCGAAGAATGACGCGGAAATTATCGAAGACCAGCAGGGCCGGCCCCGATTCGCCGCCGGGCTCGATCAGCGATGCGGTGCCAGGCGAATCCTGCAAGGCGCCGCCGTTGGTCCGCACCAAGCCGAGCGCGGTCCAATCCGCGAGTGGCTTGCTTTGCCCGAGGCCGACCAAATTCGGGTCGAGGTCGGGCGGTGTTTTCACCGCGATGCCCCAGCTCTCGTCGGGCCGCCAGCCGACATGCGCCAGGTAATTGGCGATCGAGGCGAAGACGTCGGCTTTGTTGGTCCAGATGTCGGGCGGCGCGTCTCCCCGCCAGCTCACCGCGTAATTGAGGAAGCTGGACGGCATGAATTGGCTCTGCCCCATCGCGCCGGCCCACGAGCCGGTCATCCGGCGCGGGTCGATATGCATGCGCTGGACGACGACCAGCGCGTTGATCAGTTCCTTGCGGAAGAACGCGCTGCGCCGGCCGTCATAGGCGAGCGTCGCGAGCGCGTCGATTTCGGAGAAAGCCCCGGTGAGACGGCCATAGTCGCTCTCGATGCCCCACAGTGCGACGATGAAGCGCGGCGCAACGCCGTATTTCCGGCTCACCGCGTCGAGCAGCGCGCGGTTTTCGGCCAAGAACTCGCGGCCGTGTTCGCGCCGCGTCGACGACACCACGCGGTCGATGTAGTCCTCGAAAGTGAGCGTGGTCTCGGGCTGCCGCCGGTCGAGCTCGATCACGTGTGGCAGATAGGCGACCCCGGCGAAGGCGTGGTCGAGCGTCGCAGGTTGGATGCCTTGGCGCAGTGCGTCGCCGCGCACGCCTTGGATGAAGCTCTGGAACGCCGGTTGCGTCGGCGATGGCGCGAGCGGAGCGGTCTCTTGGGCGTGCGCGGAGGCGCAACAGGTAAACGCGGCAATCAGGACCACCGCGGCAAGGCGAATCACCATGACGCGCATCAATAATCGAAGCCGGCGGCGAAAGGAAGCGGTCGCACGCCCGGCGTCAGGTTCTCACCATCAACGCCGCCGCCTTGTCGCGCATCGCCGCCGGCATCGGCGTCGAACGCCGCCGGTCGAGATCGAAATGCACGCCGGCCTGATAGAAGCGCGCGATGCGCTCTCCGCCTTTGACCTCGACGAGATCGTGAATCATGGCCACCGACGAACGGCCGACCGCCAGGAACCCGCTGGTGACGGCGACCTCAGCGCCGGCGCCCGGTTGCCACGGCGCCAACGCTAGCCGGCTTTCGACGGTCGCGAAGCCGCGGCGCTCGCGCCCGATATAGGCGCCGGTCATGCCGACGGCGTTCATCAGCTGCGAGATCGTAGTCGAGAAGCGCCGCACGTGTCCGAGTAGCGAAAGACGACCGGTTTCGTCAAGCTCCCAGCTCTTGACCCGATCGCGCAGGCTCGCCTGCGCGCCGTGTGCTGCCGGCAGCTTCACCGGCGCGAAAGGCTCTGCACTCCAGGTGGTGGCGGCGGCCTCGAGCGCGATCTTCAGGCCCGAGCGCATCTTGGCATCGCGCGGCGCCAGAACGTGCTCGGCTAGCGAGGCGATGGCGCCCTCGCCCATCGTCAGCTCGTGACCGAGGCGGACTTGGCGCTCGCGCTTGGCGCCTTCGACGGTGCCGAGCACGACGCTACGGACGGCAATCGCCTCGCCGGCACGCAGCTCGTGGCGGTAGCGCACCAGCAGGCTGACGGTCCGGAAACAGCGCGCCGGCGCCAGGCGGAACAGCAGACTGGCAGCCGCATCGGCGAAGCGCTCGCCGTAGAAGGCGATGTTCATGTGACCAAAGGCGTCGCATTCCCAGGCCTCGACATCGCCGCGATAGGTCTCGGTGAAGCCAGTCGCGGTTCTCGCCTCGTAGCGCATGGCAGCGACTATGGCAGAGCCGGCCCGCCCGGCGGAAGCCGGCAGGCGCCTCGTCCCGGGCGGATTGCCACATGAAAAACGTCCGCCACAGTCCTCACATAAATGATTATTTTGTCATAGGGATGGAAGAATATAAGTACGCTTATTACCCAGCATGAAGGCCGCTCATGTAGGACGGCCTGGGCTCGAAGAGGAAACTGGAGGAGCCATCATGCAGACCACGAAACTCACCCGTAGCCTGCACGCCCTACTGATGGCCGGGAGCGGTTGCCGCGGTCGCCGCCGGTGCGGTCACCACCCCGGCGCTGGCCTATGATTGGGACCACGACGGTTACCACGACCGGGATTGGCACGAACACGCCTGACGCGGCGGCGACGATTGGCGTCCAGGCGCCTATCGGTACAACTACGGCTTACACCTATGCCTACCCCTCCTATACCCCTCCTATCCCTACGCCTATGCGGCACCGGCGCCGGTCTATGCCGCACCGCCATCGGTCGGTTTCTACTTCGGCATCCGCTGACTCGGAATGTCGAAGCGCGGCCCCGCCCTCTCGCTCCCCCGGAGGGCGGGGTCTATTTTAGGTGGCTGCGCGCGGCGCTAGTGCGATGCGATCGGCGCCACCAGATGCAGCTCGATGGCGAAAATCACCATGCCGACCGACACCGCCACGATCGGCAGAAGGATCGCGAAAGCGGCGTCGCCGCCCTTGAGATGATCGCGCCGAAGCTGAAATTCCTCGCGCAACCAATCGCGGAATCGCTCGGGCTGGCCGCCGCCAACATCGGGGCGCCGGCGCCCGATCCGCGATAGCAGCAGCGGAATCCCGATCGCAACCACGACGAACAGGCTCGCCGCCACCAAGACGAGACTGTTATAGGTCTGGCTGCCGCCGGCAAAGCCATGAATACCGAGCAATAGCACCATGCCGAGGCCAATCATGATGCGGTAAATCAGCGGATGCAGGCGGTCGGTTGAATGCGGCACGTTGGGCATCGTCGTCATCCTCTTTCTTCTTCCTCCTCTGCGGAAGGTGGGTGTCGCGGGCCGGGCCGGGCAACGTCCCGGCGGTGATCAAGCTGTGGTGGACGCCTCGCGCGGCCGCGGCGTTTCGTCTCAGAGCAACGGATCGCGGCTGCGATCGGTCATCAGGAAGGCGCCGATGGCCGCTGCGCCCGCCGCCAGCATCAGGTAGAGCGCCGGCGCGAGCGTCGATCCGGTAATGGCGATCAGCGCGGTCGCGATTGCAGGCGCGGTGCCGCCGGCGATGCCCAGACCGAGATTGAAGGCAACGGAGTAGCCGCTCATGCGGTATTCGGCGGGAAACTGCTCCGACACCATGGCCGGGTCGGTGCCCATCACCAGCGCCAACAGCGCGCCGAAGGCGATCTGCGCCGCGGCGAAGCCGACGAAACCGCCGTCGCGTGCGAGCAGGAACGCCGCCAGCGCGGCGACAAATTCGGCGGCGAAGGCCAGCACCAGCAGCGTGCGTCGCCGGATGACGGTGTCGTTGGCGATGCCGACCAGCGGCACCACGACGAGTGCCAGCGCCTGGGCCACGACCGTTGTCTGGAGGGCGTGCGCCTCCGATACGCCGCCGAACTCGGCGGCATAGGTCGGAAAGAACACCATAGTCAGGTAGTTGACCGCGCCGTAGCCCGAGGTAAATAGCACGGCGACCGCCATCAGGCGTCCGTCGCGACGGAACGCCCGCTTCAGCGGCGCCTCGCGCCGATGCGCTTGCGGCACGCCGGTTTCGCGCAAGCGTCGGCGCAGCAGTAGCGCGCCCATCGCCAGCACGCCCCCGAAAACGAACGGCAGCCGCCACGCCCATGCTGCAAGTTGCGCGTCGCTGGCGAAGCCGACCGTGGCGGCAGCGCCTCCCGCCGCCAGCAGCACGCCGGCGGTCGAGCCGATATTCGCCATGCTGCCGGCGAAGCCGCGTCGGTCCGCGGGCGCCGTCTCAATCAGATAGGCGACCGAGCCGGTGTATTCTCCGCCGACCGAGAAGCCCTGGAACAGCCGTACCGCGAGCAGCGTCAGCGGCGCGGCGGCGCCGGCGGCGGCATAGGTCGGCAGCAACCCGATGGCCGTCGTGCCCAGGCCCATCAGCGTCACCGACAGCAACAGCACGAATCGCCGGCCGAGCCGGTCGCCGACATGGCCGAGCACCGCGCCGCCGATGGGCCGCATGGCGAAGCCGACGGCAAAGCCGGCATAGGCGCCGATCAGCGAAGCGAGCACGTCGTGCGACGGGAAGAACAGCCGCGCGAGCACCGGCGCGAAATAGCCATAGAGCCCGAAATCGTACCACTCGAGCAGGTTGCCGATGCCGCCGGCGGCGAGCGCCGTGGGCGAGAGGCGGCCGGTTTGGCGCGTCGAGGCCGATGGCGGCGCGGTCACCGCGTCAGCCTATCCCGGCCAGGGACACGGTGTCGCCGCCGCCTCACAACGCGTCGGCGATCGCCTTGCCCATCTCGCTGGTCTTGGTCTTGCCACCGAGGTCGGGCGTGCGGAGCTTGGTCTCGGCGATCACGGTCTCGATCGCCTTGACGATCGCCGCGCCGGCCTGCGGATATCCCAGATGGTCGAGCATCATCGCGCCCGACCAGATCTGGCCGATCGGATTGGCGACATTTTTGCCAGCGATGTCGGGCGCCGAGCCGTGCACCGGCTCGAACATCGACGGGTAATCCTTTTCCGGATTGATGTTGGCGCCGGGCGCGATACCGATGCCGGCCGCCACCGCCGGCGACAGGTCGGACAGGATGTCGCCGAACAAATTGCTGGCGACGATGACGTCGAACCAGTCGGGATGGCGCACCATGTGGGCGCAGAAGATGTCGATCAGGAACTGGTCGGCCTTGACGCCCGGATAGCTTTTCTTCATCACGGCGAAGCGCTCGTCCCAATAAGGCATCGAGATGCTAATGCCATTCGACTTGGTTGCCGAGGTGACGTGCTTCTTCGGGCGCCGCTTCGCCAGCTCGAAGGCATAGCGCATGATGCGATCGCAGCCCTTGCGGGTGAACACCGCCTGCTGGAACGCGGCCTCCTCGTCCGTGCCGGCATAGAGTCGGCCGCCGATCTCCGAATATTCACCCTCGACGTTCTCGCGGATGACGACCATGTCGATATCTTTGGGCGCGCGGCCCTTGAGCGGACTTTCGAGGCCCTTGAGCAGGCGCACCGGCCGCATGTTGACGTATTGCAGGAAACTGCGGCGGATCGGAATCAGTAGGCCCCACAGCGAGACGTGATCCGGCACGCCGGGGAACCCGACCGCGCCGAGATAGATTGCGTCGAACTGGCGCAGCCGGTCGAGGCCGTCCGCCGGCATCATGCGGCCGGTCTTGGCGTAGTTCTCGCACGACCAGTCGAAAGTCTTGAACTGGAGCGCAAAGCCGAATTTGCGGCCGGCCTTCTCGAGGACGCGGATTCCTTCCGGCACGACCTCGTGGCCGATGCCGTCGCCCTCGATGACGGCGATCTTGTGGGTTTTGCCTTTGGGCATGGCGGGCGGCGCTCCTGGTTGCAGTGAGGGCCGGACTGGCGGCGGGGTTCGGGGCGGCAGTTCTGGCATAAACCGCGTGCGCCGCCAATACGCTCGCGCGCTAGCGGCCAGAGCTCAGTGGCGGGTTCGGAAGCGGGTTGGGTTGCGGTTGTTGCTGCATCAGGTGCTGTTGCAGAAGCAGTTGCTGCTGTTCCTGCTGCATCTGCTGGATTTTCTGCTGTTGCTGCTGCAACTGGAATTGCTGGTTTTGCTGGAGATCGCGCAGGCGGTCCGCCGGTGGCTCCTGTTGGGACAAGACCGTGCCTTGCTGCAGCAATTCCTGCTGCCGGCGATCCTGCTGCGCCGCCATCGCCTGCCGTTCCTGCTGTTGCAGGCGCCAAACCTGCTGTTGTTGCAGCAAACGCAACTGCATTTGCGCGTCGGCGATACGCGGCAGCGCGATCAAGAGAACGACCAGCAGCAAGCGCTTCATCGTGGGATGCCGGACGCAACGGGGCCGCTCTTTATCTGTGGCAATTGCTGCCGGCGTTATCAAGATGCGGCGCTACCCCGCCTATCGCTTAGACGTGATGGGCGCGCCGGCCGTGGCGGCGACCCGGCGGCGCGATGGTCGCCGACGCGCGGTTCTCGAAGCCGAGGATGAGAATGCTTCGGCCGACGTCAACGCGCAGGATCGGCGGCCCGAGATCGGCGTCGCGCGACAGCATGCGCCCCTGCCCGACCCGGCCGTAAATCGCCCAGACCTTGCCGCCGCGGGCGAGCGCCGCCACCGCCACGTCGGGACTCTGGGTGCGGCGCGCGCCGGCAAGCCCGACATTCATCAGCACCAGCTGCGTGTTGACCATATGGTCGCCGACCAGCACCGTGTCGGTGGGCGCGACCCGCGCCGTCAGGTATTGCATCGCCAGGTCCCAGCGCGGCTTGGTCTCGTCGCCGTAGTAAGGAAATCAGGCTCAGCGCGGCCAGGCCGCAGACGAACGCCGCCGTGCAAGCGCGCACCGGCCGCATACAACCACCCCATGACGTGCCGACTCACGCGCCGATCCATGCTAGGCGCTATGAGCGCGCGGCATCCCCCGGCAACGTCCTGCGTCCGCCACCGGTCGAACCGTCTAGCCCGAGGATCCCGCCGGCGTCAACGCGGTCGGAACCCGGCTCGGCGGCCGGTCGTTTGACTCACCGCGGTCAATTTCCAAGCCACGATGCTTGAACGATGGAGCTTATCCGATGGCGTTTAATGTCGTTTTGATCACGCCGCTGGTCGCGCTGATTTGCGGCATCCTGATCCTGATCGTTCCGCGCCTGCTGAACTTCATCGTCGCGGTCTATCTCATCATCGTCGGCGTGACCGGGCTGTGGCCGCATTTGCTGCGCTAGGCGGCTACGGCGCGATGCCGTAATACGCCGCGAACACGTAAACCGTGATGGCGATACAAACTGCACCGGCGGCGATGCCGACGATGAACGGCGTGCGCCAGCGCACCAGGGCGGCGACGGAAGCCAGCGCGATGCCGAGCTGCGCGGCGAGACCGGCGTAGCCGAGCAGGTCTTTCTCGGCGAGCCATTTGAGCCCGATCTGCAAATGTTGGTCGCGTGCCGCGGTTTTATCCAATGCGGTTTGCTTGACCTTGGGCTGGCGGTTGCGCAAGTCCGCCGACTGCTTGGTCAAGGTGGCACGGCTCTCGGGGCTGAGCATTGCTGCGGTGGCCAGCGCCGTCTCGACGACGCGCGCCTTGATGCTGTCGGCTTGGTATTCGTTCCAGGCATCGGAAGCTTGCGTCTGGGACAAGATCGCCTGGTTGCTTTCGTAGATCGCGTTGTTGGTGACCGCGGTCGAGCGCACGACGAGAAAGCCGGAGATCGCCGCCAACACGCCGGTCAGCATCGCCACCTGCTTCACCCACGGCCGATTGTCCGTGGCCTTGTCCTGGCTCGCGTCGATACGCGCCTTGACCTTGGTGACGATCGACTTGATACCCGGTTTTTCCGTCATTGGCGCGCCCGCGAGTGATCCAGCCGGTTGGCGAAAGCAGGCTCTCGTGGCCGGCGGGTTTAGTCAAGCTGGGCGGGTCGAGCGACTGGTGTCCCCAGCGGGATTCGAACCCGCGTTACCGCCGTGAAAGGGCGATGTCCTAGGCCTCTAGACGATGGGGACGGGCCGCGTTCATCTAACGGCCCGTATCGGATAAAGCAACCATTGCCACGACGTATCGCGAGTCAAAAGCCCTCTCGACGGCGGCGCCCGCCCTCGGCACACTCCGCCGCGATGTGTTCCCCTCGCCTTCGCCCGGCTGCCTGATGTGCGGCGTCGCCGGCCTGTTCGATTATCGCGCGCGGCGCGCGCCCGCGGCGCTGGCGGCGCAGGGCCGCGCCATGGCCGACGCGCTCCAGCATCGCGGCCCCGACGCCGGCGACGTCTGGGCCGATGCCGCCGCCGGCATCGCGCTCGGTCACCGGCGGCTGTCGATCATCGATCTCTCGCCCGCCGGAGCGCAGCCGATGGCGTCTTCCTGCGGCCGTTTCGTCGTCTCCTACAACGGCGAGGTCTATAACGCCGACGCGCTCAAGTCCGAGATCGAAGCCGCCGGCCGCAAGTTTCGCGGCCATTGCGACACCGAAGTGATCGTCGAAGGCGCCGCGGTCTGGGGCGTCGAGGCGACGATCAAGCGCCTCATCGGCATGTTCGCGCTCGCCTTGTGGGACCGGCAGGAGCGCGCGCTCTATCTCGTGCGCGATCGGCTTGGCATAAAACCCATGTACTGGATTGAGGCCGGAGAGACGCTGCTCTTTGGCTCCGAGCTCAAGGCGCTACGCGCGGTCAAGGAATGGAACCCCGCGCTCGACTGCGACGCCGTCGCCGCCTTCCTGCGCTTCGCCTATGTTCCCGGAGCGCGCGGTATCTATCGCGGCGTGTGCCAGCTCGCGCCCGGAACCATTCTGGTCGCGCGCGCCAATCAGCCGGTTGAGATCCGCGCCTTTTGGTCGCTCGACGAAGCCGCCGCCCGGGGTCGGGCCGACCGCTTCGCCGGCAGCGAGGATGAAGCGGCGCAAATTCTCGATGCGCTGCTGAGCGACGCGATCAAGCGGCGCATGGTCGCCGACGTGCCTTTGGGCGCGTTCCTGTCGGGCGGCATCGATTCATCGACCGTGCTGGCGCTGATGCAGAAGAGTAGCAGCCGTCCCGTCCGCTCGTTCTCGATCGGCTTTCGCGAGAAAGGCTTCGACGAGGCGCCACACGCGGCGCGCGTCGCCAGGCATCTCGGCACCGACCATACCGAGCTTTATGTCGAGCCCGGCCATGCGCTCGAGGTGATCCCGCGTTTGCCCGACATGTACGACGAGCCCTTCGCCGATTCCTCGCAGATCCCGACCTTCCTGGTGTCCGAGATGACGCGTCGGCACGTCACCGTCGCGCTGTCGGGCGACGGCGGCGACGAGCTCTTCGCCGGCTATAACCGCTACTTCCGCTCCGAGGCGGTGCGGCGCGTGTTCGACGTCGTGCCGCAAGGCGCGCGCGGCCTCGCCGCCGCGGCGGTGAAAAGCGTCGCGCCCAGCACCTGGTCGGCGCTCGGCTCGTGGGCGATGCCGCAATTCGGCGACCGCATGCATAAGCTCGCCGGCGCGCTCGCCGGCACGCCGGCCGATTTCTACCGCCTGCTGGTCACGCATTGGGACGATCCCGACGCCGTCGTGCGCGGCGGCGCCGAGCCCAGGGGCCTGCTATGGGACGAACGCGTCGCCGGGCGCGTGCCCGATCCGGTCGAGCGCATGCAGTATCTCGACACCCTCACCTATTTGCCCGACGACATCCTGACCAAGGTCGACCGCGCTTCGATGGCGGTGTCGCTCGAGGCGCGCGTGCCGCTCTTGGATCACCGCGTCGTCGAGTTCGCATGGCGACTGAAGCCGGCGCTCAAGGCCAGTGGCGGCATCGGCAAGCGCGTGCTGCGCCGCGTGCTCGACCGATATGTGCCGAAGGCACTCATTGATAGACCGAAAATGGGCTTCGGGGTGCCGATCGATTCCTGGCTGCGCGGGCCGCTCAAGGACTGGGCGGAGAACCTGCTCGGCGAACGCCGTCTCGCCGCCGAGGGCGTGTTCGACCCGGCGCCGATCCGCGCCAAATGGCGCGAGCACCTGTCGGGCCAGCGCAACTGGCAATACCCGCTGTGGACGGTGCTGATGTTCCAGGCGTGGAAGGAACGCTGGCTGCCGTAAGACTGGATGGAGATCGTGCGGGCTTCGACAGGTTCACACTTCGAGACGCCCCGCGCCCTCATGCTGAGGAGCATAGCGTCTCAAAGCATCGAGGGCGCGGGGCTCCTCAGGGTGAGGGCATTTCTTTGTGCCATCAAGAAAGTGCCTCATCCTGAGCAGGCCGGGCAGCGGCCGTGTCGAAGGACGCACCAATGCCTATGCCGAGTTGAGCGCCGGCGCGGCGTCGTCGATCAGCAGCTGCACGCCTTCGCGGCCCTGCCAGTTGTCGGCACGGATGTGGCCGGCGACGTGGAACCCCGCGCCTTGCGACTGGAGCAGCGCCGGGCCGAGTGCGCTTTCGAGCGCGCGGAAGGCGATCGCCTTGATCCGGCCGGTGCCGGCGCCGTCGCCCAGCGTGCAGCTGACATGCGCCTGGTTCTGCCCGACCACCGTGGCGCGCAGCACGCGCAGATTGGCGAAAGCGAAGCGCGGCTCGGAATTGCCGGTGCCAAACGGCGCCAGGCGCTCGATCAGCGCCGCGAAATCGGGCGTCGCCGCGGCGCAAGCGAGCGCGCCGTCGATGGCGAGCTCGGGCACGGGCTCCTGGCCGGCCAGCGCCTCGCCGACACACGCGCCGAGGAAGTCGCGCAGCGCATCGAGCTTGACGGTTTCGGCGGTGAATCCCGCCGCCATGGCGTGGCCGCCGCCGTTCACCAGCAGACCCGCCTGGCGCGCGGCGATCACCGCGGCGCCGAGCGCGACGCCGGCGACCGAGCGGCCCGATCCCTTGGCGACGCCATTCTCGATCGCCGTCACCAGTGCCGGCCGGCCGTAACGCTCCTTCAAGCGGCTGGCGACGATGCCGATGACGCCGGGATGCCAGCCTTCCTTGGCGACGAAGATCAGCGGCGGCTTGCCGTCGCCGGCCTCGACCTGGGTGATCGCCTCTTCGAGTACGCGCGCCTCGATCTGGCGGCGCTCGTCGTTGAGGCGGTCGAGCTCGGCGGCGATCTGACGCGCTTCGAGCGGATCGTCGGTCGACAAGAGCCGCGTGCCGAGATCGGCGGCGCCGACGCGTCCGCCGGCGTTGACGCGCGGGCCGAGAATGAAACCAGCGTGATAAGCGTCAATGCGCTCGGCCAATCGCGCCGCGTCGGCGAGCGCGGCAATGCCGGCGTTGCGGCGCTGGCGCATCACCTTTAGGCCCTGCGCCACCAGCGCGCGGTTGAGCCCCGTCAGCGGCACCACGTCGCACACCGTGCCGAGCGCCACCAGATCGAGCAGCGTCATCAGATCGGGCTCGGCGCGCCCCGCGTAGTGGCCGGCCTGGCGTAGCGCGCGATTGACCGCCACCGCGAGCAGGAAGGCGACGCCAACCGCCGCAAGGTTGCCGAACGCGCCGCTTTCGTCGAGCCGGTTGGGGTTGATCACCGCCAAGGCGCGCGGCAGGCTCGGCTCGGCGACGTGATGGTCGACGACGACGACATCGAGCCCGGCATTGGCGGCTTCGGCCAAGGGCGCGAACGCGGTCACGCCGCAATCGACGGTGATCGCGATCGCCGCGCCTTCGGCCTTGAGCTTCAGCAACGCCGGCGCGTTCGGGCCGTAGCCCTCGCGCTGGCGGTCGGGGATGTAGATCCTGACTCGGCCGCCGGCAGATTCGAAAAAGCGCTTGAGCAGCGCCGAAGATGTAGCGCCATCGACGTCGTAATCGCCGAACACGGCGATGGTCTCGCCCGCCCGGATTGCGCGCACGATGCGCGCCGCCGCTTCCTCCATGCCCTTGAACGACAGCGGATCTGGCAGCGCGTCGCGTAGCGTCGGCGCCAGGAAGCGCTCGGCCTCGCTCTCGGCTATGCCGCGACACGACAGGATGCGGCCGACGATCTCGGGCACGTCGAGACGCTGGGCCAGCGTCAGGCCGAGCCGGGCGTCACCGTCGCGCTCGCGCCAGCGCAGGCCCCGGAGCGAGCGCTCGACGCCGAGAAAGCCGCGTGCGCCGGCGTTACCGTCCATCCTGTTGCAGGAAGTCGAAGTTGCTCTTGCGCTCGAAGTTGTGCACCGCCTCGATCATCCGCACCGTGCCGCTCTTGGAGCGCATGACCATCGACTGCGTGACCGCGCCGTGCTCGATGCGGCGCACGCCTTGGAGCATCGTGCCGGTGGTGACGCCGGTGGCGGCGAACATCACGTCGCCCTTGGCGAGGTCCTCGAGGCCGTATTTGCGGTTGAGGTCGGCGACACCGAGGCGCCGGGCGCGGCCCTTCTCGTCGTCGTTGCGGAACAGCAGCCGGCCCTGCATGAAGCCGCCGATGCAGCGCAAGGCGGCGGCGGCAAGCACGCCTTCGGGCGCGCCGCCCGATCCTATGTAGATGTCGACGCCGCTTTCCGGCCGCGCGGTGGCGATCACGCCGGAGACATCGCCGTCCGAGATCAACATGATGCGCGCACCGGCGGCGCGCACCTTGGCGATGAGGTCGCTGTGGCGCGGCCGGTCGAGGATGCAGACAACCAAATCCGACACCGCGATCTTCTTGGCCTTGGCGAGGTTCTTGAGGTTCTCGGCCGGCGGCGCGTCGAGATCGACGACGCCGTCGCCGAGCCCGACGGCGATCTTGTCCATGTAGACGTCGGGCGCGTTGAGGAAGCCGCCAGCCTCGCCCATGGCGATCACCGCGAGCGCATTCTGGCCGCCCTTGGCCGTGATCGTCGTGCCTTCGAGCGGATCGAGCGCGATGTCGATCTTGGGGCCCTGCCCGGTGCCGACCTTTTCGCCGATATAGAGCATCGGCGCCTCGTCGCGCTCGCCCTCGCCGATCACCACCGTGCCGTCGATGGCGAGGCCGTTGAGCGCTTTGCGCATGGCGTCGACCGCCGCTTGGTCGGCGGATTTCTCGTCGCCGCGGCCCATCAGACGCGATGCCGACAACGCCGCCGCCTCGGTGACGCGCACCGCCTCGAGCGCCAGGTTGCGGTCCATCCGGTGGTTGTTGTCGCCCATCCCTCGCCTCCGCTCCCGTGCCGTAGCGTTGTTATAGAGCCTCGATGCGGATCATGCGCGGTTTCTCGCGCACGGTCTTCAGGCGCGCGATGCGGTCGAGCGCGCGGCACATCGACGCCTCGACCGTCGCGTGCGTCGTTATGACGACAGGAACGGTCTCGTCGGGCGCGCGGCCGCGCTGGATCATCTGCTCCATCGACACCTTCTCGTCGCGTAGCGCGGCGGTGATGTCGGCCATAACGCCGGGACGATCGACGACCATCAGCCGCAGGTAATAGGCGCCTTCGTGGCGCGCCATCGGCGCGAGTTTCGGCTTGACGCCGGCATTGAGGCCGATGCCGGCGCGGTCGTGGGCGATGTCGATCAGGTCGGCGACGACCGCCGAAGCCGTCGGCTCGGCGCCGGCGCCGCGGCCCTCGAGCACGACGCGGCCGACGAAATCGCCCTCGACCACGACGGCGTTGAAGACGCCTTCGACGTGGGCGATCGGCGTCGCCGCCGGCACCATGCAGGGGTGCACGCGCTGCTCCAGGCCGTGCGGCGTCTGGCGCGCCATGCCAAGCAGCTTGATGCGATAGCCGAGCGCCTCGGCGAATTCGATGTCGGCGGCCGAGACGTGGCGGATGCCTTCGACGTGCACGCCCTTGAAATCGACCGCGCCGCCGAAGGCGACGGCGGCGAGGATCGCCAGTTTGTGCGCGGTGTCGACGCCGTCGATGTCGAAGCTCGGATCGGCCTCGGCATAGCCGAGCTTCTGCGCTTCTCCGAGCACGGCGGCGAAATCGCGGCGGCTGTCGCGCATCTGCGTCAGGATGTAGTTGCAGGTGCCGTTGAGGATGCCGTAGACACGTTGCACTTTGTTGGCGGCGAGGCCCTCGCGCAGCGCTTTCAGGATCGGAATGCCGCCGGCGACCGCCGCCTCGAAGGCGAGCGCCGTGTCCTGCTTGGCGGCGAGCCGCGCCAGCGCGTTGCCGTGATGCGCCAGCATCGCCTTGTTGGCGGTGACGACGGGCTTGCCGGCGGCGAGCGCGGCCTTGACCAGATCGAGCGCCATGCCGTGGGACCCGCCGATCAGCTCCACCACCACGTCGACATTCGGGTCGGTCGCGAACGCATGCGGCGTCGTGTGCCATTTCGGCTTCGACAGATCGAGGCCGCGATCGCGTTTGCGGTCGCGTTCGAGCACGGCGACGAGCTCGAGCTTGCGTCCGGCGCGGCCGGCGATCAGCCCGGCGTTGGCCGACAGCAGCCGCGCCACGCCCGTGCCGACGGTGCCGAGGCCGGCAATGCCGATGCGAAGGGGGGATGTCACGTTCGGCTCCTTGGAGGGCCGTTTGTACCCTTCGGCGGCGGTGGCGGCGACAGTTTTCCGCCGCCCGAGTCGTCGTCCCGGTACGTTGCTCATGAACGATACCGACGGCCGCTGGCGATCAATATTCCATGAAGACTTCGGCGCGCGGCCGTTCCGCGGCGCTGGCCGGCGCGGCTTCGACGCGGATGTTGTGCGCCGGCACGCCCAGCCGCGCCAGCGCCTGGGCCACCGCGTTGGCGCGATCGAGCGCCAGGTCGAGGCCGGCGATCCGCTGTCGGATCGCATCGGAGCTGTGGCCCGGCTCGGAATGGCCGACGATGCGGATCTCGCCGCCGGTCTGCTTGTAGAGGCCGGCGATTTCGGCCAGCGCGCTGCGCTGCGTCTCGGCCAGATCGGCCGAGCCTTGGGCGAAGGCGACGTCGCCGACCGAGACCGTGATTGGGTTCTGCGCCCCGGACGGCGTATGCATCGCCAGCGACGGCTGGCCGCCGGCGCGCACGCCGGGGGGCGCGTTCAGTTGCGGCGCTGGTGGCGGCGAACTCGGCGTGGCCGTCGGGATCGACGGCGCCGGCGGCGGCGTGGTGCGCGCGACCTTGACGGGCGGCGGCGGCGGCGGCGGCGTCTGGCCCTGCGGCACGGTCGGTATCGTCGGGCTCCGCAAGCTCGACTCTGCCGGCGGTGGTTGCTGTCCCCGACCGCCGGCGGCTTGCTGCGACGGCGCGTTGGCGGCGGCCGGTGCGCTCGCGGTCGCGGTTGACGGCGCACCGCCGGGCGGGCCGAGCTTGGCCGGTGCCGGCGGCGGCGCGATGCTGGCGAGCTGGCTGCCGGCTTGCAGCTGCTCGTTGCTGTATTGGCCATGCGAGCGGTCGGCGATCAGGCCCTGGACCAGCTTGTCGCGGTCGATGGTGCTGGTCGCGCCGCTCGGCGCGTTGGGCACGGTCGCCAGGTTGGGATAAGGTTGCTTGCTGCCGGCCTCGAGATTCTGCTGGTTGCGCTGGTTGGCGTCCTGGGCGTCGTTTTGCGACGAACCCGAAACGTCGCGATACCAAGCCACCGGGTTGACCGCGTCGGGAACGTGACTGCAACCGGCAAGCAGCAACGCCGCGGCGGCGACGGCCGCTCCAACCCAAATCCGCACAACCCGCATCCTGCGCCTCGGCGTCAACATTCTGGCGAACCACCCGGCCCGCGCCTATATAGTCAGGTGCGCCCCGCCGTTGTATTAGAGCCCCAATCGCCCGTCACGCAAATGCTTTCACACCGCAGGCGCAGGTGGCCCGGCTCCGGGCCGCGAGCCCTGCCGGATTGCAGCGAACGATGACCGAGACCGCACCCCAATCGCCGAAAACCGCCGGCCCCGCCGTGTGGTCGCGCAACCTTGCCGAGATCGCGGCGCGCAGCCAACACCTGGTGAGCGAGTTTATCGCGCGTCAAAACGCGGCCGGCGCCGACGGCGGCGTCGGCCCGCTCGATCCGCTCAACATCGGCAGCGCGTTCCTCGAGATGACGCGGAGGATGATGACCAACCCCGGGCCGGTGATCGAGGCGCAGTTCTCGCTCTGGCAGGACTACATGCGGCTGTGGCAAAGCGCGGCGGAGCGCTTCCTCGGCGGCAATCCCGCGCCGGTGGTGCAGCCGGCGCCGAGCGATCACCGTTTTAAGGACGACGCGTGGAGCGACAGCGCGCTGTTCGATTTCATCAAGCAGAGCTATCTGCTGACCGCGCGCTGGCTGCAATCAACCGTCCGAAAGGTCGACGGGCTCGACGACAGGACGGCGCAGAAGGTGGACTTCTATACGCGGCAGTTCGTCGACGCGATGGCGCCGACCAATTTTGTCGCCACCAATCCCGAAGTGCTGCGCGCGACCATCGACAGCGGCGGCGAGAACCTGGTCAACGGGCTCAAGCACATGCTCGAGGACCTCGAGCGCGGCAAGGGCCGGCTGATGATCAAGATGACCGACCTCGATTCCTTCAAGGTCGGCCAGAACATCGCCGTCTCGCCCGGCAAGGTGGTGTTTCGCAACGACCTGATCGAGCTAATTCAGTATGCTCCGGCGACGGCAAAGGTGCAGAAGACGCCGCTGCTTATCGTGCCGCCGTGGATCAACAAGTTCTACATTCTCGACCTGCGGCCGACCAACTCGTTCGTCAAATGGGCGGTCGAGCAAGGCCATACTGCGTTCGTAGTCTCGTGGGTCAATCCAGACGAGCGCCTAGCCGAGAAAAGCTTCGACGATTATCTGCGCGAAGGGCCGCTGGCGGCGCTCGACGCCATCGAGCAGGCGACGGGCGAGAAGCAGGCGAACGTCATCGGTTATTGCCTTGGCGGGACTCTTGTAGCCGCGCTGCTCGCTTACCTCGCGGCCAAAGGCGACACGCGCGTCAAATCGGCGACGTTCTTTGCCTCGCTGGTCGACTTCAAGGAAGCCGGCGAGCTGTCGGTGTTCGTCGACGAGGAGCAACTCAAGTCGCTCGAGGAGCGCATGAGCAAGCGCGGCTATCTCGAGGGCGCCGACATGTCGACGATCTTCAACATGCTGCGCGCCAACGATCTGATCTGGTCGTTCGTCGTCAACAATTACTTGCTCGGCAAGGAGCCCTTCCCCTTCGACCTGCTCTACTGGAACAGCGATTCGACGCGCATGCCGGCGGCAATGCACAGCTTCTACCTGCGTCGCATGTATCAGGAGAACCGGCTGTCGCAGCCGGGCGGCATCACCCTCGCCGGCGTGCCGATCGATCTGCGCCGGGTCAAGACGCCGACCTTCATTCTCTCGACCCGCGAAGACCACATCGCGCCGTGGCGTTCGACCTATGTCGTGACGCAGCTCTATTCGGGCCCGGTGACCTTCGTGCTCGCCGCCTCGGGCCATATCGCCGGCGTGGTCAATCCGCCGGGCAAATCGAAATATGGCCATTGGACCAACGACAAGTTGCCCAAAGACCCCGAAGCTTGGCTCAAGGATGCGCAGTTTCACGACGGCTCGTGGTGGCCGCGCTGGGAGCAATGGGTCAAGCAATTCGCCGGCGGCGAGATCGATTCGCGCCTGCCGGGTGACGGCAAGCTCAAGCCGCTCGCCGATGCGCCGGGGACTTACGTGATGGTGCGCTCGGGTGCCTAGAGCGCCAAGTTACGGAAGAAGCACCAGATCAGCAACACGCCGCCGACCGTCAACACCGCGAAGGTCAAAGTCACCCCGGTGATCCGTCCCGGCGAAGGTTGTTTGGCTTGCGCCAAGCCCCAGGCATGCAGCAGCCGGCCGGCGACCAGGGCGATGCCGAGCGCGTGGACCCAATAGCGGCTGAAGCCGGTGGCTTCGACCAGCACGATCACCAGCAAGGCGAGCGGCACGTATTCGGCGAAATTGCCGTGGGCGCGGATCGCGGTTTCGAGATCGGCGTGCCGGCCATGGCCGAGATTGACGTGCCGCCGGCCGCGTCTGCGGATGACGCACGTGCTGAGGGCGACGTAGATCAACGCGCACAGGCCGACATAAAGCGGCGAGACGATCAGCGCATGCGCGGTCGTCAGTCCTCCTCCTGGCGATCGCGGCTTAGGGCGTCGGCTTCTCCGGCGCGAGGCCGGAGCTCTCGGGCAGGTCGAGCATCAGATTAAGGTTCTGCACGGCGGCGCCGGCCGCGCCCTTGCCGAGGTTGTCGAGCAGCGCCACCAGCCGCGCCTGCTTCGCCGCGTCGGAGCCGAAAACGTAGAGCTTCATCCGATTGGTGCCGTTGAGCGCTTCGGGCTCGAGCGTCTTGAGCGCTGCGGCTTCCGCGAGCGGCGCGACTTCGACGAACGCCTCGCCTTCATAAGCGCGCGTCAGCGCCGCGTGCAGGTCCGCGAGTTTGGGCGAATTCGGCAGGGCGTCGAGCTGCAACGGCACTTCGACGATCATGCCCTGGGCGAAGCGACCGACGGCCGGCGCGAATAGCGGGCGATGTGCCAGGCCGGCGTGCACCTGCATCTCCGGCACGTGCTTGTGCACGAGGCCGAGCGCGTAGATGCGATAGGGCGCCGTGGTGTAGTTGGGCGCGGCCTTGTCCTCGAACTCGGCGATCATGCCCCGGCCGCCGCCGGAATAGCCGGAGACGGCGTTGGCCGTGACCGGCCAGGTCCGCGGCACCAGCCCGGCCTCGACCAGCGGCCGCACCAGGCCGATGAATCCCGTCGGGTAGCAGCCGGGATTGGCGACCCGCCGCGAATTTGCGATCGCTTGGCGCTGCGCCGCCGTCATTTCGGGAAAGCCATAGGTCCAGCCACGCTCGGTGCGATGCGCGGTTGAAGCGTCGATGACGCGCACCGAATAGCTCTCGATGAGTTCCACGGCCTGGCGCGCCGCTTCGTCCGGCAGGCACAGGATCACCAGATCGGCGCCGTTCAAGAGGTCGCGTCGGGCGTCCGCGTCTTTGCGCCGGGCGGGATCGATCGACACGAGTTCGAGGTCGCGCCGCGGTTTGAGCCGCCGGTGGATCTGCAGGCCGGTGGTGCCCGCCTCGCCGTCGATGAAGACCTTGGCAGTCATCTCAATTCTCCTCACACCATAATCGCGCACAAAAGAAAAAGAAAAGGGCACCGGCTTGCGCCGATGCCCTACATGCGTGAATCGCGTGCGGAACTCAGCGCTTGGAATACTGGAAGCGGCGTCGGGCCTTGGCGCGGCCGTATTTCTTGCGCTCGACGACGCGGCTGTCGCGCGTCAGGAAGCCGCCGGCCTTGAGCACGCCGCGCAGGCCGGGCTCGAAATAGGTCAGCGCCTTGCTGATGCCGTGGCGCACCGCGCCGGCTTGGCCGGAGAGTCCGCCGCCGGTGACGGTGCAGACGATGTCGTACTGGCCGACGCGCTGGCAGACGGCGAACGGCTGGTTCAGCAGCATGCGCAGCACCGGTCGTGCGAAATAGGCCTGGCTGTCCTTGCCGTTGACGTTGATCGTGCCCTTGCCGGGCTTGAGCCAGACGCGCGCGACGGCGTTCTTGCGTTTGCCGGTGGCGTAGGCGCGGCCCTGCGCGTCGAGCCGCGGCTTGGCTTCCTCGGCCGGCGTTGGCGCGGCGGTCTTGAGGAGCTGGGCGCCCTGCGCCTCGCGCAGGGATTGCTGGAGGTCGGCCATGCTTACCTCTTGTTCTTCCGGTTCATCGCGGCGATGTCGAGCTTCTTCGGCTGTTGCGCCTCGTGCGGGTGGCTGGCGCCCTTGTAGGCGAAGAGATGGCCCATCATCTTCCGGCCGAGCGGGCCGCGCGGCATCATCCGCTCGACCGCCTTGACGATGACGCGTTCGGGATGCGCGCCGGCGAGAATCGAGCCCTTGGTGAGCTCCTTGAGGCCGCCTGGATAGCCGGTGTAGTGCCGGTTGAGGCTCTGCTTGGCCTTGCCGCCGGTGAGCGCGACCTTCTCGGCATTGACGACGATGACGTTGTCGCCGCAATCCATGTGCGGTGTATAGCTCGTTTTGTGCTTGCCCTTGAGCCGCAGCGCGATCAGCGACGCCAAGCGGCCGAGCACCAGCCCTTCGGCGTCGATGAGCAGCCACTGCTTGTCGAGTTCCTTGGGCTTGAGCGATACGGTCTGGCCGGCTGGCATGGGTTCTGTCCTCGCGAAGGCGCGCACCCTAGGGAACGGCCCGCACCAGGTCAAGCTTTAAGAACAGGTATCATAATACCGTAATCTCTCGCGGCTTCATCCTGCCCACCGCGGCAGTTGGCAGCGACCCCGGTTCTCGAACACTCTGACGATCCATGTCTGCTCCGACGGCTTCCCTCGCCCTGCCGCGCCGCGCCGCGCGTGTGTTCTTCCGCCACCATATCGAGAACGGCATCGCGGTCGCGCTGTGCCTGGCGGCGGTCGGCGTTGCCGCCGGCACGGCTTTCGGCATCGAGCCGGCGGTGCTCGCCGGCACCGGTGCGCTATGCGTCAGCGTCGTTGATCAGCCGGGGCCGTTGACGGGCAAGCTGCCGGTCTTTCTCGTCACCATCGTCGCCACCAGCGCAATCTCGCTGCTGGCCGGGTTCGCCGGCGGCTCTTATTGGCTGCTGGCCACGGTGATCGCAGCGATGAGCATCGGCTTCGCGCTGGCGACCGCCTATGGGCGCACGGCGCTGGTCTTCGGCATTGCCGGCGTGCTGGCGCTGGTGCTCGGCATGACGGTGCCGCTCGGCAGCGCGGTCGCGGTCCTCCGGCACGGCGCGCTCTTCGCCGGCGGAGCCACCGCCTATGCGCTATTGGCGCTGGCCGGTGCGTGGCTGTTCGACGACCGCAACCGGCGCCTGTTCCTCAACGAAGCGCTGCTGGCTTTCGCCGGCTATCTGCACGTCCGGGCGGGGCTTTACGATCCCGGCACGCCGATGCCGGCGGCCTTGCGCGACGTCATTGAGGCGCACGGCGCGCTGATGGACCGGATCCAGGCGGCGCGCAACGCGATCTTCGCTGGACGCGCCACCCCGAAGCGGCGCCGCTGGATCGGCGGCATGCTGGCGCTGCTCGATGTCTACGAAGCCGTGCTGGCGAGCGACGCCGATTGGGAAACGCTGCGGCAGATGGCGAGCGTCGCTCTGCTGGAGCGTTTTGCGGCGCTGACGCGCGACATGGCACACGATATCGAGGGCCTGGCGCTGGCTTTGGTCGTGCCGACCGCGGCCATCCCCGACAGCCGCCACCGAGCGGCGCTCAAGGCACTCGATACCGCGTTTGCCGCCGACAAGCCGGGCGACGCGGGCGCGAGCTTACGCACGACCCGCGAAGCGACCGGCGAGGCCGTGCGCCACCTCCGGCTTTTGGCGGATATCGTCGCTGGCACCCGAGGCAACGCGACCGCCCTGCCCGACGTCAACTTGACCGCCTTCGTCCAGACCGTGGACACGCGGCTCGCGACATTGCGCGGCCATCTGACCCTGACTTCGCCGGTCATGCGCTATGCGATCCGGCTGACGTTGGCGATGCTGGCGGGCTATGCGCTGACGGTGACCATGCCGCGCTATGTCCATGGCGGCTGGATCCTCTTGACCATCGCGCTGATCATGCGCGCGAACTTCGCGGTTACGCGCCAGCGCCGCAACGACCGGATTTGGGGAACGCTCGCCGGATGCGCCGCCGCCTCCGTGCTGGTTCCACACCTGCCGCCGGCGGCGGCTCTGGCGCTGATCATCGTCGTCGCCGGCATCGCCCACGCCTATGCCGTGGTCAACTATCGCATCGCGTCGTTCGCCGCGTCGGTGATGGCGCTGGTGCTGATTCACATGCTCGACCCGGCCGAATTCCTCCTCGTCGACCGTATTGTCGACACGCTGGTCGGTGCCGGGCTGTCGGTGGCGTTTAGCTATCTGCTGCCGAGTTGGGAATGGCGCGACGTTCCACATCTGGTCGGCCGGCTGATTGACGCTGATCGCGGCTTCGCCGCCGAGGCGTTGTCGCCGGCGCCCGTCGATCAGCGCTATCGCCTCGCGCGCAAGCTGGCGCTGGACAGCTTCACCGTCCTCGCCACCACGACGCGCCGGCTGTCGAGCGAGCCCGGCGTGCGCCAGCGTGAGCTCGCCGGGCTCAACGCATTGCTGAGTGCGAACTATGTGCTCGCCTCCGACCTGGCGTCGGTGCAGGGTCTGCTGCGGGCACGCGGTCGCGAGATCAAGCCGGACGACACACGGACGCTGCTCGAGCAGACGCGGACGCGGACGCTCGAATGCCTGACGCTCAGGCCGCGGGCGCTGCCGGCGCCGGCGCGCTTGCGGCGGCGCGGCTGGACCGAGATGCCGGCGAGCCACGCGCTCGCCTTCCTCGGCCGGCGTTTGCGCCATATCGAGCACGCGGCACAGCGCGCGACCGCGACGGCGGCGCGCGCCCTCCTGTCGGATTAAGGATCGGTCTTGTCCGGCGGCAGCGAATAGGTCGCGGTGACATGGGCGACCATCGCCGGATCGCCTTCGGAGAAAATCGCGGCCTCGCCGACCGCCAGGCGCTTGCCCAGCTTCAACAGTCGGGCCTCGGCGATCAGCGCCGCCGGCAGCGGCTTGCGCAGGAAGTTGATCGTCAGGCTGGTGGTGACCGCGAGCTCCCGCTTGCCGATGGCGGCGAGCACCGCGCCGTAGATCGCGAGATCGGCGAGCCCCATCATCATTGGTCCGCTGATCGTGCCGCCCGGGCGCAGGAAATCGGCGCGATAGGGCAAGCGGAACACGGCGCGCTCGCGCGTCAGCTCCACCGTCTCGACGCCGAGCGCCGCGGCGAAGGGCGCGCCGTCGCGCAGCAACGCCTCGAATTCCGCGACGGTTACACGTGCCATCGCTCAGCGCGCTTCGGTGCTCGAGCGCAGATCGCGGCCGGCGCGCAGCGCGCGTCGTCCTTCGCTGCCTTGCCAGACGAGCAGCGCCGGCACGCCGATGGCGAGATCGCGACCGCGCTTCAGCAGCGACAGCGCCAGCGCGGTTTCCGGCGGCAGCCCGAACAGCCCGCCGAGGATGACGTAGGCGCCTTCCTGCACGCCGACGGCGTTGGGCACGAAGAAGGCGAAGCTGCGCAGGGCGTAAAGCAGGCTCTCGATGGTCAGCACGGCGGCGATGCCGAGATGCACGCCCATGAGATGGAGCGCGATCCAGGCCTCGACGCCGTTGGCGAACCAGCCGGCGAGATGCAGCACGAAGCCCAGCTGCGGCCCAAGCATGCGGGCGTACATCGCGTGAATGTGCTGATGAAACGTGCGCGTGTGTTCGACCGCGTCGGGAATCCAGCGCGGCGCCAACCGCTCGGCCAGGCGCTCGACCACGCTCATCCCGCGCCGCTGCACGAAGACGAAGGCGAAGATGGCGAACACGCCGACGATCAATCCAACGCCGATCGGCTTGGCGATCGCCGCTCCGGGATGCAGCCAGACCAATAGCCCAAGGCCGACCGCGGCATAGACCAGCTGCGCCAGCGTCTCGAGCGTCACGTCGACCACAGTCGAGGCGAAGGACAACACGCCCGGCAAGCCGGCGACGGTGGCGGCGCGCGCCCCCATGCCGAAGCCGCCGAGTTGCGACAGCGGCAGCACCTCGGAACCGGAATCGCGCACGATGCGGCCCCAGACGAGCGTGGCGGCGCCGACCGATCGCGGCGGCGGCAGCACCGCGTACCAGGCGAGCCCGAGCAATCCGAACAGCGCCAGGTGATAGACGCAGACGATCGCGAAGCCGCTCCAATGGATCGCGCTGAGCGCTTTCCACACGTCGGCGAAGCCGTAATAGCCGACGATCGCGGTGCCGAGCAGCAACCCGACAATGGCCGAGACGATACTGACGATCCGCATCAGGCGGGATTGCGACGAAAGCTCCACAGCCGGAGGCTGGAGAGCGCGACATCGGCGAGTTTGGGCAGGAAGCTCGGCCGCAACAGGCCCGGGTCGAATTCCTGCATGCGCCGGGCGTTTTCGCCGTAGCAGTCCTCGAGGAAGCGGCGGAAGGTAAAGCCGTCGAGGAAGACGCCGGCCTGGGTGGCGGAGAACTCCTTGCCGTCGTTGATCTGAGCGCCGCGCCGCGCGGTGCCGACCAGCCGCTTCAGCGCGCGGACGTAGAAGCGCAAACTGGTGAGGCCGCGTCGCCAAGCTGCCGCCCGGCCGCGCCGCGCCTCGTTATAGGCCATCCAGTTGACGAAGAAGACGATGTGGCGCGTCTCCTCGTACATCAGCGTGTCGAAGATAGCGAACATCGATTCCGGCAGGAAGCCCGACTGGCGCGCGATCTTGAACACGCCGAAGCCGAGGAAGGAATCGACGCATTCGCCGAAGCCGAAATCCTTGAACGCAGTCGCGATGTCGGCGGGCAGTGGATCGAGCGCGTGCTCTTGCACGTCGATGCCGTAGCGCTGGATCATCACGCGGATAAGATCGGCGTGACGCGCCTCCTCGAAGCCTTGCAGCGCGATCGCCTCTTTGAGCACCGGATCGTCGACCGTCTCGGTGAACTGCTTGACGATGGCGCCGGCGCGCAGCTCGGTGTGCAGCACTTCCTGCCAAAATGGCACCGCGCGCAAACGGCCGAGCGCCGCCGCGTCGAGCTCGGGCCAGGGCAGCTTGTCGGGCTCGTAATGCTGATAGGTCGCCTTAAAGTGCTCGCAGAACAGGTCGCGATGCGCCGTGCTGCCGAGCTCGACCGGCTTCGGCTTGGCCATGAAGCGGCGCGCGAAGCGCACCAGGCGCGGCACCACGTTCGGCCGCTTCAGGCGCGGATCGTAGCCGGCGAGCCGGCACGCGTTTTCGGCGAGGCACATGTCCATCAGCTCGCCGGTCGAGATTTCGACGCCGACCGACTTGCTGCCGGTGACGGTGAAGTTGTTGTTGGCGTCTGGCGCGCCGCCGAGGCCGCGGGCGATGCCGATGCGCTCCCATATCAGGAAAGCCCACACGCCCAGCACCTTGAGCGCGAACCACGGCCGCCGCCACCACTTCATGTTATACTTGTGCCAAGCGACCCAGTTGACGAAGAACAGGATGTGCCGCCCCTCTTCCTGCATCACCGGTTCGAAGGTGTCGACCAGCTCGGGCGGGAAATAGCCCGAGCGCTTCGCCAGCTCGAACAGGCCGAAGGCGAAGAAGCTGTCGATGCACTCGCTGTAGCCTGTGACCATGAAGGCCCATTCGGCGTCGCGCGGCTTGAGATAGGGCGGCTCGGGAGCGAGCGCGATGCCGTAGGCGCGCACCATGTTGGCGAGCACATCCTTGTGCCGGCCTTCCTCGAAGCCGTTAAGCGCGATAGCCTCCTTGAGCAACTTGTCGCCCACGGTCTCGCCATACGTGGCGACGCGCAGCTTGGCCTTGCCTTCGGTCTGCACCGCGATGTCCCAGATCGGCAGCGACACCAGACGCTGGCGTGCGTCGGGATCGAGCTTCGGCCAGTCGATCACCGCCGGTTTGTAGGGATTGAAGGTGTCGAGCAACATCCGGCAGAAAAGCGTCTTGTGCTGCTCACTTCCCAGGCGGAAAGGCTCGGGCCCGTCCGCCTGGCCGTGCCAAGTGCGCGCCGCGCGATCGGCCTCCGCGACCGACGAATCCATACCAACCCCTTTCCTCGACCCCGCGCGGTCATATTACCCAAACACGGGACCGGACATGAGCCAAATCGCCGCGCCCCAGGCATGGCCAGGGGCGCGCACCGTTCAGCGGGGGGTCGGCGCCCCGGCGGTCTGGTCGGCACGCAGATACTCGAGATAGGCCACGATATCGCGGCGGGTGTTGGTTTCCAGAATCTTGATCGGCATCTTGTTGCCGGGCACCAGCGCCTGCGGATTGGCGAGCCAGCGGTCGAGGTTGGCGATGGTCCAGGTCAGCTGGGCGTGCTTCAGCGCCGGCGAATAGGGATAATCCGGCACGCTGCCGGCGATGCGGTCGAACACCGTGCCGAGCGGTGGCCCGATCTTGACGCGATCGAGCGCGTGGCACCCCGAGCAGCGTTCGGTGAAAAGCCGGGCGCCGCGCACCGGACTGGGCGGCGCGTTCGGGTCGAAGCGCGACAGGTTCTGGACGTCGTCGGGCTTGGCGGCGCGGAAGAAGGTGTAGGACAAGGTGATCGTGCTCACGTCCTTGGCCTCGGGATCCTTGTCGAGCGCCGGGTCGACGAAGAAGTCGACCGGCATGAGTACGGTCTTGCCCGGCGCGAGCCGCTCGTCGCTGAAGCAGAAGCACTGGATCTTGTCGAAATAGAGCCCGATTTTGGGCGGCGTCACGTTGAAGGTCGCATGACCGATGATTGGCAAGGTGCCGGTGTTGGTGGCGGAGAAGTAGACCAGCTTCTCCTCGCCGAGATGGACCTGAACCGCGCGCTGCACCGGCTTGAAGTGCCACGGCAGATCGGGTGCGACCGAGGTGCTGAACTGCACCGTAACGACGCGCGGCGAGACCTTGCCGGCGTCGTTGGCGACGCGCTGCGTCGTGCCGTTGTAGCCGGTGGCGGCGCAGAACAGGCGATAGAGCGGCACCGAGAATCCGACCAGCGTCAGCATCGCGACGAGGATGCAAGCCAGCAGTGCGACGGTGCGCAATTTTCGTCTGCGGTCCGCTGTCATCGCCGCATCATAGCGGCGGTTGCCGGCGTCACGCGACCCGTCGAGCGTGGCGCGGTGTCGCAGAAAGCCGTCGCTGCCGCGCGCCGCGCCATGAACAATTTCGCATAGTGGTGCAAACCGCCGCCATCCGTGGACGAAACCCGCTTTTGTCGCCTAGAATGAGTAGGCTTCATTGATTGTGGCGGGGTTCCCATGCGCTTTGGCTTCCTGGCTCCGGTTGCGTTCGCGGCGCTCGTCGCCGCCGCGCCGGCTTCGTTCGCCTTCGAAATCCAGCCGTTGTCCAACAACGCTCAGGCGAGCGCCAATTTCAGCAGCAATCCCGACAGCCAGAGCGACGGCATGTCGGCCAATCTCGCGGGCAACAACGGCGGCAGCCCGGTCTTCCATTTCGGCGGCACGACGCTCCAGTTCAACGGCGGCAACGGCGGCGCGAACGATTACGGCTCGTCGCCGGCCTATCGCGAACAGTTCATGGGCGGTACCGGCCAGATCGGTAGCGCCATCTCGCCGCGGTGAGTTTGTCTTCCGGCGCCGATCCGGCGCCGCGCGCCTTACATGAGGACGGGTCGTCCAGCCGACCATGATCCGTCTCGCCTTCGACGTATTGATCGCCGCGGCGCTGTTGGGCGCCGGCCTTGCCGTGCACTATTTGCGCGGACCGACCGCGCGACGCCCGCATCCGGCGCTGCCGTTGGTGCATGGCGCGTTGGGCGCCGCGGGCTTAGGTCTGCTGATCGTCGTCCTCCGCGCCGGCCTGCCGCGGCTCGGCAATGGCACGTCCGGCTTCGGCGTGATCGCCGCAGGGCTTTTCGGCCTGGCGCTGGCGCTCGGCCTTGCGATTGCGCACGCGGCCTGGCGTGGCCGTCGGCCTGGCAGCCTGGTGGTCGGGACCCATGCCAGCCTGGCGATCACCGGCCTGGTCGTGCTTCTGGTCCTGGTGGCGCTCGGCTAGGCCGGCGCCGCGAATTCTCCTACAATTGCGGCCCAATAAAACGATAAGCGCCGCCAGCGCCGTGTCGGCGACGCACGCCACGTGGGAATCATGGCCGACGCACGACAATCCCAGGAGCTTCAGGTCCTTCAGGTCTCGCACCTGATCGACGAACGCGGTCTCAGCGCGATCAACGTCATGCTAATCGTGTGGTCGCTGTTCATCGTTTTCGTCGACGGCTACGACATCAGCGCCATCAGCTTCGCCGCGCCGGCCATCGCCAAATCCTGGGCCATTGCCAATCGCGGCGCCTTCGGGCCGGTGTTTAGCGCCAGCCTCGTCGGCATCTTGTTCGGCTCGGGGATTTTCGGCTGGATCGGCGATCGTTACGGTCGCAAGAAGTCGTTGATCGGCTCGATGGTCGTCTTCGGCATCTTCACCTGGATCGCCGCTTACTCGACGAACCTGACGCAGCTGTTCTGGCTGCGCCTCGTCGCCGGCATCGGCATCGGCGGCGTGATTCCCAACGTGGTGGCGATGAACATCGAGTTCGCGCCCCGCCGCCTGCGCTCGACGCTGGCGATCATGGCCGTGGGCCTAGTGCCGATCAGCGCCGGCATTCCGGGCGTCGTCGCGGCCACCCTGGTGCCGACGCACGGCTGGCAGATCATTTTCCTCATCGGCGGCATCGCGCCGCTGGTGATTGCGGCGGTCGCGTGGTTCGTGCTGCCGGAATCGATCAAGTACATGGCGATCCACGAAGGCCATCGCAAGGACATGGAACGGCTCATCGCCAGGATTCGGCCCGACGTGAAGGTTGCGCCCAACGCGCGTTTCGTCATCGAGGACGAGAAGCAGTATCCCGGCTTCAATCCGAAATACCTCTTCCGCGACGGGCTGCACCTAATCACGCCGCTGCTGTGGCTGCTGTTCGCGCTCAACCTGATGGGCTATTTCTTCCTGTTGAGTTGGACGCCGCTGTTGCTGACGACGGCGAAGCTGCCGCTGCAGGTTGCCGCGGCCGCCGGAACCGCGCTGCAGGTCGGCGGCACGATCGGCGCTTACGTCATCTGCCGGCCGATCGACAAATACGGCTTCAAGCCGATCACGCTGCTATTCGTCTGTTCGGTTCCGATCGTCGGCTCGATTGGCTTCATCGGCCTCGGCGGCTCGGTGACAGCGTTGGTGATCGTGTCCTTCCTTGCCGGCTTCTGCGTGCTCGGCATCCAGTCGGCGATCAATGTCGCCGGCGCGCTGATCTATCCGACATCGCTGCGCGCCAACGGCTCGGGCTGGCAGCTTGGGCTCGGCCGCATCGGCTCGATCGTCGGGCCGCTGGTCGGCGGCGCGTTGTTCACGTTGCCGATCCAGCAGCTTTACATGTGGTCGGCCCTGCCATTCCTCGTCGGCGCCGTGATTTGCCATGCGATCTCGCGCCTCAACGAAGCCCGGCTCTCGGGCCGCATGGGCCAGCCGGCGGTGCAATGACCGGCCGATAGGAGCCGTCGAAAAATTCCCTTTGTCGACCGGCGGCCGGCGCGCTTACGGTTGAGCGGAACCTGACGGAGATCCGCCATCATGGACGCGCGCGACAAACCGGCGGCCGGCGAAGCCATCCTGCTGCGGCGCGACGCCGACAGTGTCGCCTGGCTGACGCTCAACCGGCCGGCAGCGCGCAACGCCTTGTCGGTCGCGCTGATGAGTGCGCTCGAGAACGCGCTTGCCGCCGTGGCGCGCGACACCGCGGTCAAAGTCGTGGTGATCGGCGCCAACGGGCCGGGCTTCTGCGCCGGCCACGACCTGCGCGAGATGCGCGCCAATCCCGGCCGGCAGCATTACGAAGCGGTGTTCCGGCAATGCGCGCGGCTGATGACGGCGATCGTGCGGCTGCCGAAGCCGGTGATTGCGCGCGTGCACGGCGTCGCCACGGCGGCGGGCTGTCAACTGGTGGCGAGCTGCGATCTCGCCGTCGCGACCGCCGACGCGCGTTTCGCCACGCCCGGCGTCAACATTGGACTCTTCTGTTCGACGCCGTTGGTAGCGTTGTCGCGCGCCGTGCCGCGTAAGGCGGCGATGGCCATGTTGCTCACCGGCGAGATGATCGGCGCCGACGAGGCGCAGCGCCTCGGCCTAGTCAATCGCGTCGTGCCGACAGATAGGCTCGACGACGCAGTGATCGAGCTGGCGCGCGCCATCGCGGCCAAGTCGCCGCTGGTGCTCAAGATCGGCAAGGAGGCGTTCTATCGCCAGGCCGAACTCGGCCTCGACGAGGCCTATACCTATACCAGCGAGGTCATGGTCGCCAACATGATGGCGCGCGACGCCGAGGAAGGCATCGACGCTTTCCTGGAGAAGCGCGCGCCCAAGTGGCAGAACCGGTGAACCACGATTCTTACAGCGACGATTACCTGCGCAGCATCCTGCACAGCGTGCGCACCATCGCCGTGGTCGGCGCCAGCGAGCGCCCGAGCCGTCCGTCGCACTACGTGATGGCGTTTCTCCAGTCGCAAGGCTATCGCGCCATTCCGGTCAATCCGCGCGCCGGCGTGCCTGCGATCCTCGGCGAAAAGGTCTTCGCGTCGCTCGCCGAGATTCCTGCGGCAATCGACATGGTCGACGTCTTCCGGCGCAGCGAGGAAGCGGCGGCGGTCGTCGACGTGGCGATCGCCAAGGGCGCCAAGGTGGTCTGGATGCAGCTCGGCGTGCGCGACGATACGGCGGCGCGCAAGGCGGAACAGGCCGGGCTCAAGGTCGTGATGAACCGCTGTCCGAAGATCGAGCATGCGCGGCTGGTCGGCGAGCACCGCGTAGCCGCCGGCTAACGCGCCCGACGGGCCGGCACCTTACGGCGGCGCGGCCGGCGTGACGGACGGTGGCGGCGGACGTAATTGGAGACTTCGACCAGGTTGCCGTCCGGGTCGCGAAAGTAGACTGATTGCATCGGCCCCAAAGCCCCGATCTTCGGCACCGGCCCACTCTCGATCGCCACGCCGCATGACATGAGGTGCGCAACCACGTCACTGAGCGGTGTCGTCGCAATCAGGCAGAAATCGCCGCTACCGGGCAGTGCCCGGCGCGCCTTCGGCTTGTATTCGCGTCCCGCCGGGTGCAGGTTGATCTTCTGGCGGCCGAAGGCGAGCGCCACCCGCCCGCCGAACTCGATCCGCTTCATGCCGAGGACGCGCGCATAGAAACGCCACGTCGCGTCGATGTCGGCGACGGTCAGCACGAAGTGGTCGATGCGGTCGATGAGTGGCCCGCTCAGTGTCGTTGGTCCGTTCGCTCTGTCACCGCTTTGTCACGCGACGGCGCGATGACACTTGGATGACATAGGCGGCTCTGTCAATCGGATCGGGGCGGCTCCATGCTTCGATTGGGACTGTCGTGGATCAATCATTTCGACACGGCGGTTATTCAATTCTTCGACCTGTTCGCCGACAAGAGCGCCACCTTCAACGTGCTGGTGCGCGACATCGGCGATTCCGACCTGCTCAAGGGCGGGTTGTTCATGGTATTTTTCTGGTGGGCCTGGTTCGGGAGCAAGAGTGATGCCGTCGCCCGCCGGCGTTATATCGTGCTGTCGATCATCGCGGCCCTAGCCGTGGTGCTAGCGGCGCGCATCCTGCAGCTCACGCTGCCGTTCCACGACCGGCCGCTTTACGCGGCGGCCAATTTCGTCATGCCGGTCGGCGTCGACCCGGCCAATCTCAGCCATTGGAGTTCGCTGCCCAGCGATCATGCGGCGCTGTTCTTCGCGCTGTCGCTCGCCGTCTGGTACGAGATGCGCATGCTCGGCTACCTGGCGATGGTCTGGACCTTCGTCATCGTCTGTCTGCCGCGCATCTACCTCGGCTATCATTACGCCAGCGACATCATCGCCGGCGCCATTCTCGGCTTCGTCATGATGGCGGCCTTCCAGCATTACCTGCACAACTGGAAATTGACCGAGCGCATCGTGCAATGGGAGACCGGCCATCGTGCCCTGTTCTACGGACTGGCGTTTTTCGTCACCTACGAAACCACCATCCTGTTCTACGACGTCCGCCAACTCATCGGCGACAGCATGCACGTGGTCAAGGCGGTCCTGGTCGCGCTGGCCTAGCCCGCTCAGTTGCGCGCCGCGGCGGTCTCACTTCGCACCCAATCGAGGTAGGGCGCATAGCCGGCGTCGACCGGAACCGCCTCGATGGACGGACAATCGTAGGAGTGCAGCGCCTTGAGCCGGGCGATCAGTTGCTCGACGTGTTCGGCGGTCGTCTTCAGGATCAGCAACGCCTCGTTGTCCTGCTGCATTTCGCCCTGCCACCAGTAGAACGAGCGGACGTGGTCGAGCACGTTGGCGCAGGCGGCGAGTCGCTCCTTGACGAGAGCGATGCCGATCTCCTCCGCCTGAACGCGCTCGCGCGCCGTCGCGTAAACCATCATCACCGTCCCCATCGGCATGGCTCGTCTCCCGTTTCTTTGTTCTGCGCGCCGAAGTATCGGGCGGCTTTGCGCCCTACCCCGGTGCCGCTACCATGGCGCGTCCGCACGGCAACATCCAGTCCGAGGACTCCAAGCCGACACCGCCGGCGAAGCCGCAACGGCCGCCGAGCCCGACTGCGAATCAGCGGTCCTGGCTCGAAGCGCGGCCTGACTGAGCCAGACGGCAAGCTGCCGCCCAAGACATGAAAATCGCGCTCTAGTAACTTGGATTTCGCCAAGTTTTTGCTGCGCAGCGAATCGAAGAGTTGGTCGGAGCGGTGAGATTTGAACTCACGACCCTCAGCACCCCATGCTGATGCGCTACCAGGCTGCGCTACGCTCCGGCCGGACCCTCGAGGCGGATACTAGACTCAGCCCCTGAGCTTCTTCAATTCCTCGCGCAGGGCGATGAGCTCGCGGCGCAAATCGAACAGCTCGCGGCGCATGTCGTCGACCTTTTCGCCTTCGCGCGCCGCGACGGTGGTGGGCAACGTCAGCCGCGGAATCTCGTCGGTCTTGAGCGCGCCCTCGCGCAGCAGCTTTTGCACGCCCTTGATGGTGTAGCCCTGCTCGTAGAGGCATTGGCGGATGCGGCGCAGCAGCGCCACGTCGTCGGGCCGGTAATAGCGTCGGCCGCCGGCGCGCTTGAGCGGCCGTACCTGCGGGAACTTGGACTCCCAGAAGCGCAAGACGTGTTGCGGCACCTCGAGCTCGGTCGCGACCTCGCTGATGGTGCGGAAGGCATCGGCCGATTTGCCCCGCCCGGCTCCGACCGCCGGCGGCGACGGCATAATTTCGGGCAGCCGCATGTTCATGCGGCGCCGGTCCCGCCATCCGCCTTCGACAACGCGTTGTTGATCTGGTCCTTGAGTACATGCGAGGCGCGGAACACCAGGACGCGCCGCGGGTTGATCGGCACTTCCTTGCCGGTTTTGGGGTTGCGGCCGATGCGGCGGCCCTTCTTGCGCACGGCGAAGCTACCGAAGCTCGACACCTTCACCATCTCGCCGCGCGCCAGCGCCTCGGCGATCTCGTTCAGCACCGTCTCGACCAGCTGGGCCGATTCGTTGCGGGAAAGCCCCACCTCCTGGTAGACGGCCTCGCTCAGTTGCGCGCGCGTGACCGTTTGCCCCGCCATGCCGGCCTCCCTCGGTATTAGCCCGGATTTTGGAAAACCCTAACGCCAGCCTGGAACATTTGCAAATACAGCAATTTGGGCGCTGATCTTGCAAGCTGGGGATAACTTCAAAAGGCCGGATAGCGGGCCTACCAGCGCAGCAGCCCGGCACCCCAGGTGATGCCGCCGCCCATTGCCTCGACCAGCACGAGGTGGCCCGGCCGGATACGGCCGTCGCTGGCGGCTTCGGCGAGAGCCAGCGGCACCGATGCGGCCGAGGTATTGGCGTGGCGCTCGATGGTCACCACCACCTTCTCAGCCGGCAGCCCGAGCCGCCGGCCCATGCCGTCGATGATGCGCTTGTTGGCCTGATGCGGCACCAGCCAGTCGATGTCGGCGGCGCTCAAGCCGTTCGCGGCCAGCGCCTCGTCGACCACCGCGGCCAGGCGCTCGATCGCCAGACGGAAGACTTCCCGCCCCTCCATGCGCAGATGCCCGGCGCGGCCGTTGAGCGACGGACCGCCGTCGACATAAAGGATGTCGTAATTGCCGCCGTCGGAGTGGAGGTGGGTCGAGAGCACGCCGCGCTCCATGTTGGAATGCGGCCCGGTGCCGGCATGGCCGTTGGTCGCCTTGGCTTCGAGCACCAGGGCGCCGGCGCCGTCGCCGAACAGCACGCAGGTGCCGCGATCGCTCCAATCGAGAATACGCGAGAAGGTCTCGGCGCCGATCACCAACGCGCGCCGGGCTTGGCCGCCGCGGAGAAAATTGTCGGCCACCGCCAGCGCGTAGATGAAACCGCTGCACACCGCCTGGACATCGAAGGCGGCGCCGCCTTTCATCCCGATGCGCGCCTGCACTTTGGTCGCCGTCGCCGGAAACGTGTTGTCGGGCGTGGCAGTCGCCAGCACCAGGAGATCGATGTCGCCGCCCGCAAGGTTCGCCGCCGCCAGCGCGCGCTCGGCCGCCTTGACCGCGAGGTCCGATGTCAGCTCGCCGTCGGCGGCGATGTGGCGCTGACGGATGCCGGTACGCTGCCGGATCCAGGCGTCGGTCGTATCGAGCGTTTTGGCAAGCTCGTCGTTGGTGACGATTCGCTCGGGCAGGTAGCTGCCGCAGGCCAGGACATGCGAGCGGAAGTTCATCAAAACGCCGCGGCGGTCTGGTCGGACGCGGCGACGCTGGCGAGCTGCAGGATCTCCTCGTGCACCTTGTCGAGGAAACCGTTTATCGCCATGTCGGCGGCGACGCCGATGGCGCTGGCGAAGCCGAGCTCGTCGGTCGAGCCGTGGCTCTTGACGCAGATGCCCTGGATGCCGAGGAAGACGGCGCCATTGTAGCGCCGCGGATCCATGCGCTTGCGTAGCTTGGCCAGCGAGCGCCAGGCGAAGAGATAGCCGAAGCGCGCCGACCACGAATTGGTGAACGCGGCGCGCATGAACTCGGCGAACAGCCGTGCCGTGCCTTCGGCGGTCTTGAGCGCGACGTTGCCGGTGAAGCCGTCGGTGACGACGACGTCGACCGTGCCCTTGGCGATGTCGTCGCCCTCGATGAAGCCGTGGAAGCGGATCGGCGTGCCCGGGCCGCGCAGACGCAGGGCCGCGCCGCGCACTGCGTCGTTGCCCTTCTGGTCTTCGGCGCCGACGTTCAGCAGGCCGACGCTTGGCGACGCGATGCCGAGCACGGTTCGGCTGAACACGTCACCAAGCAGCGCGAACTGGACGAGGTTCTCGGAATCGCACGCCACGTTCGCGCCGAGATCGAGCATCACGCTTTCGCCGTTCTGGGTCGGAAAGAACGAGGCGATCGCCGGCCGGTCGATGCCCGGAATCATCTTGAGCGCGAACTTGGCCATCGCCATCAGTGCGCCGGTGTTGCCGGCCGAGACGACGCAATCGGCTTCGCCCGCGGCGACTGCGTCGATCGCGAGCCGCATCGACGAGCGCCGTCCGCCGCGCAACGCGACCGACGGCTTCACGTCGTCGGTGATGAACTCGTCGGTATGATGGACGATGGCGCGCTCCGCCAGCTTGGGCAGCTTCGCCAAATGTGCGCGAATCCGTTCGTCCACGCCGTAGAACAGGAACTCGGCCTGCGGAAATCTCTGCTGGGCGAGCGCGGCGCCCTTGACGATCATCTCGGGAGCGTGCTCACCGCCCATCGCATCGAGAGCGATGACGATGCGTCCGCTCACGATCGGTCTCCGGCGGCCGCGGCGCTCGTCACGCCGTTTCCGTCTTCACCGCGATCACTTCGCGCTCGTCGTAATGCCCGCACGCCAGGCAGACGTGGTGCGGGCGCTTCAACTCGCCGCAATTCGGGCACTCGATGTAGCTCGACGGCTTGAGCGCGTGGTGGGCGCGACGCATATTGCGACGCGATTTGCTGGTCTTTTTCTTGGGAACGGCCATGGCGTCACTCGAAAAAAAGTTGCCCCGCGGAGGGGCTCAAGCGTTTCAGTAGCCAAAAACCCGCGTTCCCGCAACCCTGCTGGCTAGTCTTTGGAATCGTTCTTGTTTCTCAGCTGCGCCAGGACCTTGAAGGGGGATTCGACACCGGCTTCGGAATCGGCGCTCATCTGCACCGCCGCCACGCCAGGCGCGTGCGGAAACGGGTCGAGCACCAGCGACAGCTGCTGAGCGACAGCTTCGCCGATGTCGATCACGCCGCCGACGATCGGCTCGATGGTTTCGGCCTCGCCGTCGAGCGTGACTTCGCGCGCCTCGCTGCCTTCGCCATAGAGCACGGTGAAATTCTCGGCGATGCGGCTCTTGACCGGCTCGAGCGTGACGACGCAGGTCTGGGTGATGTCGGCGTCGAGCTCGGCCTCGAGACGGACCAGGCCGCCGGCGATGCGGCCGAGGCGCACCGCCGCCGCCAGCTTGTCGAGGTCGACGAGGCCGAAGCGTGCCGCCAGCGCGGCGCGCTCGGCGGCGTTGGCGATGATCTCGAAACGCTGCTCGCCATGGTTGAGCCGCGACAGCTCGATGGGGCGGGCGAATTCAGTTGCGGATGGAGCATCCATCTCAGCCCTCCCTTGCCAGCGGCAACTCACCTTCCAGCAACAGCCCGATCGGCATCGCATCGAGCGCCCGCACCTGGCGGCGGAGATAGTCGGCGGCGAGCTCAACCTGCGCGGCGTCGGGCGTCGTCGTGCCATAGAGGTTGCGGCGCAGTGCCTCGTCGAGGCTGTCGGTGCCGGCGAGGCCGCGCTCGTAGGCGACGATACGGCCGTAAAAGGCCTTGGCCATGGTCTTGACCTGACGGCCGACACCCAGGTCGCCGGCGCCCATCTCGCGCAGATTGCGGTCGAGATCGGCGAACATGACGTCGAACAGCGTCTGGGCGAACGCGGCCGTCTCGTCGGATTGCTTCAGCCGGCGCAGGGCCAGGAATGCGTGCAGCGCGATCAGCTCGAATCGGCCATCGAGCGTGTCCGGCACGCCCCATTCGGCGTAGAAGACGGGCGCGCGCGCGGCCGCGACGATAGCGCCGTAGAGCGCCTGGACGACGCGTTGGGTTTTGCGGTTGAAGAGTGCGGCGAGCGGCATGTGCAAAGTCGCCCGCCATTGAACAACCGGGCGTTTCCGGGTACAAGACTTCGTCGAGATCGACATGATTTTCAAGTCCGTTAATGTTCGATTGCTGCGTACTGCCGCGATCGTCGGATGCGCGGCGACGCTGGTCGCTTGCCAGCCGACCGTCGATCAGCGCGGCAACACGCCCGAGCCGGACCATCTGTCGCAAATCCAACCGGGCAAGACAGACAAAGCGACGGTCACGCGGCTGCTCGGCTCGCCGTCGAGCGTCGCCGAGTTCGATCCCAACGTCTGGTACTACGTCAGCGCCAAGACCGAGGACGTCGCCTTCCTGAAGACCGAGACGCTCGATCAGAACGTGATCAAGATCACCTTCGACAAGAGCAACGTCGTGCAGTCGGTCCAGAAGCTGGGCATGAAGGACGCCGAGACGATCACGCCGAATCCGAACGCGACGCCGTCGCGCGGCCGCGAATTCTCGTGGATCGAGGAACTCCTCGGCAATTTCGGCCGCTTCGTCAGCAAGAACCGGCCGACGGAAGGCGGCGGCGCCGGAGGCGGTGGCGACGGTTACTGACGGCGACCCGCTGCCGCTGCCGCGTCCGCGTCAGTGTGTCGCGGCGAGCACCGCCAGCAGCAGGATCGCCACGATGTTGGTGATCTTGATCATCGGGTTGACCGCCGGGCCGGCCGTATCCTTGTAGGGATCGCCGACGGTGTCGCCGGTGACCGCGGCCTTGTGCGCCTCGGAGCCCTTGCCGCCGTGGTGGCCTTCCTCGATGTATTTCTTGGCGTTGTCCCAGGCGCCGCCGCCCGAAGTCATCGAGATCGCGACGAAGATTCCGGTGACGATCGTTCCCAGGAGCATGGCGCCCAAGGCGCTGAAGCCGGCGCCCTGGCCGCCGATCGCCGAGATGACGAAGAACAGAACGATCGGCGCGCCGACCGGCAGCAGCGACGGCACGATCATCTCCTTGATCGCCGCGCGGGTGAGCAGGTCGACGGCCCGGCTGTAATCGGGCTTCGCCTTTCCTTCCATGATGCCCTTGATCTCCTTGAATTGACGGCGCACCTCGAGCACCACCGAGCCAGCTGCGCGGCCGACCGCGGTCATGCCCAATGCGCCGAAGAGATAAGGCAACAGACCGCCGATGAAGAGCCCGACCACGACATAAGGGCTCTGCAGCGCGAAATTCACGTCGGCGTTCGGGAAATAGTGCGTCAGCTCGTTGCTGTAAGCGGCGAAGAGCACGAGCGAGGCGAGACCGGCCGAGCCGATGGCATAGCCCTTGGTCACCGCCTTGGTGGTGTTGCCGACGGCGTCGAGCGCGTCGGTGATCTTGCGCACGTCCTTCGGCAGGTCGGCCATTTCGGCGATGCCGCCCGCGTTGTCCGTGACCGGCCCGTAGGCGTCGAGCGCCACGATCATGCCGGCCAGTGCCAGCATGGTGGTGGCGGCGATGCCGATGCCGAAGACGCCGCAATAGAGATACGCGACGATGATGCCGGCACAGATCACGATGACCGGCAGCGCGGTCGCTTCCATCGAGACCGCGAGGCCCTGGATGACGTTGGTGGCGTGGCCGGTGATCGAGCTGTTGGAGATGCTCCGCACCGGGCGATACGCGGTCGAGGTGTAATATTCGGTGATCCACACCAAAAGGCCGGTCACCACCAGGCCGACGAACGCGCAGACCAGCAGGCCGCCGCCCGTGATCGTGCCGCTGAGCAGCGCGATCGGCTGGCCGTAGCCGACCAGCGCCGCGATGATGCCGGCGATCGCCGCTGCCGACAGCACGCCCGCGGCGATAACGCCCTTGTAGAGCGCGGTCATGATCTGGCCGCCGCCGCCGAGGCGCACGAAATACGTGCCGATGACCGAGGCGACGATGCAGACCGCGCCGATCACCAGCGGCAGCATCATCATGGTGTCGCGCAAGGCACCCTGGAAGAAGATCGAGGCCAGCAGCATGGTCGCAACCTGGGTTACGACATAGGTCTCGAACAGGTCGGCCGCCATGCCGGCGCAATCGCCGACGTTGTCGCCGACGTTGTCGGCGATCACCGCTGGGTTCCGCGGATCGTCCTCGGGAATGCCGATTTCGACCTTGCCGACCAGGTCGGCGCCGACGTCGGCGCCCTTGGTGAAGATGCCTCCGCCGAGGCGCGCGAAGATTGAGATCAGTGACGCGCCGAACGACAGTGCCACCATCGCTTCGAGAATGGGCCGCGGATCGTCGATCGGCAACGTCGAGCGCAGGAAGATGTAATAGATCGCGACCGCGAGCTGGCCGAGGCCGACGACGAGCATGCCGGTGACGGCGCCGGCGCGGAAGGCGAGCTTCAATCCGTCGGCGAGACCGCCGCGCGCCGCCTGGGCGGTGCGCAGGTTGGAGCGCACCGAGACGTTCATGCCGATGAATCCGGCCGCGCCCGATAGCACCGAGCCGATCAGGAAGCCCACCGCCGAGCGCCAACCGAGCGCCACGAACAGCACGATGAAGATCACGACGCCGACCATGGCGATGGCCCGGTATTGCCGGCTGAGATAGGCCTGCGCGCCTTCCTGGATGGCGGCGGCGATCTCCTTCATGCGCGCGGTGCCCGGATCGGCGGCCAGTACCAGGCGGGCGGTGACGATGCCGTACAGCACGGCGATGAGGCCGGAGGCAATCACCAGCCAATACCAGGACGTAATGCTCATGTTGGAAATCCCCTAGACCTGTCAGGCTTTTAAGGCGCGCGGAACATGCCAGAACGCAACGGCCGAGGCAATCGCCGCTTCGGGCCGGATTCGCACGGCATTGCCGACGCTTCGGCGGCGTCGCGGCGCTCAGAAATGGCGGTATCCCGTCCGTGTCAGGCGCATCGCGTGGCCGCGCGAATCGAGCACGCGCACTCCGCTTCCGGCCACGACGCGACCAACGGTGGTGACGCGCACGCCGGCGGCGCGCGCAGCGGCGGCGATGCGCTTGGCCGAATTTGGCGGCGCGGTGAAAACGAGCTCGTAGTCGTCGCCATGAACCAGCGCCGCGCGGATTCGTCGCGGCGAGCGGGCGATGACTCGCCGCGCCGCGGCCGAGAGCGGCAGTCGCACCGCCTCGACGATTGCGCCGACGCCGGATGCCGCACAGACATGGCCGAGATCGGCGATCAAGCCGTCGGAAATATCCGCTGAGGCATGGGCGATGCCCGCTAGGCGCCGGCCGAGGCCGAGACGCGGCTCGGGCAGACGGTAGCGCCGCTCCAGATGGCGCCGCGCCGCGGGCCCGAGGCGTCCGAGCCGCCCCTTGATCGCGGCGAGACCGAGCGCTGCATCGCCCAGCGTGCCCGAGACATAGATCACATCGCCGCGCCGCGCGCCGTTGCGCAACATGGCGCGGCCCTTGGCGACGCGCCCGATCGCCGCCAGCGACAGCACCGTCGGCCCGCGGGTCGTAGTAGAATCGCCACCGAGCAGGCCGATGCTAAATTGGCGCTGGTCGGCGGCGAGCCCGCGGCTGAAAGCCGCCAGCCAGCGATCACCACGCGACTTGGGCAAGGCCATGGTCAGCAGGTAACCAACCGGCGTCGCGCCCTTGGCGGCGAGATCGGAGAGATTGACGCGCAGCAGCTTACGCGCGACGTCCGCCGGCGGATCGTCGGGCAGAAAGTGGACACCTTCGACGATGGCATCGGCCTTGAGCACGTAGTGCTCGCCGTCGCGGCCGGCGATCAGCGCCACGTCGTCGCGCAGCTTGAGCCCGCCGGGCAGCGCCAGCGGCGCGAAGAAGCGCGCAATGCGCGCGAATTCACCGAGCGGCTTTGCCGCCACGGGCGCGCCCCATCTCCTCGGGCCGCAGATCGCGCGCGATCTTGTCGAGCACGCCGTTGACCATGCCTGGCTCCTTGCCGGCGAAGAACGCATGCGCGATGTCGACATACTCGTTGATCGCGATTTCCGGCGGCACGTCGCGGCGATGCGCCAGTTCATAGGCGCCGACGCGCAGGATGGCGCGCAACACCGCCTCGAGCCGCGCCAGCGGCCAAGCGGACGATAGCGCCGTCGCGACGGTGCGGTCGATCGCGTCGCGCTCGGCCGCCGTGCCGCGCGCCAGTTCGACGAACAGCGTGTGGTCCGCCTCGCCCGGATCTGGTTCCTCGCGCGGCGCGTCCGCAACAAGGCGGTGCGCCAGGAACTCGTCGACCACGGTATCGGCAGGCGCGCCGACGATTTCCATCTGATAGAGCGCCTGCACGGCGGCAAGGCGCGCGGCAGTGCGCTTGCGCGCCGCCGGCCGCGGCGATTTGGCGGCCGCGCTCACCGCCGCACCTTGAGCTTGTGCCGCAGCCCGATCATGGCAAGGCAGGCGCGCACCGCCTCCCCGCCCTTGTTCTTTTCGTCCACGCGCGCGCGGGCGAAGGCCTGATCGACGTTCTCGACGGTGAGCACGCCGAAGCCGATGATGTGGCCGGCCAAGGCCAGGTTCTGGATGCCGCGCGCGCATTCATGGCAGACGTGATCGTAATGCGTGGTCTCGCCGCGGATGACGCAACCGAGCGCGACATAGCCGTCATATTTGCGCGTCCGCGCGGCGAGCGCAATGGCCGCCGGAATCTCGAACGCGCCGGGAACCGTCACGCGGTCGTAGCGCGCGCCTGCCTCGTCGAGCGCCGCCTCGGCGCCTTTCAGCAACACGTCCGAGATGTGCGCGTAATAGCGCGCCTCGACGATCAGCACCGCCGACCGCTTGGCCATCTCAGGACTCCGAAACGATGGGGCGGCGTTCGACGATGGACAGGCCGTAGCCTTCGAGGCCGACGATGGTCTGTGCCGTGTTCGACAGCAGGATCATGTCGCGCACGCCGAGATCGAGCAGGATTTGCGCGCCGATGCCGTAATCGCGCAGCTGCGGCACGGTCTTGCCGGTCTCGATGAAGCCGCGCACGCGCTCGGACAGTGCCGTCGGCATCGGCTCGCGCAGCAGCACGACCACGCCCCTGCCCGCCCGGCCGATCATCTCCATCGCGTCCTGTAGCATGCCGGCGCGGCCACTGCGCAGATTGGCGAGCGCATCGTCGAGGATATTGACGGCATGCATGCGGACGAACACCGGCTCGGGCGTCCGCACGTCGCCTTTGACCAGCGCGATGTGCTCGGCATAGGCGATCTTGTTGACGTAGATGTGCATGTCCCAGACGCCGCCGTGCGCGCTGGCGAAATCGGCCGAGACATTGCGCTCGACGATGCGGTCGTGGCGGCGGCGATAAGCGATGAGGTCGGCGATGGTGGCGACCTTCAGGCCGTGACGCTGCGCGAAGGCGATCAGGTCGGCGCGACGCGCCATGGTGCCGTCGTCGTTCATGATCTCGCAGATCACGCCGGCGGGAATGAGGCCGGCGAGCCGCGCGATGTCGACCGCTGCCTCGGTGTGGCCGGTGCGGACCAGCACGCCGCCGTCGCGCGCCAGCAGCGGGAAGATGTGGCCGGGCGTAACGATGTCCTGCGGGCCCTTGGTCTGGTCGATGGCGACCGCGATGGTGCGCGCGCGATCGGGCGCCGAGATGCCGGTGGTGATGCCGTCGCGCGCCTCGATCGAGACGGTGAATGCTGTCTGCAGACGGGATTCGTTGTGCTGCGCCATCAACGGCAGTTTGAGCTGCTCGACCCGCTCGCGCGTCAGCGCCAAGCAGACGAGGCCCCGTCCGTGCTTGGCCATGAAATTGATCGCGTCTGGCGTCGCCATCTGCGCCGGGATGACGAGATCGCCTTCGTTCTCGCGATCCTCGTCGTCGACCAGGATGAACATCTTGCCGTTGCGCGCGGCGTCGATGATCTCCTCGATCGGCGAGGCGACTTCCACGAAGCTCATGCCGGCTCCCGCGCGAGCAGGCGCGCGACGTAGCGCGCGATCACGTCGAGCTCGAGATTGGCCTTGTCGCCCGGCTGCAGCGCGCCGAGCGTCGTCTTGGCGCGGGTGATTGGGATGATATTGACGCCGAAACGGCGGCCTTCGACCTCGTTCACGGTCAACGACACGCCGTCGAGCGCGACCGAGCCCTTGGGCGCGATCGAGAGCTCGCAGCCGCGCGGCACTTCGAAAACCAGCCGCAGGGATTCGCCGTCCGGCCAACGCGAGGCGAGTTCGGCCATGGCGTCGACATGGCCGAGCACGATGTGGCCGCCAAGCTCGTCACCGAGCCGCAGCGAGCGCTCGAGATTGACCGGCGTGCCTACACGCCAGGCGCCCGCGGTCGAGCGGGCACAGGTTTCGGTCGAGACCTGCACGGCGAACCAGCCGGCGCCCTGATCGACGACCGACAAGCAGACGCCGGCGCAGGCGATCGAGGCGCCGCGCGCGAGGTCGCCCAGGTCGAGCGTAGTCGCGATCTCGAAGACGCTGTCGGCGCTCGGCCGCACGGCGCGGACGGTGCCGCGGTCAGCAATGATTCCTGTAAACATGGCAATACCTTAGGCCCGCACCTTAATCCGCACGCCGGAGTGTTTCCAGTCCGTCGTCGCCGATCGACTCGAAACCGATGCGGACGAAGCGCGGCGCTTGGCCAGGCGCCGAAACACCGAGCCCGCACAAGGCCGGCAAGCCATCGCCGCCGATCAACGACGGCGCCCGGAACCAGGCGATGCGGTCGATCAGGTCGGCGCGCACCAGCGCAGCGGCAAGCGTCGCCCCGCCTTCGACCAGAAGGCGCGTGATCCCCTTGCCGGCTAGCGCCGCGAGCGCCGCCGCCAGGTCGGTCTCGCCGCCGGGCATCGCCGGCACGTCGATCACCTCAACCCCGCAGCCGGTCAGTGACGCGCGGCGCGCGCCAGCGATGCCGTGGCGCACGACGAACCAGGTCGGCGTGTGCCTGGCCTCAACGACGATGCGCGCGATCAACGGCACGCGCAGCCCACCGTCGATCACGACGCGCACCGGGCTGCGTTCCGTCAAGCCGGGCAAGCGACAGGTCAAGTCGGGATCGTCGGCAATGACCGTGCCGCTACCAACCATAATCGCATCGTAGGTCGCGCGCAGCAGATGGCCGCGCGCCCGTGCCGACTCGCCGGTGATCCAGCGGCTTTCGCGCGATGCCGTTGCCAGGCGCCCGTCGAGCGAGGTCGCCAGCTTCAACGTCACCAGCGGCCGGCTTTTTTCGGTCGCTGAGAAGAATCCGGCATTGACCGCGCGCGCCTCGTCGGCGCCGAGGCCAAGCTCGACCGCGATCCCGGCGGCGCGCAACGCCGCCAGCCCCTTGCCCGCGGCCCGCGGGTCGGGATCCTCGACGGCGACGATGGCGCGTCGAATGCCGGCGGCGATCAGCGCGTTGGTGCAGGGCGACGTCTTGCCGGTATGGCAGCACGGCTCGAGCGTGACATAGGCCTCGGCGTTCTTGGCGTTGCGCCCGGCGCGCGCCAGCGCCTCGGTCTCGGCATGGGGGCGCCCGCCCGGCTGGGTCCAGCCGCGGCCGACGATGATCCCGTTCTTGACGACGATGCAGCCGACGCTGGGATTGGGCCAGGTCCGGCCGAGCCCACGCCGCGCCAACGCCAGCGCCGCGCGCATCAGGCGGGCGTCGCTCATGGCATGCCTTTCAGTCGCGATCGGTGGTCAGGCGGTCGATGAACTCGCCGAAATCCTTGGCCTCGCGGAAATTGCGGTAAACCGAGGCGAAACGCACATAGGCGACGGGATCGAGCGTCGCTAGCATCTCCATCACCAACTCGCCGATCATGTCGCTCTTGATCTCGGTCTCGCCCGAGCTTTCGAGCTGACGGACGATGGAGTTGATCGCGCGCTCGACGCGCTCGCCCTCGACTGGGCGCTTGCGTAGCGCGATCTGGATCGAGCGCGCCAGCTTGTCGCGCTCAAACGGCTCGCGCTGGTTGTTCTTCTTGATCACGGTCAACTCGCGGAGCTGCACCCGTTCGAAGGTGGTGAAGCGCGCGGCGCAGTTCGGGCAGAGCCGCCGTCGCCGGATCGAGGCCCGATCATCGGTCGGCCGCGAATCCTTGACCTGGGTGTCTTCGCATCCGCAGAACGGACAGCGCATCGTTTTTCTCTCCTAGGGATAGACCGGGAAGCGCGCGCACAGCGCCCGCACCCGCTGCTTCACCGCGGCCTCGATCGCGCCGTTGCCGGCGTCGCCGTTGGCCACGAGGCCGTCGAGCACCTCGACGATGAGCTCGCCGATCTGCCGAAACTCGGCCTGGCCGAAGCCGCGCGTCGTCCCGGCCGGGCTGCCGAGGCGGATGCCCGAGGTTACGGCCGGCTTCTCGGGGTCGAACGGGATGCCATTCTTGTTGCAGGTGATGCCGGCGCGCTCAAGCGCCGCCTCAGCGACGCGGCCGGTCAGCTTCTTCGGCCGCAGATCGACCAGCATCAGATGCGTGTCGGTGCCGCCCGAGACGATGGCGAGCTGACGCTCCGCCAAGGTTGCCGCCAGGATGCGGGCGTTGTCGACGACCGCGCGGGCATAGGCCTTGAACGCCGGCCGCAGACATTCGCCGAGCATCACCGCCTTGGCGGCGATGACGTGCATCAGCGGCCCGCCCTGCAGGCCCGGGAAGACCGCCGAATTGATCTTCTTGCCGATCCCCTCGTCATTCGATAGCACCATGCCGCCGCGCGGGCCGCGCAGCGTCTTGTGCGTCGTGGTGGTGACGACGTGGGCGTACGGCAGCGGCGACGGATGCACGCCGCCGGCGACCAGGCCGGCGAAATGCGCCATGTCGACCATCAGGATGGCGCCGACGGCGTCGGCGATCTGGCGGAAGCGCGCAAAGTCGATGATGCGCGGATAGGCCGAGCCGCCGGCGATGATCAGCTTCGGCTTCTCGGCCCGGGCGATGCGCTCGACCTCGTCGCAATCGATGCGCGCATCCTCGCGCCGCACGCCGTAATGCAGCGCGCGAAACCACTTGCCTGAGAGGTTGACCGGCGAGCCGTGCGTCAGGTGGCCGCCGGCGGCGAGCGACAGGCCCAAGGTCGTGTCGCCCGGCCGCAGCAACGCCAACAGCACCGCCTGGTTCGCCTGCGAGCCGGAATGCGGTTGCACGTTGGCGAAGGAGCAGTTGAAGAGCTTCTTTGCCCGGTCGATCGCCAGTTGTTCGATCTGGTCGACGAATTCGCAACCGCTGTAATAACGCCGGCCGGGATAGCCTTCGGCGTATTTGTTGGTGAGGACCGAGCCTTGCGTGTCGAGCACGGCGCGCGACACGATGTTTTCGGACGCGATCAGTTCGATCTGATCCTGCTGACGCTTGAGCTCGCGCCCGATGGCGGCGGCGATTTCGGGGTCGGCTTCGGGCAGGGTCGCGGTGAAAAACCGGTCGGTGGCGTGGACGGGCTTGGGCGTGGTCATGCCTTGGCTTTCGCGGGCGAGAACTTGGCGATGCGCCCGGCGTGGCGGCCGCCCTCGAACGGCGTCGAGAAGAAAATCTTGAGGCAGTCCCTGGCGAGCTCGGGCCCGAGGATGCGGCCGCCCAGCACCAGCACGTTGGCGTCGTTGTGCTGGCGCGCGAGGCACGCGGTGAGGCCGTCGTGAACCAGCGCGGCGCGCACGCCGCGATGGCGGTTGGCGGCCATCGACATGCCGATGCCGGTGCCGCACACAAGCAGCCCCCAACGCGCGCGTCTCTCCTCGACCGCGCGGGCGACGGCGTCGGCGAAATCGGGGTAATCGACGGCGTCGCGGCTGTCGGTGCCGAGGTCGAGGACGCCCAGGCCGAGAGCCTGTAGCTCGGGCAGGAGGACGCATTTCAGGTCATATCCGCCGTGATCGGCGGCGACGGCGACGGTCTCGGTCATGGTCCCTGGAAAACAGTCACATAGCTCGCCACGAATCTACCAGATATCGGGTTACAAAGTCAGCCGCATACTATTCGTCGCGTTATCCCCATAACTCACAAGTCGCAGGCCAGTGCCGCGCCCAGCCGCCGTTACATCAATTCAGTAATCGCGGCGTGAATTATTGGGTTCGTTTGACAGAAACTCGGCCTTCCGCCTATATCAGCCCGTTCCTTTCCCAATCGAGGCAGCAAGGTCATGGCCGAAGACGCGCCCAAGCCGAGCAGCGACGATTTCCTGCGCATGACGGCGCAAATGGTCGCCGCCTATCTGCGCAAGAACAGCGTGCCGACGCCCCAGATCACCGAGGTGATCAATTCGATATACAGCTCGCTGCGCACGATTGAGGGCCGCGCCAACACCCCGAAGGCGGCGGAGCTCAAGCCGGCGGTGCCGATCAAGAAATCGGTCACGCCGGAATACATCATCTGCCTCGAGGACGGGCGTAAATTCAAGATGCTCAAGCGCCATCTGCGCACCGAATACAGCATGACGCCCGAGCAGTACCGCCAGAAATGGGGTCTGCCGGCGGACTATCCGATGGTCGCGCCGAACTACGCTAAGCAACGCTCGGCCTTCGCCAAGGAGATCGGCCTCGGCAAGGGCGCCGGCAAGAAGAAAGCCGGCTAGGCGCGCGCCGCTACCGCTTCAGCTCGGCGTAGTTCCCGTCGTTGTTCCAGGCATAGACCACGTAGTCCGGCCCGACCACGTCGCCCTTCTTGTCGAAGCCGATGGTGCCGATCACGGTCTTGAACTTGTTGGCCTTCATCGTCTTCGACAGGTCGGCGACCTTGATCGAGTGGGCCTTCGCCGCGGCGTCGGCGAAGACCTGGATCGCGGCATAAGTGTAGAGCGTGTAGCCCTCGGGGTCGTAGCCGCCGGCCTTGAACTCCTTCACCACCGGCTGCGCCACCGCGAGATTGCGCGGATCGGGCGGGAAGGTCATCAGCGTGCCGGTGCCGGCCAGGCCGGTGATCTTCCACAAATCGGTCGTCACCAGCGCGTCGCCGCCCATCAGCGCCGCGTTGAGCCCCTGCTCCTTCGACTGGCGCACGATGAGGCCGGCCTCGCGATAGTAGCCGCCGAAATAGATCGCCTTGATCTTGGCCGCCTTCATCTTGGAGATCAGCGCCGAGAAGTCGCTGTCACCCTGGCTGATCGAATCATGCACCGCCGGCTTTATCCCGCGCGCCGCCAGCGCCTTGATGGTCTCACGCGAAGCCGCCGCTCTGCATCAGCTGGAAGCCGCCGCTGATCAGCGGCGGCAGCGTCTTCTCGTGCGCGCCCTGGACGAGCAGGACGTAGTTCTGCAGGAAGATCGACATGCCGATGGCCGAGATCAGCGGCGCCAGGCGGAACGAGCCGCGCAACCGGCGATAGGCGATGCGCTCGACCGCCCAGCCATAGACCGCGGTCAGCGCCATGGCGATCAACAGCACCAGGAGCAGCGCCAGCGGAATCCATGTGATGCCGAGCGCGCCGAGCACGACGAAGCCGATGAGCGAGATGAACGCGCCGATCATGAAGATTTCGCCATGGGCGAAATTGATCATGCCGACGATGCCGTAGACCATCGTGTAGCCGATGGCGATGAGCGCGTAGATGGCGCCGAGCGTCAGCCCGTTGACGAGCTGCTGGACGAAATATCCCATACCCCTCCCCCGCTCGGCGGACTACAGCGCCGCCGCGACAGCTTCACCAAAGTAAAGGGGCGCCCCCGGCCGGAGCAAGCCCGCCGCGCTCCGGGATTCGTGATTGAAAGTGGCTGTGCGGCCGGCGCCGGAGGCATTAGAAAGGCTCCATGCAACCGCTCAAGCGCCCCTGGCGCGATTATAGTGGGCGAGTCTCGCCCCTCAAGACCGCGGTCTTCGTCGGCCTGTTCTTGCCGGGGCTGTGGGTTGCCTATCGCTACGCCACCAACCGGCTGGGCGCCCGCCCGCTCGACGAGGCCTTGCTCGAGATCGGCCAATGGACGCTGCGCCTCCTGTTCCTCACGCTGACGGTGACGCCGCTGTCGCGGATGCTGACCTGGCCGCGGCTCAATCTGGTCCGGCGCATGCTCGGCGTCGGCACCTTCACCTATATCATCGTGCATTTGAGCCTCTATATCGCTAGCGAGGCGTTCAATCTCGGCACCGTCGCAAGCGAGATACTGAAGCACGTCTATCTTTCCATCGGCTTCGTGGCGTTGCTCGGCCTCGCCGCCCTCGCCGCAACCTCGACCGACGGCATGGTCCGCCGCATGGGGCCGCGGCGCTGGCAGGCGCTGCACCGCTTCGTCTATCTCATCGGCTTCTTCGGCGTGGTCCATTTCTTCCTGCAATCGAAGCTCGACGAGTGGGAGCCGACAGTGATGATCGGGCTGTTCGCCTGGCTGATGGGCTGGCGCGCGCTCGACTGGGGCTGCGGCCGCCGGCCGGTGCCGCTGTGGAGCGCCGTGCTGCTGAGCCTCGCCGCCGGACCATTCATCGCCCTGCTCGAGGCGGTTTATTTTCACATCGCGTACCACGTGCCGATCGGCCGTGTGCTGATGGCGGACCTTTCGCTCGCGACCGGGGTGCGGCCCGCCTGGGTCGTGTTCGGCATCGTCGCGGCGGTGATGGTCGTCGTCGCCGGGCACGCGGCACTCCGCCGTCTAAGCCTCAAGCCAGCCTGAAGGCCAGTTGCCAGAGGCCGGGTTTCAAACTAAGAGGGGCGCCATGATGCCCGCTCCCGCGCGCCACGCCAAGCCGGACAAGGCCAAGCCCGCCGGCAAGGCGGCGTTCGACTGGCAAGACCCGCTGCGCTTCGACGACCTGCTGGCGGAAGACGAGCGCCTGGTGCGCGACGCGGCGCGCGCCTATGCGCAGGACAAGCTGTTGCCACGCGTGCTCAAGGCCTTCCGCGAGGAGCGCTTCGACCGCGAAATCCTGAACGAGATGGGCTCGCTGGGATTCCTCGGCTCGACGCTCCACGGCTACGGCTGCGCCGGCGCCAGCTACGTCGCTTACGGCCTGGTGGCGCGCGAGATCGAGCGCGTCGACAGCGGCTACCGCTCGGCGATGAGCGTACAATCGTCGCTGGTCATGTTCCCGATCTTCGCGTTCGGGACGGAAGAGCAGCGCAAGCAATACCTGCCCCGGCTCGCAACCGGCGAGATCGCCGGCTGCTTCGGTCTGACCGAGCCCGATGTCGGCTCCGACGTCATGGGCATGAAGACGCGCGCCCGCAAGGTCGACGGCGGCTACGTGCTCAAGGGCAGCAAGATGTGGATCAGCAACGCGCCCTTCGCCGACGTCATGGTGGTTTGGGCCAAGCTTGACGAAGGTCATCAGGGCGACGTCATCACCGGCTTCATCCTCGAACGCGGCATGAAGGGGCTGTCGACGCCCAAGATCGAGGGCAAGTTCTCGCTTCGCGCTTCCTCGACGGGCGAGATCGTCATGGACAACGTGGCGGTGCCCGAAGCCAATCGCCTGACGGGCGCGAGCGGCCTCAAAGGTCCGTTCTCCTGCCTCGACAACGCACGCTACGGCATCGCCTGGGGCGCCTTGGGCGCCGCCGAGTTCTGCTGGCACGCCGCGCGCGACTACACCCTGTCGCGCAAAGCCTTCGGCAAGCCGCTCGCCGCCAACCAGTTAATCCAGAAGAAGCTCGCCGACATGCAGACCGAAATCGCACTCGGCCTGCATGCCTGCCTGCGGCTTGGCCGGCTCAAGGACGAAGGCCGCGCGACACCCGAGATGGTCTCGCTCTTGAAGCGCAATTCCTGCGGCAAGGCGCTCGAGATCGCGCGCCAGGCGCGCGACATGCACGGTGGCAACGGCATCGTCGACGAATACCACGTCATCCGCCACATGATGAATCTCGAGACGGTCAATACCTACGAGGGCACGCACGATATCCACGCCCTCATTCTCGGCCGCGCCCAGACCGGCATCGCGGCCTTTTAAGAAGGTGGCTCGCACGAAGAGTCGCCACGCCAACCCTCTTCGCGCTCGCCGAACAAGCTGGCAAAACGAAAACGGCCGGTCCGTTGGGAACCGGCCGCGATCGCAGACGAAGAGGATCGAGTTCAGGCGGCCGAAGTGAACGCGAGGTTGCGTGCGCCGAGTTCGACGGCCTGGGTCCAGAAGCGCTCGAGGCGGCGGAGGGTCTTGTGCGCCTGCGTCAGCTCCTCGGCAGTCAGCACGCCCTGGCCGAGCGCGACTATGTGCCGCTCGTGCATGGCGTTGATCTTCTCGTGGAGGGCAAGGCCCTTCTCGGTGAGGCGGACGCGCACGGAGCGGCGATCGTGCGGCGAGCGCTCCTGCACGATATAGCCGTTCTCGAGCATTTTCTTCACATTGTAGGAAACATTGGAACCGAGATAGCAGCCGCGGAGCGTGAGCTCGCCGACCGTCATCTCCATATCGCCGATATTGTAGAGAATCATCGCCTGCACGTTGTTGATGTCGTGCACGCTATTGGTGTCGAGCTCCAGCTTCACCACCTCGAGAAACTGGCGGTGGAGGCGCTCGACCAGAGCGATGAGATCCATATAGGCGGTTTGCATGGCAGCCTCGGCTTACTGTGTTCCCAACCCGTTGCCGAGGATTTTAAGAGACCGCAGGTTAATACATCATTTAAGCGAAACATTTCTCAGCATCGCCGTTAAACTTAGCTATCACAGAAAAGTCACAGACTTTGCGGGTTCGCCCTAAAGTAAAGGCGTGCTCGCCGCGCCGGGTTCATCCCGGCTGGCGATCCCCGGCATTCACCCGAAGCGCGGCTCGCCGGCGTCGAGTGGCGCGAAACAGGCCTCGACCACGGCCGCGCCGACGGCAGCGAGCGTGTCCGGTCGCCAGCGCGGGGCGTTGTCCTTGTCGACCAGCACGGCGCGGATGCCTTCGAAGAAATCGTGACCGGCGAGCACATGCTGCGTCAGCCGGTATTCGAGGCCGAGCGCCGCCACGAGGCTCATCCCTTTGCCGAGCTGCATCTGCCGGAAAACGATCTTGAGCGACAACGGCGAGGCCCGCGCCATCGCCGCGCGGGCATCTTTCGCCCAGTCCGAGGTTTCGCGCGCGAGCGCCGCCACGATGACCTCGACCGATGGTGCCGCGCATACCCGATCGATGTCGGATTGAATCGCCGCCAGCGGCGCCGTGCCGGGATCGGCGGCAAAGCGCGCGAGCGCGGCATTGGCTTGCGCGCGCGCCGTGTCCGCCCGCCACGCGATCGTCGCCAGCGCATCGAGTAGCGCCGGCAGCCGATCGCTCGCGACGTAATGCGTGGCGAGACCGCCATAGAGCGCATCGGCTGCGCCGATCCGCCAGCCGGTGAGCGCGAGATAGAGCCCCATGTGGCCGGGGCAAAGATTGAGGAAGCGGCTGGCGCCGACATCAGGAAACAGGCCGATATGCACTTCGGGCATCGCGAACACGGTTTTCTCGGTAACGACGCGATGCGAGCCGTTGACCGAGATACCGGCGCCGCCGCCCATGACGATGCCGTCCATCAGCGCGATATACGGCTTCGGAAAGCGGTGGACGCGCGCGATCAGCGAATATTCCTCGCGGAAGAAATCGACGTTGTCGCCGCTCGCCTTTTGCCGCGCATCGTAGATCGCGCGCACGTTGCCGCCGGCGCAGAAGGCGCGGCCGCCCTCGCCCATCACCGCGACGGCCTGCACGGCCGGATCCTCGCCCCAGGCGATCAGCTGCGGCGCGAAGCGGCGATACATGTCGAGCGACAGGGTGTTGAGCGCCTTCGGGCGATTGAGCCGCACAAGGCCGAGGCCGCGGCAACGCTCGAAGATGATCTCGTCGGCGCTCACGGCGCGATCGGGCTCGCGGCGAATTTCATGGCCGGCGGATGATAGGGGACGGCTACCGCCTCTTCAATGCGCGCCGCGAAGAAAAGCGCCCCGCCAAAGCGGGGCGCCGATACGCAAAAATTGCGGAGACCCTATGGCTTGGCGATATGCCAGGTGCCTTTGGCCAAGCCGTCGCCGACGGCGTCGCCTGCCTTCGAGTCCTTGACGAAGCCGTAAAGCGGATGGCCCTTGTAGGCCCATTGCTTGGAACCGTCGGCGCGCGTCACCACGGTCCACTCGCCGCTCGCCTTGGCGTCGGCTGGCGCCATCAGCGGCGGCCAGTTGCTGGCGCAGGTGCCGTTGCAGTTCGATTGCATCGTGGTGTCCTTGTCGAAGGTGTAGAGCGTCATCTGCTTGCCATCCACCAATGCCGGACCTTTGCTCGATGTGCCCGGTGTCGCCGGGGCCATGTTGGCGGCAAAAGCCGGCGCGATCACGAACCCCACCACGGCTGCCATCAACAATACTGTACGCATACGGACCTCCCTTTCCGTCGTTGCCCGGGCAATCCACCGCGTTGCCAGGCATCGGTCAAACCACGAGTTTGTGAGCGGCTGGCACGCCACGCGGCATTGCGCCCACTGGCCCCGCGCCGCGAACTATGCGATTCTTCCGGCCCATGGACGATCAATCGCGCTGCAGTTCCGCCGCCGCGCAGGAACGGCGCTCTGGCGAATTTCCGCGGCTGCGGCTGCGGCGCAACCGCCGGCGCGCCTGGTCGCGCAAGCTCGTCGCCGAGAATACGCTGACCCCCGGCGATCTGATCTGGCCGGTCTTCGTGCACGACGAGAAGGCGGCACGCGCGCCGATCCCGTCGATGCCGAGTGTCGACCGGCTGTCGATCGCGGCGCTGACCGTCGAGGCCGGCAAGGCCAAGGATTTCGGCATCCCGCTCATCGCGCTGTTTCCGGCGACGCCCACGAGCTTGAAGACGCCCGACGGCGACGAGGCCTTCAATCAGGACAACCTGATCTGCCGCGCGGTGCACGCGCTCAAAAAGGCGCATCCCGATCTCGGCGTGATGTGCGACGTGGCGCTCGATCCCTACACCACGCACGGCCATGACGGGCTGGTGCGCGACGGCGACGTCGCCAACGACGAGACCGTCGCCGCGCTGGTGCGTCAGGCCCTGGTCCAGGCCGAGGCCGGCTGCGACGTGATCGCGCCGTCAGACATGATGGACGGCCGCGTCGGCGCGATCCGCGACGCGCTTGACCGCGCCGGCTTCGCGCAGGTGCAGATTATGGCCTATGCGGCGAAATACGCCTCGGGCTTCTACGGTCCGTTCCGCGACGCAGTCGGCTCCAAGTCGTCGCTCGGCAAGGCCGACAAGCGCACCTACCAGATGGACCCGGCGAACGGCGACGAAGCGCTGCGCGAAGTCGAGCTCGACGTCGCCGAGGGCGCCGATATGGTGATGGTCAAACCGGGCATGCCTTATCTCGACGTGCTGTGGCGGGTGAAGGAGCGTTTCAAGCTGCCGACCTTCGCCTATCAGGTGAGCGGCGAATACGCCATGCTTAAGGGCGCGATCGAGCGCGGCTGGCTCGACGAGAGCGTCGTCCTGGAATCGCTCCTGGGATTCAAGCGCGCCGGCGCCGACGGCGTCTTGACCTATTTCGCACTCGACGTCGCCGCGCGGCTCAAGGCCGGCTGAGGCTTTCGAAGAAGCACGCGATCGCCAGATCGTGCCACGCCGCGTCGCCGTTGCCGTGGAGGCCGACATGGCCGCCGTGCCGCGTCAGTAGCACGCGGAGATTGGCATGGCCGCACCAGTCGAATGCGCGATAAGGCTCGGGCGGAATCCACGGGTCGTCGAGCGCGTGGACGACAAGTGTCGGCACGGTGACGCCGCCGAGAAATTGGCCGCAGACGGTGCGCGCGTAGTAATCGGCCGCGCCGCCGTAGCCGGCGCGCGGCGCATTGTAGACGTCGTCGAATTCCCAGACGCTGCGCGCGCCGAGCACCGCGCGGTGCTCCGTCGCCGAAAGTTCGGCGCCCGGAACCACCGCCTCCGCCTTCATGTGGCGCAGCAGATAGCGTTGATAGGCCGTGTTGCGGAAGCGGCCGAACCGCCGTGCTGTGCCGACGAGATCGAGCGGCGCCGAGACCACGGCGGCCGCGGCGATCTTGGCGGCGCTGCCCTGCTCGCCGAGATACTTGAGCAGCAAGTTGGCGCCCAGCGAATAACCGACAGCGACGACGCCGTGCGCCGTGAGTTCGGCCGGCAACGCGTCGAACATCTGCACCAGATCGTCGCTGCTGCCGGCGTGATATTGCGTCCGGCAATGCGGACGCGAGCGGCCGGCGCCGCGCAGATTGAGGCGCAAGACCTGAAAGCCGCGCGAAAGGAAATGCGCCGCGCTCTCACGCATGTAGAAGCTGTCCTCGATGCCGGTCAGGCCGTGCACCAGCACGATCAGCGACCGCATCGTCGCTGGCACGGCGCGGTTCAGGATCGCCACCAGCCGGTCGCCGCTGTCGTCGGCCAGTGGAAAGTACAGCCGCTCGCCAGCCTGGCCATCGAGCGCGCGGCTCCGCACCACGACCGAGCGGATGGTCTGAAGATCGGGCCCCCACCACGGCAGGCGCGGCCGGAACGGCGGCAGGCAGCCGTCTAGGACAGCTTCAGCCAGTCAGTTCGTGCTTGTTATGATGGAGATGGAGCAGGCGCGCGCCCGGAATCTGCGCGAAGCGGTGCGCGGTCGCGAAATCGGTCGCACCCTGATATTTCACGGTGCAGACGAAGCGCCGCACGGGTTCCCGCCTCGATCCATTTCTCGACGAGCGCCAACAGCCGAGCCGGATAACATATCACGTCGCAGCACAGCCAATCGACCGCCCCGACCGTTTGTGGCGCGAGCGCGAAGGCGCTTTGCTGCAAGATGGTGACGTTGGGCAGCCGCATCACCGCTGGCGCGAGCGCCACCTTGTCGACGGCGGTCACCTGAGTGCCGAGCTGTGCCAGCACCCAGCTCCAGCCGCCCGGGCTGGCGCCGAGATCGAGACAGATTTCTCCCGCCCTTGGTCGCTCGCTAACGAGCGTGAACAGCTCCCACAGCTTGAGATAGGTGCTGCTGGGCGCCATCTTGTTCTCGACGAAACGCGCCTCGCCATTGGCAAATGGGCTCGAACAATGCGGCGCCACGAGCACGCTATCGGCATCGAGCAAGGTCCACGAACCCATCGGTGCGGTTGGCGCCGGATCGCTGAAGCGCAACGGCTTGGCCGAGACCTTGGGCAGCTTCTCGACGATGAGGGCGGCGCGACGATGATGCGCGGTCGGATAAAGCGCCCAGTTACGCTGGATGGCGCGCAGCTGCTTGGCCGCGTCGCCGATTGAGGCGATCGAAATACGCCGAGGTGCGTGCCAGACATTGGCGGCCCAAGCCACCGGGCGCGGCGCGCCTTCCACGATCACCAGCCGGCCGTGCTTGGCGCGCACGGCGGCGCCGAGTTCGTGCGTGAGCGCGGCGACGAAACCCGCCAGCGCGAGATAGCCGGTCTCAGCCACGCAGGAAATCCCGCACGCAGGCGATCTGGTCGGACGTGGTGAGCGATGGCGCATGGCCCATCCCGGAGAATTCAACCAGCTTGGCGTGCGGTCCGCGCCGCGTCATCGCCTCGGCGTCGGCGCGGCGCAGGATGTCGCTGCCGGCGCCACGCAGCACCAGCGTCGGACAAGCGATGGCATCGTAGAGATTCCACAGCAAGACATCGCGTACGAACCAGCCGCGCTTGAACGGTACCGCGATCTGGGGATCGTAATTGAATCCCAACGAGCCGTCGGACTTGCGCCGGGCGCTCTGCTCGGCCATGCGCCGCCAGGTGCTGTCCGGCAAATTACCGAAGCCGACGAAGACCCAACGCAGCGTCGCTTCGAGCGCGGCGAGGTCGACGAATCTGGGATCGCGGCCGACATAGCGGCGGATGCGCTTCAAGCCCGCCTTGGCGATCAACGGCCCGACATCGTTGATGACGAGCCGGCGGATCGGATTGCCGGGTTGCGCCGCCAGCGCCATGCCGACGATACCACCCATCGAGGTGCCGACGACGTCGACGTGCTCGACGCCAAGCTGCGCGATCAACATCGCCGCGTCGACTGCATAGGTCTCGGTGACGTAGTCTTCCGGATGGCTCAGCCATTCGCTCTGGCCGCGGCCCGGGAAGTCGAGCGCGACGACGCGAAATTCGGCGCTTAAGGTTTCGGCCAGTACGTCGAAGTCGTGACCGTTGCGCGTCAGGCCATGAAGGCAGAGCACCGTCGGCGCGTTCGGCGGACCGGCCCATTCGTAATAGGCGAGCCGGTGGAAGCCGTGGCGGCCGAGGCAGGCAAGACTGCGTTCGATCATCGCGCCAGCTTGCGCCGCGAGTGATCGCGCGATCAAGGATTGGACGATGGCCGGTACCTGGGCTAAGACCACGGCGCGGATCGGATCAGAGGGATACGAACCACAATGGCCGGTAACGGGCCGCTTCAGGGCATCACCGTCCTCGATCTGTCGCGCATTCTCGCCGGCCCCTATTGCACCTTCCTGATGGCCGAGCTCGGCGCTCGCGTCATCAAGGTCGAGGCGCCGCCCAAAGGCGACGACGCGCGCGAATACGGTCCGTTCCGCGGCGGCAAATCGACTTATTTCTCGTCGATCAATCGCGGCAAGCAGTCGATCCTGCTCGACCTCAAGAACGCCAACGATCAGCGCATCTTCGAGGCGCTACTCGCCAGGGCCGACGTGCTAGTCGAGAATTTTCGCCCCGGCACAATGGAAAAGCTCGGCTACAGCTGGGCCGATCTCCACCGGTGTTATCCCAAGCTGATCTATGCCGCCGCCTCGGGCTTCGGCCACAGCGGCCCGTGGTCGGCACGACCGGCCTACGACATGGTCGTGCAAGGGCTCGGCGGCATGATGTCGATCACTGGCAATCCGGGCCAACCGCCGGTGCGCGTCGGCATGTCGATCGGCGACATCGGCGCCGGGCTTTACACCGCGGTCGCGGTCAATGCCGCGCTGGTGGCGCGCGGTCGCACCGGCGAAGGCGTCAAGATCGACGTGGCGATGCTCGACTGCCAGCTTGCGCTGCTCGAGAACGCGATCATGCGCTACACCGTCAGCGGCGAGATTCCCGGGCCGCTCGGCGCGCGACACCCGACCATCACGCCCTTCGAGGCCTTCGCCACGTCCGACGGCTACGTCATCATCGCCGCCGGCAATGACGTCACCTTCGGCCGCCTCGCCGCCGCGCTCGGTAAGCCGGCGATAGCGCAGAACCCGGATTACGCCAGCAACGAGAAGCGGCTGACCAATCAGCCGAAGCTCAAGGCCGAGATCGAAAGCCTGCTCAAGGACAAGCCGACGGCGCATTGGCTGACCGTGTTCGAGCAGGCCGGCATTCCCGCCGGGCCGATCAACAACGTCAAACAGGCGCTCGACCATCCGCAGGTCGCGGCGCGCAACATGCTGGTAACGGTTAACGATCCGAAGTCGGGCAGGCTCAAGCTTGCCGGCAATCCCTTGAAGCTTTCTGGCATGGCCGATCCGCCGATGCGCGATCCGGCGCCCGATCTCGACGCCGACCGTGCCGCGATCTTGAAGGAGCTGGGGCTTTAACCCGACGCTGTCCTGCCCTAAATTTGCGCCCAGCCATGAGTCCCGACGCGCAGCGCGCCGATGGCGCCTAGAACGAAGCGCCGTCTCCGCGGCGCGCTCGCTGTCGCGGCCGTCCTGCTGATCGCGACGGTTACGGGCGGCTGGCTCTATCTGCGCAGCTCGTTGCCGCAGACCGATGGGCAAATCGCCGTTCATGGCCTAAGCGCGCCAGTTTCGATCACGCGCGATGCGCACGGCATCCCGACCATCGTCGCCAAGACCGATGCCGACGCCGCCTTCGCGCTCGGCTACGTCCACGCCCAGGACCGGTTGTTCCAGATGGATCTGATGCGCCATTACGGCGCCGGCCGCCTGGCCGAATGGTTCGGCGCCGCGGCGCTGCCCGCCGATCGCTTCACCCGCACGCTCGGCCTCTATCGCGCCGCCGAAGCGCAATACAGTCATCTGTCGCCCGAGCTGCGCGACGTGCTCGACGCCTATGCCGCGGGCGTGAACGCCTGGCTCGCGACGCGGCCCGGCGCGTTGCCGCCGGCCTATGCCGTGCTGCGCGTCGGCGTCGAGAAGTGGCGGCCGGCCGACACGCTAGTCTGGGGCAAGATCATGGACTTGCAGCTCACCGCCAATTTCCGCGGTGAGTTGTTGCGCGCGCGACTCTTACAACACCTGACGCCGGCGGAGCTTGCCGTGCTCTATCCACCCTACCCCGCCGACGCGCCGGTGACCGGCAAGCAGGCGGCGCTCGATCGCACGCTGCTCGATCGCCTCGCCGCGGCATTGCCGCCCGGCTCCGATCAGCCGATGCGCGCCTCGAACAACTGGGTCGTTGCCGGCGCGCACACGGTCTCGGGCAAGCCGCTGCTCGCCAACGACACGCATCTCGGCCTGGCCTCGCCGGGCGTGTGGTATCTGGCGCGGATCGAGGTCGGCGGCGACGTGCTTGCCGGCGTGACGGCGCCCGGCACGCCGTTCATCGTCATCGGTCATAACCGCCGTATCGCTTGGGGCTTCACCACCACCGGAAGCGACGTCGAGGATTTGTTCGTCGAGCAGACCGATCCGCACGATCCGGCGCGCTATCTTGCGCCCGGCGGCGCGTTGCCCTTCGTCACACGGTCAGAAACCATCCGCGTGCGCGGCGGTGCGCCGGTGATGCTGACCGTGCGTACGACGCGGCACGGGCCGGTGATCTCCGACCTGGCGGACTGGAATGCCGGCGACGGCAAGGTGCTCGCGCTCGCAACCACATGGCTCGCCGACGACGACCGCACGCCGGACGCGCTGTGGAATTTATCGCATGCCGGCAGTTGGCCCGAGTTCCGCGCCGCGCTGCGCGATTTCGTCGCGCCGCAGCAAAACATCGTCTACGCCGACGTCAGCGGCCATATCGGCTTCATCGCGCCGGCGCGGGTGCCGATCCGCGCCAAGGGCGACGGCTGGCTGCCGACGCTGGGCGCGACCGGTGCCTACGACTGGACCGGCTTCGTGCCCTTCGACGACCTGCCGCAAGACTTCGATCCGTCGTCGGGGCAGCTGGCCAGCGCCAACAACCGCATCGTCGCCAAGGGTCATTACTATCTCGGGCGGGATTGGGACCTGCCCTATCGTGTCGAGCGTATCGAGACACTGCTCGATTCCACCAAGCAGCAGAGCCCGGCGACCGCCGCGGCGATGCAGGCCGACGTGCTGTCGCCGATGGCGCGCGATCTATTGCCTTTGATGCTGCGCAGCGTGCCCCAGCTCACCGCCGATCCGGCGGCGATCGCTACGCTCGCGGCGTGGGACGGCCGCATGGATCGCGGGCACGCCGCGCCGCTGATCTTCGCCGCCTGGCTGCGCGAACTTACCCGCGCGCTGTTCGAGCCCAAGCTCGGGAAGCTGTTCCCGGATTACTGGTCGATGCGCCCGAACGTCGTCCGCGCCCTCCTGCTCGATCATCCCGATTGGTGCGGCGCGGCGGGCTGTCCGACGCTGCTCGCCCCGGCGCTGCATCGGGCGCTGGCCGATCTTCGGCGGCGCTATGGCGACGACATGAACATGTGGCGCTGGGGCGACGCGCATCAGGCGGTCTTTCGTCATCCGCTGTGGTCGCGGCTGCCGTTGCTCGACGGCTATCTGACTCCGACCATCGCCGCGCCAGGCGCCAGCGACACGCTCGACGCCGGCGCCTTCGCGATCAACGACGAAAAGCGGCCGTTCGACGATTGGCTCGGCCCGGTGATGCGCATGATCGTCGACATGGCGCATCTCGATGCGGCGCAGTTCATGGTCGTGCCCGGCCAGTCGGGCAATCCGCTGTCGCCGCATTGGGCCGACCTGCTGACGCCGTGGCGCGACGTGCGCTATGTCGAATTCAGCGGCGATGCCAGCGGCGGCCGCCTGACCCTGACGCCGCGCTAGGCTTCAACGATATAGAGCCGACCCGTCGAAACCTTCTGGCGAACCTTGGCCGCCGCCTGATAATCCGGCGAGCGATAGAATTCTTCGGCCGCTTCGACGCTGGGGAATTCGACGACCACCACGCGTTTGGGCTTTTCGCCTTCGAGCGAAACGGTGCGGCCGCCACGCGCGAGAAACTTTCCGCCATGGCGCTGAATCGATTCACTGGCCATCTTTTTGTAAGGCTCGTAACCGCCAGCGTTCGCCACGTCGATCTCGGCAACTATGTAGGCTGTCATTCCGATCCTCCCTAATGTATTGCGCGGATTTTAGCATCGCGGACGCACAGCTTGCCACTTCGATGGCGGCGCATCTCGGGTGCGAATCGTCGGTATGCCGCCGCGAGCGAGTCGCCGAAATTTTCTGCAACACGGCTTGCATCGGCGCCGCGCCGCTCGCCATAATCGGGCGTCGCAGAGGTTTGATCGCATGCCCGAAGGCCGTTCCGATGGGATACCAAGCGTCGCAACCAAGGCCGCGCCGGCGCGCATCACAGCCGCGCTTGCTCCACCCCATCATTTTTTTGCCACCAGCACGCTGCCCTGCCCCTATGTCGAGGGACAGCACGAACGCAAGCTAGTGGTCGAGCTGTTCGGACAGGGCGCGACCGACTTCTACAACAATCTGTCGCGCGCCGGATTCCGCCGCAGCCATTCGCTCGCTTATCGTCCGGCCTGCGCCGGCTGCGCACGGTGCGTGCCGGTGCGCATTCCGGTCGTCGATTTCGTCGAAAGCCGTTCGCTGCGCCGAATCCACAACCTCAATCGCGATCTTGCCGCGAGCGCCAGCGTCGCGCGCGCCGACCACGACCAGTTCCGGCTGTTCCAACGCTACCAGCGCTCGCGCCACGCCGAAAGCGACATGGCGGCGATGACCTATGTCGATTACCGCGCCATGGTTGAGGACACGCCGCTCAGCACGGCGCTCATCCGCCTGCGCACCGGCGACGGTACGCTGTATGGCGCCTGTCTCGCCGACCTGCTCGATGACGGCGTCTCGGCCGTCTACAGCTTCTACGATCCGGCCGAAGGCAAGCGCGGCCTTGGCACGATGTTGATCCTATCGCTGGTGGACGAAGCGCGCCGGCGACGCCTGCCGTTCGTTTATCTCGGCTATTGGATCGCCGAGAGCCCGAAGATGGCCTACAAGGCGCGCTTCCGGCCGCTCGAAGCCTTGCATGCGGGCGGCTGGCGACGGATTCTGGCTTAAGCTGCAAATTCGCTACGGTCACGCCGGAATTTCAAGTGATATCTCACCTGAATCGACTCGAATCAGGCTATTGATCTTGAAGTATTTTACTCGGCGGCCTGCCGATGGCCGAGTTGGCGCAAACAACGGTCGATCCACAGCGCCGTGAGCTTCTCCTCAAGCGTGTTCTGCCCGAGGCGCTCGTGCAGTCCGGCGAAATCCACCCGCTCGAGCGGCTGATCCTGGTTGAAGCACGAGAACACGACGGTTTCGTCGCCGGTGGCGGGGTTCTTCTGCACCTGCAGGCATTGGGCGCAGATTTCCTTCATCATGCACTGCATCGGCGAGTTGATCGAGGCGATGCCGACCGCCGCAGCCCGGATGTAGGGCTTGAGCACGCCGTCGCGTGCCCGCGCCACCGCCGCCATCATGCCATCCGAGCCGATGACGATCAGGCGGTCGACCTGTTGCAAGGGAACCGGCGGGGCACCGAGCTTGCCGGCACCATAGGCCGCGATTCCTTCGACGATGTTGCCGACGAAAGCGCGGTCCTGCGGCCGCGTCGGCGCGAAGCCGGGCGCCTGGTCGCAGCACCAGACGACGGTGTCGGCGCAGGATTCGATCTCTGTCACCTTGTAACGGTCCTGCAGGTGCTTGTAGCCAGCGAAATAGAGCACGCGCGAGCCGGCCTCGCGCAGCGCCTTGCCGATTGACAGTAGCACGGCATTGCCGAGGCCACCGCCGACCAGCAGCACGGTCTCGCCGCCTGGCGTCTCGGTCGGCGTGCCAGTCGGACCCATCAGGATCACCGGCTCGCCTTTTTCGAGCAGCGTGCAGAGGTCGGACGAGCCGCCCATCTCGAGCACGATGGTCGAAAGCAGACCTTTGTCGCGGTCGATCCAGGCCCCGGTCAGCGCCAAGCCTTCCATCGCCAAGCTGGTGCCGTCGACCCGCGGCGCCAGCGCCTCGTAATTCTGCAGCCGATAGAACTGGCCGGGATGGAAGGCGCGCGCCGCGATCGGCGCATGGACCACGACCTCGACGATGGTCGGCGTCAGCCGCTTTATCTCGTGCACGGTCGGCCGCAGCTCGCGGTTGAGCCGCGCCACCAGCAGCTCGGGCGGCGGCGCCGACGGCTTGCGCCGCGACAGCACGCGGCTGACCACCGGATAGCCCTGCTTGGCGCCGCCCATTGCCTTGACGACGTTGCCGGCGAACGACGGATGCAGGTCGCCGAAAAAGCTGATGGCGCGGCCGTCGGGCCGGGCGCTCATCAGCACGCGCACCTGCTCGGGCTTGGCGACGGCCTCGGGCTTGGCGGGGTGGCCGTGCTCGTCATAGGCCTGGAAGTAACGGCCGTCGAGCTTGACGCTATGCGGATCTTCGCGGCCGAGCACGGTGTTCGGTTGCGTGCCGGCGGCGACCAGGATGGTCTTGGCCGGCAGCGCCACGCGCTCGTTGGTCGCGACCATCTTGCGGATCGCGGCGTCGTAATGCCATCGCTGCAACGTGAGAGAAGCGGCGTGCCCGAAGCGGTCGAGCCCGACCGCCTCGGGCGCCAGCAGCTCGGCGAAGCGGATGCCCTCCTCCATCGCCTTGGCGACTTCCTCGTGGTTGAGGGTATAGCTCGGCGCGTCGATCAGGCGACGGCGATAGGCGATGGTGACGCCACCCCAGGAATCGATCAGCGCGGCGAGCCGCGGTTGCCGTTTCTCCCGTGCCGCCGTTTCGCGCTCCGCGCGGAGCGCGCGGGCATGGGCGATGAACGCCTCGGCAGTCGCGGCGTCCTCGTCGTTCCATTCGGCGCGCACCGCCGCCGCGCCGCGCTCGGCGATCAGCGTTTCGTAGCGTGCGAGGAATTTCTCGACCTGCACGGCGTAATAGGCGAGCGATTCCGTCGCCGTGTCGATCGCAGTCAGACCACCGCCGATCACCACCACCGGCAGCCGCACCGTCAGGTTGGCGATGCTGCTGGTCTTGGCCGCGCCGGTGAGCTGCAGTGCCATAAGAAAATCCGAGGCTTGGCGCACGCCGCGGGCGAGCCCATTCTTCATCGTCACGATGGTTGGCTTGCCGGCGCCGGCGCACAGCGCGATGTGGTCGAAGCCGAGCGCGAAGGCCTCATCGATCGACAGCGTGCCGCCGAAGCGCACGCCGCCGAACATGGTGAACTCCGCCCGGCGCTCGAGCAGCAGCCGGATCATCTTGAGGAAGTTCTTGTCCCAGCGCACGGTGATGCCGTATTCCGCGACGCCGCCGAAGCCGGCCATGACGCGATCGTGGAGCGCCTCGCGGATTTCGGCGACGTCGCGGATCGGCTTGAACGGCTGGCGCGCGCCGGAAAGATCGGTGCCGGAAAACTCGACCGGCAACGGCTCGATCTTGAGTCCGTCGACGCCGACCACCGTGTGGCCGTCGTTCATTAGATGATGCGCCAAGGTGAAGCCGGCCGGACCCAGCCCTACGATCAGCACCTTGTAGCCGCTCGCCGGCTTGGGCAGCGGCCGGCGCAGATTCAACGGGTTCCAGCGCGTCAGCAGGCTGTAAATCTCGAATCCCCAGGGCAGTTCGAGCACGTCCTTGAGGGTGCGGGTCTCGATCTGGGGAATGTCGACCGGCTCCTGCTTCTGGTAGATGCAGGCCTTCATGCAGTCGTTGCAGATGCGGTGACCGGTGCCGGCGACCATCGGATTGTCGACAATGGCGATGGCGAGCGCGCCGAGCGACTGGCCGCGCGCCTTCACTATGTTCATTTCAGACACTTTTTCTTCCAGCGGACAGCCGGCGAGCGTCACGCCGAAGACGCTTTTCTGGAAGGCGCCGGTCTTCTTGTCCTTGAGGCCGTGCGAGCAGCTGTCCTTGCCCTGCTCGTGGCACCAGATGCAGTAATTGGCGTTGTCGAGCGCGCCAAGCAGGTCGGTGCCCGGGTCGGTCAGCTTGAATCCGTCGCGCTGCCGCCATTTGGCCGTCGGATAGCGGTCGACCGTCGTGCCGCTGACCGCGCGCTTCTCGACCTGGACCAAGTCCAGCATGTCGAGTTTGTGCGGTTGCTTGAACAGCACGCCGGCGCGATGCGCCGCGCGGCCCGCCGGCGACAACGTCGCCCAGGCGGCATAACGCGCCGCCAGTTCGAGCGCTGTGGCATTGGTGGCTTCGTCGTCGAGCCAACGCGCGACGTGCCGGGCGAAGCTGAGTTCGGTCAGGTCTTCGCCGAAGAGCTTGGCGAGTTCCACCGCCAGCGCCGGACCGTCGAGTGCCGCCGCCTGCTCCGGCGTCACGCCCTTGGTGGCGCGGCGTTGCACGAACAGCCGCTTGACCGTGTGCACCGGCGCGAGCGCATCGTGCCGCGCCTGGAGCTTGCGCAGCTCGCGGCCGATGCCGAACAGCGCGCCGATAAAATCCTCGAGATGCGGCGCGAGATCGATCAGCAGCGTCGACTCGTCCTTGGCGGCGAGCGCGGCAGGATTGCCGCGCGCCGCGACGAGACGATCGCGCAGCGCCGCGTCGACCTCGCCGAGGTGTTTCAGGAACGCGTCGTCCACCTTCGCCAGGCCCTCGCGGCGATAGAGGTCGCCGAAGGCCAAGCCGTATTTCAATTCGAGTTCGGCCATTGCTCGCAGTATTGACGGGCGCTTTGCCCGTTAAAACCCCAAATTTTGTGTGGAAGAGCGCAAATCCCAGTCGCGACGGTGGAGTTTTCTACTGAAGCATTCCGTCGGTGGAAAGACGCTGCGCGATTTTGCCGCGTCAATATCCCAACGCCATGCCGTCCTTGCGCGGATCGGAGCCGCCGGTGAGCGTGCCGGTGGCGTGATCGATCCAGATCGCCTGCGCGCCGCCCAAGGGTTTCTCCGGCCGGACCACCTTGTGGCCGCGCCGCGCCAAATCCGCCGCCACCGCCTCGCTCACGCCGCGCTCGAGTTGGAGCACGCCGTCGATGGCGAAGCTGCGCGGCTCTTCCGCCGCCGCCTGCAGGTTCATGCCGCGATCGAGAATCTGCGACAGATAATGCGCGTGGCCACTGGCCTGGTAGTGCCCGCCCATGACGCCGAACGGCATGACCGCACGGCCGCCTTTCATCAGCATGCCCGGGATGATGGTGTGCAGCGGCCGCTTGCCCGGCGCGATCGCGTTCGGATGGCCGGGCACGGTACGGAAGGTCTTGCCACGGCTGTGCAGCAGCACGCCGCTTCGCGGCGCCATGATGCCGCAACCGAACGTGTCGAACAGCGAATTGATGAACGATATGCAGTTACGGTCGCGATCGACGATACAGAGATAGACCGTGTGCTTGTGCTCCGCGAATTCGAGCGCGACGGGCACGCCGGCGCGATCCATGCGGATCGCCGCGCGCGCGGCGTGCGCCCACTCCTCGGACAGGAGGCGTTCGACCGGCACCTTGACTTGCGCCGGATCGCCGAACACCGCATCGCGCTCGGCATAGGCCGACTTGGCGGTCTCGGCGAGGAGATGAATCCGGTCGGCGTCGGACAGCTTGCTCTCGCCCAGATCGTAGCCGGCGAAGACGCGCAGCATCATCAGCGCGGCGAGGCCCTGCCCGTTCGGCGGACACTCGAACACGTCGTAGCCGCGATAATCGGTCGAAATTGGCGTCACCCATTCCGACCGCTGCGCGGCGAAATCCTCGAGCGTGTGCAGCCCGCCGACCGCGTTGAGCTTGGCGACGATGTCCTGTGCCACCGGCCCTTCGTAGAAGCCCTTGCGGCCGTCGCGCGCGACGCGCCTCAGCGTCGCCGCCAGCGCCAGAAATTTCAACGTGTCGCCAACGCTCAGAATCTTGCCGTTTGGCTTCAAGACTTTTACCGCATCGGCATCGTGCTCGAATTGCGCGTGTTCGAGCGCGAAATCGAAGGCGACGCGCGGCGCAAGGCGCATGCCGGTCTCCGCCAACTGGATCGCCGGCTGTAACAGCGCGGCCCACTCTTTGGTGCCATATTCCGCGTGCAAGGTCAGCCAGGCGTCAACTGCGCCCGGTACGGTCACCGCATGCGGCGAGCGCGAGGTGATTTCCTTGATGCCGCGCTCGGCGTACCACGCCACCGCCGTCTTGCCCGGCGCGCGGCCCGAGCCATTGAGCGCCTTCGGCAAGCCGGCGCGCGGCGAATAAAGCACGAAGCAATCGCCGCCAATGCCGGTCATCTGCGGCTCGACGACGCAGAGCAGCGCCGAGGCCGCGATCGCCGCATCGACGGCGTTGCCGCCGGCGCGCAGCACCTCGATCGCGGTCAGCGTCGCCAGCGGGTGCGAGGTCGCCGCCATGGCCTCGCCGGCGATCGCCGGCGAGCGGCGCGGCTGGTGAAAATCGCGCATGTCGGGGCGGATGCATGGCACCATGGCCCAATCCGGGCAAGCGGAAAAGCGCCCGGGCATGGATGCCATGCCGCTTGTCGGCCCACGCCGCATTCCCTAACGTCGCCCTCCGGCATTTCCCATCGCGCCCAACGCCCAAGAGGAGGACGAGCATGGCAACCGATATCAACACGCCGCAATTCGCCAAGGGCCTCAGCGTGCGCCGCGAGGTTCTCGGCAAGGATTACGTCGACAAGTCGCTCGCCGACGCCGACGAGTTCATGATGGCGTTCCAGAAGATCACCACCGAATGGTGCTGGGGCGAGGTCTGGGCGCGGCCGGGGCTGTCGCGCAAGATGCGTTCGATGCTCAATCTCGCCATGCTGTCGGCGCTCAACCGGCCAGCCGAGCTGCGCCTCCATCTGCGCGGCGCACTCACCAACGGCGTCACCGTCGAGGAGATCAAGGAGATTTTCCTCCAGGTCGCCATCTATTGCGGCATCCCGGCGGCGCTCGAAAGCTTCAAGACCGCCCGCGAGGTGTTCAAGGAGTACGGCAAGGCCTAGGTGGCCCAGCCATCGCGCCGGCGCAAGCCATCCCGGTGATTTCACGGCTTGCCCCGACGCGCGGCCCTGCCTAGGTTCGGCGCTGCCGGAGGCCTTGGAGGTCGGCGATGATGGACGCTTATATCTACGACGGCTTGCGCACGCCGATCGGCCGGCATGCCGGCGCACTCGCACCGGTGCGGCCGGACGATTTACTGGCCGGCGTCATCGCCACGGTGGTCAAGCGCAACCCCTTCAATCCCGAGCAATACGAGGACGTCGTCGTCGGCTGCACCAATCAGGCGGGCGAAGACGCGCGCAACGTCGCGCGCCATGCCGGACTGCTCGCAGGATTGCCGGTCGAGACCGCGGGGCAGACGGTGAATCGCCTGTGCGGCAGCGGCCTTGCCGCCGTGCTCGACGCGTCGCGTGCGGTTGCCTGCGGTCAGGGCGAACTGTTCGTCGCCGGCGGCGTCGAAAGCATGAGCCGCGCGCCCTTCGTCATGTCGAAGGCCGAGAGCGCCTATAGTCGCGATGCCAGGCTGTTCGATTCCACCATCGGCGCGCGCTTTTCCAATCCCAAGGTGGCGAAGCAGTTCGGCCAGGACACCATGCCGCAGACCGCCGACAACGTCGCGCGCGACCACGGCATCTCGCGCGCCGACAGCGACCGCTTCGCTCTCGCCTCGCAGGAGAAATATGCCAAGGCCAAGGCCGAAGGCTTCTATGTCGACGAGATCATGGCAGTGAGCGTGCTGGGTGGCAAGAAAGGCGCGACCGTCACCGTCGACCAGGACGAGCATCCCCGGCCTAACACGACGCTCGAACGGCTGGCTGAGCTCAAGCCACTGTTCGCCGACGGCGTCGTCACCGCCGGCAACGCCTCGGGCATCAACGACGGCGCTGCAGCGCTGCTCGTCGGCTCGCGCGCGCTCGGCGAGAAAGTCGGCAAGGCGCCGCGGGCGCGGATCGCCGCTGGTGCGGTCGCCGGCGTGGCGCCGCACGTCATGGGCCTCGGCCCGGTACCGGCGTCGCAGAAAGCGCTGGCGCGCGCCGGTCTCACGCTCAAGGACATCGACGTGATTGAATTGAACGAGGCCTTTGCCACCCAGGTGCTCGGCTGCCTCAAGTTGATGGGCCTGTCGTTCGAAGACAGCCGCGTCAACCCGAACGGCGGCGCAATCGCCGTCGGCCATCCGCTCGGCGCGTCGGGCGCGCGGATCGCGCTCACCGCGCTGCGCGAGTTGGAACGGCGCGGCGGCCGTTATGCCCTCGTCACCATGTGCATCGGCGTCGGCCAGGGCATCGCCGCCGTCATCGAGCGGCTGAATGGCAAGGCATGAGCCTCGCTGATGGCGTGGCGGCGCCCGACGAAACCGCAGAGAAGCTTTTCGGCGCGCTCAACCGGCTGCGCACGAACCACAAAGTTTCGCTGCACCTCGATTACAAGAAGCTGTCGCAGCTCGACAGCCCGGTCGGCTCCGAGGCCGACGGCAACATCTGGGCCTATGGCGGTCTCGCCTTGACCGTCGCGGCCTGGTGGTTCCGCGGCTGGCATGTGGCGTTCGCCGCCGCCGTCGCCAGCGTGCTGATTTATTTCACCGTCGGCCGCTTGTACATGCATCGCCGCATCCGCCGCCGAATCGAGGGCAAGGCGCTCGCCGATCTAGGGTTGTGGCGCAAGCTCTGGAAATTCGGCGGCGTCGTCCTGGTGCCGAGCGCCGGAGACGAATGCGCCGCGCCACAGGGCAACTGGATGGCGCTGGTCCGCAACCTCGGCAGCGGTTGAATTCGCTCGTCATCGCGAGGCCGCACAGCGGCCGTGGCGATCCAGAAACTTGGGCGATTGCTGGATTGCTTCGCTCCCTTCGGGAGTTCGCAATGACGATACGTCTCAAACCCAGCACTACACCGCCAGCGCGGCGAGCTTCTTCCAGTCGTTGGCCAGGGTGAGCTTTGGTTCGGTCACCTTCTGTAGGCTGGCGAGGTCGAGCCCTTCGAGCATCTCGCGCACCACCAAGCCGTCGCGTGTCACGTCGATAACCGCCAAGTTGGTGTAGATGCGCCTGACGCAGCCCTTGGCGGTCAGCGGATAGCTGCACTTCTGCCGGATGCGCGGTCCGCCGTCCTTGGTGGTGTGCTCGAGCAGGATGCGGACCTCCTTGGCGCCGGCCGCCAGGTCCATCGCGCCGCCGACGCCGGGTGGAGCATGCGGATCGTTAGTGGTCCAGTTAGCGAGATCGCCGTTCGCCGCCACCTCGAGCGCGCCCATCAGCGCCAGGTCGATGTGGCCGCCGCGGATCATCAGGAAGGCGTCGTTGTGGTGGAAATAAGCGCCGCCGGGCAGCAGCGTCACAAGCTGCTTGCCGGCGTTGATCAGGTCGGGATCCTCCTGCCCTTTCGCTGGCGCCGGGCCCACGCCGAGGATGCCGTTCTCGCTATGGAAGACGATCTCGCGGTCCTTCGGAACGTAGTCGCCGCACAGCGTCGGCAGGCCGATGCCGAGATTGACGTAAGCGCCGTCGGGAATGTCCTGCGCGGCGCGCCACGCCATCTGGCGGCGCGACAGAGGCTTCGGCGTGCTTTCGCTCATGCGCCTACCTTACCACCACGACACGGTCGACGAAGATGCCGGGCGTGACGATGGTTTCGGGATCGAGCGCCCCCAGATCGACGATCTCGGAAACTTCCGCCACCGTCAGCGCCGCCGCCGCCGCCATCACCGGATTGAAGTTCCGCGCCGATTTGCGATAGACGAGATTGCCCCAGCGGTCGGCCTTGAGTGCGCGGATCAGCGCCGCGTCGCCGCGGATCGGCTTTTCCAGCACATGGGGCTTGCCGTCGAAGTCGCGCACCTCCTTGCCCTCGGCGAGCCGGGTGCCGGCGCCGGTCGGCGTATAGAAGCCGCCGATGCCGGCGCCTGCCGCGCGTAGCCGTTCGCTGAGCGTACCTTGCGGCACCAGCTCGAGTTCGATCTTGCCCGCCTTGTACGCGGCCTCGAATTCGCGCGGATCGGTGGTGCGCGGATAGGAGCAGATCACCTTGCGCACGCGCCCTTCCTTGATCAGCCGCGCGATGCCGGTGTCGCCGGTGCCGGCGTTGTTGGCGACGATCGTGAGGTTCTTCACGCCCAAAGGCAACAGCGCCTCGGTCAAGGCGCTCGGCTCGCCGACTGCGCCGAAACCGCCGCACAGCACGGTCGCGCCGTCCTTGATCCCGGCCACCGCGGCGGCCAGGTCGCGCACGCGCTTGTCGATCATCTAGAAATTGACCTGGTCGCCGCCCTTCAGCGCCAGCATTTCGCGCGCCTCCTTGGGCGTGGCGATTTCGAGCGAGAGATTCTCGAGGATGGAGCGGATGCGCTTGACCTGATCGGCGTTGCTCTTGGCGAGCTGCCCTTTCCCGATATAGAGCGAGTCTTCGAGGCCGACGCGGACGTTGCCGCCCATGATCGCGCCCATGCTGATGAGCGGCAGTTGATGACGCCCGGCCGCGAGTATCGACCAGTAATACTGCTCGCCGAACAGCTTGTCGGCGATGCGCTTTGCATGGGCGACGTTCTCCGGATCGGCGCCGATGCCGCCGAGGATGCCGAAGATCGTTTGCACGAAGAGCGGCGGCTTGACCAACTTCCGGTCGAGGAAATGCGCGAGGGTGTAGAGATGGCCGATGTCGTAGCACTCGAACTCGAAGCGCGTGCCGTGGCCCTCGCCGAGGTCCTTGAGGATGCGCTCGATGTCCTTGAAGGTGTTCTTGAAAATGAAGTCGCGCGTCATCTCCAGGTATTTCGGCTCCCACTCGTACTTGAATTCCTTGTAGCGGTTGAGCATCGGATAGAGCCCGAAATTCATCGAGCCCATGTTGAGCGAGCACATCTCGGGCGACGCCTTGAGCGGCGCCGCCAGACGCTCGTCCACCGTCATGTTATGGCCGCCGCCCGTCGTGATGTTCACCACGGCGTCACAGGCCTGCTTGATGCGCGGGAGGAACTGCATGAACACCGCCGGATCGGGCGTCGGCCGTCCGTCCTTCGGGTCGCGCGCGTGCAGATGGAGGATCGCGGCGCCGGCCTCGGCGGCGCCGATCGCCTGCTCGGCGACCTGATCGGGCGTCAGCGGCAGATGGGGACTCATGGTCGGGGTGTGAATCGACCCCGTGACCGCGCACGTAATGACGACCTTGCCGCGCTTTGCCATCGCCCCTCCCGTTCCGGCCGCCGGATCGGCGGTTACCCGTGGGCGAGGATGAACGCCCGCACCTTCGGGTAGACTTCGCTGCGCCAGCGCCGGCCGTTGAACACGCCGTAATGGCCGACCGCGGCCTGGACGTGGTGCGCCTTCTTGCCGGCCGCGAGACCGCTGAGCAGATCGTGCGCCGCCGCCGTCTGGCCGACCGCGCAAATGTCGTCGTTCTCGCCCTCGATGGTCAAGAGCGCGGTGCGGGCAACCGCCGCCGGCGCGACCGGCTGCCCACGCCACGCGAACGTGCCCAGCGGCAGCGCGTGATCCTGGAATACGCGCTTCACCGTCTGGAGATAGAAGTCCGCTGGCAGGTCCATCACCGACATGTATTCGTCGTAGAACTTGCGCGTCGCCGCTGCGCTTTCGCCGTCGCCGCGCACCAGGTGGCTGAACAAGTCGACATGCGCGATGACGTGGCGGTCGAGGTTCATGGTCATGAAGCCGGCGAGCTGCAAAAAGCCGGGATAGACGCGGCGGAACGCGCCGGGATAGCGCGCCGGCACCGCGGCGATGACGTTCTTCTCGAACCACGACAGCGGGCGCGTGGTGGCGAGATGGTTGACCGCCGTCGGATTGACGCGCGTGTCGATCGGCCCACCCATCAGCGTCATGGTGCGCGGCTGGGCCGGATCGCCGTTGGCGGCGAGCAGCGCCGCCGCCGCCAACACCGGCACCGCCGGTTGGCACACGGCGATGACGTTGAGATCGCCGGCCAGGTCGCGCATGGTCGACAGCATCAGGGCTATGTGGTCGTCGAGATCGAACGGACCATAGAGCATCGGCACGTTGCGGGCATTGGTCCAGTCGGTGACGACGACGTCGAAATCCGGCAGCAGGGTCTCGATCGTCCCGCGCAGCAAAGTCGCGAAATGGCCCGACAGCGGTGCCACGAGCAGGATGCGCGGCTGGACTGTCGCCAGACCATCCTTGCGGAAGCGTAGCAGCGTGCAAAAGGGATGACGGGCGACGACCTCTTCGCACACCGGCAGCACGCGGCCGCCGATGGCCACGGATTTGATGGCGAAGGCCGGGCGCTCGTGCCCCATGCCGGCGCGCGCCACCATCTCGCAGGCGGCAGCGGCAGTGCGCATCATCGGGTGGTGCGCGATCAGCGGCCAAGGCTGGCTCAAGACGCCCTGAACGGTCTGAGCGAACAGGCGAATGGGTGCAAAGGCGTCGCGTTGCGCCTGGTAGGCCTCGTACAACATCACCACGGCCCTCCCCCGAGGATTAACCCAAAAATGAAGGCCGAACGCGGCGCGCTCGCCCATGCCGGCGAGAAATTCACTTGCGCCCGGTGTAATCGGGGACGCCGCGCGGGTCAAGAAAACTCGCCTAAGGCCCTCGTAAATCGAGGAAATTTATTGGTCGTTAACGTTCGCAAACTATAGTTGGTCGATTCCATGCCGGGCGAAGAAATGCCTACTATGCCCATCGCGCAGAAGCATGTTTCCGGGGATGACGACGCGGTTGCCGGGTCCAACGACCTGGCGGCGCATTTGGCCACGGCCGAAGCGCGCCTAGCTGCGACGGAAGCGAAGCTCGCCGATGCCGAAGGCATGCTCAGCGACTCGCTGCAAAGCTCGTTGTCATGGCTGTGGGAATCCGACGAGCGGCTGTGCTTCAGCCAAATTGTCGGCGCGATCGAACAGATTCTCGGTACCCCCGCCGACGACCTGATCGGCAAGAGCATCGAAGCACCGGTTAAGTCGCCGAACGACTCGGAGGTGCAGAGCCATCTGGCCACACTGCGAGCGCACAAGCCATATCGCGACGTGATCACCTCGGTCGCAACGCGCAAGGGTCTGCGCTGGGTCAAGTCCAGCGGCAAGCCGCTGTTCGACGTCGAAGGCAAGTTCCTCGGCTATCGCGGCATCGCCAGCGACGTCACCGCCCAGATCGAGACCGAGCGCCGCGCCGCCGAAGCGTATCGCCGCTTCATGGAAGCGATCGAAGTCGTTCCGGCGAGCCTGATGCTGTTCGATCGCGACGATCGCATCGTGTTCTGCAACAGCGCCACGCAACGCTATTTCCCGACGGCGTCGCACCTGCTGGTGCTGGGCACCAAATACGAGGAGCTGCTGCGGGTGCACGCCACCAGCGGCTATGTCGAGGGCATCGGTAGCGACCTCGAAGGCTGGATCGCCCAGCGGATGAAAAGCCATCGCGCCGGCAACACCAACATCATCCGCCAATACCAGGACGACCGCTGGTCGCACATCGTCGAGCGCCGCACCTCGGACGGTGGCCTCATCTCGGTCCACAACGACATCACCGAGCTGAAGAAGCATGAAAAAGAACATGAGGCCGCACAAGCTCGGCTCAAGGACGCAATCGAGGTCATGCCGGCGTCTCTTATTCTCTACGACCGCGACGAGAAAATTCTGCTCCGCAACGATCATGCGGCGAAATTCTTTCCAGAGGTCGCCGACCTTCTCGTGACCGGAACCAAGATCGAGTATCTGACCCGCACGCGTTATCACCGTCTCCATCCTCACGCGTCAGAAGCAGAGATCGAGAGGGCAGTAAAAAAACGGTTGCAACAGTTCCGCAACCCCGGCGTCATCCCGCCCGATCAGCTTCCTGACGGGCGCTGGACACAGGCCATCGAGCGGCACACCTCCGACGGCGGCACTGTCTGCGTGCGCATCGACATCACCGAACTCAAGAAGCGCGAGATGGAGCTCGAGACACTGGGCGAAACCCTGCGTAAGAACCAAGAGCACCTGGCACAGGCGCAACGAACCTCGGGCACCGGCAGCGTCGAGCGCAACCTTCAGACCGGCGACACCAAGTGGTCCGAGGAATGTAGCCGCATGTTCGGCCGCGATCCCGGCTTGCCCGCTCCGTCACGCGACCAGTTCCTGCAGCTCGTTCACCCCGAGGACCGCGCGCTCTATGAGGCGTCGATAATCGCCTCGGAGCAAGGCCAGGCATCCGCTCCGTTCAAGTTCCGCTCGGTCCATGCCGATGGCACGGTGCGTTGGCTCTATTGCGAATCGAGCTTCGTGCTCGACGGCGACGGCAAGCCGTGGAAGCGCGTCGCCACCTATCGCGATGTGACCGAGGAGCGCAAGGCGCAGGAAGCGCTCAACGCGGTGACCGACAAGCTGCGGCTGAGCCAGGAATACCTGTCACAGGCGCAGCGCCTGGCGCGCATGGGTAGCGACTTCCGCAACCTGCGCTCGGATACTGCCGAGTGGTCGGACATGAGCTACGAGATCTTCGGCGTTGACAAGGCGACGTTCGTGCCGACGACCGAGAATTTTCTCAAGCTACTTCACCCCGACGATCGCGTGGTCGTCGCGCGCACCCGCAATGAGATCGCGCAAGGCAAGAACCCGGAGCCGTTCGAATACCGCATCATCCGGCCGGACGGCGCGATACGGCACATCGCCCGCGAATGCGCGGTCGAGTTCGACGCGAGCGGCAAGCCACTCTTCATGGTCGGCACCATCCGCGACATCACCGAGAAGCGAGCTCACGAACGGGAGCTCCAGCGCAAAAGCCGCGAGATCGAAGAACGCAACCAGGAGCTCCAGCGGTCGAACGCCGAACTCGAGCAGTTCGCCTACGTCGCCTCGCACGATTTGCAGGAGCCGCTGCGCATGGTGGCGAGCTATTGCCAGCTGTTGCACCGCCGCTACCAGGACAAGCTCGACAAGGACGCCAACGAGTTCATCGACTTCGCCGTCGAGGGCGCGAGCCGCATGCAGCGCCTGATCAACGACCTTCTCGCTTATTCGCGCGTCGGCCGCAAAGGTGGCGATCCCCTGCCGTTCGAATTCGCCGAAGCGGTCAACGCGGCGCTCGCCAACCTCAAGGGCGCGATCGCCGACAGCGGCGCGAAGGTGAACGTCGGCTCGCTGCCGCGCGTCGTCGGCGTCCGCATGCAGCTGACCCAGCTCATGCAGAACCTGATCGGCAATGCGATCAAGTTCCAGCGCGACGGCGTGCCGCCGGCCATCGCGATTTCCGCCGCGCAGGAGGACACGATGTGCCACGTCGTCGTCGAGGACAACGGCATCGGTATCGAGCCACAATATATCGATCGCGTGTTCCTGATCTTCCAGCGCCTGCACGAGCGCAACAAATATCCCGGGACCGGCATCGGTCTCGCGATCGCCAAGAAAGTGATCGAGTACCACGGCGGCCGCATCTGGATCGAATCGACGCCAGGCCAGGGCAGCCGCTTCCACTTTACGCTTCCGGCCGACATCCAGAATGGAGCCGTCAATGCCCGACACCTATAGCAACTCTCATCTTGTCGAAGTCCTGCTCGTCGAGGACAACCCCGGCGACGCGCGTCTGACGCAAGAGGCGCTGCGCGAAGGAAAGTTGCAAAACCGAATCCACCATGCACGCGACGGCGTCGAGGCGCTGGCATTCCTGCGACGCGAGGGCGAATTCCGCGACGCGCCCATGCCCGACATCATTCTTCTCGACCTCAACATGCCGCGCAAAGACGGCCGAGAGGTCCTCGCGGAGATCAAGGCCGATCCTCAATTGCGCTTCATCCCGGTCGTGGTGCTGACCACATCGGAAGCCGAGAACGATATCGTCAAGAGCTACGAGCTGCACGCCAACTGCTACATCACCAAGCCGGTCGATCTGGAGAAATTCACCACGATCGTGCACGCGATCGAGGACTTCTGGCTTCAAGTGGTGACTCTGCCGCACCGAAACGACCAAGCCTAGGCCGCTTCGGGACAAACGAGCCGATCATGTCAGACGCCGGCGCTTCTCCTTTGACGCGCGCGCTGCGCATCCTCCTGATGGAGGACAACCCGGGCGATGCCCGGTTGACGCAGCTGCTGCTGGAGGAGGCGAGCGACTTCGCCTTCGAGTTCGTTCATGTGACGAGCTTCGAGCAGGGCATCGCGGCGCTTGACGGCGGCGGCTTCGACATCGCGCTTGTCGACCTCTCGCTCGGCGATTCGCACGGCATCGATACGGTGCGGCGCGTCCATGAGCGCGTCCCGCTCCTGCCGATGATCGTCTTGAGCGGCCTCGAGGACGAGACCATGGCCATGGCCGCCTTGCAGGAAGGCGCGCAGGACTATCTGGTCAAGGGCCAGGGCGACGGCAACCTGATCAAGCGCGCCATCCGCTATGCGATGGAGCGCAAGCGCATCGAGGCGCAACTGATCGAGACCAAGAACAGCGCCGAGGCCGCGAGCCGCGCCAAGACCGAATTCCTCGCCAACATGAGCCACGAGCTCAGGACGCCGCTCAACGCAATCATCGGCTTTTCCGAGATACTGAAGCAAGAGCCGCTGGGGCCGCTCGGCCATCCGTCGTATCGCGATTACGTCCGCGACGTCTACGAAAGCGGCGTCCACCTGCTGCGCATCATCAACGACATTCTCGATCTGTCGAAAATCGAGGTCGGCAAACTGACGCTCAGCGAGGCCCCGATCGAGCCCGGCGAGACCATCGAATCCTGCCTGCGCATCGTGCGCGAGCGCGCCAACAACGGCGGCCTCACGCTGGCGACCGACCTCGCTCCCGATCTGCCAACGCTCAACGCCGACGAGCGCATGGTGAAACAGGTTCTGCTCAATCTGTTGTCGAACGCGATCAAGTTCACGCCCTCCGGCGGATCGGTGCGCGTCGTCGCGCGGGTCGACGAGGCGGACGGGTTGACGATCCAGGTCGTCGATACCGGCATCGGCATCGCCGCCGCCGATCTCGAGCGGGCGTTGCAGCCGTTCGAGCAGATCGACAGCTCGCTACACCGCAAGTACCAGGGCACCGGTCTCGGCCTGCCCCTCGCCCGCTCGATGTGCGAGCTGCACGGCGGCCGTTTCACGATCGAGAGCACTGTCGGCAAGGGCACGACCGTGACCGTGCGCTTCCCGCCGGAACGCAGCCTGCGCAAATCGTCGGAAGCGGCCGCGCGCGACGTCGCCTAAAACGCCGCCAGTTAAAACGTTCCCGGATAGGAGCCGCCGTCGACCAGCAAATTCTGGCCGGTGATGTAGCCGGCTTGCGCGCCGCACAGGAAGGCACAGGCGGCGCCGAACTCGGCGGGCGTGCCGACGCGTCCCGCGGGGATCGTCACCAGCCGCCGGCGTTGGGCCTCCTCGACCGAAATCTTCGCGTTCCGCGCCATGGTTTCGGTATTGGCGCGGAGCCGGTCGGTGTCCATCGCACCGGGCAGCAGGTTGTTGATCGTCACGTTGTGCGCCACGGTCTTGCGCGCCAGGCCGGCGACGAACCCGGTGAGCCCGGCGCGCGCGCCGTTCGACAGGCCGAGTATGTCGATCGGCGCCTTCACGGCGCTCGACGTGATGTTGACGATGCGGCCGAAGCGCCGCGCGATCATGCCGTCGACGGTCGCCTGCATCAGCGCGATCGGCGTCAGCATGTTGGCGTCGAGCGCCTTGATCCAGACGTCGCGCGACCAGGTGCGGAAATCGCCGGGCGGCGGGCCGCCAGCGTTGGTCACCAGGATGTCGGGCGACGGGCACGCGGCGAGCGCGGCGGCGCGGCCTTCGGCCGTGGTGATGTCGCCGACAACCGCGACGACCCTGCCGCGATAGCGGTCGCACAGCTCGGCAGCCGTCGCCTCGAGCGCGTCACGGCTGCGCGCGGTGATCACCAGATTGACGCCCTCGGCGGCCAGCGCCGCGGCGCAGCCCTTGCCCAGTCCCTTGCTGGCGGCGCAGACCAGCGCCGTCCTGCCCTTGAGGCCCAAATCCATGCACACTCCGACTCTGTCGCGGCGACGCTAATTCCTAGGGGTCGCGTGCCGCGGCGGCAAGGACTTGAGATAGACCGCAATTGCCTGGCGGTCGGAATCGGTCAGCAGGGCGGTTCCCTTGACCACGTCGCTCATCTGTCGGGTTACGGTGTCGGCATCGGGCGTTTGCCCGGTCTTCAGAATGGCAGCGATATCGGCCTCGCTCCATTGCCTGATGCCGGTGTCGTTGTCGGGCGTGATGTTCGGCGCGCGCAACCCGTCCGGCCCGTTGGGATTGCCGGCATAGGCCTGCGCGGCCTCGAGGCCGCCGAGGACATTGCGCGGCGTGTGGCATGCCTGGCAATGCACCACGGCTTCGGAAAGATAACGGCCGCGGTTCCATTCCGGGCTCTTGCCGGCAACCGGCTGCAACGGCCCCAGCGTGAAATACAACAGCCGCCAAGCCAACAACAACGGACGGAACGCGAACGGAAACTTGATCTGATCGGGCTTGTTCGGCGCCGGAGCGGGCTTCTGCGTCATCAGGAAGGCGTAGAGATCGGCGATGTCGCTGTCGCTCATGCCGGTGTACGAGGCGAAGGGAAACACCGGATAGAGGTATTCTCCGTCGCGGCCCTTGCCATCGCGCAAAGCACGCCGGAAATCGGCGAGCGACCACCGGCCGATGCCGTTGACCGGGTCCGGCGTGATATTGGGCGTGTAGAAGGTGCCGAACGCGGTGACAATGGCGCGGCCGCCTGCCAGCGATGCGCCATGATTTTTGACGTCAGTGTGACAGGTCGCGCAATCGGCGGCGGCGAAGATATAGGCGCCGTGGGCGAGCGCCGCATCGTCGGCCGCACGAACCGACGACGCAGCCAACGCAAAAAGGGTGACAGCGAACGCGGCGAGCCAGAGTTTCATCGTATTCCGAATTGGGCGGCGCGTTAGGGGACCAGCTTGCGTTTGGCAGCGCAAGTCCCGCTTTTAGGACGCGTGGTATGCAAGCCGATCAGCCGATCGGACCGGCGACGTGCGTCGCAAATCCCGGCCGCTGCTGCAGCCGCCCGTACCATTTGGCGAGGCCGGACAGATCGGGTCGCTCGATCGGATACTGGTACCAGCGATGCGCCCAGATGCCGGCGCCGATATCGGCGAGCGTGAACGCGGCGCCGGCCAGATAATCCTGCGCCTCGAGCTGACGCTCGACCATTTCCCACAGCGCGATCGCCTCGACGCGATGGCGGGCAAGCGCCGGAAAATCGCGCTGCGATTCCGGCGTGCGGCAATAGCCGCGCAGGAGCTCGGCGAGCGGCCGGTTGAGGCGCGACAGCTGCCAATCCATCCAGCGCTCGACGTGGCTGCGCTGCACCGGATCGGTCGGATGGAGCGCGGCCCCGCCATGAACCGCGCACAGATAGCGCATGATGGTGTTGGATTCCCAGATGATCTGCTCGCCGTCCTTGACCGTCGGCACCAAGCCGTTGGGATTCATCGCGCGATAGGCGGGTGCGTCGTTGCCACCGAACTTGCCGCCCCAGTCCAGCCGCTCGTACTTGATGCTGAGATCGGCGCATACCCACAGCACCTTCTGCACGTTGGACGAGGTCGTCCGTCCCCAGATCGTCAGCATGTCCCCCTCATCCGTCCAACGCCATCCGCCGTGCTAATCAATCAGACCAAGCTCGAGCTTAGCTTCCTCGGACATCCGCTCCTTGTCCCACGGCGGCGTCCAAACCAGTTTGACGCGCGCCTCCTGCACGCCGGGCACCGCCGAGATCGCGTCGCGCACCTGGCCGGGCAGCGCGCCCGCCACCGGGCAGGCCGGCGTGGTCAGCGTCATCTCGACATAAACGACGCCGTCCCGGTTAACGATGAGCTCGTAGATCAGGCCGAGATCGACGAGGTTCACTGGAATCTCGGGATCGCGCACGGTCTTGAGCGCCGCGAGCACCTGCTCGCGCAGCGCCGGATCGCCTGCGTCCGGCTTCGGCCGCTCGACGTCTTCCATCTCGGCGACCTCTTCCGGATCGTCGCGCAGGAACTCGAATGGGTCCTGGTTGCTGTTCTCGCCGCTCACCGCCTACTCCGTCTTCACCGTCGCGGCAGCCGTGCCGTTCTTGAGCGCGGCCTCGAAGGCGTGCCACGCCAGCGTCGCGCACTTAACCCGCGTCGGATAAGCGCGCACGCCTTCGAGCGGCGCCAAGCGTTCCATGTCGTCGGCCAGCGCCGTCGGCAGCGCCGGCACCGGCTTGCCCGTGACCTCGGCATGGAAGCCCTGGAACAGTGCCTCGGACTCGGCCAGCGTCTTGCCCTTCAGGACCTCGGTCATCAGCGACGCCGACGCGGTCGAGATCGCGCAACCGCGGCCGTCGAAGCTCACGTCCTTGATCCGGTCGCCGTCGAGTTCGAGATAGACCGTGACGCGGTCGCCGCACAGCGGATTGTGACCGTGGGCGAGATTGGTCGCGTGCTCCAGCGCGCGGAAATTGCGCGGGTGGCGTCCGTGATCGAGGATGATGTCCTGGTAAAGCTCGCGCGCGTCCATGGCTCTCACGCAAAAATCTTCTGTGCCGCGGCGAGCGCATCGGCCAGAGCGTCGATGTCGCGCGTGTCGTTGTAGATGCCGAGCGACGCCCGCGTCGTGCCGGCAAGACCAAGCCGGTCCATCAGCGGCTGGGCGCAGTGGTGTCCGGCGCGCACCGCGACGTGGTGCTGGTCGAGCACGGTGGCCAGGTCGTGCGGATGCACGCCCTGGACGTCGACCGAAAGGATGCCGAGGCGGCGTTGTCCCGCCGGCACCAGGCGGATGCCCGGCAGGCGCGACAGCGTGTCGACGCCGTAGCCCGTCAGCCTCTCCTCATGCGCGAAGATCGAGTCGCGACCGAGCGCCTCGACATAGTCGAGGGCAATCGCTAGGCCGATCGCGCCCGAAATGTCTGGCGTGCCCGCCTCGAAGCGATGCGGCGGTTTCTGGAACGTCGTCTTCTCGAACGTGACCTGCTCGATCATGTCGCCGCCGCCCTGCCACGGCGGTATGGTTTCGAGGATCGTGCCCTTGGCATAGAGCACGCCGATGCCGGTCGGGCCGTAGATCTTGTGACCGGAGAAGACGTAGAAATCGCAATCGAACGCGCGGACGTCGACCGCTAGGCGCGGCGCCGCCTGACAGCCGTCGACCAGAACCTTGGCGCCGTGTTTGTGCGCCAAGCGGATCATCGCCTCGATGGGCAGCATCGCGCCGGTGGCGTTGGCGAGCTGCGTCATCGCCACCAACTTGGTGCGCGACGACAGCCGCGCTTCGAACGCCGCCAGGTCGAGGCCGCCCGAGGTGTCGATCGGCGCGACGACGAGCTTCAAACCGGTGCGCTCGCGGATCAGCTGCCATGGCACGATGTTGGCGTGGTGCTCGAGCTCGGTGATCAGCACTTCGTCGCCGGGCTTGAGGAAAGTCATGCCCCAGGAATAGGCGACGAGATTGATCGCCTCGGTCGCGCCGCGCACGAACACGATCTCGTCGGCCGCGGCGGCGTTGAGAAAGCGGCACACGGTCTCGCGCGCGCCCTCGTAAAGATCGGACGAGCGCGCCGACAGGCGATAAACGCCGCGATGCACGTTGGCATAATCGGTGCGATAGAACTCGGCGACGCCGTCGATCACCGTAGCCGGCTTCTGCGCCGAGGCGGCGCTATCGAGAAACACCAGGCCGGGATTGTTCGCAAACACCGGAAAGTCGCGCTTGATCCGCGCCGGATCGAGCGCGGGTTTGGCGGTCGCCTGCAACGCGGCGCGGCTCATGCGACGCCTCCCGCGAGCCAGCGGGCGACATGACGGCTGAGATGCGCGCGCAGCGCCGCGTCGTCCTCGATGCGCTCGATCACCTCGGCGGCGAAGGCCTCGACCAGCATGCGGCGCGCCTCGGCCGCCGGGATGCCGCGGCTTTCGAGGTAGAACAGCGCCGCCTCGTCGAGATCGCCGACCGTGGCGCCGTGGCTGCATTTGACGTCGTCGGCAAGGATTTCGAGCTCGGGCTTGGTGTCGATCGCCGCGCGCGCGCCCAGCAACAGGTTCTTGCTGAGCTGGTTGGCGTCGGTCTTCTGCGCCTGCGGCCGCACGCCGATGGTGCCGAGGAAGACGCCGTGGGCGCGATCGGCGGCGACGCTCTTGAAATATTCGCGCGTGACGCAGCGCGGCGCGTCGTGATCGACGACGGTGGCGATCGTGCCTTCCTGCTCGCCGCGCAACAGCGTCGCGCCAAACAGGCCGCAGGCCGCGCCCTCGCCGTCGAATTTCAGGTAAATGTCGCTGCGCGCGAGGCGGCCGCCGAGCGACAGCGTGAAGTTCACGTAGCGCGCATCGCGATCAAGCGCGACGCGGTTGTGGCCGAGATGGATCGCCGCCGCGGCCTCATCCTGCAACTTGACGTGCCGGAGCGCCGCGCCGGCGCCGACTTCGATCGCGTCGACGGTGTTGGTCCAATAAGCGCCCGCGCCGGCATAGGTCTCGATCAGCGTCACGCGGCTACCCGGCGCAAGCCGGATCAGATTGCGCAGCTGCGCCGAGCGGTTGGCGGCGCGGCCGAGATGGACGACCTCGACCGCGCGGTCGAGCGCGACGCCCTGGTCGAGCGTCAGCACGAAGCCATCGGCAAAGAGCGCGGCGTTGAGTGCGACGAAAGGCTGCGCACCAAACGTATCGGTCTCGCGCAGCGCCCGGTCGAGCAATTCGGGTCTATCGTGCAACGTCTGCGCGGTCGAGGCGAGCCACGCGCCTTCGGGCAAATCGCCGATGGCAGAGAGTTCGGGCACGAAAGCGCCGTCAACCAGCACGATGCGGTGGGCGGCCTCGGCATAAAGCCACGGCGCGACGTCGGTCGCAGTGATACGGCTGGCGTCGCTTGCCGGCGGAAACGCCACGCGCTGCAATGGCTGTAGATCGGTGAAGCGCCAAGCTTCCTGCTTGCGCGTCGGGAAGCCGAGTTCGCTGAAACGGTTCAACGCCGCTTTGCGCCGGCCGGCCAACCAATCGGGTTCGCCGGCATGCGGCCGCGCCTTGAACGCCTCGACGTAAGGTTGGATTTCGGCGAACGCGCTCACGCCGCGTCCCCATAGGCGCCGTAACCGGTTTGCTCCAGCTCGGCCGCCAGCGCCGCGTCACCCGACTTGACGATCCGGCCGCCCGACAGCACGTGCACCCGGTCAGGCACGACGTGGTCCAGGAGCCGCTGATAGTGCGTGATCATCACGATCGCGCGCTCCGGCCCGCGCAGCGCGTTGATGCCGCGCGCCACCATCTGAAGCGCGTCGATGTCGAGGCCGCTGTCGGTTTCGTCGAGGATGGCGAGCCTGGGCTCGAGCATCGCCATCTGGAAGATCTCGTTGCGCTTTTTCTCGCCGCCGGAGAACCCGACGTTGACGCCGCGTTGGAGCAAATCCTCGCCGATCTCGAGCAGCTTGAGCTTGGTGCGCACCGCCTTCAAAAACTGGCCGGCGTCCATCGCACTCTCGCCGCGCTGCTTGCGCACGGCGTTGAGCGCGGCGCGCAGGAAATACATGTTGTTTACGCCCGGAATCTCGACCGGATACTGGAACGCCATGAAGACGCCGTCGCGCGCGCGCTCGTCCGCCGCCATCGCCAGCAGGTCGCGGCCCTGGAACAGCACCTGGCCGTCGGTCACCTCGTAGCCCGGCTTGCCCGAGAGCACGCCCGCGAGCGTGCTCTTGCCCGAGCCGTTCGGCCCCATCATGGCGTGGACCTCGCCGGCTTTCACGGTCAGGTCGACGCCTTTGAGTATCTCGCGGCCTTCGCTGATCCGAGCGTGCAAATTCCTGATTTCGAGCATGCTCCTAATCCGTATCCAGGATCGACGCCCTGCGTTCTTCGGGACGCTCGCTGCGCTCGCGCCTTAGGATGAGGAAACTTTTCTTTGTACCATCAAGAAAAGTCCTCATGCCGAACGTCGTCGAGGCACGCACGATGTGGATGCAACCCATCATCCCACGCTGCCTTCGAGGCTCACCGCCAGCAGTTTCTGCGCCTCGACCGCGAACTCCATCGGCAGCTCTTTCAGCACGTCCTTGCAGAAGCCATTGACGATCAGCGACAGCGCGTCCTCCTTCGACAGACCGCGCTGCTGGCAATAGAACATCTGGTCATCGCTGATCTTGGAGGTTGTTGCCTCGTGCTCGACGCGCGCCGTCGGGTTGCGCGCGACGATATAGGGCACGGTGTGCGCGCCGCATTTGTCGCCGATCAGCAGGCTGTCGCACTGCGTGTAGTTGCGCGCGTTCTCGGCCTTGGGCTGTATCCTGACCAGGCCGCGATAGGTGTTCTGACCCTTCCCGGCCGAGATGCCCTTGGAGATTATGGTCGAGCGCGTGTTGCGGCCGATGTGCAGCATCTTGGTGCCGGTGTCGGCCTGCTGGTAATTGTTGGTGATCGCCACCGAATAGAATTCCCCGACGGAAGAATCGCCTTCGAGGATGCAGCTCGGATATTTCCAGGTGATCGCCGAGCCGGTCTCGACCTGGGTCCATGAGATCTTGGAACGTGCGCCGCGGCAGGCGCCGCGCTTGGTGACGAAGTTGTAGATGCCGCCCTTGCCGTCGGCGTCGCCGGGATACCAGTTCTGCACGGTCGAGTATTTGATCTCGGCGCCTTCGAGCGCGACCAGCTCGACCACAGCGGCATGGAGCTGATTCTCGTCGCGCTGCGGCGCCGTGCAGCCTTCGAGATAGCTCACGTAAGCGCCCTTGTCGGCGACGATCAGCGTGCGCTCGAACTGGCCGCTCTTGGCAGCGTTGATGCGGAAATAGGTCGACAGCTCCATCGGGCAGCGCACACCCGGCGGGATGTAGGCGAAGGAACCGTCGCTGAATACCGCGGAATTGAGCGCGGCGTAGAAATTGTCGCTCTGCGGCACGACCGAGCCGAGATACTTGCGCACCAACTCGGGATGCTCGCGCACCGCCTCGCCGAACGAGCAGAAGACGATACCGAGCTTGGCCAGCGTCTTCTTGAATGTGGTCGCGACCGAGACGCTGTCGAACACCGCGTCGACCGCGACGCCGGCCAGCGCGGCACGCTCGTTCAGTGGGATGCCGAGTTTCTCGTAGGTCTTGAGCAGTTCGGGATCGACTTCGTCGAGCGACTTGGGCGCGTTCTGGCGCTTGGGCGCGGAATAGTAGGTCGCAGCCTGGTAGTCGATCGGCGCGATCCTGAGCTTGGCCCAGTGCGGGCTTTCCATCTTCTGCCACTGGCGGAAGGATTCGAGCCGCCAGTCGAGCAGCCATTGCGGCTCGTGCTTCTTCGCGGCGATGAAGCGGACGGTGTCCTCGTTGAGGCCCGGCGGTGCGCTTTCGCTCTCGATATCGGAGACGAAGCCGTACTTATAGCCTTCACGTAGCGGCGCGAGGTTGCGGGCGACGGCGCTGTCGGTCATGGCGCGGCTCCCTGCCCGTCCGCCGGACCGGGCTTGGGCGGCAACTTGATCCATTGCGCGAAGCGGTAGGCTGGGGTCATCTCCGCCAGGGGCATGCCGGCGAGCGCGGTGCCGACCGCGTCGTTGATCCTCTTCCAATGCGGCTTGGTCGAGCAGAAATCGGTACGGGTGCAATCCGGCCCGTGGATCGAGCATTGGGTGACGCCGATGGCGCCGTCGATTGCCGCAACCACCTCGGCGATCGAGATGGCGGCGGCCGGCCGCGCCAGGCGGTAGCCACCAGCGGCGCCGCGCGACGCCGTGACCAGCCCGCCATGCGCCAAGGCCTTGAGTAGCTTGGCGACCGTGGCACGCGGCAGACGGGTCTGCTCGGCCAGGGTCGCGGCGTTCATCTGGCGCTCTGGCTCGGCCGCCAGCTGGGTCGCAACGATGACGCCGTAATCGGCGAGCTTGCTGAGGATGATCACGCTGTCCTCGTATTTAGGACTGTTTCAGTACTCAATAGATCGGCACTAAAGCTCGGCTTTCAAGCCGAAACAACCCTTTTCTGATCAGGGACTTGTGACGCTCCGTCGCAGGGGACGGCTACATTCTCCGGGTCGTGTCAGCCGTACTTAAAGCCGGCGGGTGGCGTTAACCATGCGCTCAAGCAAGAGATTAATAATTCTCTATGATATATTGATTTTGAAATATTTTTCAGTCGGTCAATCCATGCTCCTTCGCCGCGCTGCGTTGTTCGCGGCGGTCGCCCTTGTGCTGGCCGCCACCCCCTCCCTTGCCGACATGGTGATCCGGCTGCGTGACGGCCAGGTCATCACCGTGCCGGTGCAGCCTGGCGACATCGCGTCGCTGAGCTTCACGGGCGCGAGTCGAACCGGGTCCGCCGAAGCGGCAGCACCGATCACGCTGCCCAACGCAACGGTCGCGGTCGCGACAGCGCCGGCCGCATCACAGGACGGCGGCGCCCATCCGCCGGCCAACGCCCTCGTCTTCCCGCCGATGAAGCCGGACCATCCGAGCGGCCGCATCCTGCATGTCGGCCCAAGCCGACAGATCAAGGTGCCGAGCCAGGCCGCCCACGAAGCCAAGAACGGCGACGTGATCGAGATCGACGCCGCCGACTATCGCGGCGACGTCGCGGTGTGGAACCAGAGCGACATCGTCATTCGCGGCGTCGGCGGCCGGCCGCACCTCTATGCCGATGGCGACGCGGCGCAGGGCAAGGCGATCTGGGTCACGCACGGCGACAAGATCCGCATCGAAAACATTGAGTTCTCGGGCTGCAAGGTGGGCGACGGCAACGGCGCCGCGATCCGCGCCGAAGGTGCCGGCCTGACCCTGGTCAACGCCTACATTCACGACAACGAGGATGGGATCCTCTCGGCGCCGAATCCGAAGAGCGATATCGTCATCGAGAATTCCGAGTTCGCGCACAACGGCACGACCAGCGGCTCGACCCACGGCATCTATATCGGCAAGGTGCGCAACTTCGTGCTGCGCGGCAGCTATTTTCACGGCACCGTCACCGGCCATCACGTCAAGACGCGCGCCCTCAACAACTACATCCTCTACAACCGCATCATGGATTATCCCAACGGCACGGCGAGCTATTCGATCGACGTGTCGAACGGCGGCCGCACCTACATCATCGGCAACATCATCGAGAAAGGCCCGCGCGCCGAGAACTACGCCATGATCGCCTATTCGATGGAGGGCCCGACCAATCCGCTGCAAGAGCTCTACGTCGTCGGCAACACCATGGTGATGGATCGCAGCTCGGGCCTGTTCATCCGCTCGCGCTCGCCCAACGCCGCCTTTGTCGCCGACAACATCATGGCCGGGCCCGGCATGCTGATCGTCGGCGCCGGCGTCTTCGTCAACAACGTGCTGGCGGGCGCGCACGCCGAGCCCGATCAACTCAGCGCCAACGGCAGCCACGGCAACCGCGTGGTCGGCGACGTGCGCTTCGTCGATGCGGCGCATTACGACTATCGCCTGCGGCCCGGCTCGCCGGCGATCGGCGCCGGCGCCGATCCCGGCTCTGCTGCCGGTTTCGGCTTGCGGCCGACCTACGTGCCGCTGACGCCGCTCGGCATTGCGGCCCGCGCCACGACGGGTCCGCTCGACGCCGGCGCGATTTCGTTTCAGCCGCAGGGTTGAGCGGCTATTCCTTCCGCTTCGTCAGCGCGTTCCAATAGGTACGATAGGCCGCAATTTCTTTTTGCGCGAAGGCTGGCGGCGTGGCGTCCTTCGGACCGCCGACATGGAAGCTGTGGCCGAGATCGAGCCGCGCGCCGACCTGGGCCACGATGCCGCCGCCGGCGATGGTGTTGTCGGTGACGGTGGCGCTGGTGTCGGGCGCGGCGGCGACGATGCCGCCGGTGCCGATCAGGGTGTTGCCCGTCACCCGCGCGGTGGTGGCGCGGAAGAGATAGATGCCCGGCTCGCTCGGACAGGCAAGCACGACGTTGTCGCGAATGACGCTGTCGCGGTTCTCGTCGTGGTCGCAACTGCCTTCGCAGAATTGCGGGCCGGTCGCGCTGCCGCCGAGCGACAGGCCGCGCGTGTAAGGCAGATGCGGCAGCCGGTCGGCGCAGAGCACGACGTTGCCTTCAATCAGCGTACCCGACGAGTTGCCCTTGAAGAACAGCGCATAGCCGTAATCGTCGGTCCGCATCGCCGGATGGGAGAAGCTTTTGCCGTAATCGGCAATGAGATTGCCGCGCACGACCCAGTGCCGTCCGCCGACCACGTCGATCGGCGCGATCGGATTGTCGGTATGGCGGACATGCGTGCCGAAGAGCCAGTTGTTCTCGATGCGCACGTCGTTGGGGAAGCGGTGGCCCTCGCCGTTGCCCTTGATGTGGGCGTTGAAGTCGCGGATGCGGTTGCGGCGGATCACCGTGCGGTCGGCATGGCTGACGATGTGGAAGGCGTGCTCGCATTCGGTGTCGGCGGTGCAGGTGCCGGCGATGTCGAGATTCTCGAACACCCAGTCGGGCGCCGCGACCTTGATGAACTCGGTGGCGTTCGAGGTCAGCGTCACGTCACCCAAGCGGCGCGCCCGCACCGTGATCGGATGGCCAGCTGTGCCGCCGTGATGCAGACGGATGGCCGGCAGCGCATAATCGCCGGGCGCGATGGTGACGGTGTCGCCGGGCTTGGCGCGTTGCAACGCGGTCAGGATGTCGGCGACTGTGCCGACCGTGATCTCGCGCGCCGAGGCGGGCACCGCCCAGGCGAAGAACAGGACCAGCGCGGCCAGCGCCGCTCGCTTTGTCATCGTCCCAATATGCCCTATCCTTCCCGGCCGGAGAAAGCGGGGGTAAGAGCTTTCATGAATTTCGAATTCTCCGACACCTCGAAGCGCATCCAGGCCCAGCTCAAGGCCTTCATCGCCAAGCATGCCGCGCCGCGCGATGTCGAATATCGCCGTCTGGTCGCGCAAGGCGTGTTCCCGCCGCCGTTCATCGAGGACTTGAAGGCCAAGGCGCGCGAAGCCGGCCTGTGGAACCTGTTCCTGCCCGGGCTCAACCCCGACGAGCCCGGCACGCGGCTATCGAATCTCGACTACGCGCCCTGCGCCGAGATCATGGGTCGACTGTTGTGGTCGGCGGAAGTGTTCAACTGCAACGCGCCCGACACCGGCAACATGGAATTGTTGCACCTGGCGGCCAATGCCGAACAACGCCGGCAGTGGCTCATGCCGTTGCTCGAGGGCAATATCCGCTCGGCCTTCGCCATGACCGAGCCCGACGTCGCCTCGTCGGACGCAACCAACATTCGCACTTCGATCCGGCGCGACGGCAACGACTGGGTGATCGACGGCCGCAAGTGGTTCATCACCAACGCTGCCGATCCACGCTGCAAGCTGTTCATCGTCATGGGCGTGACGTCGCCCGAGCGCAAGGAAGCGCACAAGCGGCAGAGCATGGTGCTGGTGCCAGCCGACGCCAAGGGCCTGACCGTGGTGCGCAACCTGCTGGTGATGCACGAGCTTCACCCGCAAGGCCATTGCGAGGTGCGGTTCGAGAGCGTGCGCGTGCCCGCGGCCAACCTGCTTGGCGAGGAAGGCGGCGGCTTCGCCCTCGCCCAGGCGCGGCTCGGCCCCGGCCGCATCCATCACTGCATGCGCTCGATCGGCGCCTGCGAATTGGCGCTCGAGCTGATGATCGCGCGCGCCCAATCGCGCCAGACCTTCGGCGCGCCGCTCGCCGAGCATGGCACCATCCGCGAGTGGATCGCGCTGTCGCGCATCGAGATCGAGCAGGCGCGGCTGCTGGTGCTGAAGGCAGCGTGGCTCATCGACCGGGGCGGCAGCAAGGCGGCGCGACGCGAGATCGCGCTCATCAAGGTGGCGGTGCCGCGCCTGCAGGTGATGATCGCCAACCGCGCCATGCAGGTGTTCGGCGCCGCCGGCCTGACCCAGGACACGCCCTTGGCCGAGATCTGGAGCTGGGGCCGCGCCTTGCAGATCGTCGACGGGCCCGACGAGGTTCACCTGCGGGCGATCGCCCGCGGCGAGATCAAGGCGGCGAACGCAGCGAAATAGCGGCGGCTAGGCCAGCAGGCTGATCTTGCCGCTCGCGCAACCGTGATCAGCGGTGCCGCAACGGGGGCGTTCTCGCCCGTCGATGTCGGGCTGGAAACCGGGGCGTCGATGGGCCATGATCCCGTTGTCGCGCCAACCGCCACGGCAGCGTTGCCGGCGCGTCCCGCCGGCGACGCCAAGAGCCCCGTCGTATCGCAGCACGACAGGGGACGCCTTGTCAGCGGTCGCGCCCAACAGGGAGGAAGACGACCGATGTCCCAAGCACAGCAATTATCGAAATCCGCGCGGCGCCACGTCGTTCTTGCGGGTGCCGCGTTGACCGCAGCGCTTGCGCTAACGCTCGCATCCGCGGCGCAAGCGGCCGAACCGATCAAGATCGGCGTCATCGGCGAGGAATCGTCGGTCGCCGGTGCGTCGCTGACCAGGGCGGCGGAAATGGCCGCCGACGACATCAACGCGCATGGTGGCGTCGACGGCCGACACATCCAGGTTATCACCTATGACGATCATTCTTCGGCCGCCGAAGGCGTCCGCGCCTTCCAGCGCGCCGTCAACCAGGACAAGGTGGTGGCGGTGGTCGGCAGCTATATCAGCGAAGTCGCGCTGGCGATCGAGCCGTGGGCGGCGCGCCTCCACGTGCCGTTCATTTCGCCCGGCGCCTCCAGCACCGACATCTCGAAACACGTTCACGACGACTACGCCCATTATAAATACGCCTTCGACGGCACGATGAACTCCTACTTCATCGCGCAGGAGGTCTGCGACTTCTCGCACGACGCACTGGTCGGTGAGTTTCATATGAAGACCGCGGTCGTCATGAGCGAGGACGCCGCCTGGACGACGCCGCTCGACAACCACTATCTCGAATGCCTGCCGAAGGCCGGCCTCAAGGTTCTCGACCATATCCGGTTCAATCCCGACACCACCGACTTCACGCCGATTTTCAACAAGATCGAAGGCGAACACCCGAACGTGATGATCACCGGGATCAGCCATGTCGGCGTGCAGCCGACGGTACAGTGGCACGAGCAGCAGGTGCCGATCGCCATGGCCGGCCAAAGCTCGCAGGCGACGACCAGCACCTTCTGGAAGGACACCAACGGCGCCACCGAAGGCGTCATCACCGCGACGCTGGCGGCATCCGACGCGCCGCTGACGCCAAAAACGATTCCGTTCGCTGAGGCCTACGTCAAACGTTACGGCGATTCGCCAGCCTACGTCGGCTACACCACCTACGACATGATCCACGTCATTGCCGACGCCATCAAACGGACCGGCGGCTCGACCGATCCCGACAAGCTCGCGAAGGCGATCGAGACGGTCGATTACGTCGGCGTCATCGGCCGGATCAAGTTCTACGGCCCGGACAACATCATGGCCCATTCCGTCGAATACGGACCCGGACTGATGACCGGCGTCGTCATTCAGTGGCAGAACGGGAAACAGGTGACGGTCTGGCCGCTCGACAAGGCCAAGGCCAAGGCCAAGATCATCTTTCCCTCGTTCGTCAAGCTGCCGCAACAAGCTTCCGCCAAGTAGAACCTGCCACGGGCGAACGACCGCGGCCCCGGCCTCACGCCGGCGGCCGCGGCCAACGCTCGGTGGACAGTCGAAAAACCCCGGATCCCGGCGCCGGCGAAGGAAGCGGCTATGCTCGCGTTACAAATCCTGATCGACGGATTTGCCATCAGCTCGCTCTACGGGCTGGGCGCGGTGGGATTCACCCTGATCTTCGGCGTCTCGGGCGTGCTCAATGTGGCGCACGGCGGCATCATGGTGGTGGCCGCGTTGGTCGGCTGGTTCACGGCCGGTGAACTCGGTCTCGGCACCTACGTGGGCACGGTGCTCGGGATTCTGGCCGGCCTGCTCATGGCGTACGCGACTTATTTCGTGGTGGTGCGGCCTATCCAACGCTCGCGCGCCATTCCGCGCGAGGAGACCGAGATCTTCGTCCTCACCGGTACCCTCCTCTGGGGCATCATGATCGAGCAGCTGATGGCCTATCTATTCACCGATAATCCGGTGACCATGCGGCCGTTGATCGGCGGCGTCGTCAACATCTTCGGCGTGCGCACGCCCCGCAACGAGATCATGATTGCCGCGGTGTGCTGGGTGGTGATCGGCCTCCTCTGGCTCCTGATTAACCGGACGCGGGGCGGCAAGGCGCTGCTCGCTGCCGCCATCAATCCGCGCGGTCTTACGCTGCTCGGCTTCGAGCTGTCGCGCATCTACCTACTGGTGTGGACCATCTACGGCGTCCTCGCTGGCATCGCCGGCGTGCTGCTTGCCTCATTCCTGGGCGTCGCTTCCAGCAACACCGGTCCGCTCACGGCCAGCGCCTTCGCGATCGTCGTGCTCGGCGGGCTCGGTAGCGTCTCGGGCTCGCTCGTCGCCGCTTATGTCGTGGGATATCTCGAGACCCTGACAGCCTATCTGGTGGCGCCGACCTTGCGCCCCATCCCACCGCTCCTGCTGCTCATCCTGGTGCTCTACTTCAGGCCCCAGGGCATTCTCGGCCGGCGCTAGCGAGGCTCGGATGAAGCGCCTGTTACGCGTACGCCTCTTCTGGATCGCGATCGTCGTCGTGGTGGCGGCGGCGGCGTTGCCATTCTGGCTTTCCGCCTATCTGCTCGGCGTGCTCACGGCGGCCTACTATTTCGGCGTCTTCGCCATGGCTTGGGATTTGCTCTTCGGCTTCGCCGGCGAGGTCAATTTCGGTCCCACCTTCCTGATTGGCATCGGCGCTTATGCGGCGGCCATTCTCAACGACCATTTCGGACTCTCGCTGCCGCTCTGCGTCGCCGCTGGAGCCGCGGCGGCATTGGTCGGTGGCCTGCTGATGGCGCTGCCGGCGCTGCGGTTGCGCGGCCCTTACTTCGGCGTGGTAACACTGGTCGCCGTGCTGTTGCTCCAGAACGCGATCGTCATCTTCGCCGGCATCACCGGCGGCGAGATCGGCATGACGGTGCCCGACGTGCTGTCGATCGACGCCAACACCAATTATTGGTACGCGCTCGCCTTCCTCGTCGTTTGCGGGGCGATCCTGTTCGTGCTGTCGCGTTCGGCCCTGGGCCTCATCCTGCAAGCCACCGGCCAGGACGCGATCGAGGCGCAGGCGCTCGGCTTTAACGTCGTCAAGCACAAGGTCGCCGCCTTCTGCGTCAGCGCCGTCTTCTCCGGCGTCGCGGGCGCAATGCTGATCTTCTATATGGGAGCCGCTTCGGTCGATACGGTGGTCAGCATCGCGATCGACGTGCAAGTGATCATCGCCGCGGTGCTCGGCGGACGGCGCACCATCCTGGGCTCGGCACTGGGCGCCGTCTTCCTGATTCTTGCCAACGAACTGTTGCGCCCGATCGGCCAGCTCAACACCTTCGTCGTCGCAGCGATCGCGCTTGCCGTGATCCTGTTCTTCCCGGATGGCATGCTCGGTCACGTGTTGCGCGCCGGAGAGCACGAATGACCGGTGTGGTCCGCCTCGAGGCGCGAGGGTTGACCAAACGATTCGGCGGCCTGGTCGCGGTGAACGACCTCGGATTCGACCTCCGTGCTAACGAAATCATGGGACTGATCGGGCCGAACGGATCCGGCAAGTCGACGGTGATGAAGCTCGTCATGGGAATCGAGCGGCCAAGCGCCGGCAGCATCAAGCTCGACGGCGTGGACATCGCCGGCTGGCCGCCTCACCGCATCGCGCGCGCCGGCGTCGGCATCGTCTTCCAGCACTCGCGGCCGCTCCATCGGCAGACGGTGCTCGAGAACATCAAGCTTGCGCTCTTGCCGGATTCGTTGCTGCGGCTCGCCGTGGATCCCGGCGTCGACGAGCGTGCCCGCACCATCGCCGAGCGCGTCGAGCTTGGCGCGGTCATGCACCGGCATCCCTCGACCCTTCCATTCGCCTCTCTGCGCCGCATGGAGATGGCCAAGGCGATCGCTCGCGATCCGAGCGTCGTCTTGCTGGACGAGCCCTTTGCCGGCCTTACTTCCGCCGAGGTGGCGGCGTTCTCGGAACTGATCCGCAGCTTCCGTGCCGAGAATCGTGCGGTGCTGCTGGTCGATCACAACGTCAAAAGCGTGGCGGCGCTGGTCGACCGCGTGCTCGCCATGTATCTTGGTGAGAGGGTCGCCGAGGGCACCGCCGAAGAGGTGATACGCAACGAGACGGTACGACGCGTCTATATCGGCGGCAAGATTGAGGCGTCGGCGCGGCGCGGTGCGGCGGCTGCCGGCCGGCAGCCACTGATCGAGATCGAGGATGTCAGCGTCTTCTACGGCAAGGCGCAAGCGCTCGACTGCGTGAGCGTGCATGTCGGCGAGGGTGAATTCGTCTCGATCGTCGGGCTCAACGGCGCCGGCAAGACCACGCTCTTCAATGCCATCTCCGGGCTCGTGCCTTATAGCGGCAAGATCAGCTTCGGCGGACGAAGCCTTGCGAAGATCAGCGCCGGCGCAATCGCCCGCGGCGGCGTCGTGCAGTGCCCCGAGACGCGTGAGCTCTTCGGCGACATGAGCGTGCGGGAGAATCTCGATCTCGGCGGCCAGCATCTTCCCGCCGCGGCGCGGGCGGCGCAGCTCGCCTGGCTTTTCGAGCTGTTCCCGATCCTGGCCGAGCGCCAGAAGCAGGCCGCGCGCACGCTTTCCGGCGGCGAGCAGCAGATGCTGGCGATCGCGCGCGCGTTGATGATGCAGCCGAAGCTCCTGGTGCTCGACGAGCCGACGCTCGGTCTCGCGCCGGTGATCCTGGAGCAGCTCTCGAAGGCGATGGAGCTGCTGCGCCGAACAACGCCGATCACCGTTCTCCTCGGCGAGCAGAACGTCACCTTCGCCCTGCCGCATGCCGACCGCGTCTATGTGCTCGAGCACGCCCGGATCGTCTGGGAGGGCGATCCTCTTCGCTTCGCCGCCGAGATGGGAACCGGCTACCTTTGACGCGCTCGTCACCGTCCATCCGACAAAGCTTGCCGACCGCATCGCGGAAGCAGGCCAGCGGCGCTCAGCCGAAGCCGAGCCGCGGCAAGCTCAAGGTGGCGAACACAACGAAGTAGGGGCGTCTAGGTGTTTGGTCTCGGGCTTTGATGGTGCATTGTTTTCTCCGGCATGGAGGGATGCACTGTGGGCCAAGTTCTGCATGGGTGCGCCACGACGACGAAGGCGATCCGTCGAGCGATACAGCATAGTCAAGCGAGCCTGAGAACTCTGGCCAAGCGCCACGGGATCAACCCTAAGACCGTGGCCAAGTGGAAGAAGCGCAGCTTTGTCGCTGATCTGCCGACCGGCCCGAAGCAGCTCATGTCCACGGTCATGTCGATCGAGGAGGAGGCGATTGTCGTCGCCTTCCGCCGGCACACGTTGCTGGCCGCTCGACGACTGCCTCTATGCGCTGCAGGCGACGATCCCGCTCTGACCCGCTCGTCCCTGCACCGCTGTCTGCAACGGCACGGCATCTCGCGCCTGCCCGAGGTCGAGGGCAACAAGCCGGACAAGCACAAGTTCAAGGCCTACCCGATCGGCTTCTTCCATCTCGACATCGCCGAGGTTCGCACCGAGGAGGGCAAGCTCTACCTATTCGTAGCCATCGACCGAACGTCCAAGTTCGCCTTCGTCGGTCTGCATGAGAAGGCCGACCGGCCGATCGCCGTGCGATTCCTGGAAGCCTTGATCGCAGCCGTGCCTTACCGGCTTCACACCGTACTCACAGATAACGGCATCCCGTTCGCCGATCTGCCGCGCAATCGCGACGGTTGGACCGCCTGCTACCGTGTCCACCGCTTCGATCAGATCTGTCGAGCCAACGGCATCGAACACCGCCTGACGAAACCCACCACCCTTGGACGAACGGTCAGGTCGAGCGCATGAACCGCACCCTCAAGGAGGCGACCGTCAACCGGTCTCACCATGAAACGCACGACCAGCTTCGAACCCACCTGGCCGACTTCGTCACCGCCTATAACTTCGGCCATAGGCTCAAGACCCTGAAGGGCCTCTCGTCATACGAATACATCTGCAAAACCTGGACTACCCAAGCGGACCGATTCATCCGCGACCCTCTCCACCAAATGCCGGGACTAAACACCTAGGCGAGCAGACTGACCTTGCCGCTCGCGAGGTCGTAATAGGCGGCGACGACCTGGAGCTGCTTCGCCTTGAGCGCGTCGGCAATGACGGGCGACGATTCCCGCAGCAGCGCGGCTTGAATCTTGGCATTCGCCTTGATCGTCGCATCGAGGTCCTTGCCCGCCTGGTCCACCGCCGGCCGGATGTAGCGGTAAAGGCTGCTGATCTGCCCGGGGACGGCCTTGGCGTCGATCGAAGCCTTCACCGCGCCGCAGTTGGCATGGCCGAGCACCATGACCGCCTTTGTGCCGAGGACCGCGACGCCATATTCCAGGCTGGCTATGATCTCCGACGAGGCGATGTTCCCGGCGACGCGCGCAACGAAGAGATGCCCGATGCTCTGATCGAAGACCAACTCGACGGGCACGCGGGAATCGACGCAGGACAGGATGGCGGCGAAAGGCTCCTGCTTGGCGACCGTCTTCTCCTTCAGCACTTTGAGATCGTCCTTGAAGGCGGTCATCCGGCCTTCGACAAACCGTTGGTTGCCTTCCATCATCGCGTGCAGCGCGGCATCGGGACTCAAGACGGTCTGCGCGTACGCTGCGGGCGTGGTGGTTAGCTCCGTGCCCACACCCGCCACCATGCCGGCCGCGGCGCCAGCGACGGACGACCTGAGAAACCCGCGCCGTGACCAGCCGAAGCCGGATAAAGATTCGGCCGTGCTGGAACCACCCCTGTCGCTTGATGACGTCATCACTAGCCCCTTTGCTCTGGCCCGAAAGCATACCGCAGGAGCGCGGCCAGATGCCAGGTAGCGGCACGCATTCGGGCAATTCCGCGCACTGCAAATCACTCTTGTTCGCTATTTGTTCCTATGTTAGGTTCCGCCTGCCTGAGGGAGGAAACCAGCATGATTCGTCTCAATCGTACGGCCGGAGGTTGGGATGGCCAGGCCATCGCCGTGCTGCTGTTCGGCTGGTTTGTTGCTCTGGTCACCACCCTGACCTGAGGGGCCTGGCGAAAAAGATTAAATTCTGCGAAACAAACCCAATTTCGCGGCCATTTCAGCCGATATTACGGCATGGGGACGATTCCCGTCGCGCCGCGCCCGCGCTATGGTCGCTGCCATGAAACTCCTGGTCATCGAGGATGACCGCGAGGCGGCGGCCTACATTGCCAAGGGCCTGGCGGAATCGGGTTATGTCGTCGATCGGGCGTTCGAGGGGCGTGACGGCCTGTTCATGGCGTCGAGCGGCGGCTACGACGCGCTGATCGTCGATCGCATGCTGCCGCGGATGGACGGGCTGGCGCTGATCGCCGCGCTGCGTGCCGCCGAAATCCGCACGCCGGTCTTGATCCTCAGCGCGCTCGGCGCGGTCGACGACCGGGTCAAAGGCCTGCGCGCCGGCGGCGACGACTATCTGGTCAAGCCGTTCGCCTTCGCCGAGCTGCTGGCGCGCATCGAGGCGCTGCTGCGGCGAGGGCCGCCGGTGCACGCCACCACCAAACTCACGGTCGGCGAGCTCGAGCTCGACCTACTGGCGCGCACGGCGTCGCGCCAGGGCCGGCCGATCGACCTGCTGCCGCGCGAATTCAGCCTGCTCGAATTCCTCATGCGCCACGCCGGCCAGGTCGTGACCCGCACCATGCTGCTCGAAAGTGTGTGGGACTATCATTTCGATCCGCAGACCAACGTCATCGACGTGCATATCAGCCGCCTGCGGCACAAGCTCGACAAGGGTTTCGCGCATCCGATGCTGCAAACCGTGCGCGGCGCCGGCTATCGCCTGAGCGCCCAATAAATTGGGCCGGTTCTTCAACACGAACGCCTTTCGCCTCGCCGCGCTTTATTTCGCGCTGTTCGCCGGATCGGTGCTGACGCTGTTCGCGTTCTTCTATCTCTCGACCGCCGGCTTCATCGAGCGCCAGATCGAGCAGACGGTCGGCGCCGAGATCCGCGGCTTGCAGGAACAATACGAGCAGCTCGGCCTCGGCGGGCTGGTCGCGCTGGTGCGCGAGCGCAGCCTGCACGAGCGCGTCGACAACATGATCTACGTGATGACCGACCCATTCCTGCACGAGATCGCCGGCAATCTCTCAGCCTGGCCGCGGCGCACGACGTCGGTGAAGCCGGGCTGGATCACCTTCCCGTTCGAGGTCCACACCCGCGGCGGCACCGAAACCCACACCGCGCTCGGGACCCAGCTCATTGTCGGCGGCGATCGCCTGCTGGTGGCGCGCGACCTGCGCGACGCGACGACCTTCCGCCAGCATGTGCTCAGCAGCATCGCCTGGGCGGCGCTGATCAGCCTCGGCCTCGGCATCATCGGCGGCTTGCTGATGACGCGGCAGATGCTGCGCCGGGTCGAATCCGTCGCCAACACCACGCGCCACATCATCGACGGCGATCTCGCCCAGCGCATTCCGCTGACCGGCAGCGGCGACGAGTTCGACCAGCTCGGCACCAACCTCAACGCCATGCTCGACCAGATCGAGCGGCTGATGGTCGGCATGCGCCAGGTCACCGACAACATCGCGCACGATCTGCGCACGCCGCTATCGCGACTGCGCTCGCGCCTCGAGGTCACGCTGCTGGAGAAGCCCAACGCCGCGCGCTACGCCGAGGTGCTGAACGAGACCATCGCCGAGGCCGACCAGCTGCTCGGCACCTTCAACGCGCTGCTCAGCATCGCCGAGGCCGAGGCCGGCTCGCGCCGCGACGCGGCCACGACCGCCGACCTCGCCGAGATCGCACGCAACGTCGCCGAACTTTACGAGCCGGTCGCCGACGACAAGGGGCTGACGCTCGCCGTCAGCGTGCCCGACAGCCTGCCGGTGCGCGGCGACCGCCACCTGTTGTCGCAGGCGATCGCCAACCTGCTCGACAACGCGCTGAAATACACTCCGTCGGGAACCGTCTCGCTGTCGGTCAGACGCGAAGGCGATACCGCCCGCGTCGAGGTTGCCGACACCGGGCCCGGCATTCCAGTCGACCGGCGCGAGGTGGTCTTCGACCGCTTCGTGCGGCTCGAAGGCAGCCGCTCAACGCCGGGCAACGGGCTCGGGCTCAGCCTGGTGCGCGCGGTGGCGAAACTGCACGACGGCCGCGTGCGGCTCGACGACAACAATCCGGGCTTGAAGGCGATCTTCGTTCTGCCGGCGACGCCAGTAGCGCAACCGGAACCACTCAGGGCGTCAGACGCTCGCCCCGCAGCGTGACGGTCGCTTCCGGCGCCGGCCGATGGCCCAGGCGCCGAGCCAGCTCGGCGAGTTGACGCCGAATATCGTCGGTGCTCACGCCGGCGCTGCGCGTTACCGGCTCCATCACGGCATCCTCGAGCAACTCGTCGAGCTCGACTTCGCCGATCATCCGCGACCGCATGACTGACTCCTTAACCCAACCTTAACCATACCGCCCGCGACGGGCATGAGGGGACTGTCGCCGCTAACCATGTCGGCAATAAGGCGCGGGCCTGGCCGTTCCGCGGCATTCGGGCCGCGACGGCGGTCCACGACGCGGCGGCGCGTCGGATAACCGGCCGGCGTAAGGCATTTCGTAAATCATTTTTCACTACGTTTGGCCGATGGCGACCGCGAACTCGGCCGAACTCATCCACGCCGGTCAGGCGGCATTGCGACAGGGCCGCTTCGCCGAGGCCGAGCATTGGCTGGGCCTGGCGCTGCAGACTGCGCCGGCGACCGCCGAGCTGCTGTTCCTCTACGGCACGGCATTGGCGCAAGGCGGCAAGCACGGTGAGGCGATCCGCTTGCTCACCGCCGCGCTCAGCGCCGCACCCAACGATCTCGCCATCGTCAACAACCTCGCCACCGTCTTGCGCCAGAGCGGCCGCCTCGACGAAGCCGAGCGTCATCTGCGCCGCGGTCTCGCACTCCACCCGAAGTCGCCGGACCTGCTCGTCAGCACCGGCCAAGTGTTGCGCGCGCAAGGTCGCGCCGATCAGGCGGCGGAATGCGCCAGCCTTGCGCTCGCCTTGGCGCCCGAGCATGCCGAGGCGCTTGCGCATGCCGGGCTGGTCCTGCGCGACGCCGGCAAGGCGGAGGAAGCCATCGCCTATTTCCGGCGCGCGGTTGCCGCCAAGCCCGACCGCGCCGTCTTCCATGTCGCGCTCGCCGAAGCCCTATTCGCCGTCGGCCTCCTCGCCGAAGGCAACGCCGAATACGAGTGGCGCTGGCGGCAAATGGCGATGCCGGACATGCCGGCACCGCTGTGGGACGGCGGCGCGCTCGGCGACGACAAGACGCTGCTGCTGTGGAGCGACGGCGGCGCCAGCGAGACGCTGCGGCTGGCCCGCCTCGCCTATCCTCTTCATGCGCTGGTTGGCCGCGTCGTTCTCGCCGCGCCGGCCGAGCTGCTGTGGTTGCTCGCTTCCGCACCCGGCATCGACCAGGTGGTTGCGCTCGGCGGCCACTATCCACCGTGCGACGCGCAGCTGCCGCTCGGCAGCCTGTCGCATCGTCTCGGCCTGCGCGGCGACGCCGTCCCGGCCGAAACGCCGTATCTCGCCGCCGATCCGGCCCGCGCCGACGCCTATGGCGCTCGGCTCGCCGGCGGCGGCTTCAGGGTTGGGCTCGCCTGGAGCGGCGAAGGCGGGTTGCACGCGCCGAGCCTAGCTGAGCTCGCACCGCTCTTCGCCATTCCCAATGTCCGCCTCTTCGCGCTCGACCCGGCCGGCTCGACGATCGCGGCCGCCGGCCTCGGCGACAAGGTCGTCGACCTTTCCGGGTGTCTCCACGACACTGCCGACGCCGCGGCGGTGATCGGCCAACTCGATCTGGTGATCGCCGTCGACGGTCCCGTCGCGCATATTGCCGGCGCGCTTGGCCGCCCCGGCTGGATCATGCTCGGCCGCGACGCGCATTGGCGGTGGCTTGCCGGCCGCACCGACAGCCCGTGGTACCCGTCGCTGTTGCTGTTCCACGAAAACGGCGGCGGCTGGTTCGGCGTGGCACAGGACGTCGCCAATTCGCTGGCGCTGTTCGCCGCCTCGGCCGAGCCGGTGCCGACGGTCGATGCGGCGCGCGCCGCCGGCTATGCGCGCTACTTCGCCGGCGACGGCCTTAAGGTCGGCCTGGCGCTCGACGGCGACACGCCTCTGTTGTCCGATCTCGCGCCGGTGTTGTCGCGACCCGGCGTGCGCTTCTACGCGCTCGACCGCCGCACCTCGATCCAGGCGGCGCGCCATACCTTTGGCGCCCAGATCGGCGACTTTGCCCTGGCGGAGAGTTCGCCGTCCGATGCCGCCGCGCTGGTGAGCCAGCTCGACCTGCTGATCGCCGGCGACAACCGGACGGCGGCAACCGCCGCGGCGCTCGGCGTTCCGGCGTGGGTCATGCTGCCGGAAGATGCGCCGGCACCGCGCGCTCGTGGTGCCGCGATCTGGCTCTTCCGCCGCGCCTACGGCGCCGACTGGGGCGGCGCAGTCGAGCAGATCGACCAGGCGCTGACGGCCGCGCTCGCGCCGCCGCAAGCCCGCGCCGGCTGAACCGCCGCCTGACCCCGGACGCAAAAAAGCCGCGCGGTTCGCGCGCGACTTCCTTGCGGCCCCACCGGGCCAACGATCAGTGGATGCCGATCGAAAAGAACAGGTCGACCGGCGGCGCATATTGCGGCGGCGGCGCCGTATAGACCACCGGCGGCGGCGCGTAGTAGCGCGGCTGATAGGCATGGACGGGCCGATGCTCGTGGTGCTCGACTTGCTGGCCGCGATATTGGTCGTGATTGTAATCGCCACGGCCATAATCCTGGGCAAAGGCCGTCGCTGTCGCACCAATCAAGGCGGCGGCCAGCGCCGCCGCCAGCGCCGACCGGCCCAGTGGGTTGATCCCCTTCCTCATGCGGCGCTCCTACTGTTTGACCGGCGCTGAGGGTGCGGGCGCGGGTGACGCTGGCTTGTGGGTTGCCGCCTTCTTGGCATGATGCTCGACGATGCCGCGGAAGACTGCGTCGGCGGTCTTCTTCTGGGAGGCCGACATCGACTGGTAGAGAGTGTCGAAGGCGGGCATCAACTTCTTGAGCCCATCGGCATGCGCCTGCGCGATATCGGCGTAAGTCTGCAGATTGTCGACGGCGCTCATCGTGCGCAGCTTGGCCTGGCGATCGCGCACCATCTTCTCGATCGTCTCGGCGTTATCGCGCATCGCCTGCGCGACCTGCTGCCACTGCGGCTCCTGCGCCGCGGTGATGTGCAAGCGGCTGCGTAGGCTCTTGATGCGCGCCTCGACGGCGCTCATGCGCTTGTTCGTCTTGGCCGGCGCCTTCGTTCGCGCCATCGCCGGTGCCGGGGTCGCGCTCGGCGCCGCCGGTGCGGCAGTCGGCGGTGTCGGCGGCGGTGCGCTCGGCATCGTCGTCTGGGCGAGCGCGGGGGCGACGAACAAGGCGGCGGTCAATGCCGCGACGGTGGCAAACGTGCCCTGTCGCTTGGTCAAATTAATCATATGAACCTCGAGGTTGTTTGGGGTGGGGGAACGCACAATCAGAATCGAACATATGACGGCGTGTCCATCGCAACGCACAGTAGCGAAAAGTCCGCGTTGCGCAAGGCCACTTCGGCGAATGTCGCCACGGCTTCATGGCGCTTTTAAGGCGCATAAAAGGCGGATTTCGTCGGTCGAGAAATCGGCGACGCTCCGGCCGACAGCGCGATGCCGGGCGATCTCACGTTCGTGATTTGCGCATCGGCCGCGCGCCGCGATACCTCATGCGCCATGACGGCGATCCGACGGCAACTGGTTCTGGCGCTGGCCCTGGCTTTGGCCGGCTGCGGCGTCGGCGGTCCCGCGCACGGCCCCCCGGACGCGCGCGCGGCCGCTGTCGTCGACATGGGCTTCGAAAGCTTCACGCCGGCGGCGGTGACGATCAAAGCCGGGCAGATCGTCGAATGGCGCAATACGTCGCCAATTACCCACTCCGTCAGCTTCGATCCCAAGGCGGCGACGAATCCGGGTGACGTCGCGCTGCCGTCCGGCGTACAGCCATTCGCGTCCGGCGATATCGCGGCGGGCGACGTCTATGTCCACGGCTTCGACACCCCCGGCACCTATCGCTATTTCTGCACCCATCACGAAGGTGGCGGCATGATCGGCACCGTCGTCGTGCAGTAAGCCGCGGTCAGCGCCGGCCGGCGACGTTCTTGCGGACAATCGCGACGATGATGAGGACGAAGGCGAACAGGCGCAGCAGGTAGATCGACGGGCTGGTGATCTCGCTGTGCGGGCCTGTCAACGCCGAAGCGATGGCATTGCCCGCCAGCAGCCAGAACGCCGCGGCGAACAGAGCGAAAAAACCGTCGCCGGTCCGCCGCCAGAACTTGAGAAAGAACAGCCCGAGCGCGAGGAACCCGGCTGTCAGCACGCCATTGGCAAAGAGCAGCGCTGCGGTCATGGGCGCCTCAATCGATTTCCCAGACAAAGCCGTAAAGCAAAAGCGCGACGGCGAACAGCTCGCTCGCCACCCGCTCGGGCCGCAGGTCGATGTCGGGCGGCAGCAGGAAGTCGGCGAGAAGCAGGATGTTGTTCGCGGTCAGGGCAACGAAGGCCAGCGCACTCCACAGCAGCAGCGGCGACCGTTTGCGGACGAAGCTGCGGATCAAAAGCAGCGTGGCCGCGAGGCTGGTGAGGAAACACAGTAGGTAGATCGCGGATGGAAAGCTAAGAGCCATCGTTCTTGTCCTTCCTGAGTCTGAAGGCGTCGGCGAAAATCTCGATGTTCGAGCGCGGCGTCGACCAGATGACGTTCATGATCGACGCCGGTTGGCTGGCATAGGCCTCGGCCAGCTCGTCCACCACCTTTGCCAACTCCGCGGTCGCCGGCCGGTAGCGGAAATGCTCCGCCGGCTCCGGCACCACGAGATCGTCACGTTGCAACGCCAACAACGCGTCGCTCACGACCAGCCCGCTGGCGCGCAACTGACGGACCAGTTCGGTGGTGCTCCAGGTTCGCGACGGTTCCTTGCGCAGAAGCAGCAGCAGCTCGAGATCCCACACCGAGCGGATCGAGTTCCGGAGAAACCGTTCGAGCTGTTGAGACACCACGGTCGGATGCTCTTGTCGGCGATTGCGATGCCAAACGAAGCGACGCGCGGCCGCGGCCGTTCCGTGTCGGATGAGGCGGATCGCTCACTCTAATTCATCTGGGCGACCCAATGCGACCCGCTTGGCCCTGGCGCGCGGCGCCGCGATGGCCGGCACCCGGACTCTTTGGTATCTAGGGGCCGGATGGGTGGCCGAGCGGTTTAAGGCACCGGTCTTGAAAACCGGCACACGGGCAACCGTGTCGTGGGTTCGAATCCCACCCCATCCGCCAGCGTCAATCGCGCCCGACGACAACGGGTACGGGCACACCCGTCGAGCGTGTGACAATTAAGCCTGAAACCTAAAATGCGCGGCTAACCGGCTTGCTGGGCGGCGGGACCGTACGTTACGATCCTGATAGGTGCTAGCGGGGGACGGGCGCTAGCTGCGGTCTGTTGGACCTGGGGTTGGCATTGTCATGCCCGCGTTGCCGCGTATTGCTCTCGCTCCGGTGCCGCTCGTCAGCGACGGCGCCGAATTACCGACTTCGCATCTCGGCAAGGCCCTGACCGTCAAGGGCCGCCTGGACACGACCGGCGTCCTTCACATCCACGGCAACGTGCAGGGGCAGATCACGGCCGACCGCTTGGTCCTCGCCGCCGGTGGGTCCGTCGAAGGCGACATCGTCGCCAACGACGTACGCATCGGCGGGCGCTTCACGGGGCGCGTCTTCGCCCGCAACGTAACACTCGACAGCTCGGCCGACGTAACCGGGCGCATCTTCCACCACACGATCACCGTCGCGAAAGGTGCGCGGATCGATGGGCGCATGCCCTGGCGTCCGCTCAACTTTTTTGAAAGGCTTGAACATCTCCGGGAGGCGCAATCATGAATATGTTCACACGCAACGACAAATCGTTCGATCCAGGCACCGGCGGCGCGTCGCCGGCCCGCGAAAAAATCGAGACGACGGCATCGCCCGTCTTCGAAACGAAGCGAACCCCACCGCCGGCACCGCCAACCTACGAAACCGCGACGCCGCAGACGCGGGTGGTTTCGGTCATCAGCAAGGCGCTCAAGATCACCGGCCAGCTCGAAAGCACCGAAGACATCCAGGTCGACGGCGAGGTCGACGGCGATGTGCGCGGCGTGTCGGTCAAGATCGGCAGCAACGCCAAGGTCAAAGGCACGGTCTACGGTGAAGCGGTCGAGCTTGCCGGCACGATCGACGGCAAGATCGAGGCCAAGAAGGTCGTGCTCACCAGCACGGCGCACATGTCCGGCGACGTCGTCCACCAGGACATCAACATCGAATCCGGCGCCTTCATCGACGGTCATTGCCGGCCCGAGTTAGGCAAGGCCGGCAACAAGAGCGTCCACGCGGCGCCCAAGCCGGTCGCCGTGGCGTCGACGGTGCCGGTGCGCGACAAAATCGGATCGACAGCCGAGATCGGCCCGCGCGCCTGAGCCGTTCGGTGCCGTCGGCGGCGACGGCGAGCGCTATTGCAGGCCTTCGAGGTGCTGCGCGTCGTTGACGCGCAGGACGCGCACGCGTCCGTCCTCGATCACGATTTCGTTGAGCGTGCACGGAAGCTGCTCGAGCCGCCAATAGGCCGACGGCGGCATGTCGAGGCATTGCAGCAGCAGCGCGCGATTGACGCTGAGGTGGCCGACGAGCACCACGGTGTCGCGCGCATGCCGCTCGCCGACGAAGCGGAGCGCACCGGCGGTGCGTGCGATTAGATCCGGCAGCGATTCACCGCCGGGAAAGCGCATGCGTTCGGGCGTCGTAAACCAGGAGGCATAGAGCGCCGGCTCGGCTGCGCGCATCTCCTCGAGCGTGCGCCATTCCCATGCGCCGTAATCGAGATCGTTGAGCGCGGCGAGCGCCGCGGCGGCGACGCCGCAGGCCTTGGCGATCTCCACACCGGTTTCGACACAGCGGCCCATCGGGCTGGTGTAGATCGCCGCCGGCTTCCACGTCCGGGCGATGCGCGCGGCGACCGCTTTCGCCTGCGTCCGCCCGAGCGCGGTCAGCGGCGTCTCGTGCCGACCGCGAAAGCGCTCCGGCTTGATGCCTTCGACATGACCGTGACGCGTCAGCACGATCGTCGCCATCGCGCCCTCATAGCGAAGCACGCGCCGCCGTCACTCGCCTTCGCTCATCCCCGCTTCATCGTCGAGCGAACGGGCGATCCGCTCGAGCTCCCGAACGACCTCGGGCACCGAGGTCATCTCCGCGAGATCACGGCAACGCCGCGCCAAGTCCCGCAGGCGTTCAGTCTGTTCCGCTTCCGCGACGCCATGCCCTCTGGCGGTTCGCCACACCATCGTGCGCTCCCGGCAGCAGCCGCACCCACACCGGCCTGCCCATAGGAAATCTTAGCGTTTTCCGAGGTTTTTGCGAGCCCCGATTTGCCCAACAGCCCTGTGGCAATGGGCATCGGCACATCCGATCGGGCGCGCGCCGAGGCCGGCTGCCGCCGGGCACGTCGTCGAGCAACCCGAGTTATCCACGCAATCAACAGGCTTTGCCGCGATTCGTGCCCAGTTTCCGCGGCTTTGGGCATAGGTCGCGCGTCTCCCACATGATAAATTTTTATCGTTCCGCCGCCCGCGCCGTCAGGTGGCACGCGAGGAGGTCGCCGGCAGAGTGGACAATCCGTCTGAAACCATGTCCCGCTTTGGCGGGGTAATTGGCGCCGCGCTGTTGATGGCGGTGCTGTTCGCTCTCGTCCTTGGCGTCTATGGCGCGGTTTACATCGACGCCTTCCGGCCGACGCCGATGCAGCACGCCGCAACATCCACAACGCCGGCACCGGTCGCCGAAGCTCCGCCCATCGTGCCCAAGGCTGTCGCCATTCCGCCGGTGCCGCTGGCGCAACTCGACCCGGCGGCCGGCCGTAATACGCCCGCACCGGTCGCAGCGGCCGAGCCGACTTATTGGGTGGAATATGGCGCTTATCGCGGCCCGTTTTATGCCGAGAAATTGGTCGGACGACTCGCCGCCCTGGGAATCCAGGCCGAGATCACGCGGGCGCGCGGCGCCGGCGATGGCCGTTATTTCAGCGTGCGTTCGAGCACCACCCGCGACCGCGCCGGCGCCCAAGCGGATGCCCAGCGTGCCGGCCAACTTGGCATTACGCCGCTGATCCACCACGGCCTGGCCGGCGCGCCAGCGCAGCCGACCGCCGCCAAGATCGCGACACCGCAGCCCAGCCACAGACTTGGGCATTATTGGGTGCAGTTCGGCGCCTATGACGGGCACGGTTACGCCGTGGCATTGCGCGACCGGCTGCGCCAGGCCGACATCGACGCCACCATTGTCGAGCGCCACCGCCCCGGCTTGGCGCGCTATCTGGTGCGCTCGGCGGCGCCGCTCGAACCCGACGAGGCGCGCAGTTTGGCGGCGCACGGCCAGTCGATTCTGGGTCTCCCACCGCTGGTCGGGCGGACCCCACTTCCGGCGGCATAGCGGTTTCATTCCCAAGCGGATTGGTGTAGTTCGGGTGCCCCTGGACGCACCACCGCCGTTCCGATGATCCTGACACCGCTTGCCGACGACCGGCTCGAATCGACCCTCGCCCGTTTCAACGAGTCGCTGCCGCCCGGTCCATCGCGTGCTCTGTTTCAGTGGCTCGCCGCGCGCTCGGGCGCGGCCCGGGCAGATCCTGAATTGTCTATTAAGCATCACTTAGATGCCATTGATATTATAACAAAATTCTATATCGGACTAAAGCCTGGCATGCCTCGTCTCGACGTCTCTTGGGACGGCGTCGCCTTACGCAGCGCCACCGAAGCTTATGTCTTGCTGCACGAGGTCGCGCACTACCAACTCGCCGCCCCGGCGCGCCGAACGTGGGTCGATTTCGGCCTTGGCCCCGGCCCCGAAACCGGCCATCGCGAACGGGCCGCCCGAGCCCAAACGGTGTTCGGCCTGGCACGCGAGCGCGAGGAGGCGATGGCCTCGCTGTTGGGGATTCTGTGGGAGGCCGAGCTCGGCCACCCCGCCCTCGCCTCGCTGCTCGATCAAAATTGGCTCGAAGGCGCCGGCCGGCCCGGAACGGCGGCGCATTTTACCGACATTTTCACGTCGCTCGAGCGCGGCGGTTTTGTCGACGGCATCGGACGGCCGCAGCTGCGGCTGCGTCAGAACGCCGACGCCTAGGCCAGGTTCAGGCGGCGTCGCTGACCGGTGCCGTGTCGTTCGCCGACTCGGTGGTGTTGAGGATGTGGATGGCGAGACAGCGTTGGAAAGCCGTCGGTCGGCGCCAAGCCCGCCACTTTTCGAGCCAGCCGATATGGGCCGCCAAGCCGCGCGCCTGGGTGGAAGGCTTGGCAACCCGCGGCACCGACCACGGCTTCCATGTCGGATCAAGGCGGGCCATCGTTGCATCGTGCATCGGTTTCTCCCCTGCGAATCGTCGGCCGTTCTGGCCGCGGCGGCGAGACTCGGGTCGGAATGGTTAGTTTTCGGTTAACGCAGGACCAGATTACCCTTGGAATACACATGAAATATTGCGGTCTATATAATTGATGGAACGATATAAAATGGAAAAATCCACAACTAAGATCGCATTCCTCGGCGTCGGTCTGATGGGCAGTCGGATGGCGCGCAATCTGCTCGACGCCGGCTGGAAGCTGACGGCGTGGAACCGCACGTCCAGCAAGGCCGACTCGTTGATTTCGGCGGGGGCGACCGTTGCCGCCAACCCGGCCGCAGCGACCACCGGTGCCGACGTAGCAATCATCATGCTTGCGGATGGACCAGCGGTCGAAATGGTGCTGTTCGGCCCGCAGGGCGCCGCGGCAAGCCTCGCTGCCGGCGCCCTGGTCATCGATATGAGCTCGGCGCCGCCCGATCTCGCCCGCGAGCACGCCCGTCGTTTCGCCGCGTGCGGCATCGACTATCTCGACGCGCCAGTCTCCGGCGGCACCGTCGGCGCCGAGCAGGGCACCCTCGCAATCATGGCCGGTGGCACACCCGCGGCGTTCGACCGCGCCGCGTCGATCTTCACCGCACTCGGCCGGCCGACCCGGGTGGGACCAGCGGGTTGTGGCCAGCTCGCCAAGCTGGCTAATCAGGCGATCGTTGCGGTAACCATCGGCGCAGTCGCCGAGGCCTTGCTGCTGGCCGCCGCCGGCGGCGCCGACCCGGCGGCGGTGCGCCAGGCGATCCTCGGCGGCTTTGCCGATTCTAAAATCTTAAATCTGCATGGCAACAAGATGATATTGCGGGATTTTATTCCAGGTGGTCCGGCCGACCACCAGGCCAAGGATTGCGCCACCATCGTCGCCGCCGCGCAGGCCGCTGGCCTTACTCTGCCCTTTGCCGAGACCGCGCTGAGGCTGTTCCGCGACTTGGTCGCGCATGGCGGCGGGCGCTACGACCACAGCGCGCTGCTGCTGGAACTTGAGCGGCGCAACGCCCCGGCACGCATCGGCACCGCGCCCGACCGGCTGCCAGCGGCCTAGATCGCCGGCGTCGGCAACGGCTTGCTGGCAAGTTGCGCCGCCGGATTATCGAGCATCAGCCGGCCCATCGCCAGGCGAGTCGCGTGCGTCGCGCTGCCGACATGCGGCGCCAGCACCACGTTGTCGAGTCGCGTTAGCGCCTCGGGCACGCGCGGTTCGTCCTCGAACACGTCGAGCCCGGCGCCGGCGAGCTGGGCCGCCGGCCAGGGCTGCGACCAACTCCGTCTGATCGAGCACCGAGCCGCGGGCGATGTTGATCAGCGTGCCCTTGGGCCCGAGCGCCGCGAGGATTGGAGCATTGACCAAATGCCGCGTCGCCGGACCACCCGGACAGGCGACGATCAAGTAATCGACGGCAGCGGCCAGGGCGGCGAGATCCGGGTAGAAGCGATAGGGCAGATCCGACTTCGGCCGCGGGGTGTGATAGGCCACGGTCATGTTCATGGCCACGGCGCGCTTGGCGATCGCTTGGCCGATGCGCCCCATGCCCAGGACGCCCAATGCCGTGCCGCCGAGCTTGCTCTGGAGCGGCATCGGCCCTGTGAGCCACTGGCCCCGGCGCGGACGTAGCGATCGGCGACCATCAGCCGCCGCGCCACCGCGATCATCAGCCCGATCGCCAAATCGGCGACGTCGTCGGTCAGCACGTCGGGCGTATTGGTGACGCGGATGTTGCGCGCCTTTGCCGCCGCTAGATCGATGTGATCAAGGCCGATGCTCATCTCGAAGCGACGATCTTGAGCCGCGGCAAGGCATCCATCAGCGTAGCGTCGACCTTGCCCTGGAAGGTGGCGATGCCGCGCGCTGTATTCCCGAGCGGTACCAGGAATGCGGCGCGGTCGGCCGCCTGGTCGAGCCGATGGACCGCATAAGTCGCGATCAGCGCCGCCAGCACCGGCGGATAGAACGAACTCGCGGCGACGATGTCGATCTTGGCCATGCGCGTCGGCCCATCCTGCAAAAGCGCCTCGGCGACGGTCAAATGTCGTGTCCACGCCGCAGCCTTGCCGCTCGGGGCGTTATCCCCATTCATCTACAGAGTCTTCTCATAACTTACCCAATGCGTAATCGGCTTTGGCGGGTGCGAACGATCGCCGCTTTCCCGCCCTCCCGCTGCGAGTCGCCTTACCCGCCCTCCCGCTGCGAGTCGCCTTAGATGGAAGCGACCAGATGGCCGCCATCGACCGGAATGATGGCACCGGTGATATAGCTACCCGCCGGCGACACCAAGAGGAGCAACGCACCGTCGAGTTCGGACGCCGCGCCGGTGCGACCGAGCGGAATCCGCGCTGCCACCGCCCTGCCCGCCTCGCTCTGGAGGAAGGCACGGTTCATGTCGGTCTCGAAATAGCCGGGCGCCAGCGCGTTGACGCCGATGCCGTGCCGCGCCAGCTCGACGGCGAGCACGCGCGTCAACTGCGCCATGCCGGCCTTGGCCACGGCGTATTCCGGCACGTTGCGGGCGGTCCGAAAAGCCAGCACGGAGGCCAGGTTAACGATGCGGCCGCCGCGCTTGTCGGCGATGCGTCGCGCCGCGAACTCACGCGCCATCAGCCAGGCGCCCTTCAAGTTGGTATCGAGCACGCGGTCCCAATCCGCCTCGTCGTGCTCGAGCAGCGGCTTCGACACGGCGATGCCGGCATTGTTGACCAGGATGTCGAGTGGGCCTAATGCCTTCTCCGCCTGGTCAAAGGCGGCACGCACGCTGTCGGCGGCGGTGACGTCGCCAACCACCGCGATCGCGCGCCGGCCCGATGCCTTGGCGATGGCTGCCGCCGCCTGATCGAGCGCTGCGCGATTGCGCGCCAGCAGCGCGACGTCGGCACCAGCTTCGGCCAGGACCCGCACGAAGTGCAAGCCCAAGCCGCGCGACGCGCCGGTGACCAGCGCCCGCTTGCCGGCGAGCGAGAAATCAGCGCTCACAGCGTCAGACTCTTGACCTGCTCGCGCAGCAGGTATTTCTGGATTTTGCCGGTGGAGGTCTTGGGCAACGGCCCGAACACGACGCTGTGCGGCACCTTGAAATGCGCCAAGTTGCCGCAGCAGAAGGCGACGATGTCGGCGGCGGTCGCGCTGGCGCCGGGCTTGAGCGCGACGAAGGCGCACGGCGTCTCGCCCCATTTCGCGTCCGGCCGCGCCACCACCGCCGCCTCCATCACCGCCGGATGCTTGTAAAGCACCTCCTCGACCTCGAGCGACGAGATGTTCTCGCCGCCCGAGATGATGATGTCCTTGGCGCGGTCCTTGATCTCGATATAGCCGTCGGGGTGACGCACGGCGAGGTCGCCGGTATGGAACCAGCCGCCGGCGAAGGCCTCGTCGGTCGCCTTCGGATTCTTGAGATAGCCCTTCATCACCGTGTTGGCGCGCAGCACTATTTCGCCGATTACCGCACCGTCGGCCGGCACATCGTGCAGTTCGCGGTCGACGACGCGCGCGCCCGCGAGCGTCGCGACCTCCATCCCCTGCCGCGCGATGCGAGCGGCACGGTCCGCCAGGTTCAGGCCGGTCCAGTCGTCCTGCTCGAAGCAGATCGTCGCCGGCCCGTAAGATTCCGTCAGGCCGTAGCCGTGCGTCACGCTGAAGCCGAGCCGCCCCATGTTGGCGATGATGGTCGAAGGCGGCGCCGCCCCGCCGGTCATTATCTTGACCGGATGGTCGAGCCGCCGCTTGGCGCCGTCCGGCGCGTAAGCCAGCAGGTTGAGCACGATCGGCGCGCCGCAGAGATGGGTGACGCGACGCTTTTCGATCAACTCGAAAACCTGCGCCGGATCGACGCGCCGCAGGCAGACATGCGTGCCGCACGCCGCAGTCACCGCCCAGGTGTAACACCAGCCGTTGCAGTGGAACATCGGCAGCGTCCACAGATAGACGGCCTGCGGCGACAGGCCGAAATACATGACGTCGCCGACCGCGTTCAGGAAAGCGCCGCGGTGGTGATAGACGACGCCCTTGGGATTGCCGGTGGTGCCCGAGGTGTAATTGAGCGAATAGGCCTGCCACTCGTCGTCGGGCAGCGCGATCGCGGAGGCGGGGTCGCCGCTCGCGAGGAAGGCCTCGTAATCCATCTCGCCGAGCTTCTCGCCGCCGACGAATAGCGGATCGTCGATGTCGATCACGATCGGCTTGCGCGCCGCCAGGGCGAGCGCCTCCTTGATGGTCGGCGAGAACTCGCGGTCGGTGATCAGCAGCTTGGTTTCGGCGTGGCCGAAGATGAAGGCGATGGTCTTGGCGTCGAGCCGGTAATTGAGCGCGTTCAAGACCGCGCCCGCCATAGCGATGCCGTAATGCGCTTCGAGCATCGCCGGCACGTTGGGCGCCATCACCGAGACTGTATCGCCCTGGCCAATGCCGCGCTTGCAGAGCGCGCTGGCCAGGCGACGGCAGCGCGCCAGCAACTCGGCATAGGGGATGACACGGTCGCCGTGGATCACCGCCGGCTTGTCGGGATAGACCGCGGCGGCACGGACGAGGAACGACAGCGGCGTCAGCGGAGCGTGATTGGCCCCGCCGCGCTGCAGATGCGGCTCGTCGTAGATGCCCGGCATTTCCTTCCCCGGCCCAACCTTAAGCGGGTCGGTGGCCGCGGCTCAAGATTGATGCGGCAGGCCCCAGCTCCAGGCGTCGTGGCCGGGCGCATAATTGAGATTGGTCTGGGCTGGATTGCGGTTGACCAGCGGCCGGGCATAAAGCGGGTGTCGCATGCTACGGACTTCGTGCTCGATGGTGAAGAGGACGCGGCCGTCCTCCGGATCGACGATGTCCTTGAAGCGGTACTGGTGTTGATCGCTTTCCTCGAAAACCAGGCCGCGCTCGCTCAGCCAGCGATGCGGCCCTGAGAAATCAGCGAGGTAGATCTGGACGTGGTGGCCGTCATAGGGCGGCTGGGCACCTTCAGTCTCGCGGAAGACGAATTCCTGGTCGACACCGACCGCAATGCGCGCGGCGCGACCTTGGCCGCTGTCCTCGACCGTGGCCGGCGCAACGAGCGCCTGACGATAGAAGCGGACGATGCCGTCGGCGCTGCCCGGCGGCACCTCGAACTCAACATAAGGCATGCCGAGCGCGATGCGGCCGAAGCGCGGCGGATCGGGCTCGTAGCAGCGCAGGCGATTGCCCCAAGGCGAGACCACCTCCACGTGGTCGTTGAGCGCGCAGAAGCCGAAATCCGTGCCGGCAAGGCGTCGCTCGACCTTGGCCAGGCGACCGAGCAGCGCCGTACGATCCGGCAGCACGAGGCCGACATGGCCGCGCAGCACCTGCGGCTTGCCGGTCGGCAGGTGGAACTGGCTGCGCCCAACATTGATCCACATGTTCTCGGTGCCGGTCATCACATAGGGATCACGTGTCAGGCCCAGGCCGGTGACATAGAACAGCGTCGAGACCACCTGGTCGGGAATTTGCACGTTGACGTGCTCGAGCGCGACGAGGTTGCCGAGGTCCTCCGCCGCCCGGTCGTATCGCTGGGCCATCGCCGCCTCCCTGCGCCCGCTATGCGCCGCGCTGCCCCTCCGGCACGATGCCCGCAGCCCGCCGCGCGTCGGCCGCCGTCCACACCGGTGGGCTGAATTTCAGCGGAATGAGCATGATGCCAGAGATAATCGCCATGAGGCCGGCGACGCTGATAGCGAAGGTGAAGCCGTGGTGGAGGATCAATACGGTCGACAGGATGCCGCCATAGAGGCCGCCGGAGCCCTTGGCGATGGCATAGAGGATGCCGTAATTGCCGCCCGCTGACGCCTCGCCGAAATAGTGACCGATGGTGATCGGAAACAACGAGAACAACGATGCCCAGCAGAAAATGCCGAGAATCGCCGTGCAGACGAATAGAATCTCGGCATGCGCCAGGCCGGCGAAGATCGAAGCGAAGAGCAGCACGCCGCACGCGGTGTAGCTGAAGATCATCATGTTCTCGCAGCCGAACTTTTCCGACAGCGCGCCGAGACTGAACTTGCCAATGCCGTTGGCGATGGCGATGCCGCCGGCGGCCGCGGTCGCCGCAGCGGCCGTGAAATGGAAGCTCCGCGAATAGGCGACCATCTTGCTGATGCCGGCGAGGCCGGCACTCGAAATCAGCACGAAGGAGATGATCAGGACCCACATCTGCCATGTCCGGAGCGCCTCGCCGACAGTGTACTGGTGGTTCGATGGCCGCTTGATCGCCGTCTGTTTCGGCGTCCAGCCCGGCGGCCTCCATCCAGCCGGCGGGTCTTTCATGAACAAAGCCGCTACAATCGAGACGCCGCCCATCACCGCCGCCATAACGTAGATGACGTGGATGAAGACGCTTGGCGGCGCATCGTGCGGAATGGCGCGAATCGGAAAGATGAACGGCAGCGAGCCCCACGAAAACGCGCCGGCGATCAGTCCGGTCATCACACCGCGCCGATCGCTGAACCATTTGTTCCCGGTGGTCACGCCATTGTTGTAGATAAAGCCGGCGAAGAAGCTGCCGATGCACCACAACGCCAAGACCAGCGAGTAAGAGGGCCCGAGGGTGAGCGCGAAGATGCCGACGCCCATGAGGCAACCGCTGATCGCGGTCGTCCAGCGCGGCCCGAATCGGTCGCGCAACATGCCGCCCGGCAGCATACCGAACGATTGCAGGATGATGAACAGCGTGAACAGCCAGGCGACCTGCTGGTGCGACCAGCCATAAATCCCCGCCAGCGGCCCAGACATCGAGCTCCAGGCGTACTCGAACGGGCTGACGATAAACACTGCGAAGAATGCGGCGGTCGCCACGACGTAGCGGCTGTAGCCGAGGATTTCGCGATCTGTCTGCTCTCCCGACATCTCTGTACTCCTCCCGCGCTGGGTTGCGAAGTTTTCCGGCCGTCTGATTCGCGGCCGGTTGGCGTCAGTTGGCTCGCATCTTGACCACGACCTTGATCGCGTCGTCGATCCGCTCGCGCGCGTACTTGATCGCCGTCGGCACCTCGGCGAGCGGGAAGGTGTGGGTGTGAATGATCTTGGCGTCGAAGCGTTTCTGCGTCATGAAAGCCGCCGCGCGGTGCGTGGCGCTCTTGCCCTCGCCGCGGATGCCGAAAACGTAGATGTTGTTGCGCACCAGATAGGCGAGATCGACCGGCACCGGATCGACTGGAAACGCCGCGAGGCAGATGCGACCGCCGCGGTTGACCATCTTGGCGCTTTCGTTGAGCGCATTGGGCGCGCCCGAGCATTCGAGCACGTATTGCACGCCTTTGCCCTTGGTGATGCGCTTCACCGCCGCGACCGCGTCCTCGTTGCGCACGTTGACCACCTCGTCGGCGCCGAGCTTGCGACCCATCTCAAGGCGGCGGTCGCGCGTGCCGGTGAGGATCACCGGCGACGCGCCGAGCGCCTTGGCCACCGCGACGCCCATCAGGCCGATCGGCCCCGGACCGATGACGACGACGCCTTCGCCGGCGACCAGCCCGCTCATGACGTCGAGCCCGTACATCGCCGTGCCGGCGGTGACGATGAGCGTCGCTTCCTCGTCCGGCATCTCGTCCGGCACGTGCACCATGGTGTTGACGTTGTTGATCGCGTACTCGGCGAAGCCGCCGTCGGTGGTGAAGCCGTTGGCGCGATGGCCCTTGGACGGATAGCCATAGTTCAGGCACGAGGTGTACATACCCTCGCGGCAGCGCGGACAGCGGCCGCAGCCGGCGTGAATCTCGACGGCGATGCGATCGCCGATCTGGAACTCGTCGACCGACGGACCGAGTTTCACGATCGTGCCCATGTATTCGTGGCCAATGGTGAAGTTCTTGTTGAAGGGCTCGCCGCCCTCGACGATTGCCGGCAGCCCGTTGCGCATGATCTCGATGTCGGTGGCGCACACCGCGATGGCGTCGATCCGCACCAGAACCTCGGCTTTGCCCGGCTCGGGCACCGGCTTCTCGACCAGCTTCAACTCGTCGGGCCCGCCGAGGACCCAGGCCTTCATCGTTCCCGGAATCTTGAACTCGTTCGTCCGTGCCGCTTCGCTCATCGGCGTTCCTCCCGCGGCGCTGCGGCCGCTTCGTGTCGGGTGCGGATCGCTCAGATCGAGGTGTTCGAGCCGAGCTCCTTGGTGATGTCTTGCGCGGTAGCCATGACGTCTTTACGCGTCCGCGTTAGCGTGTCGGCCGTCACGCGCATGGTCGGAATCGACAGGCTGATCGAACCGATGACCGCGCCCTTGTGGCTGCGGATGGCGGCGCCGACGCAATGGACGCCGGGCTCGAATTCCTCGCGGTCCTCGGAATAGCCATAGCGCCGCACCAGCCGCAGCTCCTCGATCAGGGCGCGCCGCGAAGTGACGGTCTCGGCGGTGAAGCGTTCCATGCCGCGTGCGTCGAGAATTTCGTCGATGCGGATCGGCGGCAACCAGGCGAGGATCGCCTTGCCCGATGCGGTCGCGTGCGGCGCATCCGAGCGGCCGGCCGCGCTTTCGACCTTGACGGCATGCAGCGAGCCAAGCTTGGCGACCGTGATCAGTTCGGTGCCCTCGATCACCACCAGACGTGTCGCCTCGCCGGTCTTGCGGTTGAGCCGCGCCAGGAACGGCATCGCCTGTTCGATCAGGTTGATCTGGCTGGCGCGCGCCTCGCTGAGCTGGAAGATTTTGCTGCCGAGCGAATAGCGCCGGGTCTCGGAGTCCTGGGTGATGTAGCCGCGCCGGCCGATGGTGCCGACCAGATGGTGACAGGTGCTGGCGTTGAGGCCGGTCTTCAGGCTGAGCTCGGCGAGCGACATCTTGCCGTGGCGCGCCAGCGCCTCGAGGATGTCGAGCGCACGATCGACCGACTGGATGACCGGGCCAGCCTTGCGCGCCGGCACGACGCCGGATTGCGGTGGCATAGCGAGCGATGCCGAGACGGCTGCGGCGCGCATGGCGCTATCCTCGACTGCAGTCGAGACGAAGCAATTTCATTATATGAAATTCTCTTTCATAAAATCGATCGTAAAGCGCGATTGCGCTGGTCGTCAATCGGAACGGATGGCAGGATCGCGTGTCCTCTATCATCGATTGGTTGCCCATGACCGCCTTCCTCTCCAAAGACGAACTCGCCGCCCTCGCCGCCTTCGATACGCCAACGATCTGCAATGCCCTGGAGATCGTCGCGCCGGAGCGCCGCGCGCTCGGCTTCAATCGCCGGCCGTTTCTGTCGCCGCTGCCGCGGGCCAAGCCGGTCGTCGGCTACGCGCGCACCATCATGGTGCGCTCGCGCGAGCCGAGCCCGCGCGGCAAGGCTGAGGCGCGGGCGACGCGCCTCGCCTATTACGAGAGCATCGGCGCCGCGCCGCTGCCCAGCATCTGCGTCATGCAGGACGTCGACGGTCCCGACGCCGGCTTCGGCGCATTCTGGGGCGAGGTACAATCGAACGTGCATAAGGCGCTGGGCTGCATCGGCGTCGTCACCGACGGCGCGGTGCGCGACATCGACGTCTGGGCGAAGGACTTTTTCGTGCTCACCGGTACGGTGATGCCGTCGCACGCCCATGTCGACATCGTCGATTTCGGCAAGACCGTCAGCGTCGCCGGCATGGTGGTTTCGCCCAACGACTTGATCCATGCCGACCGCCACGGCGCCGTGGTCATTCCCCTCGACGTCGCGCGGAATATCCCCGACGCCGCGAATCTGCTAGCCAAGCGCGAGAAAGTGATCCTCGACGCCTGCAAATCGCCCCGCTTCGGCATGGAGGATCTGCGCCAGGCCTTCTCGCGTGCCGACGACATTCACTAGGTAGCGTTTACCGACCCGGCCGGCGGCCGGCGAATGTGCTATGATGCGGCATGCGCATCGACATCGTCGCCGACGCGATCTGCCCGTGGTGCTTCATCGGCAAGCGCCGGCTCGAGGTCGCGCTGGCGCAGCGGCCGAATATCGCGCCCGACATCACCTGGCGACCCTTCCAGCTCAACCCCGACATGCCGGCCGAAGGCATGCCGCGCGAAGCCTATCTGTCCGCCAAGTTCGGCGGCCAGGCGCACGCCAAGCGTATCAACCAGGCGGCGGTCGACGCCGGCGCCAGCGTCGGCATCCCCTTCGCCTTCGACAAGATCGAACGTACGCCCAACACGCTGACGGCGCACCGCCTCATCCGCTTCGCGCAACGCGTCGGCCGCGTCACCGAGCTGGTCGACCGGCTGTTCGCCGGCTATTTCATCGAGGGCCGCGACATCGGCAACCGCGACACGCTAGCGGCGATCGCCGACGAAAGCGGCCTCGACGCCGCGGCAGCGTGCGACTTCCTCGCCGGCACCAGCGAGCGCGCCGAGGTGACGGCGGACGACGCCGGCGCGCGGCGCCTCGGCATCAACGCCGTGCCCTGCTTCATCTTCGCCGGGCAATATGCGATCTCCGGCGCGCAGGAGCCGCAATTCTTCTTCCCGGTCTTCGACCTGGTGCAAAACGGCCCGAGCCGCGCAACGGGATAAGTTTCAGCCGCGCGCCGCGACCGGCTGTGGTCGGGCGGCGATCGCCTTCAGCTTTTCGAGCAACTGAATCACGCCCTTGATGCGAGCGCGGGTGTCGTCCCAGTCGCGCACCACGATCAGGCGCTGATCGGGCCGTAGCCGCGCACTGCCCGCCTGGCTGGCGATCCAGCACACCAACGCCACCGGGTCGGCGACGCTGCCGGCGTGGAAGGTGATCGCCGCGCCCCTGGGCCCCGCCTCGATCTTCTCGACGCCGGCTTCGCGGCAGAGGCGCTTGATGGCGATGATCTCGAGCAGGTTCTCGACCTCGGCGGGCAGCTTGCCGAAGCGGTCGATGAGCTCGGCGGCGAAGGCCTCGATCTCCTGGCGGTCGACCAGGTTGGCGATGCGGCGATAGAGGCCGAGCCGCACGTTGAGATCGGCGACGTAAGTCTCCGGAATCAGCACTGAAGTGCCGATGGCGATCTGCGGCGTCCACTCGGTTTCGGCCTTGGCGTCGCCACCGCCGGTGCGCGCCGTGGCAATCGCCTCCTCCAGCAGATGCTGATAGAGCTCGACGCCGACCTCGCGGATATGGCCCGACTGCTCCTCGCCCAGAAGATTGCCGGCGCCGCGGATGTCGAGATCGTGGCTCGCCAGCGTGAAGCCGGCGCCCAACTGGTCAAGAGTCTGCATCACTTCGAGTCGGCGCTCGGCGGTCGAGGACAGCACCTTGCCGGGCAGCAGCGTCAGATAGGCATAGGCGCGGAGCTTGCCGCGGCCGATGCGGCCCCGGAGCTGATAGAGCTGCGCCAGGCCGAACATGTCGGCGCGGTGGACGATCAGCGTGTTGGCGGTCGGGATGTCGAGGCCGCTTTCGACGATGTCGGTGCACAGCAGCACGTCGAAGGCGCCGTCGTCGAACGCGGTCATCACCTTGTCGAGCTGGGTCGGCGCCAACTGGCCGTACGCCACGGCAATTCGCGCCTCGGGGACGAGTTGTTTCAGCTCGTACTCGACGTCGGCGATGTCGGCGATGCGCGGCACGACGCAGAACACCTGACCGCCGCGATGCAGCTCGCGCAGAATCGCTTCGCGCACCACCACCGGGTCCCAGGCCATGACGAAGGTGCGGACCGCCAGGCGATCCATCGGCGGCGTGGCGATGATGCTCATCTCGCGCACGCCGGCGAGCGCCATCTGCAGCGTGCGCGGAATCGGCGTTGCGGTCAGCGTCACGACATGGACATTAGCCTTGAGCTTCTTCAGGCGCTCCTTCTGCGCCACGCCAAAATGCTGTTCTTCGTCGATCACCAGCAAGCCCAAATGACGGAAGCCGACACCCTTGCCAAGCAGCGAATGGGTGCCGATGACGATGTCGATGCGGCCGTTGTTGAGGTCCTTCCTGATCTGCTCGGCGCGTTTCGGCGCGACGAAGCGCGACAGCTGCTCGATCTTGACCGGCAGGCCGGCGAAGCGGTTGACGAATGTTCTGTAATGCTGCCGTGCAAGAAGTGTCGTCGGCACCACCACCGCGACCTGGGTGCCGGCCATCACGGCGATGAAGGCGGCGCGCAACGCCACCTCGGTCTTGCCGAATCCGACGTCTCCGCAGATCAGCCGGTCGGTCGGTCGGCCCGACGCCAGATCGCCGAGCGTGTCATGGATCGCCCTATCCTGGTCGTCGGTCTCGGGATAGGGAAAGCGCGCGGCGAATTCTTCGTAAGCGCCTTCGGGCGTCGCCATCGGCTCGCCTTCCTTGAGCTGGCGCTCGGCGGCGAGCTGGATCAGATCGCCGGCGATGTCGCGGATGCGCGCTTTGACCCGCGCCTTGCGCGACTGCCATGCCACGCCGCCGAGCCGGTCGAGTTGCGCCGCCGCGTCCTCGGAGCCGTAGCGCGACAGCACCTCGATGTTCTCGACCGGCACGAACAGCTTATCGTCACCGGCATAGATCAGGCGCAGGCAATCGTGCGGCGCGCCGGCGACCTCGAGCGTCACCAGCCCGTCGTAGCGGCCGATGCCGTGTTCGGCATGGACGACGAGATCGCCGAGCGTCAAGGTAGCAACTTCCGCGACGAACTGATCGAGATTGGTGCGGCGGCGCGCCGGCCGCGCCAAGCGGTCGCCGAGAATGTCCTGCTCGGTGACGAGCGTCGCATCGCCGGCCACATAGCCGCGCTCCAGCGGCAGCACGGCTAGCCCAGCATGGTCTTGCGGCAGGTCGAGGAAGCCTTGCCATAACTCGACGAACGCGGGCTCGGATATGCCGTGGTCCCGCATCACCGTCTTGAGCCGTTCGGCCGAGCCGGTGCTGTAGGCGACGATCAGTGTGCGGCGGCCGACGGCGGCTTCGGCATCGAGCTGCCGGCGCACGGCATCGAACAGATTGACATTGGGATCAGCGCGCGCGGCGCTGAAATCCGGCCCCGGCCGCGCGCCGGCATCGAATGCAGTGGCGCTTTCCGGCGCGGCGAAGGGCAAAAGCTGGACGACGCGCCGGCCGGCCAGCGCCGCAGCCCATTCGGCGTCGCCGAGATAGAACAGCTCGGGCTTGAGCGGCCGGTAGATCGGCGTCGCGCCGAGCGCACCGCGCGCCACCGGCGCGGTTTCGCGCGCGTTGTGGAAATCGGCGATGGCGACGTTGCGCTCGCCGCGCACTTCCTCGGCCTGATGGTCGAGTGCGACATCGGCGACGGACAGATAGTCGAAGAGCGTGTCGAGGCTCTCGTAGAACAGCGGCAGGAAATGCTCCATGCCGGCATGACGCCTTCCGGCGCTGACCGATTCATAGAGCGGATCGTTCTGCACGCCGGCGCCGAATTTCTGGCGATAGCGCGAGCGGAACCGCTCGATTACCGTCTGATCGAGCAGCACCTCGCTCATCGGCTTGAGCTCGGCGCGTTCGAGCGCCCCGGCGCTGCGCTGACTCAACGGGTCGAACGAGCGGATTGCCTCGAGCCGGTCGCCGAAGAAATCGAGCCGCAGCGGCGCCGGCGCGCCCGAGGGATAAAGATCGACCAGCCCACCGCGCACCGCGTACTCGCCGGCCTCGCGCACCGTCTCGGCGCGGTTGTAGCCGTTGCGTTCGAGAAACGTCTTGAGCCGGTCGGGTGGCAGATCCATACCGCGCACGAGTGCGAGGCTGCGTTCGGCAAACAGCTTGCGCGGCGGCACGCGCTGAATCGCGGCGTTGACCGTGGTCAGCACGAGGCGTGGCCCGCCATCGCCTCGCGCCAACTCGACCAGCGTAGCGATGCGCCGCGAGACGATTTCGGGATTGGGCGAGACGCGGTCGTAAGGCAGGCAGTCCCAGGCCGGGAATACCCGCACCTCGAGCTCGGGATGGAAGAACCCGAGCGCCGCCCGCATACGCGCCATGCGGCCGTCGTCGCGGCAAATCTGGATGAGCGTGCGGCCGCCGCGCGCCGCCAGTCTGCCAAGCACGAAAGCGTCGTGGCCTTCGGGCACGTTGGCGAGAACCAGTCGTTCGCTGCGCGGCGGCGCGGCGAAAAACGCGTCGAGCACGCTCATGGGCGATACCGGAAAGCCAGCATCAAGCGAATCACCGCGCCGTCATGCGGCGGCGCGGCGCGGCCATAGATCCAGTCGAACAAGATGTCGTCGTCCTCGGCGAGGATAGTTTCGTACTCGGCCAGCTCAGCGGCGCCGAAATCCGGCAAATAGCGGTTCGCGAAAGCGCCCAGGAAGAGGTCGCTTTCCTTGATGCCGCGGTGGCGGCTCTGGTAGAGCAGCCGCTTGCGCTGCTTCTCCACCCCGTCTTCTTGCGTTGCCATAGCGGGGCTGTCTCGGGCGGCGATATTGCCTTGTGCGCCGACACTTGCAAGCGTCAAAGACGCATCCGCCCATGCGGCGTCCGGATGACAGAGCATGTCGCGCCTGTTAGAAAGCCAGCGTAGGGAGGACGCGCATGGCGAACAAGCCGTACATTGTCGCGCTCGAGGAGCATTACCACGACCCCGAGATCGTCGCGGTCGCGCAATTCGAGGGCCGTGTCAATCCCGAGCTGGTAAAGCGACTCGACGATCTTGGTGAACTCCGCCTCAAGGAAATGGACGCGGCCGGGGTCGACTATCAGGTTCTGTCGCTCGGCGCGCCGGCGACCCAGCGGCTGCCGGCGGATTCCGCGCTGCAGATCGCGCGCGGCGTCAACGACCGCCTCGCCGACGCGGTCAAGGCCCATCCCAAGCGCTTCGGCGCCTTCGCCGCGCTGCCTACCACCACCGAAGCTAAGCTTGCAGCCGACGAGCTCGAACGCTGCGTCAGCAAACTGGGCTTCGTCGGCGCGATGATCCACGGCCTGTCGAATGGCGTATTCCTCGACGACAAACGCTTCTGGCCGATCTTCGAGCGCGCCCAGGCCTTGGACGTGCCGCTCTATTTCCATCCCGCCAAACCGCACCAGGCGGTGATCGACGTCTATCTCAAGGATTATCTCGGCAAGCATCCGGCGCTGGCCAATGCCGCCTGGGGCTTCACGCTTGAAACCGCGACGCTCGGCATCCGCCTGGTGCTGTCGGGCGTGCTCGACGCCTATCCCAAGGTCAAGGTCATCCTCGGCCATCTGGGCGAAGGCCTGCCCTTCTTCCTCTGGCGCATCAACATGACGCTGGCGCGCGACGGCAAGCACGCAGAAGGCTTTCGCGAGAAATTTCTGCGCAACGTTTTCATCACCACCAGCGGATTTTTCTCCTCCAACGCGCTCGACTACTGCATCAAGGAGATCGGGCTCGACCGCATCATGTTCTCGATCGACTATCCCTTCGTGCCCAACCCGCCGGGCACGAAATGGGCGATCGAGGAATTGAAGCTGCCCGCCGCCGACAAGGAAAAACTGCTCAACGGCAACGCGCGGCAGTTGTTGAAGCTCAAGGTCTAGCGGCAATCCGACCATGCGGCCTTCGACTACGCTCAGGCTGAGGAAGATTGGGAGATGGCATTAAAAAACTCTCCTTACCCTGAAGCCCTCGTCCTGAGCCTGTCGAAGGACAAAGGGCACAGGGCGTTCATCCAGCCGCGTTGATGCGGCCCGCGATCCTCAACCCGCTGTTTGCCGAGGTCACCGACATCAAGGGCGTCGGGCCGCGCCTCGGCAAGCTGTTCCAGAAATTGTGTGGGCCGCATGTCGTCGACCTGCTGTGGCATCTGCCGGTCGATCTCATCGACCGCAGCTTCCAGCCCCAGGTGGCGGATGCGCCCGAAGGCCGCATCGCCACGCTGACCGTCACGGTCGAGCAGCACCAGAAGCCGCACAACCCGCGCCAGCCCTATCGCGTGCGCTGCCGCGACGCGAGCGGCGTGCTGTTCCTGGTGTTCTTCCACGTCAAGGGCGACTGGCTTGAGCGCCAACTGCCAGTGGGCGCGAGCCGCATCGTCAGTGGCAAGATCGAGCGCTTCAACAACCAGATCCAGATGACCCATCCGGATCACATCCTCGATCCGGCCGGGCTCGACACGCTGAAGCTGATCGAACCGGTCTATCGCCTGACCGCTGGATTGACGCTGCGCATGGTGCACAAGGCGATCGAGGCGGCGCTGGCGCGCGCGCCGCAGCTCGACCAATGGGCCGATTCCGAGCTGGTCAAGCGGCGTGGCTGGCCGGCGTGGCGCGCGGCGATTATCGCCGTGCACGCACTGGCACGGCCCGAAGACCTACTACCTACCCATCCGGCGCGCGCGCGGCTGGCCTATGACGAGCTGCTGGCAAACCAGCTGACCATCGCGCTGCTGCGCGCCCGGGCCCGCAAGCGCGCCGGCCGGGCGCTCGCCGCCAAGGGCGATCTGCGCCAACGCGTCGAGCGTGCCCTGCCCTTCCAACTCACTGGCGCGCAACGCCGCGCGCTCGCTGAGATATCCTTCGACTTGGCGCAACCGTCGCGCATGAACCGCCTTTTGCAAGGCGATGTCGGCAGCGGCAAGACGGTGGTGGCGCTGTTGGCGATGTGCGATGCGGTCGAATCCGGCGGCCAGGCGGCGCTGATGGCGCCGACCGAGATTCTCGCGCGCCAGCATTTCACGACATTGACCAACCTGGCGAAGGATTCCGGCGTGACGATCGCGCTGCTCACTGGCCGCGAGAAAGGTCGCGCGCGGACGGAATTCCTCGAGCGCCTGGCGGCCGGAGAAATCCAAATCGCAGTCGGTACGCATGCGTTGTTCCAGGACGAGGTCGCGTTCAGGGACCTAGCGCTGGCGGTGATCGACGAGCAACACCGTTTCGGCGTCGAGCAGCGCGTGCAGCTCGCGGCCAAGGGCAAGGCGGTCGACATCCTGGTGATGACGGCGACGCCGATCCCGCGCACGCTCGAAATGACGGCCTATGGCGATCTCGACGCATCGCGGCTCGACGAGAAGCCGACCGGCCGCGCCAAGACCACGACCAGCGCCGTGCCGGTCGAGCGCATCGGCGACGTCATCGCCGCAATCCGCCGCGCGCTCGCCAAGTGCGACAAGATCTATTGGATCTGCCCGTTGATCGAAGAGTCCGAGGACAGCGACCTTCAGGCGGCCGAGGCACGCTTCTCCGAGCTGTTCCAGACCTTCGGCAACCGCGTCGGACTGGTGCACGGACGAATGAAAGGGCCCGAGCGTGACCGCACCATGGCCGCGTTCGCCGCCGGCGGCATCGACCTGCTGGTGGCGACGACGGTGATCGAAGTCGGCGTCGACGTCACCGACGCGACCGTCATGGTGATCGAGCACGCCGAGCGCTTCGGCTTGGCGCAGCTCCACCAGCTGCGCGGCCGCGTCGGCCGCGGCGACCGGTCGGCGGCGTGTTTGCTGCTCTATGCCGCGCCGCTGAGCGAAACCGCCAAGCAGCGTCTCTCCATCATGCGCGAAAGTGACGACGGCTTCCACATCGCCGAGGAAGATCTGCGGCTGCGCGGCGCCGGTGAGGTGCTGGGCACGCGGCAAAGCGGCTTCGGACAGTTCCGCCTCGTCGACCTCGCGGCGCACGCCGACCTCATCCCGATCGCGCGCGAGGAAGCGCGGCTGGCGCTGACGCGCGACCCCGATCTCGAAAGCGCGCGCGGCGGGGCTCTGCGCACGCTGCTCTATCTGTTCGCGCGCGACGCCGCGGTGCGCTACCTGCGCACCGGCTGAACGAGCGCGGCTATTTCATCGGCGCGGCTATTTCGTCGACCTGCGCCGCCAGCGGCACGTCGCGGCCCGCGGGCGTGATGATGCCGCCGGAGATCACCAGCTTGATGCCGTCCTCGACCGACATCGACAGCGGCACGATTTCCTCGCGCGAGACGTAGACAAGATAGCCCGAGGTCGGGTTCGGCGTCGTCGGCACGTAAAGGCCGACCGAATCCGGTGCGACGTTCGACCGCAATTCGCCCTCTCCCTTGGCGGTGACGAAAGCCACGGTCCACATGCCGCGGCGCGGCCACTCGACCAACACGACCTCGCGGAAGGTGTTGGAGCGCTTGGCCAGCACGGTTTCGAAAATCTGCTTGAGCGCGCTGTAGATGCCGCTGATCACCGGCATGCGCTTCATGATACGGTCGGACAGGCGCAGGAACAGACGGCCGACATAGCCAGCGGTCAGCCAGCCGATCAGCGTCAGCGCGATGACCGCGACCACGAGGCCAAAGCCGGGGATATTGAACGGAAAGTAGGCGTCCGGGTTATAGCGGGTAGGCACCAGGTGCGAGACGGTATGGTCGACGAAACCGATGACGCTCCAGGTGATCCAGAGCGTGAAGGCGATCGGGCCGGTGACCAGGATGCCGGCGATGAAATAGGCGCGCAACCGCTCGCCCACGCCGTTGCGGGCGCCGGTGTCGCTGTCGGTTTCGCTTGTTTGCATGTGGCTCTTACGGGCCATCCTGCGCCTAGTCTCTCCAGTGGCTCGAACGCGCGAACATGTGATCCAAGATTTTCCCCGCCCGCCCTACGGTAAGCGGACAGAGAAGCGCCGACACTGTAACGACGCAAGGAGCCCTTCGCCAGTGATGAACGCACCCCACCTGCTTGCCTTGTCGACGGCGCTGCCGCCCTATGCCCTACGCCAGGCCGAAATCGAAAGCCGCGCGCGCGGCTATTTCGCCGGCGCCGCGGCGCTCGACCTCGACCGACTGATGCCGGTCTTCGCTAATGCCGGCATCGACGCGCGCTATTCCTGCGTGCCGCTCGAATGGTACGATCGCCCGCACGGCTGGGCCGAGCGCAACGAACTCTATCTCGACCATGCCGTGCGGCTGTTGGAGCGAGCATCGCGCGCCTGTCTCGCCACAGCCGGGCTCGCGCCCCGCCAGATCGACGCGGTGGTGACGGTCTCGACTACCGGCATTGCCACACCAAGCCTCGACGCCCGGCTGCTCAACCGCCTCGGCCTCCGTGCCGACGTGACGCGCCTGCCGATCTTCGGCCTCGGCTGCGCCGGCGGCGTCGCCGGCCTGGCGCGCGCCGCCGATCTGGCTCGCGCCCGTCCCGGCGCCAACGTGCTGTTTCTCGTGGTCGAGCTTTGCGCGCTGTGCTTCCGCCGCGGCGACAGCTCGAAGAGCAACGTCGTCGCTACCGCGCTGTTCGGCGACGGCGCTGCCGCCGGCATCGTCTCGACCGCCGGCGACGGACCGCGTCTGGGCGCGGCGGGCGAGCATACTTGGCCGGATTCGCTCGGCGTCATGGGCTGGGACGTCATGGAAGACGGTCTCAAGGCGATCTTCTCGCGCGACATTCCGGCCCTGGTGCGAAGCCAGCTACGCACCGCCGCCGAGACCTTCCTCGCCCGCCACGGCCTGGTGCTCGACGCCATCGATCACGTCGTCTGCCATCCGGGCGGCGTGAAGGTGCTAAGCGCGATCGAGGAAGCCTTTGTGCTCGGCCAGGGCGCGCTCGATCATGCCCGCGCCGTGCTGCGCGATTGCGGCAACATGTCGGCGGCGACGGTGCTGTTCGTGCTCGAGCGCACGCTCAAGGCCGGCGCGCGTGGTCGCATGCTGCTCTCGTCGCTCGGGCCGGGCTTCACCGCCGGCTTCCTGGTGCTCGAAGCGTGAGCCCGTTGCCGCTCATCGTCGGCATCGTAGCGGCGGCACGGCTCGGCGAGCTGGTCTATTCGGTCCGCAATGCCCGCGCGCTCAAGGATCGCGGCGCGATCGAGCTCGGCGCCGGGCATTATCCCCTGGTCGTCGCCTTGCATGCGGCCTGGCTGCTCGCGCTCGTCGCGCTGGTGCCCTGGGACACGGCGGTAAATTGGTTCTGGCTCGGCGTCTTCGTCGTCCTCGAAATCCTGCGCGTCTGGACCGTCGCCAGCCTCGGACGATTCTGGACGACGCGCGTCTACAGCCTGCCCGGCGCGCCGCTGGTGCGACGCGGGCCTTATCGCCTCGTCGCCCATCCCAATTACCTGATCGTCGTCGGCGAGATCGCGGTGCTGCCACTGGCCTTCGGCGCCTGGCGGATCGCGCTGGCGTTCTCGATCCTCAACGCCGCCGTGCTCGCCTGGCGCATTCGCGTCGAGGAACGCGGCCTGACGCCGCGGCGCAGCATTCCAATATCGCAAGGGCCGATTTAGGTGAAAAAAGCCGGCGGCCTAGGGTTGTGCGCGATTGGCGTGGGCGGAACGCGATCCTGCTCTTGGACCTCGAGCCTGCGAACCGCTCGAGTTCGCCTGCCGTTTGCGAATGGAAGGCGTATGATGACCAAGCCGCTGACCTTCGTCGTCCTTGCCGCCTTGATTCTTGCTCTCGCCGATTGCGTTGCCGATCCGCCGCAGCAGACGTCGGGCGCTGACTTCGCCGCGCCGTCCGACACCGGCGGCGGCTTCGCGCCGTGGATGGTGCCGGTCCGCTTCCTCGATTGAAGCCGGCTCGCGTACGTGGCGCGTTAGAACCGGCGGGTTGACCCGCGCACACCCGCGTGCCTATTGTCCGGCGCAGTTGCGCGAGCCCGTAGCTCAGCCGGTAGAGCACATGACTTTTAATCATGGGGTCGCGGGTTCGACTCCCGCCGGGCTCACCATAAGTTATACGATATTCTTAAAGTAAAATATTAAGCTGGGGACACTCTTGGGGACACGCTTCGGCTGAGCCCCTGGAAACTAAGCGGCTTTCGTCGGCACGCAATCAATTTTTTGGCGTATTTTAACATCTGGCGACTTGTCGGTCCGTGTCCGCGCCTTGCTTTACCGTCGTGCCGTCGGCCGGGTCGCCGACCCGCCTACCGAATGCTTCGAAAGTATTTTCGCGAAGGCATCTTATTATTCGTGCTGACGCATCCCAGCTTTAACAAGCGCTCGGAGCAGGAGTTTTGGCCTCCGTGATACGCAGAAGCCGGGCGACCGAGGCTATCCTCCGTAACAAGCGATCCGCCACGGTACCGAAGTAACGGAATACATCTATGAAACAAGGAAGGAGGGTGGAACCACGATCCTCTTCGCGACTTCGATGGTCGACAGCATGAACCCTGGCCTCGGCGCTGGTGTTCACCGGTCATGGGGCTCTCGAAGTCAGGGAAGTGCGCTCAAGACCGCGGCCCAGGAAAGGCGGCCTGAGCGGTTCCAACGGATACCGGCAATTGCCACATCCCAGAAGGAGGCGCATTGAAGGATCGAAAACGCCCATGATCACGCGAACAAGCAGCAACACAGTCACATTCCTGCATCCGTTCAAGCTAAGCGGAGTGGACGACGTACAGCCCGCCGGACGCTACGTTGTCGAAACCGATGAGGAGCTGCTGCAGACCTTGTCACATCCAGCCTACCGGCGGCTTTCAACCGTTATTGGCCTGCCCGGACGATCTGGTAACACAGAACGGGCTCGGATCGTCGACATAGCTCCGGCGGAGCTGGCGGAAGTTCTGGCAAGAGATTCCCAGGTGCAGGAACAAGGCATAGCGCCGCGACTGGCTCTGACCGCACAGCTACCGTGTCTCGGCAAAGAAAAAGAACAGGCGGCGCACGGGACTTCATGATGGCCGACTGGAAATGCTGGTTGGCTCTCAATGCAACGGAGCTGAAATTGACGGTCCTGATCGTCGGCATGCTATTGGTCGGATTGTTTGCCGCGAGTGGCGGCGCTTGGGAGCGACCATAAGCTGCACATCTCATCGGAAGCACGAAATGGGCCTGCGCCCGCAATTCTCACTCATTCATTCCGAATTCAATGATTTTCTCTTCGCGCCCGTTGGCGAGGAAGAACACGGTCCGCTGACGGTGCTTTCGGCATTGACACGGCTCGGCGTTGACCCGTGGCGGGAGGCCGCCCGCCTGTCGGGTTTACCGAGGGCGGCAGCGGCTCAGGCGCTGGCCGCGACAATGGCGATGCTCCCCGAGGGGGATTGGAAGGCGTCGGACTTATCGGCAATCGCCGCTTGCCTGGTGGCCAGGTTGCCTGGGCGCCGCGCCACCGCCACCACGCCATCTCAGGGCGTGCGAAGCGCGGATAAAAAGGCGAAGTCGAGAGTTGCGATAGGGCTGATTTGCGTTGTCCTCGCCGTCGCCGCCTTCCTGGCCGTGTCGCATCTCCAGGCTGGTAACGGGTCCGAGCCTACTCAGAGTGCTCCCTCGTCAATGCAGCGGTAGCGGTTCGGCATCACGCCGATCGGATGACGTGCCACGCAACTCGCTCCAGTCATTTAGATCGAGGGATGAGATATCATAAAAATTTGTGCCGCGATGCCGCCTCTCCGCTCGATCGGACGGACCCTATCAATCGAGTTGTGGGTCCGTTCGAATCATTCGCAAACCTGGTGTTAGAGCCTCAGCGCGGCCAGCGGGTTTAAGCCCTTTAAACATCAAAACTCCGAAGAAGCAGCGATCCAGCTGGCCACGCGTCCAAGCCAATGACAGGCTTTGGGGCAGCTAACATTACAGTTGCTTTTTGGCCCGACTTCTGAATCCATGGGTGACCATGATTCGGAGGATCATGGATGGCTGGAGCATCGATCGAGACGACGCTGGAGCTATGGGCGTCGGAGTTCAGGGACGTAAAAGCACGCATTGGTCCGTTGTTTCTTCAGAAGCGGGTTGCGGCCTCGGCGGGGCAGTTTCTGGACGGGCTCTTGGGGAATGAGCCTCGTAAGACAGGCTGGATGCGGGCGGAAGCGGCTGGCGACCCCGGCCCTTGGCGCCAGCAGGCGATCCTGGGCCGTGTCCGGTGGGATGCGGATGCCTTGCGCGCCATCGTGTGCGAGTACGCGCTGGAAACCCTGGCCGACGAAGCCGCCGTTCTGGTCATCGACGAGACCGGTTTCTTGAAGCAGGGCAAGGCGTCGTGCGGGGTTGCGCGCCAGTACACGGGTTCGGCGGGCAAGATCACCAACTGTCAGATTGGCGTGTTCGCTTCCTATGTGTCGTGCCACGGCCATGCCTTCATCGACCGGGCGCTCTATCTGCCGAAAGAGTGGACGGACGATCCCGAACGTATGGAAGCAGCGTATGTGCCGGCCGATGTGGGTTTTGCGACGAAGCCCCAAATCGCGCAAAAGATGATCATGCGCGCGATCGCCGCAAAGGTGCCGTTCTCGTTCGTTGCAGCGGACAGCGTGTACGGCACGGGCGACATCGAGATCGTTCTTCGCAAGGCCGGCAAGGGCTATGTTCTGGGCGTCGCCGCCAACCATGTGTTCCATTCTTGGGGCAAAAAGCAGCCTGTCTACAGTAGCGCCGCGAAGATCGCGCAAAGTCTCCCCAAGAGTGTCTGGCGGCGCCTATCGGCCGGCGATGGAACCAAGGGTGCGGATTCCGACGGAAGTCGCCCGTCATTCCGATTTGATGTCGCCCACCATTCCGATCTGAAGTCGCCCACCGTTCCGATTTGATGTCGCCCGGGTGGGCGCGGCCGCGGCTGGCCTCGTTTAG
>JBOHLS010000001.1:0-230870 GCA_050729835.1 Allostellaceae bacterium | reverse complement strand
CAGATCTCCGGCGTGCCGTAGCGCGCCAGAACTTCTTCCAGCGCCTCGACGCAGAACGCTGCTTCCATCGTGTGATCGACAGCCGCCACGCCAGGACCCGGCGGCTGAACCAGTCAACAACCGCCGCACGACGTGATGCGGGCCGAGAAGCTGATCGCCGACGTTTACAACGCCATCCGCGCCAACCCGGCGCTGTGGCAGTCGACGCTGCTGCTGGTGTTCTACGACGAGCACGGCGGCTTCTACGACCACGTCGCACCGCCAGCGGCAATCGCGCCCGACGACCACCGCGAAGAATATAGTTTCGACCGGCTCGGCGTGCGGGTGCCGGCGCTGATCGTGTCGCCGTGGATCGATCGCGGCTTCGAGCCGACGCAATTCGATCACACCAGCGTGCTCAAATACCTGATCGAGAAATGGCACCTCGGGCCGCTGGGCCAGCGCGCCGCAGCCGCCTCGACCAACAGCATCGGCGTCGCCCTGCGCCTTGTCGTACCACGGGCCGAAAGCGACACTGTCGCGCGCATCGAGCTGACCCAGGAACAGCTCAACCCGATCAGTCTCGAGCAGGAGGAAGACGCCTGGAAAGTCGAAATCTCGCACCACCGCGCCCTCAAGGCGCTCGAGGCGTGGATCCGCATCGCGGCGGTGGAAAACCTGTGGTTCGGCTATGCCGGCCTGGCGCGCGCGATCGAGGTCCTAAAGACCGCGTCCGAGCGCTGCCTAAGTCGCGTCTACCGCAAACCGACGCAACATCGGGTGTCGATCACCGAACTCGACCGCCTGGCGCGCAAGCCGGTCCCCCTGCGCGAGCACTTCGCGGGATTCCTGGCGCATCAGAAATCCAGTCCATCGACGCGCTGGCGCGCTGCATCCACGATCCGGCGTTGAGCCCAGAGGCGCGCGACCAGGCGGTGCACACGCTCTCGTTGGTCACCAATCGGCGCATCCACGCCACGCCGCGCAACGTTCAGACCGCCGACCTCTGGCTCGCGCGCCACAACCGCTGAGTCATGACACGGGAGGATGCAGCCGTCGGGTCGGTATGCTAAAGACCGCGCGGCATGGCTCCTGTCGTCCGCTTCGCGCCCTCGCCCACCGGCTTCCTGCATATAGGCGGGGCGCGCACCGCGCTGTTCAACTGGCTTTACGCCAAGCACCACAAGGGCATGTTCCGTCTCCGGATCGAGGATACCGACCGCGCGCGCTCGACGCCCGAAGCGATGGCGGCGATCGTCGACGGCCTCAAGTGGCTCGGCCTCGATTGGGACGGCGACATCGTCTACCAATCGCGGAACCAGGCGCGCCACGCCGCAGTTGCGCGCGACCTCCTGGCCGCCGGCCACGCCTATTACTGCTATTGCACGCCGGACGAACTCGAGCAGATGCGGCTCAAGGCACTCAAAGAAGGGCGCAGCATGCGCTATGACGGCACCTGGCGCGACCGCGACCCCAAGACCGCGCCGCCCGGCGTCAAGCCGGTGATTCGCCTCAAAGCCGAGCAGGTGGGCGATACCGTGGTCGACGACCTGGTCCAGGGCCCGGTCACGGTGTCGAACCAGCAGCTCGACGATCTCATCATCCTGCGCGCCGACGGCACACCGACCTACAATTTCTCGGTTGTAGTCGACGATCAAGACATGGCGATCACGCATGTGATCCGCGGCGACGATCACCTGACCAACGCCTTCCGTCAGATCCAGATCTACAAGGCGCTGGGCTGGACCATTCCGCGCTTCGCGCACGTGCCGCTGTTGCACGGACCCGACGGCGCCAAGATGTCGAAGCGCCACGGCGCGCTCGGCGTGCAGGAATACCAGAAGCTGGGCTATCTGCCAGCGGCGTTGCGCAACTGCCTGCTGCGCCTGGGCTGGAGTCATGGCGACGACGAGATCATCTCGACCGAACAGGCGATCGAATGGTTCGATCTCGACGCCGTCGGCCGCGCCGCGGCGCGCTTCGATTTCGCCAAGCTCGACAATCTCAATGGCCACTACATTCGCGAAATGCCCGACAAGGCGCTCACCGCGCTCGCCTTGCCCTTCATCGAGGAAAAGGCTGGCCATGCCCTCGACACCGCCACGCGCGACCGCCTGCGCCAAGCGCTGCCCGAATTGAAGCCGCGCGCCAAGACGCTGGTCGAGCTCGCCGAACGGGCGCGCTTTGCCGTCGCTCGGCGACCCATACCGCTCGATCTCGACGCCAAAAAGCTGCTCGACGCCGCGGCGCAGGCGCGGCTCAAAGACCTGCACGCCGCCCTCGAACTGATGGTGGACGGGCCGCAATGGAACGTGCCGCACCTCGAACGCTTTATCAAAGAGTATTGCGGCACCGCCAACCTCAAGCTTGGCGACGTCGCCCAGCCGCTGCGCGCCGCCCTGACCGGCAGCAAGGCCTCGCCCGGCATTTTCGCGGTGATGGCGGTGCTAGGCCGGGCCGAATCGCTCGGCCGTCTCGCAGATGCGGTGGCAACCTTACAGGGTTGAAAGCCAAGCGATTTGCTAAAATTAACCGGCCGCCGTATGCTGGCCTCGGTCAATTTGTTGCGGCGCAACATAAACTGGAAACCGAGGGAAGCGCGATGGCAGCCAAGGCCGAACCGAAACCCGTAGCCGCCGCCGGCCAGGAAAGCGTGACGCTGCACGACAATTCCACCGGCAAGCAGATCGACCTGCCGCTCTTGACGCCGACGCTCGGCAACAAGGTGGTCGACGTCCGCAAGCTCCATGCCGGGCTCGACTATTTCACCTTCGATCCCGGCTACACCGCGACCGGCAGCTGCGAGAGCAAGATCACCTTCATCGACGGCGACAAGGGCGTACTGCTCTATCGCGGCTATCCGATCGAGGATCTCGCCGAGCACAGCGACTTCATGGAGACCGCCTATCTGCTGCTCTACGGCGAGCTGCCAACGGCGGCGCAGAAGAAGAGCTTCACCGCCGCCATCATCCGCCACACCATGGTGCACGAGCAACTCACCACCTTCTATCGCGGCTTCCGCCGCGACGCGCATCCGATGGCGGTGATGTGCGGCGTGGTCGGCGCGCTCTCGGCCTTCTATCACGATTCGACCGACATCTCCGATCCGCGCCAACGGCTGATTGCCTCCTACCGACTGATCGCCAAGATGCCGACCATGGCGGCGATGGCGTTCAAGTATTCGCTCGGCCAGCCGTTCGTCTTTCCGCAGAACCGCCTGTCCTATGCCGAGAATTTTCTCAACATGGCGTTCGCCGTGCCGGCCGAGGAATACAAGATCAGCCGAGTGCTGGCCAAGGCGATGGACCGCATCTTCATCCTGCACGCCGATCACGAGCAGAACGCCTCGACCTCGACCGTGCGCCTCGCCGGCTCGTCGGGCGCCAATCCCTTCGCCTGCATCGCCGCCGGCATCGCCTCGCTGTGGGGGCCGGCCCATGGCGGCGCCAACGAGGCCGTGCTCAAGATGCTGCACGAGATCGGCGACAAGAAGCGGATCCCCGAATTCATCAAGCGCGCCAAGGACAAGGACGATCCGTTCCGGCTGATGGGCTTTGGCCACCGCGTCTACAAGAACTACGATCCGCGCGCCAAGGTGATGCAGCGTACCTGCCGCGAGGTGCTCGACGAGCTCGGCGTGCACGACGACCCGATCCTGGCTCTGGCCATGGAGCTCGAGCGCATCGCCCTCAGCGACGAGTATTTCATCGAGCGCAAGCTCTATCCCAACGTCGACTTCTATTCCGGCATCATCCTCAAGGCGATGGGCTTCCCGACCTCGATGTTCACCGTGCTGTTCGCCATTGCCCGCACCGTCGGCTGGGTGGCGCAGTGGAACGAAATGATCGAGGACCCCGACCAGAAGATCGGCCGGCCGCGCCAGCTTTATACCGGCGCCGCCCAGCGCCCCTACGTCCCGGTCGAGAAGCGGAAGTAAAAAGCTGTCAACCAACAACCGAGAGCTGACGGCTGACGGCTGACGGCTAACTCCGTTCGATCAGCTCGATCTTGTAGCCGTCGAGATCTTCGATGAAGGCGATCACCATGGTGCCGCCCTTCACCGATCCAGCCGGCCGGGTGATCTTGACGCCGGCCTGGGCGAGGCGATCGCAGGCGCGCCTGGCATCGGGCACGGCGATGGCGATGTGGCCGTAGGCCGAGCCCAGATTGTAGGGCTCCTTCTGGTCCCAGTTATAGGTGAGCTCGATCACCGTGGCGCTATCCTCGCCGCCGTAGCCGACAAAGGCGAGCGAATAGCGCTGCTCGGCGCGCTCGGTCTTCCGGATCAGTTTCATCCCGAGCCGGTTGACGTAGAAATCGACCGACCGGTCGAGATCGAAGACGCGCAGCATGGTGTGCAGCAGGCGCGAGCTTTTGCTTTCAAGCGCTGCAGCCAGACCTTTTTCGACGGCATCCATGGCATTCTCCTCCTCAATTGTTTAGCGCCGGAGCCGCGCCAGAACCTCGTCGGCGGCGCGCAAGCCGGGCGAGACCTGGCCATAGCCCAGCGCCTCGAGCGCCTCTTGTCCAGCGGAGATTTGCGCCGCGCGCGCCGCTTTGTCTTCGAGCAGGCGCGCGACGGCAGCGGCGAGCTTTTCCGACTTCGCGTCGGCCTGGAGCAGCTCGGGCACGGCCGGCCGGTCGAGGATCAGGTTCACCAGATTAGCGTAACGCACCTTGATGATGCGGCGCAGCAGCGCGTGGGTCAGCGGATTGACGCGATAGGTCACGACCGTTGGCACGCCGGCCACCGCGAGCTCAAGCGCCACCGTGCCCGAGGCGGCAAGCGCCGCGTCGCTGGCGGCGAAGGCATCGTATTTCTCGGTGGCGCCGACCAGCACGGTTTTCACGCTCCAGCCGCCGACGGCAGCTCGCACGCGCGCGACGACGTTCGCGGTCGCCGGCACCACGACCGCGAGATCGGGAATTTTCTTGGCGAGCAAGGCCACGGCCTCGCCCAACACCGACAGCAGCCGACCGACCTCGCCGCCGCGGCTGCCCGGCAGGATGGCGACGACGCGCGCCGATGGCGGGATGCCGTGACGGCGGCGGAAGCCCGGACCGTCACCCTTGTCGGCGCCGAGTTCGACCACCGGATGGCCGACATGGGAACAGGACAGGCCGACCCGCTCGAAATAAGGCGGCTCGAACGGCAACAGCGCCATTAAGTGGTCGTACCAGCGCGCCATGCGCCGGGCGCGGCCGGCACGCCACGCCCAGACCATCGGCGCGACATAGTGGATGAGCGGCACGTCGTCGCCGGCGCGGCGCAGGCGCTGCGCCACCCGCCAGTTGAATCCCGAGCTGTCGATGGTGACGACCGCCGCCGGCCGGCACGTGCGGATGTCAGCGACCGCCTGCTTAACGCGCCGCAGAATGGTGCAAGCGCGCGGCAGCACCTCGGCAACGCCCATCACCGCCAGATCGTCGAGCGGGAACAGGCTGGCCAAGCCCTCGGCCGCCATCTGCTCGCCGCCGATGCCGGCGAAGCGCACCGAGCCTTGCGCGCGATAACGCAGCGCGCGCATCAGATTGGCGCCAAGCGCATCGCCCGAAGGCTCGCCGGCGATTAGATAGATTAGCGGCGACGCTGTCTTGTCGGGCGCCGGCGAGGCGGATGCGCGCATGCCAACGACAAACACGCCGGCACGGTCGGCCGCCTGGACGATGGCCGGACGATCGATCAGCAGCGTGGCGCCGACCTCGACGACGATGCCTTTGAGGCGCGCGGCGGCGGCAGCGGCAACCGTATCGGGCCCAATCGCCGGCAGGTCGACGCGGCGTTCCTGCCCCGGCTTGCTGGTCTTGACCAGGACGCCGCCGGCAGCCCGGCCGACACAGCGCTTGAGCAGCGCGTCGGTGCCGTCGGGGCCCTCACGCTCGATCACCGTGCCGGCGGTGACGATCACGGCCTGGCCCTTGTCGCGCGCGCCGTGCTCGCGCGCCGCGGCCAAGCCAAGCGCGATGTCGGATGAAGCGGCCGGATCCGGCGTCACCTTGCCGAGCGGGCCTTCGGGCGCGAGATCATTGGCCAAGATGCTTTCGGCACCGACGACGGCGAAGCCTTCGGCCTCGAGCGCCTGGATCACCGCGCGCAGTAACCCGTCGTCGCCGAGCGCGCGCCAGCCGAGCACGGCGAAGAATTTGAGCGTGCGGAAATCGGGCCGCAGCGACCATGGCGACGGCCGCCGCACGCCGCCGGCCATGACCAGCTCGCGCACGCCGTAGGCGCGCAGGATAGACAGGCCGCTGCCGGCTTGACCGAGGCGGATCCAGGCATGCGGCACTTTCTCGACGATGGCGGGATCGGCGGCGCCGGCGAAGGCGAGCACGAAGACCGGCCGCCCCGCCTGGGCGCAGGCTGCGATCAGACGGCCGGGAAGCGCGCCGCAGCCGGCGAGAATGCCGAGTGGACCGCGCTCAGGCGCCGCCATTGGTCCGCGGCTGGCACAGCCCGCGGATCGATTCGGCGCGGGCGAATTCGATTACATCGCGCACCGGACCGACGGTGGGGAACTGCTTGTCCACCGCCGTCAGGCGATCGGCGAAGGTGCCACTCTCGTTGCCGAAAAGCATCTGGTAGGCGGTGCGGAGCGCCTGGATGTCGTCGCGGGCGAAGCCTCGGCGCTGCATGCCGACGATGTTGAGGCCCGAGAGCCGTGCGCGGTCGCCGACCACCGAGCCATAGGGAATCACGTCGCGCTCGACGCCCGTGACGCCGCCGACCATGGCGTGGCGGCCGATGCGAACGAATTGATGCACCGCCGAAAGGCCGCCGAACACGGCGTAATCCTCGATCCGCACGTGGCCGGCGAGCGTCGCATTGTTGGCCATGATGACATGATCGCCGACAATGCAGTCGTGGGCGATGTGGACGCCGACCATGAAGGCGCAGTTGTCGCCGACCCGCGTCACCATGCCGCCGCCCGAGGTGCCCGGATTGATCGTCACGTGCTCGCGGATGATATTGTCGCGGCCGATCTCGAGTCGCGACTCCTCGCCCTTGAATTTGAGATCCTGCGGGATGTGGCCGATCGAGGCGAAAGGGAAGATGCGCGTGCCGTCGCCGATGGCGGTGCGGCCTGCGACGGCGACGTGCGAGATCAGTTCGACGCGCTCGCCGAGCTCGACCTTGGGGCCGACCAGGCAGAACGGCCCAACCACCGCGGTGGCGGCGAGCTTGGCACCCGGCTCGACGATGGCCGTCGGATGGATCTGCGGCATGGTTGGCTCAGCTATCCAGAATCATCGCGGCGAAGGTCGCTTCCGCCACCAGCTTGTCGTCGACCTTGGCCTGGCCGTCGAACTTCCACACCATGCCGCGATGGCGCTGACAGGTCACGGGCACCACTAGGGTGTCGCCGGGCACAACGGGCTGGCGAAACCGCGCGTTGTCGACCGACATGAAATAGACCAGCTTGCCCTCGAAATCGGGGCCGAGCGTATGGACGACCAACACCGCCGCAGTCTGCGCCATTGCCTCGATGATCAGCACACCGGGCATCACCTTGCGCTGCGGAAAGTGGCCCTTGAAATAATATTCGCCAGCGTCGACATCCTTGACGCCGACGGCGCTGTGCCCCGAACGCAAATCGATCACCCGGTCGATCATCAGAAACGGATCGCGATGCGGGATCATCTGCATGATCCGCGCGCGGTCGATGTCCGGCGAGGTCACGGGCTGCGTATCCACCTAGTCACCCTGCTTCTTTGCCAGGCGCTGGAGCGCGGCGACCTGGCGAAAGAACTCGCGTACCGGATAGGCCGGCGAGCCGAGCACGGTCTCGCCCGCCGGCACATTGCGTATAACGCCGGCCTGGGCGCCGATCTTCGCCCCCGTGCCGATGTCGAGATGTCCGCTGATGCCGACCTGACCGCCGATCATCACGAAATCGCCCAACTTGGTGCTGCCGGAGATGCCGGTCAGCGAGACAAGCACGCATTGGCGCCCGATCCGGACGTTGTGCCCGATCTGCACGAGATTATCAATCATCGTGCCCGGTCCGATGACCGTATCGGGCCCGGCGCCGCGATCGACGGTCGCGTTGGCGCCGATCTCGACATCGTCGCCGACGATGACGCGCCCCAACTGCGGCACCTTGACGAAGCCCTTGGGATCGGGCGCGAAGCCGAAGCCGTCCTGGCCGAGGCGCGCGCCGGGATAAATCCGCACCCGATTGCCGATCAGGCTGTGGCTGATGCTGGCATTGGCGCCGACGCGAACGTCGTCGCCCAGAACGACGCCGGCGCCGACCGTCGCGTTGGGGCCGATCAGGCAGCACCGGCCGAGCTTGGCGTGGTCGCCGATCACCGCATTGGCCTCGATGCGGCAGCCTTGGCCGAGATCGACGGTGGCGTCGACCACCGCCGACGGCGCCAGGCCCGGCACCGGCGGCGGGTCGGGATAGAAGGCCTGGGCGGCGAGCGCATAGGCGCGATAGGGATCGGGCGTCACCAGCAGGGCGACGCCCTTCGGCGCCTCACGCGTCAGGTCGGGATGGACGAAGCAGGCGCCGGCACGCGTCCGGCGGAAGGCATCGACGTATTTGCGATTGTCGAGAAAGCTCAGCTGATCCGGCCCGGCGGCGTCAAGCGGCGCCACGTCGCGCAACGTCAGCGCCGCGTTGCCCGCGCCGGCGAGCGTCGCGCCGGTGCGGCGCGCAATCTCCTCGGCCGTGAACGGCCCGGCGACGGTGAAGAAGCGCTTGTCGGCCATCAGGGCTTGGCCGGCGGCGGCGCCGGAACCGGCAGCTTGACCGTCATGGCCGGCAGCTTGGCGTCGAGCCGCTTGGTCACCTCGGCGGTGATGTCGAGGTTGTTGGCGACGAACAGGACCGCGGCGCGCGTCAAAACCATGTTGGCCTTATGCTCGCCGGCGATCTGGGCGATGATCTGCAAGGCGGTGTTCTCGATCTTGGTCATCGCCTCGTTGTAACTCTTCTGCAGCGCCTGGCGCCGAGCCTGAACGGTGCGGTCGAGCGCGTCGAAGCGCTGCTGATATTCACGCGTCTTGGCATTGAACGCATCTGGCGCCAGGGTGTTGCGCTCGCGTTCGAGCTCGTCGCGCATCCGCTGGAGCTCGTTCTCGCTGGTCGACACCTGCTTCGAGAAGCCGGTCATTGCCTGATCGATCTGCGCCTGGACTTCCTTGGCCGATTTGGCGTTGCGCAGGATCTGGTTAATGTCGGCGATGACGACGATGGTCGGCGGCGGCGACACCGGCGCCTGCGCGCGCGCCGGGAGCGCGGCCAGGGCCAGGAAACACAGCAGAACGGCGCAGGGTGCGCGCTCGAACAGGGACCGCGACATTAGAACCGGGACCCGAAGCCGAAGCGGAAGATGCTGATCTTGTCGAAGCTCTGGCGCAAGACCGGATGACCGAGATCGATCCGGATCGGGCCGAACGGCGACTTCCAAGTCAGTCCGATGCCGGCCGATAGCCGCAACGAATCGTTCTGCTGGATCGGATTGGCCGCGGTCGGGATGTCGTCAGTGTGAATGAGGCTGCCGAAATCGGTCCACACGCGGCCGGTCAAGCCGAGCTCGGACGGCAGGCCGAGCGGAAAGCCCTGCGTCAGCGACCCGACGTAGTAGATGTTGCCGCCTAGGGCCTCTTGGGTCTGGTAGTCGCGCGGGCCGATGCCGCCGGTGGCAAAGCCGCGCAGATTGTCGCCACCGACGAAATAGCGATCCTCGATGCGGACCGACTGGCCGATGCCGAAGATATAGCCGCCCTCGCCGGTGAGGCTGGCGATCCAAGACGGCGCCCAGGAATGATAGACGCCCCCCGAAACCGAGGACCGAAGGTAGCGCGCATCGCCGCCCGCGCCGGCGATGTCGTTGCCTTCCGACACGAACCAGCCGCTGGTCGGATCGTTCGGATTGTCTCGCCGGTCGTAGAGCAGCGTCTGGCCGAAGGCCGAGGTCAAGCGGCCGCCGACCTGGTCGGCGACGTAAATCGAGGCCGCCGGGCTGCATTGGTCGGCGTTGGCATCGGCGAGCGTGCAGACGTTGTCGATGCGATCGAACCGCAACGTATATTTGAGGGTCTGGCGCAACGGCCCGACGATCTGATAGCCGGCGCGCAAATCGCCGCCCAGGGTGAACTGGTCGAAACCGGCATAGTCCTGATTATCGCGCTGGATCGCGAAGATATCGAAGCCGGCGGCGACGTTGCGATCGAGGAAGTAGGGGTTGGTGAAGCTGATGTTGCCCTGCTGGGTGCGGAACGACGCCAGCGTGTCGACGCGCAAATCGAGGCCCTTGCCGAGCAGGTTGCGCTCGTGCACGCCGGCGTCGATCAAGGGGCCGTCGGTGGTCGAGAAGCCGGCGCCGAGGGTGAAATCGCCGGTCGACTGCTCCTCGACGTCGACATGCACGACGGTCTTGTCCGGCGCCGAACCCTGAGTGTTGGTGACCGTGACCCTCTTGAAGTAGTTCAGGTTCTTGAGGCGCTGCTCCGACCGGTCGAGCTTTTCGGTGCTGAACGCGTCGCCTTCGACCAGACGCATCTCGCGCCGGATGACGTAATCGAGGGTGCGCAGATTGCCAGTGATGTCGATGCGCTCGACGTAGACGCGCGGCCCTTCCTTGACATCGTAGGTCACGTCGATGGTGTGCGTCTCGACGTTGCGGTGCACCCGCGGCTGGACCTGGACGAAGGCATAGCCGCGATTGCCGAGCCCGTTGGTGATGGCGTGGATCGTGTCGTCGACCGCATCGGCGTTGTACCAGTCGCCCTGCTTGGTCGTGATCAACGCCTTGAGGATGGTGGGGTTGATCTCCTTCAGCTCGTTGATCAGGTCGACCTTGCCGAATTTGTAGCGCTTGCCCTCTTCCACGGTGAAGGTGACCAGGAAGCTGTCGCGCTCGGGCGTTAGCTCGGCAATCGCCGAAATCACCCGGAAATCGGCATAGCCCTGCGATAGATAGAATTTGCGCAGCAGGTCGCGGTCGTAGCTGATGCGGTCGGGATCATAGGTGTCGGAGGTAGAGAGAATCCGCCACCAGCGCGATTCCTTGGTCGAGATGACGCTGCGCAGGCGATCGGCGTCGAAGACGTGGTTGCCGACGAAATTGATGCCGCGTACGCCGGTGAAGTTGCCCTCGTTGATCTCGAAGACGAGATTGACGCGATTCTGGCTGAGCTTGATAATTTTGGGATCAACTGTGGCGGCGAAGCGGCCATTGCGCCGGTAGAGATCGAGGATGCGGGCGACGTCGGCCTGGACCTTCTGGCGGGTATAGACGCTGCGCGGCTTGAGCTGGATTTCGTTGTTGAGCGTCTTGTCGTCGAGCTTGCTGTTGCCCTCGAAAGCGACGCGGTTGATGACCGGGTTCTCGACGATGTGGACGATGAGGGTGTCGCCTTCGCGCCGCAGCGTCACGTCGCTGAACAAGCCGGTGGCGAACAGGCTCTTGAGCGACTGGTCGAGGCGCTGGGAGTCGAATTTGTCGCCGGGGCCGATCTGCATGTAGGAGCGCACGGTCTCAGGTTCGACGCGCTGCGTGCCCTCGATGCGGACTTCCTCGATGGTGCCGCCGGAGCTGATTCCACCCGGGCTCGGCGTCTGGGTCTGGGCCAAAGCGGGCGCCGGCGGCGTCAGCCTCAGGCCTTGCGCCAACGCCGGAGGGGCGTCGAAAGCAACGAGCGACGCCAGCGCGAGCGCGACGACGACCGCGGCCCCGGCCAATCTCCGCAAGGCTCCCCCCTCCCCGCTCACACTGCTACCTGCCGGCCTTCAAGTCCCGAAGCCCCTCAAGAACTTGAGGAATCCGATATGAACCAGATCGTTCCAGGTGGCAAAGACCATCAGCGTCAACACCAATGCCAGTCCCAGCCGAAAGCCGTATTCCTGCGCCCGCGCGCCGAGCGGCCGGCCGCGGACTGCCTCGGCGGCGTAGAACAGCAGATGGCCGCCGTCGAGCACCGGGATCGGAAACAGGTTGATGAGGCCGAGGTTGACCGACAGCACGGCCATGAACCAGATCAGCGCCACCGCGCCGCCTTGCGCCACCTCGCCCGACATCTGGGCGATACGCAACGGACCGCCGATCTCGTCGGCCGGGCGCGCGCCGATGATCATCTGCCACACCGCGGTCAGCGTGCCGCTGACCAGGTTGCCGGTCTCCTGTCCGGCGCGCCAAACCGCATCGACCGGATTGCGGCGGACGTAGTTGACGCCCTGGCGCTCGATGCCGAGCAACGGGAAGCGGTGCGGATTGCCGAAACGGTCGGTGACCGTGGTGACGCGCGGTGTGATCGACAACGTGAGGTCCTTGCCGCCGCGCTGTACGGTGATCGCGAGCGGCTTGCCGTCGTCGAGCCGGACCGCCTGCTGAATGTCCTCGAAGCGATGGATCGCCGCGCCGTCGATGGCGACGATGGTGTCGCCGGGCGCGAGCCCGCCCGCGGCGGCGGCGCTGCCGGCCTCGACCTTGCCGATCTGCGGCGGCGTGAAGGGCTGACCGACGGTGGAGAAGAGCACCGCCAGCGCGACGACGGTGAACACGAAATTGGCGGCCGGGCCGGCGACGACGACGGCGACCCGCTGCATCAGGCGCTTGTGGTGGAACGAGACCGCCTTGTCGGCCTCGGTCATCTCGTCGAGCCGCTCGGGCGCCGCCATCGAAGCGGGATCGGCGTCGCCGAACATCTTGACGTAGCCGCCGAGCGGAATCGCGCTCACCTTCCAGCGCGTGCCGACGCGGTCGGTCCAGCCGAAAAGCTCGGGCCCGAAGCCGATCGAGAAAGTCTCGATCCGGACCTTGTTCCAGCGCGCGACCAAATAGTGGCCGAGCTCGTGAACGAAGACGAGGACCGTCAGGACGACAAGAAACGGCACCACATAGCCGATGCCACCGCTCAGGAAACCCATGAAAAGCCTGCTCCCGCGACCCCGAACGGCGGCTAGATTAGCAAAAAACGGCCGAATACACGGCTTAAAAGCGTGTCACCGACCCGGCCACCGCCGAATCGTCGGCCGGCTACTGCCAACGCAGCGGCGACACGCCGGTCACGAGCAACAGCAGGCCAAGCAGCAGGGAAGCCGCCAACAGACTGTCGAGCCGATCGAGCAGGCCGCCATGGCCAGGGATCAGGCCGCCACTGTCCTTGACGTTGAAGCGGCGCTTGGCCGCCGATTCGACGAGATCGCCAAGTTGGGCTGCAATGCCGAGCAACACGCTGGCCGGCACGACGACAGCCGCTGCGCCACCGGCGAGCGCCGCCGTGCCCCAGCCGACGAGCGCCGCGCCGCCGAGGCCACCGCAGAACCCAGCCCAGGTCTTGTTGGGCGACAGCATCGGCGCGAGCTTTGGTCCGCCCACCGCGCGGCCAACGGCATAGGCGGCGCTGTCGACCGCCCACACCAGCACCAGTAGCCACAGCACGGTGGCGTGGCCAGCGCGCGCTGCACTCCAAAGAAAGGCGACGCCACCGAGCGCCAGCCAGAGCGCACCACCGGCAGCCCAGAGCGCCGCCGGCGCGGTGCGTCCGACCGCCTGGGCACCAACCGCGGCAGCGCCCGTCACCGCGACCGCGCAGGCGGCGGCGGGATAGGCGAAGGCGGTGAGTACCGCGGCAGCAAGCGGCGTCGCGACGATGAGTGCGCGGCGCTGCTCGGGCCCGCCATCAACCAAGCGCGCCCATTCGATGCCCATGCCGGCGACGGCGGCGGCGACCAGCGCCGGCAGCCATGGCCAGCCGTACCACGCGGCGGCAAGCGCCGGCGGTATCAGCACCAGCGCGGAGACGATGCGGAGTCGCACGCCACCATTGCCCGACCGTGACATTTCCCCCAAGCCTCGCAGCGTCACGTGTCGCCCCCTCACCCTTCCCTCTCCCCCTGACGGGGTAGAGGGTTGCTTTGGGTTGGCGAAGCCCGCGGAAAGGCGAGCCTTACCCAAAGCTGGGTGAGGGGGCGTGCGTCCACGTGAATCGAATGTGCGCCGAATTTCGAATTAGCGCGAGCCAACGGAGGCGCCGTAGCGGCGATCGCGGCCGTGATAGTCGCGCAGGGCCTTTTCGAGATCGCCTTTGGCGAAATCGGGCCACAGCGTCGGCGTGAACACCAGCTCGGCGTAGGCGGTCTGCCAGAGCAGGAAATTGCTGATACGCTGCTCGCCGCTGCTGCGGATGAGCAGGTCGGGATCGGGAATGCCGACGGTCAGGAGCCGCGCGGCGAACGCGTCCTCGTCGACGGCGGCGGGCGCGAGGCGTCCGGATGCCGCGTCCTCGGCCAGGCGACGCGCGGCGAGCGCGATCTCGGCGCGGCCGCCGTAGCTGAGCGCGATCGACAGGTTGAGCCGGTCGTTGCCGGATGTGAGCGCCTCGGCGTTGTCAATCATGCCGACGATGTCGGGCGGCAGCTTGGCGCGCTCGCCGATGACGCGCAGCCGCACACCGTTGCGATGCAGCTCGGCGATCTCGCCGCGGATGTAATGGCGTAGCAGACCCATCAGATCGCTGACCTCATTCGCCGGCCGCTTCCAGTTCTCGGACGAGAAGCCGAACAGCGTGAGGTATTTGATGTCGAGCTCGACCGACGCGGTCAGCGTGCGGCGCACCGCCTCGGCACCGGCGCGATGGCCGGCGATGCGCGGCAGGCCGCGCGCTTTGGCCCAGCGGCCGTTGCCGTCCATGATGATCGCGACGTGTAGCGGCGGTCGCTTGTCGGGGATCGAGAAATCAGTCATGGCCGGGAATTATACCTGCAGGATTTCTTTGTCTTTTTGATGGAGCATCTCGTCGACGCGCTTGATTGTCGCATCGGTCAGGCCCTGGATGTCCTTGTCGAGCTTGCGGTGCTGATCCTGCGAGATATTGCCGTCCTTTTCCTGCTTCTTGAGGCCGTCGAGACCCTCGCGCCTAACATTTCTGACAGCCACGCGCGCCTGCTCGGCATAGCGCGCGGTGATCTTGGTCATTTCCTTGCGCCGCTCCTCGCTGAGATCGGGCACCGGCACGCGCACCAACTGGCCGTCGACCTGCGGGTTCAGACCGAGATTGGCTTCGCGGATCGCCTTCTCCACCGCCTTGACCAGCCCCTTGTCCCAGACCTGCACGACGATGAGGCGCGGCTCAGGTGCGCTGACCGAGCCGACCTGGTTCATCGGCATGCTCTGGCCGTAGCCTTCGACCCGCACCGGGTCCAACAGGCTGGGCGAAGCCCGGCCGGTGCGCAGCCCGGCGAATTCCTTGCGCAGCACGTCGAGCGCGCCGTCCATGCGCTTCCGGAGCGCGTTGACAAACGGATCCTCGCTCACGACACCTCCTCGATGACGGTGAAACGGCCCTTGCCGGTTACCGCGTCGGCGAGCGAGCCCGGCTGGTGGATGGAGAAGACCAGGATCGGGATGCGGTTCTCGCGCGCCAGCGACACCGCCGCGGCGTCCATCACCTGCAGATCCTTCGACAGCACGTCGTGATAACTGAGCCGGTCGAAGCGCGACGCATTCTTGTCCTTCTCGGGATCGGCGGTGTAGACGCCGTCGACCTTGGTCGCCTTCAACAGCGCCTGGCACTCGGTCTCGGAGGCGCGCAGCGCCGCCGCGGTATCGGTGGTGAAGAACGGGTTGCCGGTGCCGGCGGCGAAGATGACGACGCGGCCCTTCTCCATATGGCGGATGGCGCGGCGCCTTATATAGGGCTCACACACCGCCTGCATCGAGATCGCCGACTGCACGCGCGTCGGTACGCCCAGACGCTCGAGCGCCGACTGCATGGCGAGCGAATTGATGATGGTGGCGAGCATGCCCATGTAGTCGCCGGTGGCGCGGTCGATGCCGGCGCCCTCGCCCGCCAGGCCGCGGAAGATGTTGCCGCCGCCGATCACCACCGCCACCTGGACGCCGAGGCCGTGGACCGATTTGACCTCGGTCGCCAGGCGCTGGACGATCTTGGGATCGAGGCCGTAGGCCTGATCGCCCATCAGCGCCTCGCCCGAAAGCTTCAGCAGGACGCGGCGGAATTTGGCGGCAGGGGCGACGGCCCGAGCGGGTTCGGCAGCCATGGCTCAACGCTCTCGTGCGATTCTCATTGGACGGCGCGGATCATACATCAAGAGCGCCGCGAGGCGTAAGCATCGCTGAAGCGACTCTCGCCACCCCTCACCCTGCACTCTCCCCCTTCGGGGGCGAGGGAAAAACAAGCCATCCGGATTCGTCATTCCCGCGCAAGCGGGAATCCAGGGCCACCAACCGAGTGCGTTGCCCAGGGTCCCCGCTTTCGCGGGGACGACGAACAAGAGCGTGCCCGTCGCCTCACCGCTTGGCGACGGCGGCAACCTCGGCGGCGAAATCGGTGCTTTGCTTCTCGATGCCCTCGCCCAGGGCGAAGCGGGCGAAGCCGGCGAGCTTGACCGGTGCGCCCGAGTCCTTGGCCGCCGCCTCGACCACCTTGGCGACCTTGCTTTCGCCGTCGACGACGTAGACCTGTTCCAAGAGCACCGTGTCCTCGTAGAACTTCTTGAGCCGGCCCTCGACCATCTTGTCGATGATGGCGTCCGGCTTGCCCGAGGCCTTGGCCTGCTCGCGCAGCACGCCGCGTTCGCGCTCGAGGTCCTTGGCGTCGACCGAGGCGGCATCGAGGTAGCGCGGATTGGCGGCGGCGACGTGCATTGCCAGGCTGCGGCCGGCGGCACCGAGTTTGTCCGAGGTCGCCGGCGATTCGAGCGCGACCAGCACGCCGATCTTGCCGAGGCCGGGCGCCAGCGCCGAATGCATGTAGGCGGCGACCGCGCCCTTACCGACCGCCAGCCGCTTGGCGCGGCGCAGATTCATGTTCTCGCCAATGGTGGCAATCATGTGGGTCAATTCTTCGCCCACGTTGCGGCCGCTGCCGGGGAACGGCGCGGCCTTGAGCGTCTCGACGTCGTCGCCCTGGTCGAGCGCGATCTGCGCCACGGCGCGGACATAAGCCTGAAAGGTTTCGTTGCGGGCGACAAAATCGGTCTCGGCGTTGACCTCGACCAAGGCGCCGGCGTTATCCTTCACCGCAACGCCGACGAGGCCTTCGCTGGCGACGCGGCCGGCCTTCTTCGCCGCGGCGGCGAGGCCCTTCTTGCGCAGCCAATCGACCGCGCCTTCAAGGTCGCCCTGGGTCTCGGCCAAGGCGCGCTTGCAATCCATCATGCCGGCACCGGTCTTCTCACGCAGCTCCTTGACCAGCGCGACGGTGACTTCAGCCATGGTGTTGTCTCCTCAGAGTCCGTAATCGCGATTCACCTCCACCCTAACCCTCCCCCGTCGAGGGGGAGGGAATGGGAGGGGCGACACTTCGCGTTAGGCGGTGGCCGTGTCGGCCGGCTTGTCGGGCTCGGCCGGCTTCTCGACCGGTGGCCGGGGCGAGGCGCCGATATCGCCGCCCGCCGCGACCATCTCGGCCTGGAGGCCGTCGAGCACGGCGCCGGCGGCGAGCTCGCAATAGAGATGCACCGCGCGCATCGCGTCGTCGTTGCCCGGGATCGGATAGACGATGCCGTCGGGCGACGAGTTGCTGTCGAGCACGGCGACCACCGGAATCTTGAGCCGGTTGGCTTCCTGGACCGCGATCGACTCCTTGTTGGTGTCGATCACGAACAGGATGTCGGGCAGGCCGCCCATCTCCTTGATGCCGCCCAGGGCACGCTCGAGCTTGTCGCGGTCGCGTGACAGCTCCAACAGCTCGCGTTTGGTGATGCCGGCCTCGGGCTGTGAAATCTTCTCGTCCAAATCCTTGAGCCGCTTGATCGAAGCCGAGATGGTCTTGAAGTTGGTGAGCATGCCGCCGAGCCAGCGGTGGTTGACGAAATACTGGCCGCAACGCTTGGCCGCATCGGCGATCGGCTCCTGCGCCTGGCGCTTGGTGCCGACGAAGAGCACGCGGCCGCCGCCGGCGGCGACGTCGCGCAACGCCTGGAGCGCGCGACCCATCAGCGGCACGGTTTCCTCGAGATTGATGATGTGCACGCCGTTGCGCACGCCGAAGATGAACGGCGCCATCTTCGGGTTCCAGCGGCGGGTGTGGTGGCCGAAATGCACGCCGGCTTCCAAAAGCTGGCGCATGGTGAAATCGGGAATCGCCATCGACGGCATCCTTTCTCCGGTTAGGCCGCCGCGGGGACTTGTGAACGGTCCGTCGCCGAGGCTCTGGACCGCACCGGAACGGCGTCTCGTCCTTCGATGCCGGACGAGGGCCAAACCCCGCGTGTGGGTTGTTGAAAAGTGGGCCTTAGATAGGGGAAACGGGATGGGAAAGCAAGGGTCACCGCGCGGATCGCCGCAATCCTGGACTGCTTGAAAAGCAGCCACTTAGCGCGCGTTATTATCGTCTGCGCCGTCGACCGGCGGCCACCTTTCCCGCCACGCCGCCTCCACCTCCTGCGCCAGCTTGAGCAGTTTGTCGTCCTCGTCCGCCAACCGCTCGATAAGCATCGCCCGTGCCTCGGGGCTGACCCGGGCGATCGCGGCGCAATCGTCCAGCTTGTTGTCCGGCCGCAGGCGGTAGGTCACGGCGGCGGTCGGTCCAGAGCCGAAATGCCGCGCCAGCATGTCGAGCGCGCGCTGCTTGTCGTGGGAAGCGCAGGCGATGCTGGTGCCGGCGCTTGCCGTGGCCGCCCGTGAGCATCGCGACCGCAGCGGCGGCATCGTCGTCGAGCGAGCTGGATGGCAGAATCTTCACGCCCCACGGTCCCCAATCAAAATACTTGCGCGCGTCGGCGAACGCGATGCGGGCGTATTCGAGGAGAACGCGGTCGGCGGTGACGCCGGTGCGCGCGGCGCGCGCGGCCATCGCCTGCTTCACCGCCGCCTGCACGTCCTGCCCTGGCGCGCCATCAGCTTCGAGGCGCGCAGCCGCAGCAGCGTTCAGATCGACCAGGTATTCGCGGACGAATTGCTGGATGCGGAGGTGCATGGCGGGGGATGCGCAAACGAAAACGCCCGCGCGGCGGCTCCCGGCGGGCGCATTTCAAGTGTTTGAATTGCACAGCATATCAGACCGATTCAGCCAAGCAGAATCGTGCTATCGCAGCGGCGAAACGCGGTCATAAGATCGGCGACTGAGACGCGCCATGCGGGAAAGGCGACACCCATGCTGAAACGTATCGACCACGTCGAGATCGTGTCGCAGGATTTCGAGCGCAGCCTGACGTTCTATACCGAAACGCTGGGCTTCACACTGGATCACCGCATCGCGGTCGATGCACCGCCGATCAAGGAAGTGGTCTATCTGCGGCTCAACGATTCGGCGATCGAGCTCTTGCGCGCCGAGCCGCCGACGCCGCGTAACCACCAGCGCGGCCGGGCCGGCTACAACGCCATGGCGTGGGAAGTCGACGACATGGCGGCCACGCTGCGCGAGTTGGCGAAAAAAGGCGTCGCGCCGAGCTGGGGCCCGCGCACGACGCCAAGCTATATCCGCGCCGAGATCGCCGATCCCGACGGCAATGCGATCGAACTGCGGCAATGGCTGGCGGCGCCGGCGCAACCGCGCACCGGGTGAGCCCATAACGAACCCGAACCTGCTCCAAGCCCTTGCTCTCGCCGTGCTGGCGGCACACGTCGCGGTGATCGCGTTCAATCTCTGCGGGCTGATCGTCGTGCCGCTGGGCGCGTGGCGGGACTGGCGCTGGGTGCGGATCCGGTGGTGGCGCGCGCTGCACCTGGCGCTGCTGGTCGTCGTTGCGCTTCAGGCGCTGTTCGGCCGCGCCTGTTTCCTGACCTTGTGGCAGACGGCGCTCGAGCAGGGCGCCGGCGAGACCGCGTCGCGCCAACCGCTGATCGCGCGCTGGATCGACAGCGTCATCTTCTTGAACCTGCCGATCTGGTTCTTCGTCGCGCTCTATGTCGCGGTGCTGATCTATGCCCTGGCGTTGTGGCGGCTGGTGCCGCCGACGCAGCGTTAACCGCAGTCGATACGCGGGCGTGCGAATCTCTCGACGGCGCGCCGGCCTGGAGATAACTTGAACGGAGCGACCCAGCGAGAACGCGTCAGCGGGCGCGCGCTCCCGCCCATCCGCAGATGGAGGGCGCATGGCAGAGCACAAGGTGTTGCGCGATCAGTCGCGCGCGTATTTGGAACGGGCGAAGCAGGAAGCCGACCCCAAGCTGAAGCAGCTGCTGACGCGGCACGCCAAGGCGCTCGTCCAACTCGCCGAGCGTCTCGAAAAGCAGGACGCCGACTGACGCCCTACAACGCCGACGGGCGCACAATGCCGTGAACGGCGGCGCGCTCGGTATAGAGCAGCCGCGCGCCTTGCCAGAGCTCGAACCGGCTGGCGGCGACCACCTCGGCGAGCGCCGTGCGCGCATTGGCGACGACGGCATCGAGATCCTCGCCGCTCAAATCGTAGCGCTTGATGATGTGCTCCTGGTCGTTGAACAGGTAGCATTTGAAATCGGCCACCATGCCCCACCACCGGTCGTCGGTATGATATCGCACGTTGCGGTTGTGTACGATTTCATGCATCCGGCATACATCCGGCGGCGGCGTTCGTGACATCGTCGTGATATCGGCGCGCGAATCCGCGCCGCCGCTCAGCGGTTGAGCAGCTAGAGAATCAACGTGAGGACGAGGCTGATGACGATCAAGGTCGCGAGCGGGAAATGGAACAAGATGTGGTCGCCGCGATAGCTGAAATCGCCCGGCAGATGGCCGAAACCGAGCCGACCGAGCAGCGGCCAGAGCAGGCCGAGAGCGACCAGGACCAGGCCGAAAACCACCAGGTCTGCATCGGCGCCAATTATAGGCGCAGTAGGGCGGGCAATGCGGCGCGCCAGCCAGGAGCTTCACCCCCTCTCACCCTGCCCTCTTCCCCCTTCATGGGGAGAGGGTTGCTTTGAGTTGGCGAAGCCGGCCGTGCCTTACTCAAAGCTGGGCGAGGCGTGTTGCGGCGCCGGACGCCGGTTATTGCTTGACCAGGATGTTGTTCTGCACGCCGACGACGCCGGTGACGCCCTGGGTGATCGTGCCGGCCTGGTCCTTTTGCGCGCGGGTGTCGACGAAGCCGCTCAGCTGCACCGTGCCCTGCATGGTCTCGACGTGGATGTCGAAGCCTTTGAGCGATTGCGCCTTGACTAGCTGCGCCTTGACCTTGGCGGTGATGCCGGAATCGTCGACGTATTGACCGGCGGTCTCCTGCCCCTGGACGGCGGCGCAGGCGGCAAGCGAGATTCCCAACGCGAACGCGAGCGCGACGGTCATGAGGCGCAGCAGGCGGATCATACGGCTCTCCCTGGCGGATAGCGTAAGCGCGCGATTAGAGCCCAAGGCCGCATCCGGCGGCAAGTGCGCGGCATGCCGCATCGCTGCGGCGACGGCCCCCGGTTGACAGCGTCCCGGCAGATTGCCGGAGACATCGCCGACAAAACACCCGGCGTGCCCGGCGGTTCCAGCCGCCGCGCGGCCGACGCGGGTCGGCCGATCATGTCATTTTCACGCCACGGGAACAGTCGCCAGCGGCCGGCCGTTGTCGTTAGGATAAGTTCGGAACGGAGGTCGCCCGTGCGCAACGCTTGGAACCGCGTCAATCTTGTGACGGCGCTGGCCGTGGGCGGGCTCGGCTTGGCGCTCGGCGCGGCGCCGGCGCCGGCCCAGTACTATTACACCTGCCCGCCCGGCTATTATTACGCCCAGGGCTATGGTTGCATCGCCAACCCGCCGCCGGTCTATTACTATACGCCACCGCCCCCGCCGCCGGTCGTCTATCCGGCGCCGTTTTATGGCTTCGGCCTGAGCTTCGGCTTCGGCGGCCATGATCGCGACCGCGACTGGCATGGCGACCACGACTGGCACCACTGAGCGCCGTCGCGGCGGCAACTCCACAGCCTGATTACGGGCTGGAACTGCCCGGCACCGGCGTAGCCTGGATCGCGTTCGGCAGCCCGCTGGCATAAGGCGGCGTGGCGTTGCTCGGAACCGCCTGCGTGCCGCCCGGCGACGGCGCATCGGGCGCCGGTGCCGGCGCGCGCGAGATCACGACTTCGCGCGGCGGACCGTTGGCCACGGCGCCAGACGACGTGCTCGACGCATTGTTCGCGTCTGGCGCGGAGGCCGGCGCGCGCGAGATCACGACCTCGCCTGACGGAACGACCACCGGCGCGGCCGGGCCATTCGACGCCAGCGCAGCGGCCGGCAATGCGGCCGGCGCGGCGGGCAGCGCGGTGGTCTGCGACGAGCCGAGAGTGCCGAGCGCGTGCGGCTGCTCGCCGTTGACATAGGTGACGCCGTTGACCGTGACGCTGCCGCCCGGCGGCAAAGCCGAGCCGGCGGCCGGCGAAGCCGATGCGGTCACGGGAGCCGGCAGCGCCGCGGTGGCGGCCGGTGCCGGCAGTTGCGGCGGCGCGGTTCCAGGATGCAGTACGGCGGCAATTGGCGCCGGCAGCTCGGCATCGGCGGCCACCGATTGCGGCGCCGGTTGCGACTTCGCCGCGGCGGTATGCGTCGGCATCGGCGCGGCGGTGCGGACCGGCGGCGGCACGCGCTTGGCCTCCGGCAATGGCAGCGGCATCGGCGGCTGCGCGGCGATCTGCGGCTGGAGCATGGCGCGCGGCAAATCGGCGGTGTCGAACTTGGCGGCCGGAGCCGCAGCGGGCACATGCGGCGCCGCGGCAGCGTGCACCGGCGACGACGCGGGTGTCGGCACGGGCGCCGCCGGTTTCGGCGCCGGCGGCGGAGTCAGCGACGCGGCGGTTGGTGCCGGCGACGTCGGCGCGGTGGCCTCGATTGCCGGCGACGGCGCCTGGCGATGCCATAAGGCGAACGCGCCACCCGCGACCAGCAACACACCGGCGGCGATCGGCACCAACGGCCAGCGACGCCGCGGCGCAGGCGCACGAACCCACGCCGCATCGGCGCGACGCGGGCCAGCGCCGAACGACGGATCGCGGCGGCCGCGCGCAACGCGGGTCTGGCGCAGGGGAATGATCGGCTCGTCGGCCTCGAGCGCGAAACGCGGCTCCTCGCCACTCGACCGGAGCTGTGGCTCGGCTGTCGTCTCGGTCTCGCGCACGCGTCGGTTCGCGCGAAAATGATTCGCTACCGCGGCCGGCGGCGATTCCGGCTCGGGCGCGACCTGTCGCGGCACCAGGCGGATGGTTTCCGGTGTCCGCGCCGACGCCGCCGCTGGCGGCGCGGGCTTTGCCGGCGGCGGCGGCGCGGCGATCGACGGCAGCACCGGCTCGACGCGCGCGGTGTCGGGCGCGGCGTGGCGCGCGGGTTGCAACAACGGCAGATCCGGCGCGGCCGGACGCGCACCGCGGCGCAGCGGCGCCAGCATCAGATCGGGCGCCGCCAGCAACAGCTCGACCACCGCCTCGCACCAATTCGGATTGCCCAGCGTGGCGCGCGCCGGAGCGAAAGCCGCGTCGAACAGATCGACGACGACGGCGACTTCGCCGGCGCCGACCGCGACTGGCACGATCGGCAAGGCGCCGGCTTGCAGCGCAGGGAAGCCAGTGCGCGCGAGGAAATCCTCGAGCGGCGCGACCGCCGTCTCGGCGGCTTCGGTATCGACCAGCGCGATGCCTTTATCGGGATGCAACGCAAGGAAGCGGACCCAAGGCGGACCGTCGGCGCCGGACGCGCGCCGGTTGGCGAGCACGACCCACGGCGCCGGCAAGCCGGCAAGCGCCTCGCGCAGCTGCGCGGCGACGCGCCGTTCGGCCAGCGGGGCGATGCGTCGACGCCCGGTAATCCCACTGAACATGACTCAACTCCTCAACTCGTTCGCGGCCGTGCCCGGACGCGACCAGTCCCGGCAGCATGCGCACCCATTGCGAACTGGCAAGGGCAACGAGGCGGCAAAATCGTGGCAAAACTTTGGCCGCGTGTGCCATTTCGCCACGCGTCATGGCCGGTTGCCGATTCGTCTCGATTAAACGCGCGGCACCAAACCGGCGCCGGCCGGCCAATTCAGCGCAGCGAGATGGCGCTGCCGATCTGGCCGGGACCGCCCATGAACTGCTCGCGATAGGCCGGCGACGAGCCGTAGCCGTTCGAGCCGCCGTTGCCGTTGCCGCCGAAGCTCAACGAGCCATTGCCGAAATGGAAGATCGGGCCGCCGCCGTTGTTGCCCGCGAGGTTGGCCGACATGCCGTCGCTCTGGCTGTCGGGATTGTTGGCGAAATTGGCGCTTGCCGCGGCGTTGTTCAACGTCGGCTGGATCTCAAAGGCGAACGAAGCCGGCGCGGCGACAATCAGAGCCACAAACGCAACCGAAGCCAGGAAGCCGTACCGCATAGGGAACCTCACCACGATCAATGAAGCCTATCTATTCTAGGCGGCAAGGGTGGGTTTTGTCCACGCGCGGCGGAAAATTTCAAGCGCAACGGCCGCTGCCGTGCCGCATGAACCGGTTTTCACGCAATGCGCCCGGAATGGGCCGGATTTGGGCGCGAAGATTTACGGCGGGCCGATCCCGGTCAGGCCGGGGCGTGCAGGCGATAACCGACGCCCGGCTCGGTCAAAATCAGAACCGGTCGCGCCGGGTCGCTTTCGCGCTTCTGCCGAAGGTTGCGCACAAAGACGCGGAGGTACTGCGCGTCCTCGACGTGCGCCGGCCCCCAAACCTCGTTCAGGATCTGGCGGTGGGTCAGCACCTTGCCTGCGTTCAACACCAGCATCCGCAGCAACTCATATTCCTTGGGCGAAAGCTTGATCTCGCCCTCGCCGCGCTTGACCATGCGCCGCACCAGATCGACCGAGACGCCGCCGACGGCGAACAGCGGCGGTGTACCCTGGGCCTGGAAGCGGTGGCGCAGGGCGGTGCGGATGCGAGCGACCAACTCGTCCATGCCGAAGGGCTTGGTGATGTAGTCGTCGGCGCCGAGATCGAGCGCCGCGACCTTGCCCTGCTCGTCGCCGCGCACCGACAGCACGATCACCGGCACGTCGGACTTGGCGCGCAGCGCGTGAGGTCGACCCAGAAATTACCGATGGTCCTGACTTCGCGCCGGGCGAAGCCGCGGATGACCGCGAGGGCGATGCCGGTGGCGGCCGAGAGAAATTTATGCACCGCGAGACCGGCCATCTGCGTCAGATCGCTCATCGTCGTCTCGGGCACGTACGACTGCCAGTTGGTGTTGGTGATGAAGCTGATCGCCGTGTTGAAGGCGAGGCTTTGCTCGACCGCGCTTTGCCCCGCCGGATTGAACGGCAGTATCGCCTGGAACCGCTGCAAAACGTAAAGCGTCAGGACCCCGACGAGGCTGAACAGCAGCATCGCGGCGGCATAGATAAGCCAATGCTGCTCATGGCCCTCGTCGACACCGCTGCACCAATAGATCGCGCGCTCGACCGGTCGCAGCACTGGATGCAGGAAGGTGCGCTCGCCGCTGAAGACGTGATTCATGTAGCCGCCGAGCGGCCGCGTGATGGCGATGACGACGACGCAGAACAGCGCGATTTGAAGCCAGCCGTTGGCGGTCATGAGAGAGCTTTCAGAATTTTTCGGGGCGCACGAGCGCGACGACCAGATAGACAGTGATGATCAGGCTCACGAGCCCGCCGAGAATGTTGTCGAGCATCGACGCCTCACATTTTTTCGCAGGCGAGGACGTAAACCAACATCAGCGCGAAGAATGCGACGCCAGCGGCGACCAGAATGACATCGAGCATACGGGTGCTCCGGAGCGGGTAGCGCCTGGATATGAGGTCCGCGCGGCGTTAAATTTCGAGAGCGATTCGACGGCCGCAGCATAAAGGCGACGTAAAGATTGCCGAGATCAGCCCACGCCGGGCTGCGTTACGGCTTCTGGAGGGTGAACACCAGGACGCCGCCGGCCTGTTCCTGGCAATCGAGCAAATGCGCGCCGGTGGTCTTGCAGAAATGCTCGAAATCCTTGACCGCGCCGGGATCGGTGGCGAGGACGCGCAGCACGCCGCCAACCTTCAAATCCTTCATCGCCTTGCGCGCCTTCAGAACCGGCAGCGGGCATTTGAGGCCCTTGGTGTCGAGGGTGAGATCGGGTTCGGGCGCGGCCATGGCCTAACCGAATTTGTTGTCGGCATTGAAGCCGCGGGCGATGCGGCCGGCGGCGGCGCGCGATCCCAGCCAGGCGCGGAGATCGGTCTCGGTGCGAACGCGGTCGCCCGATTTCCAACTCAGTCCGTCGGCACGCTTGAAGGTCTTGGCGTCGCTGAGGCCGCCGTCGTGGTAGCGCTGCAATATGACGCCGCGGCCGGCGTTGAGCTCGGGCACCTCAGAGAGCGGAAAGATCACCAGCTTGCGGTTCTCGCCGATGATCGCGACGTGGTCGCCGGCGACCGGCACGGAGACGCGCGCGGCCGCACCCTTGCCCGGCCGCATCACCTGCTTGCCGTTGCGTGTCTGGGCTAGCACCTCGTCGGCCGGCACGATGAAACCGCGGCCGTCGGATGCGGCGAGAAGAATCTTCTCGCCCGGCTTGTAGACGAGCACCGAAGCCACGTCGTATTCGTTGGGCAGATCGACCATCATGCGCACCGGCTCGCCGTTGCCGCGACCGCCGGGCAATTTGTCGATCGCCAGCGTGTAGAAGCGGCCGTTGGTGGCGAACACCAGCAATTTGTCGGTGGTGAACGCTTCCAGAGCGAAGCGCGGGCCATCGCCTTCCTTGTAGCTGACGGTGTCGAGCTTGAGACCATGGCCCTTGGCGGCGCGCAGCCAGCCTTTTGCGGAAAGCAAGACCGTGACCGGCTCGCGCTCGACCAGCGCCTCCAGCGGCACGTCCATCGCGGTTGGGGCAGCCGCGAGCGTCGTGCGGCGCTTGCCGAGCAGCTGCGTCGGGCCGAACTCCTTGCGCATATCGGCGAGCTCCTCGCCGATGCGCTTCCACTGACGTTTCTCGTCAGCGAGCAGCCCGGCGAGCTCCTTGTCCTCGGCAGCGAGCTCTTTCAATTCGGTGCGGATGGCGATCTCCTCGACCTTGCGCAAGGCGCGCAGGCGCATGTCGAGAATGGCGTCGGCCTGCAGCGCGGTCAGGTGCCAGCGCTTCATCATCCGCTCCTTGGCGTCGTCGTAATTGCGGATGAGGCGGATGACCTCGTCGATGTAGAGATAGACGATCATCAGGCCCTTGAGGACCTGGCCGCGATGCGCGATCGCCTCGCGGCGGAAGCGCGAGCGGCGCTGCAGCACCTCGCGGCGATGATCGAGGAAGGCCTGGAGTGCCTCCTTCAGGTTCATCACCCGCGGCACGCCGTCCTTGTCGAGAACGTTGAGGTTGAGGGCGATGCGCGTCTCGAGCTCGGTGGCGCGGAACAGCGATTCCATCAGCACCGCGGGCTCAACGTTGCGGCTCTTGGGCTCGAGCACCAGGCGGACGAATTCGGTCGATTCATCGCGCACATCCGCGAGCAACGGCAGCTTGCGTTCCTCCAAGAGCTGGGCGATGCGTTCGATCAAGCGCGATTTTTGCACCTGATAGGGTATCTCGGCGACCACGACCTGGTAGGTGCCTTGGCCGAGCTTCTCGACGCTCCAGCGCGCGCGCAAGCGAAAGCTGCCGCGGCCGGTGGTGTAGGCCTGCTTGATACTGGCGGCGTCCTCGACCAGCACGCCACCGGTCGGGAAATCCGGGCCGATGATCAGTTCGACCAGGTCGCCGATGCCGGCGCGCTTGTGCTTCGCCAGATGGATGAGCGCGTCGCACAGCTCGACGATATTGTGCGGCGGGATGCTGGTCGCCATGCCGACGGCGATGCCCGTCGCGCCGTTGGCCAGCAGGTTCGGGAAACGCGCCGGCAGGACGAGCGGCTCGTCGTTCTCGCCGTCATAGGTCGGCCGGAAGTCGACCGTGTTCTCGTCGATCCCGGCAAGCAGCGCCTCGGCGACCTCGGTCAGCCGGCTTTCGGTGTAGCGCATCGCCGCCGGATTATCGCCGTCGATGTTCCCGAAGTTTCCTTGCCCGTCGACCAGCGGATAGCGCTGCGCGAAATCCTGCGCCAGACGCACCAGCGCGTCGTAGACCGCGACGTCGCCGTGCGGATGGAACTTGCCGATGACGTCGCCGACGACGCGCGCACATTTCTTGTAGCCCGATTTGGGATCGAGCCGCAGCTGGCGCATGGCATAAAGGAGCCGCCGATGCACCGGCTTCAAGCCGTCGCGCACGTCGGGCAGCGACCGCGCCATGATGGTCGAAAGCGCGTAGGAGAGATACCGCTCGCTCAGCGCGTCGGCGAGCGCGACGTCGCGGACCTCACCGACGGTAACGGCATTGGACTTCTTCATGCCGACTCGATTCGTTGCGCTGCTAGAGTAGCCGTTCGGCGCAGCACGTCAACGAAGCGCGTGCGCGCAGCGGGCATCTTACGACCATGCGGATGGAAGACGCGGCGATCGAGAAAGAAGCCGGTCAGTTTCAAGCCGTCGAGAATCTGCCCTTGGGTTGGCGCCGCCGCGGGATCGAGGAGAAATTCCGGCAGCGGCAGGAGTCGCTCGCGATACGGTGCGGCCGCGGCCGTCGAAACCGCCTGACCCGAGCGCGGCGACACATAGGTTAGGTCTTCGCGTGCGCCGGTTGCCGCACAGCGCGACAGATCGAGGCCGTAACCGATCTCGGCCAGCAAATCGAGCTCGAGCCGTACATAGCGCGCCGGATAGGCGTCGTCGCGGCCGAGCCCGTCGAGCAGCCCGATCATGCCGGCATAGAACCGCGGATGGGGCTCGCGTTCCGGCAAGGTTGCCTCGGCCAACGCGGCCGCGGCGGCGAGACAGCCGAGATGCGCGCGGTCGTCGATGAACCGTGCGGCGCGACCGGTCAGCAGCTCGCCCGTGTAGGTGCCGAGGTGATCGGCGAGACGGGCCGACCAGGTCAGCGCCACTTGGTTGCCGATTTGATAGAGCACGCGCGACTTCGGCCCCTGCCCGCCCCGCACCAGCCCGGCGTGTCGCCCGCGTTCCTTGGTCAGGACGTCGACGATCAGCGCGCGTTCGCCATGCCGCCGCGTCGCCAGGACGACGCCTTGGTCCGTCCAGTGCATTATTCGTCGAAATCGAGGCGCATGGCGGCGTAGCGCTCGCGATCCTCGGTCCAGTTCTCGGTGACGCGCACTTGCAGGAAAAGATGGACGCGGCGCTCGAATATCGCCTCTAGCTCGGTGCGCGCCGCGGCGCCGATGCTCTTGATCTGCCGGCCCTCGCGACCAAGCACGATCGCCTTCTGCCCTTCGCGCGCAACGTGAACGATCTGGTCGATGCGCACGCTGCCATCCGGGCGATCCTCCCATTTCTCGGTCTCGACCGTCGCCGAATAAGGCAACTCCTGATGAAGCTGGCGGAAAATCTGTTCACGCGTCGCCTCGGCCGCCAGTAAGCGCAGCGGCACGTCGGTGATCTCGTCTTCCGGATAAAGCCATGGCCCGCGCGGCAGCACATTGGCAAGATAGGCCTTGATATCCTCGACGCCGTCGCCCGTCAGCCCGGAGAGCATGAAGACGCGGTCGAAGACCCCTTCCCGATCAAGCGCCTGCGCCAGCGGCAGAAGGTCGCTGCGTTTCACCTTGTCGATCTTGTTGAGCGCCAGGACCGCACGACGGTTCGCGTACCGCAAGCCGTCGATGATGCGTCCCGTATCCGGATCGAGCCCGCGGGCAGTGTCCACCAGCACGACGACGATTTCCGCCTCGTGCGCGCCGGTCCATGCCGCCTTGACCATGGCCCGCTCGAGCCGCCGCTTGGGCGCGAAAATGCCGGGCGTGTCGACGAAGATGATCTGCGCGTTGCCGTCGACGACGATGCCGAGCATCCGCGCGCGCGTCGTCTGCACCTTGGGCGTGACGATCGCGAGCTTCGAACCGACGAAGTGGTTGAGCAGCGTCGACTTGCCCGAATTGGGGGCGCCGATCAGCGCAACATGCCCGCAGCGCGTCACGATCGTCTCGGCATTGTCGCTCATGCGGTTTCGCCTAACGCCGCCAGCAGCACCGCTGCTGCCGCGGCTTCGGCCTCGCGCTTGGAGGCACCGGATGCCGTCTCTGCCTTGGCGCCCGCGACGCTCACCGTCACGGTGAAGCGGCGGCGATGCGGCGGGCCGACGGTATCGACGACGGCATAGCTCGGCAACGCCAAGCCGCGCGCCTGAGCCCATTCCTGCAAGGCGGTCTTGGGATCGCGTGGCGGTTGCGTCGCGCTGATGTGACGTGCCCAGTGCCGCTCGACGAAGCGCTGCGCAGCAGCCAATCCGCCATCGAGATAAAGCGCCGCGATCAGGGCCTCGCAGACATCGGCCAGGACGCTAATGTTCTGCCGAACGCCGGCGGCGTCTTCACCGCGCGATACGACGACGCAATCGCCGAGCCCAATTTCGCGCGCGATCGCCGCCAGGGTTTCGCGCCGGACCAGCGCTACTTGGCGTCGCGTCAAGTCGCCTTCGTCGTCTTGCGGAAAACGCTGCCACAGCAGCTGCGCGACGATCAGGCCGAGAACGCGGTCGCCGAGAAATTCCAGCCGCTCGTAGCCCCGCCGCGCCGTCGCGCTGCGCGGCGCTGCGCTCGGATGGGTCAACGCCTCGACAAGCAGGTCCGGCTTTGCGAAACGATGGCCAAGCGCCACCTCGGGCGACCCAATCCCAACCGGCGCGCCCGATTTCATGGCCGTGCGAGCGCCACCGCGATGCGGCCGCCGCTCAATGAATCGAAGTGAACAGCCGATCGTAGCGGACGGTGAACGGCCAGTCCCAGAACTCCCACCAATGGGCATAGCCATTGGTCGAGAAGAACAGGAACACGGCGTGGCCAACGATATTCTCGGCGGGGACGTAACCAACGCCGCTGGACGGGTCGCGGCTGTCCGACGAATTGTCGCGGTTGTCGCCCATCATGAAATAGTGATCGGGCGGAACGGTGAAGACCGGCGTGTTGTCGAGCGGATAGTTTGTGCCCGGCAGCTGGAGTATGGGATGCTGATAGCCGTTGGGTAGCGTCTCCATGTACTCCGTATAGGTGGCGCCGCTGCCCGGATCCTGATAGACACCGACCCGCTCGCGCTTTACCGGCTGGTCGTTGATGTAAAGGATGCCGTCCTTCATCTGAACGCGGTCGCCGGGCAATCCGATGATGCGCTTGATGAAATCGATCGATGGGTCCTTGGGCAGCTTGAAGACGACGACGTCGCCGCGATGCGGCGCGGTGAACATGATCCGTCCCGTGAAGAGCGGCAGGCCAAGCGGCAGCGAATACCGGCTGTAGCCGTAGGAGAATTTCGAAACGAACAGATAGTCGCCCACCAAAAGCGTCGGAATCATCGATCCCGACGGGATGCTGAACGGCTCGTAAAAGAAGGTGCGGATGACGAGCGCGATGACGATCGCATACACAATCGTTTTGGCGGTCTCGGCGAGCCCGCTCGAGCCCCGGGCCGAAGTTCTGCTGCTCATCCTGGAAATCCACTAACACATTGACGGAACCGGCGTTGGGAAGGCTACCGGCGACGCGGCCGCGACGATGAAGCCTCGCCGGGATTCGGAAGTCAAGTGCGGCGCTCCGCGATCTCGACGGTTTCTGCCGTGATCACGACGAGGGCCTGCGCCAACGGCGGCTCGTCCGTCAATGTGACGTCAATGCGCGGGGTCATCCCCCGCGGCGTCATCACCTCGAGCCGCGCCAGAGCGCCGCCCGTCAGGACCAGAGTCGGACGCCCGCCGGGCAGATTGACGACTCCGAGATCGCGCCAGTAGACGCCCTTGCGGAAGCCGGTGCCGAGCGCCTTGGAACACGCCTCCTTGGCGGCGAAGCGCTTGGCATAACTCGCGGCCCAGTCGCTGCGGCGCTCCGAGCGCTGGCGTTCGACCGGCGTAAAGACCCGATCGAGAAAGCGGTCGCCGAAGCGCGCGATGGTCCACTCGATCCGGCGGATATCGATCAGGTCGCTGCCAACGCCGATGATCACTAGGCGCTCTTTTCGCCGCGCGCGTCGTTGCGCGCCTGATCCATCAAGGCGCGCATGCGGCGGATGGCGCTGTCGAGGCCGCCGAAGATCGCCTCGCCGACCAGAAAATGGCCGATATTGAGCTCCGCGATGTTGGGAATCGTCGCCACTGCACCGACGGTTTCGAAGCTCAGGCCGTGCCCGGCATGACACTCAAGGCCCAGTTCATCCGCCACGACGGCGGCGCGGCGCAACCGCTCGAGCTCGCGCGTGCGCGCGGCGCCGGTCGCGTCGCAATAGGCGCCAGTGTGAAGCTCGACGACCGGCGCGCCGAGCGCCCCGGCTGCCCGGACCTGGCTGGCGTCGGGATCGATGAACAAGGATGCGCGAATCCCAGCCTGTGCAAGTCGCGCGACAACGGGCACGAGCCGATCGCGCGTACCGACGACATTGAGGCCACCTTCAGTGGTCAACTCCTGACGCCGTTCGGGCACGAGGCAAGCGGCGTGCGGCCGGTGATGCAGCGCGATCGCCAGCATCGTTTCCGTCGCCGCCATTTCGAGGTTGAGCGGCAGATCGATCTCGTGCGCGAGCCTGGCGATGTCCTCGTCGGAAATATGGCGGCGATCTTCCCGCAAATGCGCCGTGATCCCGTCGGCGCCAGCGGCGGCAGCCAATTTCGCCGCTCGCACCGGATCGGGGTGTGCGCCGCCTCGCGCATTGCGAATGGTGGCGACATGATCGATGTTCACGCCGAGACGCAGCGGCCGTTTCTCGATCATCGGCGATCAGCCCCGCGCGCGCTCGACCGAGTTGATCACCGGCGTCGCCCGCAAGGCGGCGATGATGTTGGTCAGATGGCGCACGTTCTGCACCTCGATGTCGACGAGAATCTCGAAGAAATCATGCGACCGGTTGGTGATTTTGAGGTTGGTGATGTTGCCTCCACCTTTGCCGATGACGGTCGTCAAACCGCCCAGGCTTCCGGGCTCGTTGCCGATCGTGACGCTGATCCGGCCAGCATGAACGCGCCCAGCATCGCCATCGTCGCTCCAGGCGACGTCGAGCCAGCGTTCGGGCGTTTCCGCAAACGTGTCGAGGGTTTCGCAGTCGATCGTGTGAATGGTCACGCCCTTGCCCGTCGTCACGATGCCGACGATACGATCGCCCGGCAGCGGATGGCAGCACCCCGCGAAATGGACCGCCATGCCGGGGATCATGCCACGGATCGGAACGGCGTTCTCCGACGCCTTCTTGGTCTTGCCGCGCGGCGTAAGCGGGACGACCTTGGCCGAACGCGCATCCGCCTTCGGCGGAAAGATCGCATGCACGACCTCGCGGCCGGTATGCATCCCCTCGCCGACCGCCACATAGAGATCGTCGCGCGTCTTGCACTCGAACCGTGGCAGCAACTCGTCGAGCGCCTTTTCGGCGAAATCATGGCCCTCCTGCCGGAACGCCTTTTGCAGGATGGCCTTACCGAGGTCGAGATATTGCTGACGCTGCTGCGTGCGGATGAAGCGCCGGATGCGGGCGCGTGCCTTGCCGGTGACGACAAACCGCTCCCAGGTCGGCGACGGCGTCTGCGCCTTGGAGGTGACGATGTCGACCTGATCGCCGTTGGCCAGAGTCGTCCGCAACGGCACCAAGCGGCCGTTGATTTTGGCGCCGACACAGGTGTCGCCGATTTGCGAGTGGACGGCATAGGCGAAATCGACGGCCGTTGCGCCGCGCGGCAGCTCGATCAAGTCGCCTTTGGGCGTGAAGCAGAACACCTGGTCCTGAAACATCTCGAGTTTGGTGTGCTCGAGAAATTCCTGCGGATCGGGTGCGTGCTCGATGATGTCGAGCAGTTCGCGCAGCCAGCGGTATTGGCGACCTTCGGTTTTGGGCGCGCCCTGTTTGTAGACCCAGTGCGCCGCAACGCCGAGCTCGGCGACCTCGTGCATCTCGGGCGTGCGAATCTGGATTTCGACACGTTGGCGATGCGGACCGATCACGCCGGTATGGAGGGAGCGATAATTGTTCGGCTTGGGCGTCGAAATGTAGTCCTTGAACCGACCAGGCACGACCGGATACTTGCTATGGATGACGCCGAGCGCGTGATAGCACTGCTCGATGTTCGGCACGACGACGCGGAAGGCCATGATGTCGGACAGCTGCTCGAATCCAACATTCTTCTTCTGCATCTTCTTCCAGACCGAATACGACGTTTTCTCGCGGCCCGAGACCTGTACCTCGACGTCCCCTTCCTTCAGCGTCTGGTGCAGCTCGTCGATGATGCCGCTTACCAGATCGCCGCCCCTTTCGCGCAGGAAGTTGAGCCTCGTCTTGATGCTGTCGCGCGCCTCCGGGTTGAGCTCGGCGAATGCCAAATCCTCGAGTTCGTCCTTCATCGCGTTCATGCCGATGCGCTCGGCCAACGGCGTGTAGATCTCCATCGTCTCGCGGGCGATACGCTTGCGCTTGTCGGCGTCCTTGACGAAATGGAGCGTACGCATGTTGTGCAGGCGGTCGGCAAGCTTCACCAGCAGGACCCGGATATCCTCCGACATCGCCAGCACGAGCTTGCGGAAGTTCTCGGCCTGCTTGGTCTGGTCGGATTGCAGCTCGATTCGCGACAGCTTGGTCACGCCATCGACCAGGCGCGCGATTTCCGGCCCGAAAATCTTCTCGATGTCCTCAAGCGTCGCGACCGTGTCCTCGACGGTATCGTGCAACAGGCTGGTAATGATCGACGCGGCGTCGAGCTTCATCTTTGCCAGGATGCCGGCGACTTCGACGGTATGGGAGAAATAGGGGTCGCCCGATGCGCGCTTCTGGGAGCCGTGCGCCTTCATCGAAAACACATAAGCGCGGTTGATGGCGTCCTCGTCGGCCGACGGGTCGTAGGCCTTGACCCGCTCGACGAGATCAAATTGACGCATCATGGCCAAATGCTCCGCCGGTCACTATCGTCGGCGTCCGGGCAAACCGAGAGCGGCACGACGGACGAACCGCCGCCGCTCCCGCCGATCAAGGTTGGCCGTCTTCGGCGGGGCCTTCGCCTTCGGCGGGGCCTTCGCCTTCGGCGATGTCAGGCAACGCTTCGTTATTCAAGCCGACCGCTTCGTCCTCGGCGGCTTCGAGCACGTCCTTTTCGAGGTCCTCGTCGACCGCCTCGTCGCCTTGCGAGTCGGCCAAGGCTGCGCCCTCGGTTCCCGGCACCTGGGCGATGTCGGAGCCGAGGCCAAGCTGGGTTCCGAGCTCGATCTCCTGATCCTCCACCGGCTCGTCGATCTCGACGTGCTTCTGGAGCCCCTTGACCAGGTTTTCCTCGAGCGTCTTGAGCGCGATGGTCTCGTCGGCAATCTCGCGCAACGCCACGACCGGATTCTTGTCGTTGTCGCGATCGACGGTAAGCGGCGCGCCGCCCGCGACGTCGCGGGCGCGTTGGGCCGACAGCAGCACCAGCTCGAACCGGTTGGGAACCTTGAGAATGCAGTCTTCGACCGTAACCCGCGCCATGAACCCTGATCTCCGAATATCGCATTGATCTTAGAATATATGGGGGCTGCTGTTGCACTGCAACAGCAGCGTCGGCAACCGCCGATTATCCAGCCAGCGCCAAGGACCCGGTTGCCTGTCCGTCGCCGGCCGTATCGGCGGCGCGTTTGCAGATCTCCTCGAACGTCCGGGCGACCCGGCGGGTCGAGTATCGTTTCAGGATGAAATCATAGGCGTTTTCCGCCATTTCGGCGCCCTGCACTGGCACCGCCAGCAGTTGCAGCACGGCATCGGCAAAGGCTTGGGCGGTATCGGCCCGGCGATAGTGGTTGCCCGATTCGATCGGCAACCCCTCGACGCCGATCGACGTGGAAACCACCGGCCGCCGCATGGCCATGGCTTCGTAAATCTTGATTCGCGTCCCACCGCCGACGCGCAGCGGCACCATATAAAGGTCGGCGTCGCGGATAAACGGACGCACGTCGTCGACGAACCCCGTAAAGTGCCAGTTGAGTCCGCGTGCCCGTACCTTGTCGACGAGAGCGTTGGGTGGATCGCGGCCGACGACTGTCAGCCGCGCCTCGGCTCGTACCGCTGCGATTAAAGGCCAAATCTCGTTCATGCAATACTGGATCGCGTCGATATTGGCCGGCCAGTCCATCGAGCCGGTAAAGATAAGATGGCCGCCGCGCGGCGCGACCGCCGATACTGGCGGCGAGGCCATCGCGCCGAAATAATCGAAATCGACGCCGGTCGGAATGACCTCGGCGCCGCGCACGCCGTAGGTTTCGAGAAAGAAGCCGAGATCGCGTTCCGAGACGGCGATGACCTTGGCAAAAGTCGGCAGATGCCGGGCTTCGAATTCTGCCATCTTGCGGCGCTGCGCGCCCCAGATGGTGCGCGCCAGGGGATTGGCCGCCGTCTGCGCGTGGCGCGCGAAGATTTCCGCCTCGACGTTGTGCGTGAACACGACCGAGCGGTCGCGCGGGATGCGATCGAACAGCACCGCGGCGTGGACGAAATCGGCCACCACCACGTCGGGCCGCGTCGCCAGCGCATCGGCGATCAGCGACGTGGCGGCACGCGAACGGTCAAGCGCCACCGAAAGCGGCAGTCGCGACGCCAGCGCGGCAAACCGCATCACCGCGCCGACGATCCTGCCGTGCCGCGGCGCCGGCCAGAACAGAAATCGGTCGCAGACCTCGCTCAGCTCACGCGCGAACCGGCGCGGCTGCTCGGCGCTCGCCGGCGAGACCAGCGTGATCTCGAAGTGACCGCCCTTCATGCCGCGCAGGATTCCGCCGGTGCGGATTTTGCCGCCGGCATCGGCCGGGAACAGGAACTGCGGCGAAACGAAGAGCAGTCGCGGCCGCGCCATCGTTGACCTCAACAGAGCGAGCGGTAATGCGCGCCCAGTAGTTGCGCCAGAACCGGCACGCCCTGAAGGTCCAGGATCGGTCGGCCGCCATGTTCGGCTTCGAGCACGGCGATATCCTCGCGGCTGGCATGACCGATCACGATCATGCCCGCACCGTCGAGGGCGCGGTGCAAATCGGCAATCAGCAGCCGATCGAAATGCGGAATCTCGCGCTCGATGAATTCGCGGTTCTTGCCGAGCAATTTGCTGGCGTTGACGCTCCGGTCGAAGATCGCCAGATCGTAGCCTTTGCCGATGAGCCGCTCGGCCAAATAGACAAACGGTGAATGGCGCAGATCGTCGGTGCCGGGCTTGAAAGCAAGCCCCAGGAGGGCGACCTTGCGACGGCCCTCGTCGAGGATCGCCTGGAGCGCGCGATCGATATGCGCGTCGTTCGCGGGCATCACGCTGGACAGGAACGGCAGAGCAATATCGCCGGCCTTTGCCAGGGCAACCAAGGCCGAGACGTCCTTGGGTAGGCACGATCCGCCGAAGGCGAAGCCCGGCCGGAGATAGGCCGGCGAGATATTGAGTTGGCGATCGGCGCAAAACACCTTCATCGTCTCCTGCGCGTCGACGCCGAGGCTCTTGAGCAGCACGCCCGCCTCATTGGCGAAAGCGATCTTGACCGCGTGAAATGCGTTGGACAGGCATTTCACCGATTCCGCCACGCCGGTCGTCGTGCGAATGAACGGCGCGTCGAGGCCGCGGTAGAGCGCCTCGACCGCTTCATAACCGGCCGCACTGGGGGCGCCGACGATGGTGAAAGGCGGATTGCGGAAATCCCGGACCGAGCATCCTTCGCGCAGGAACTCAGGATTGAAAGCGACGGAGATGCCATTGTCGCCATCACGACCGGATTTCGCCGCCAGCATCGGCAGCATGCGCCCTTCGGTGGTGCCCGGCGGCACCGTCGAGCGCAGCACGACCGTGTGGCCGCCGTTCTTATGGCGGAGCGCGGCCCCGATATCGCCGGCGACGGCGTCGAGCGCGTCGAGCATCGGCGCGCCGGTGCGGCTCATCGGCGTACCCACCGAAATCAGCGAGACGTCGCTGTGCAAAACCGCCTCTTGGGTATCGACCGCCGCGCGCAGCCGGCCCGCCTTGACCGCCGTAGAAACGGCCTCGTCGAGGCCGTCCTCGACCACCGGCGAGAGGCCGCGGTTGATCATTTCGATCTTGGCGGGATTGACGTCGACGCCGACAACGTCGTGACCGAGTTCGGCAAAACAGGCCGCCGAGACCGTCCCGACATAGCCCATGCCGAATACGGAGATACGCATGCGAAATTGCCTCGCTAACCGGCAAGAGGCCGGGTCGGCGGCATTGAACGGCGATTTTCTTAATTTCGCGTGAGGGCCACGCGTTTATGGTTAAGGAAACGCTAAGCTGACGGCAGCTCCGATGCGCCGCCATGCGCGGCCGACCAGCTCACCGGATCGTTCAGGAACTTCTCGACCTCGCGCACCGTCGGCGCATCGAACCGGCCCTCGGACTTCGCGACCTTGAGCACGTCCCACCAGTTGGCGAGCGAATGAAGCTTCACGCCGATTTCGGCCATGAGCTGCTCGCTCTGGGGGAAGATGCCGTAGTGAAAAATGACGAAGGTGTGCTCGACAATCGCGCCGGCCTGGCGCAACGCTTTGCAGAAATTGACCTTACTGCGGCCATCGGTCGTCAAGTCCTCGACCAGCAGCGTGCGCGCGTTTTCGCGGATATCGCCCTCGATTTGCGCATTGCGGCCGAAACCCTTCGGCTTCTTGCGCACGTATTGCATGGGCAGCATCAGCCGATCCGCAATCCACGCGGCAAAGGGGATGCCGGCGGTCTCGCCGCCAGCAATCACGTCGATCGATTCGAAACCGACCTCGCGCAGGATGGTAGACGTGGCGAACTCGCACAAGGTCTCGCGCACGCGCGGATAGAAAATCAGCCGACGACAGTCGATATAAACCGGGCTGGCCCAACCCGACGTGAAGATGAACGGTGTGGTCGAATTGAAGTTGACCGCGCCGACCTCGAGCAAAATCCGCGAAGTAATCTGTTGAATGAGCTCGCGGTCGGGAAACGTCGCGCCGAAATTCATGGGCTTGAATCCGTCCGGCTAGTGGCGCGAATTTCTGAGGCGCGGCGATGCGCGAGTCAAGGGCATTTCAGCCAGGTCGTTGCCCGCGGTCCGCGTCATCACCTCGGTCAGCCTGGCCGCAGCCTCCCGCCCCTTGAGGGCGTGGCGCCATAGATCGGTGGCAAGTTTCTCGTAAAGCGCCACGGCCTTGGGCGCCGCCGTCACCATGGCGACGCCATAGCGGATGTTCGGAATTTCGCAGATGCGGAAAGGACTGAGAGCGAGGACAGTCTCCTTCTTCGATTGAAAAAGCTGGAACGCCATGTTAGGCAGCATCTCGTCGACCAAGCCGACTTCGATGCCGGGCCGCGGATCCGACAGAAGGCGCGTGATGTTCTTGATTTCGCGCCGAGCCGCGATACGCCGACGCGCCCATTCTCCGCCAGGCAACCCGAAACGCCCGATGACGCCGAGCCGGAGAAACCGCTCGACCTCTGGAACCGACATCAAGGCGACAATGTGCGGCTTGTGCGCCGATTTGCGCGCGCCGAGGATGGCCATAATAGCCTCGATCTCGGCAACGGCTTCGGGCTGCCGCTCATCGGACGGCAAGGCCTCGATCAGCATCTGGCGCAGGTGTCGACCGTATTCCGCGGTCGTGATCAGGAAGGAAACTGGCATGAAGCGGGCAATAATCCGGTCGGCGCCGGCTTCGAGCTGTCGCATGCGTTCGAAATAAGCGCCCGCCTTGGAATAATACTCGACGCCGACCCCAAGCAACGACGCAAGCGAGGTATCGAGCACGTCGGCCAGTGCGTCCAGCGACTCGATTTTGACGATCTCGCCTGCCTCCATACGATAGAGTGCAGAGCGGGAGATGTTCAGCCGATGGGCAACTTCTTCAGCCTTCAGGCCGCTGCCCCTCCGATAGGCCTTGAGCCGCCGACCGATCTCCTTGCGGCGTGCGTCCACGCTCCCCTCGCCGTCCGCATCTTACGCGTGCGGAACGGCAACACCATACCCAGATGGAACCGGTCCGTCACGTCGCTTCGGCGGCACCCGCGGCCCTGATTATTCGAGCGGAACGCCCTTGCGCTCAGGTATCAGGAGCACGGTGGCGGCGAGCTCGATCAAGTAAATGACCGCCAGCAAGGCGATTGCGATCGGGAACGAGTAGCGGGCGGCGAGGATCGGCACGACGAACGGCCCGAAGCCGCCAACCCCGCGGCCGAGATTGAACAAGACGTTCTGTGCTGTGGCTCGCGCAGCCGTCGGATAAAGCTCCGACATCAGCGCACCGAGGCCGCCCAGCATGCCGTTGATGAAGAACCCCATCGCCACGCCGCCGACCAGCAGCGCGTAAGGCGATGTTAGCCACGAGAACACCAAGACCATGACCGCGGCGCCGATCTGACAAAACATGAAAACCGGCCGCCGGTGACTGCGCCCAGTAACGTGAAAGTGAAGAGCGAGCCGGCTTGCGGGCCGCTCAATCCCAGCTCGTTGCGGATGGCGCCCAGCATGAAGCCGAGAATGAGGAGATCAAAGCCATCCATTGCATAACCGATGGCCAAGCCGAACAGCGCTCCCTTGGCATAGGCGCTGGGCGCATCCGCAGCGGAAACCATCGGGAGAGGCCGGGATGATGGTATCGGCATGAGGCCTCGCCTGGCGCCGAAGGAAATCGGTTATGATCGTCTGTCTTAGTTCTGAGACGATCGCAATTCGAAGTCAATCGGCCGACACCGGCCGGATATCGGCGCGGACGGTTGGCGTCAACGCCTGAATAAGCTCGGCAATCGGCACTTGGAGGCGCGGATGACGCCAGGTCGGAGCGATCTCAGCCAATGGCAGCAGCACAAAGACGCGCTCGTGCATCCGCGGATGCGGCAGAACGGGAGCGACGTCGCGGACCAAGTTATTATAGGCAACCAAATCGAGATCGAGCGACCGCGCCGCATTCGGCGCGCCGCGGCGGCGGCCGAAGCGCGTTTCGATGCCGGCGAGCACGGCAAGCAGCGCGACCGGATCCAGTTCGCTGGCGACGGCGACGACCGCATTGAGGTAATCGGGCTGATCCAATTTCGGCACGGGAGAACTGCGGTAAAAGCGCGACCGCGCCACAATCTCGCCGCCTTCCTGTGCAAGGGAAACCAGAGCCGCTTCGAAAGTTGCGCGTGGGGGACCGACATTGCTCGGCAGGTTTGCGCCCAAGGCAACGAAGATCATTTGCGACGCCGTTGCAGCGGCCGCAGCAACTTGACGCCCCCCGTCGGGCGGCGTTCAAATGCGCGGCATAGTTTTGGTGTCATTGCGTGGAGTACCACATGACGTTTTATCCCGAAGAAAGAATTGCATTGTTCATCGACGGCGCCAATCTCCATGCCGCCGCACGGGCCTTGGGCTTCGATATCGACTACAAGCGACTGTTGCAGATGTTCGGCGAGAAGGGCCGCCTGATCCGCGCCTTTTATTACACGGCGCTCATCGAGGATCAGGAGTACTCGCCGCTTCGCCCGCTGGTCGATTGGCTCGACTACAACGGCTACACCATGGTCACCAAGCCGACCAAGGAATACACCGACGCCATGGGCCGCCGGAAGGTCAAGGGCAACATGGATATCGAGCTCGCCATCGACGTGATGGAAATGGCGCAGTATATCGATCACATCGTGTTGTTTTCGGGCGACGGCGATTTCCGCCGGTTGGTTGACGCGGTTCAAAGAAAGGGCGTCCGCGTCACGGTCGTGTCGACCATCCGTTCGGTGCCGCCGATGGTCGCCGACGAATTGCGCCGTCAGGCGGACATGTTCATCGAGTTGCAGGACCTCGCGCCGCAGATCATGCGTCACCGCGAGGACGCGCCACCGCGGTCGCAAACCTTCAACCAGATGAGCGACAGCGAGGCGTGAACGCGGCTTCGGGTCCGGACACGCCCGGACGGGACTGCGCCCTCTGCACGCGTCTCGCGGCGTTCCGTGCCGCTCAGCGCGCTGCGGAGCCGTCGTGGTACAATGCTCCGGTGCCGTCCTTCGGCGGCCTCGGCGCGCGGCTCTTGATCGTCGGCCTGGCGCCTGGCCTCAAAGGCGCCAACCGCACTGGGCGTCCTTTTACCGGCGACTATGCCGGCGTGCTGTTGTACGGCACGCTAACGAAATTCGGCTTCGCGCGCGGCACCTATGATGCGCGTGCAGACGATGACCTGGCGCTGATCGGCTGCCGAATCACCAACGCAGTCCGCTGCGTACCGCCCGCCAACAAGCCAGAGACCGTGGAAATCCGGACTTGCGGCGGTTTCCTCGCCGCCGAGATCGCAGCGATGCCGCGGCTCGCGGCGGTTCTCGCACTGGGTCAGATTGCACACCAGGCGGTGCTCGCCGCGCGAGCACAGAAACGTGCGCGCTTTCCGTTTGCTCACGGCGCGGTGCACGAGTTGCCAGGCGGCCTGACCCTGGCCGACAGCTATCACTGCTCGCGTTACAACACCAATACTGGTCAGCTCACCCCGTCGATGTTCGAGACGGTTTTCGCCGGGTTGCGGCAGCGGCTCGCTCTCGCATAGGCCGTGGCGGTTCAGCCGCGTTCGCGCAAGAGCCGGGCGCGCGAGCGCTGCCAATCACGCTCCTTCTCGGCTTCACGCTTGTCCGCCTTGCGCTTGCCCTTGGCAACGCCGAGCGCCAGCTTGGCGCGGCCGCGCTCGTTGAAGTAGATCGACAGCGGCACCAACGTGATACCTTCACGCTTCACGGCGCCCAACAGCCGCGCGATCTCCCGGTTGCGCAACAGCAGCTTGCGCGGCCGGCGCGGCTCGTGATTGACGCGTGCCGCGGGATAGGCGGGAAAATGCGCGTTCAGCAGATAGACCGCGCCGTCTTTTTCCGCGGCATAGGCTTCGGCGATGCTGGCCAGGCCGGCGCGCAACACCTTGACCTCGGTGCCGGTCAGCATCAGGCCGGCCTCGAGCGTCTCTTGGATCGCGTAGTCGTGACGGGCACGCCGATTTTGCGCGACGTACTTTTCGTCTCCCCGCAACGCCATCGACGCGTCAGTTCAGCAGACCGGCGGAGCGCATCGCGTCCTTGACGCGCACCTGCGCCGCCGGCGACGCGGGCACCAGCGGCAACCGCACTTCGGGCGACGACTTGCCGAGCAGCGAAGCCGCGTACTTGACCGGTGCCGGGCTGGTCTCGACGAACAACGCGTCGTGCAGGGCTGCGAGACGCATATTGGTCTTCTGCGCACCGGCGGCGTCGCCTTTTTCCCAAGCCTCGTGCATCTCCGCGCAAGCCTGCGGCGCGACATTCGCCGTGACCGAGATGCACCCGTCGCCGCCGTTGGCGCGATAGGGCAATGCGGTCGCATCCTCGCCCGACAGCATGCAGAACGCGTCGCCGCAGGTCGCGCGCGTCTTGAGCGGACGCGCCAAATCGTTGGTTGCATCCTTGACGCCGACGATATTGGGCAGCTTGGCAAGCCGCGCCATGGTATCGACCGTCATATCGACCACGCAGCGGCCGGGAATGTTGTAGATCAGCAGCGGCAGGTCCACGGCGTCGTTGATCGCCTTGTAATGCCGATACAGGCCTTCCTGCGTCGGCTTGTTGTAATAGGGCGTCACGACCAACGCCGCATCCGCCCCTGCCCTCTTGGCGTGCTGGGTCAACTCGATTGCCTCGGCGGTCGAGTTCGAGCCCGTACCGGCAATGACCGGCACGCGGCCGCGCGCGGCTTCGACGCAAAGCTCGATCACCCGCTTGTGCTCGGCGTGCGACAGCGTCGGCGATTCGCCGGTCGTGCCGCAGGGGACGACGCCATGCGTGCCTTGCGCGATTTGCCAGTCGACGAACCCCTGGAACGACTTTTCATCGACCGCCCCGTTGCGGAACGGCGTGATGAGCGCGACCAGCGAACCCTTGAACATGCCACTCTCCCGCGACGCGACCCCTGCGGACCGCATCATTAACCAAAATAGCGCCCGTCCGTGCTCGAGGGCAATCATCGCCCGCCCGCGGCGCGTCCGCACCTGACAGCCGCAGCCGCGGCCGCTAATATCCCGGTGGGGAGACCCACTTGGATTTCGTCGCGAAGGACCGGTTGCGCGCCTGCCTAGCGGTCGCCATTGCCAGCGCGCTGCTGGGCGCGGGCATCACGCACGCCCAAGCCCTCTCCGGCAACGACAAGCGACTCTACCACGCCGCGTTCGCCGACGCGCAAAAGAACAACTGGAAAGCGGCGGCGCGCGACGCGGCGATGGCGCGCAATCCGCTGCCGCGCGAGGCGCTGCACTGGCTGGCGATCATCCACGGCGCCAATGGCGCGAGCTTCGGCGAGATCACTCGCTTCATCACCGCCCACCCCGACTGGCCCGGACAGGTCGCGCTCGAGGAGTCCGCCGAAGAAGCGATGAACGGCGTGCCCGATGGCACGCTCGCCGACTGGTTCGCCAAACATCCACCGATCACCGTGGCGGGAAAGCTGCGACAAGCCGATTTGTGGATGGCGGTGGGGCGGGGCGACGAGGCGCGCGCGCTGATCCGCGCGGTATGGATCGGCGGCGACTTCTCGGCATTCGACGAGAAGTCGATGTTCCAACACTACCACAACGTCTTGCGCGTCGAAGACCACGAGAAGCGGCTCGATCGGTTGCTGTGGCACGGCCAAGTCGCGGCCGCGCAGCGCATGCTGCCGCTGGTGCCGTCCGGGCCGCGCGCCGTCGCCGAGGCGCGTCTGGCGCTGATGACCTTCGCCGGTAACGCCGACAGCCTCGTCGATCGCGTGCCGTCAACCTATCGCGACGATCCCGGCTTGCTGTACGACCGTATCCGCTGGCGTCGGCTCAAGAATCTGGACGACGGCGCGCTCGATCTTCTGGTCGTCGCACCGCCGGACCCGGTGCATGCCGAGCAATGGGCGAACGAACGCGAGATCATGGCGCGCCGCGCACTGGCGATGGGGCAGCCGGGCATCGCCTTTCGCGTCGCCGAACAGCATCAGGCGTCGAGCGGACAAAGCTTCGCCGAGCTCGAGTTTCTGGCCGGCTGGATCGCGTTGCGCTTTCTCAACGAACCCGACGTCGCGTATGCCCATTTCGTGAAGCTTTACGATGCCGGAACTCTGCCGATCACCATCGCTCGCGGCGCCTACTGGGCGGGCCGCGCCGCCGATGCCATGGGTTACCGTCAACTCGCGGCATCGTGGTACGGCACCGCGGCCGAGCATTTCACCACCTATTATGGCCAGCTTGCCGCCGCGATGCCGGACGTCACGCCGGCTCGTCTCAGGCACGAGCCGCAACCATCGGCGGCCGAGATCAATGCGTTCAACCGACGGGAGCTGGTGCGCCTCACGCGCGATCTCGCCCAAGCCGGCGCCGACGACGACGTCACGCCCTTTTTCCGGCGCCTTTGCGATGCCATAGTCACGCCGGGGCAATACATGCTGATGGCGCGGTTGGCGCGCGAGATCGACCGCTCAGATCTGGAGATCGAAGCCGCCAAGCGCGCGAGCCATGCCGGCGTCAATCTCATTGCCGAGGGCTACCCGATTCCGCGGCTTCCGGAGGGCGGCAATGTCGAGACGCCGCTGCTGCTGGCCATGACACGGCAAGAAAGCGCGTTTGCGCACGCGGCGGTCAGCCGGGCCGGCGCGCGCGGCCTGATGCAGCTGATGCCGCATACCGCCAGCCTCATCGCTAAAGCTCTGCACCTGCGGTTTTCGCAAAAGCGGCTGACGACCGACCAGCGCTACAACGTCACGCTTGGACGCGCCTATCTCGATCAACTGCTGGCGGAATTCTCGGGCTCGTACGTGCTGGCGATCGCTGCCTACAACGCCGGACCGGCGCATGTGAAGGAGTGGATGAGCCTTTACGGCGATCCGCGCGCGGCCGGGGTGAACGCGATTGACTGGATCGAGTCCATCCCCTATGCCGAGACGCGCAATTATGTGCAACGCGTGCTCGAGAACCTGCAAATCTACCGGCTGCGCCTCGGCGAAACCGGCTTCACGTTCACGCTCGCCAGCGATTTGAAGCGCTGAGATGGCCCATCCAAAGCTCGGCGCGATCGACGCTTGCGTTTTCGACGCCTACGGCACGTTGTTCGACGTCGGCTCGGCCGCGAAGCGTTGCGCCGACGCCTTGGGAGACAAGGCCGAAGCGCTCGCCGCGCAATGGCGAACGGCGCAGTTGCAATATACCTGGCTGCGCAGCCTGATGGGCCGACACGCCGATTTCTGGCAGGTTACGGGCGAAGCGCTCGATTACGCGATGGACGCGCTCGGCATTTCTGGCGAGGCGCTCAAGGCGCGCTTGATGGAACTCTATCGCGAGCTGTCGGCCTATCCGGATGCCGGCAATGCGCTCACGGCACTGCAGCGGGCAAAGCGGCCGGCAGCCATCCTGTCCAACGGTTCGCCCGAGATGCTCGCCGCCGCGGTTAAGTCGGCCGACCTCAGCAAGCTTCTCGACCCGATCCTGTCGGTCGAGGCGGTCGGGGTCTACAAGCCGCATCCCAAAGTCTATCAACTCGCGGTTGATCGACTTGGCGTCACGCCGGCGCGTATCTGCTTCGTCTCGTCGAACGGTTGGGATGTCGCCGGCGCCAGCGCCTTCGGCATGAAGGCGGTCTGGATCAATCGTTCGGGCCAGAAAGTCGAGCGGCTGCCGGCGGGACCGGTTGCCCAGATCGAACGTCTCGACGCGTTGCCGGAGATTCTCGGACTCTAGCAATGGCCGACGACGCCATATTGCCGCTGCCGGGCCTTGCCGAGATCGAGACGGCCGCGCATCGCCTTGCCGGTCAGGCGGTCATAACACCCTTGCTATCGTCGCCGGCGCTCGATGCCCGGATCGGCGCCCGCATCCTCGTCAAGGCCGAGAACCTGCAATGCACCGGCTCGTTCAAATTCCGCGGCGCCCTCAATACCTTGCTGTCGCTCGATGCCGAGGCGCGTCGGCGCGGCGTCGTCGCCTTTTCTTCGGGCAACCACGCCCAGGGGGTGGCGGCGGCGGCGCAACGCCTGGGCATGCCGGCGACGATAGTCATGCCGGCCGACGCGCCGGCGATCAAGACCGCGAACACGCGCGCCTACGGCGCGACGGTGGTGCCATACGACCGCCAGCGTGACAGCCGGGAAGCGATTGCCGAGCGCATCGCGCGCGAGCGCGGCGCGACGCTGGTCCCCCCGTTCGACGATGCGCGCGTCATTGCCGGCCAGGGCACGGTCGGACTCGAGATCGCGCGCCAGGCCGCCGACCTCGGCTGCATGCTTGATGCCGTCGTCGCGCCTTGCAGTGGCGGTGGACTGGTCGGCGGCATCGCCCTTGGCCTAGCCGCCATGAGTCCGGCGATCCGCGTTTACGCCGCGGAGCCAGAGAATTTCGACGATATGCGCCGCTCGCTCGCCGCCGGGCGCCGCGTCGCCAACGAGTCCGCGACCGGCTCGATTTGCGACTGCCTGCTTGCGCCGATGCCGGGCGCGCTACCCTTTGCCATCGCGCACCGTCACCTCGCCGGCAGCGTGGCGGTCGGCGACGACGACATCCGTCGTGCCATGGCGGTCGCCTTCGCCGACCTCAAGCTGGTTCTGGAGCCGGGCGGAGCCGCGGCGCTAGCCGCGGTGCTATCCGGCAAGTTAGACTGCGCCAGCAAGTGCGTCGCAGTCGTCGCGTCGGGCGGCAATGTCGATCGGGAAATGTTCGTCAGCGCCATCGAGCGCGGCGCCGGCTAGCTAGATGTTTAGTCCCGCCACGTGAGGGACGGGGCTGAGCCTGAAGCGTTGGGGCTGCTCTGTCCAGGCTTTGCAAACATGCTCAAAGGGCGTCAGACCATTTAGGGTCTTGAGACGTCTTGCGAAGTTGTAGGCATCGAGGAAGGTTGCCAAGTGGGTCCGTAGCCTGTCGTGGCTTTCGTAGTAGGAGCGGCGCACGGTTGCTTCCTTGATGGTGCGGTTCATTCTCTCGACCTGACCGTTGGTCCTTGTATGGTTCGGCTTGGTGAGCCGATGATCGATGTCGTTCTGTGCGCAGGCGAGTTCGAACGAATGGGCCCAGAACTGTTCTCCATTTTGGATCGCCAGCTTGATGTCCTGAGCGGCCGAATGTTTGTTTCCTAGGGTGGTGAAGTGGGTGCCGTTGTCGGTGAGCACGGTGTGGATCTTGTAGGGCACAAGCTCGATCAGCCGGCGCAGGAAGTCGGCCGCGATACGCCGTGTCGCCCGCTCGTGCAGATCGGCGAAGGCGAACTTACTCACCCGATCGATGGCAACGAACATGTAAAGCTTGCCCTCTTCCGTCCACACTTCGGCGATATCGATGTGGATGTAGCCGATCGGGTAGGTCTTGAACTTCTTTCGCGGCTTGTCTCCTTCGACACTCGGCAGGCGGCTAATCTCGTAGCGCTGAAACAGCCGGTGCAGGCTCGATCGGGTCAAATGGGGGATGGTGGGCTGAAGCGCGTAGAGGCAGTCGTCCAGCGGCAGCAGCGTATGCTTGCGGAAGGCGATGATCAGCGCCTCCTCCTCCATTGAAAGTACGGTCGAGCGTGCGTCCTTAGGCCCCATCGGCGCGTCATGGAAGAAGTCGCGCTTCCTCTACTTCATCACCGTTTTGGGGTTCACCCCGTGGCGTTCGCTCAATGCCTGGATCGAAGCTTTCGATCGCTGTATTGCCGCTCGGACGGCGTGCGTGGTCGTGGCGCTGCCGTGAAGGACCTGTCCCATAGTGCTTCCTTGTCGATGTTGGTACGATCAATCATACCATCACACCATGGGACTAAACAGCTAGGCGGCGTTGCCGGCGACCTCGGCGTGCGGCGTGCGCAACCGCTCGATCTGCTGCCGCAACGGCGGCGAAAGCTGCATCTGCTCGGCGGCGAAGGTGTCGATGGTCTCGACGCGGCGGCTGTAGCCTTCGTACGAGGCCCCCGGTTCGACCCGCATCTGCACATAGACGATATCGGCCGTGACCGAGGCGGCACGGCCGAGCACAACGCCGGTAGCCGACAAACGGCCCGACAGCGTGCCGTTGATCACGACACTTTCGGCTTCGACCGTGCCCGTGACGGCACCGCCCTCGCCGATCGTCACCCGGCGCGCGACGATGTTGCCTGAATGGTGGCCGAGGATATGGACCTCGCCGTCGCTTACGATATCGCCCTCGAGCTTGAGCCCGGCGCTAAGAATCGATGGCACCGTGCGCCGGCTCTCGCCGCCGGCGAAGACGTGACCAACCGGCTTAGTGTGCGCTCGCTTGAACCACATTCTTGCCAGCCTCCAGGAACTTCTCGGGATTGACCGGTCTGCCGTCGAGGCGGATTTCGTAGTGGAGATGCGGGCCGGTGCTGCGGCCCGTGCTACCCAGTTGGGCAATTTTGACGTGCGCGGCGATGGTCTCGCCGCGGGCCACCAGGATGCGGTGGAGATGGGCGTACAAGGTCACGATGCCGTGGCCGTGATCGATCTCGATCGTGCGGCCGTATCCTTCCTTCCAGCCCGTGAAGATCACGACGCCCGGAGCCGTACTGTAGACCAGCGTGCGATACGGCGCATCGAGATCGATGCCGGTGTGGAATTCCTCGCGGCCGTCGAACGGATCGCGCCGCGGGCCGAACGGACTGCCGATGCCATAGCGAACGTCGAGGGGGGGCCGCAACGGCAGCAGCTTGGCGACCTTGAGCAGCGCGGCGACGCGGCGTTGTTCGGCCTCGGAGCTACGCATGCTGTCGAGCGAGACGAACGGACCGCCCATCGCGGCGCCGGATTGCGGGCTGATATGCCGGATGATCTTGTCGATGTCGACGCCCGTCGAGGCCAGAATCTGCTCAAGCTTGTTCGTCGGATGACGCGCGTCGCTCGGGGTCTCAAGCTGCGCGACCTGCGGGGCCGGCACAGCGAGGTTGGCGCCTTCGCCAATCGTATCGGGAACGAGCGCGCTGTGCTTTTGCGGGTCGGTCAGCAGCGCACCAGAGGCGGGATTCGCCGCCGGCGTGCTCGTCGGCGGGACGGCACCCAGCTGTTCGTTGCTCGGCTTGGCAAGCTGGGCGCGCAATTTCGCGAGCTGTTCGTCCTTGCTGTCGGCAATCGCCTTCAGAAGATTGGCGCGCGCCGTGAGGGCCTGCATCGCGTCTTCGAGCTGATGCGCATGTACGACCTCGACGGTGCGGGCCTGCTCCGACCGCTTCAGATTGGCGCGCAATTCGTCGATCGACTTCTTAAGTTGCGCGACGTCGCCGGTATTAGTCGACAGCTGCTGCTGGGCGGCGTCGAGCTTCTGCTGCAGATTCTGTTGCGCCTGATCGGTGGCAGTCGCACTCGCCGACTGGCTGGCGACCATCGCATCATAGTGCTGCTTGAGCGACGCGTATTGCTGGTTGATGTTGGCGAGCTGCTGGTTGTGGGCGGCAACCGCATCGGCCTCGGAATGCGAACTGACCGACGTGGCGGCGGCTGCGCTCAGCGACGTGGCACCCGCCTGCCCGAGCTCTTTGTGCATCTCGAAATAACCGACGGCTAAATAGCTCGCGCCACCGAACGTGCCAATGCAGGCGACAACGATCATCGCCTGCAGCCAGCTGGGCAGGAGCACGGAACGGACGCGTTCCGTCGAGCGCAACAAAACCTGGCGCTCGGGAAACAGGCGTCCCCCTAAATCACGCAGACCGCCGACCAATGGCCCCCCGTTAGACCGACTGGGTATACCCCGCGGTGTTCCCCCGTCTCGGAGGTTGCACCAAAACGAACCCGCACCCTTGCTTTGGGCGCTCGGCTCAGGGAATGGAGGTCGTGGCGTTTCCCGTCCTTGTCCACCGGTCTGCGCCGGCTTGACGCGAGCGAGTCGTCGTTAGTACCCGCCGCCATTCACCGCAAAAACCGTAACGGATTCGGCGGTAAATAGGCAAGTTTATTCGGCCGATGAGGCCGGCTTTTCGCACCCTGTCTGTAACCTTTACAACCGTAAACTGTGGGCTGACCGGCGGCCACACCAGCCGCGTTACCGGCTTGCCACCTGCCGGGGGAGGGTTTGCGGCGTGAGCGGGTTGGGCAGGTGCAACCACCATCCGGTTTCGTTAATGGAATAATACGCCCGGTAGTCGGGATTGGCCGTGGCCGAAACGACGTACGACGCCAGGTTGTCGAGCATCAAAGGGCGGCCGGCCACGGTGACGACGAGCACGGCATGATCGACCTGACGTCGGATATCGCGCGGGACGACAAGCCGCAGCGCGTCGTTGGGAACGCCGAGTGCGCGTAACAGCAGGAATTTCGTGATCGCATAGTCCTGGCATTGTCCGTTGCGGCACAAAAACTCGAACGGCGTTTCCCAGCGCGACGGGTCACCCCAGTTGGCCAACGCGGAGACATAGGGATGCGCGTTGATCGCCGCATTGACACCCTCGATCTGCACGCGCAAGGGCAGCCCGCGGAACCGGACGATCAATTCCGTCCATTCGCGCGGGGGACAGGGCGGAGCGGCGTCGTGCGTCGACAAGCAGGACTCCGTGGCATCCTCCTGCTCGTGCTCCCAGCGGGCGAGCAGCGCGGTCCAGCGCGCGAACGGCGCCAAGCCGGAATAGTGAAACTCGCGTGTACCGAACATCGGCACCACCGGAGCCAGCCGGGCCGGTGCCGGCGGCGAAAGCGCGGCGAGCTCTTGCGCCGGAACCTGGCCCGGCAGCCCCACACTCGCCAGCACGCCGAGCAAGATGCCGATTGCCGTCGCGCGCCCGTGCATGTCGCACCTTGGTTCGTGGATACAAGATCGACGCTAGGGACCGGGGTCTTAACGCTTGGCTAAGCCGCGCTGGTTGTCACACCGCAGACGATTACAATTTGTGCCGCCATTTCGTGACCTAGCAGGCTGTTGAAGAAGTCGCGCAGGGACGCGCGGTGAAGTCCGCTTCGTCGCCGCGATGGAAGCAGATTTGGCCCGTGATTGACCCGTCGGGCTGAAGCTCGGCCCAGCCGTCGCCGCGGGCCTCGTCCATTTCGTCGTTGCCGTCCCAGCTGAACTCGACAGCATCGGCGCCTTCATCGCCGGCTCCGTAGATGGCGCCGGTGACGCAGCCGAAGGCGAACTCGCCGCCGCCCTTGCCGTCGAAAAGGATGTAGGCGGGCTCCATCGTGTCGGGGTAGTTGGACTCGTAGTCCGGCATCTCGACGATGCGCCACTTCCCTTTCATGCGACGGCTCCGAGGAGCTTGGGCAGGCGAACGAGGTTATAGGCCGCCAGCGCCAAGGTGAAGGCGGCGTCGACGCGCGCGCGGCCGCGCAGCTTCACCTTGGCGAGGCCGGCGGAGCTCTTGATCCAGCCAAACACCTCCTCGATGCGCTTGCGGCAGCGTTGGCTGACGGCATAGCCGGCGTGACGCAGCGTTCGCCCATCGATGGCCGTCGTGCGCGGCTTGCCGGTTTTGCTCCGATGCCCGTCGATGGCGATGTGCGGCGTGACGGAGCGGCTCTTCAAGTCTTGCACGAACGCGGTCACGTCATAGGCTTTGTCGGCGCCAAGCGTGATCCGTCGCTTTCGTCAACCGCGATAACGATCGATCAATGCCAGCGCCTTGTCGCGTTCGGCAGTACCGGTGGCCTGGCTCACGCCGCCCCGGACCGCAAGGCCATGGCGGTTCTCCATCAGTGCGTGGCCCATGTAGCAGAGCTTGGCCGGCTGGCCATCACCCTTCTTGTAGAGCCGTGCTTCGGGGTCGGTCGTGCTCTCATGCGTCTCGTTGGAACGCGTCTCTTTGTGGAAGCTGCGCTCGGCATTGCGCCCCGGGCCATCGCTGTCGTGATCGCTGCCATCCTTCCTGCGGAAGCTTTTGATCGAAGCCCAGGCCTCGATCAACGTCCCGTCCACGGAGAAGTGGTCGCTCGACAACACCCGCTTCACCTTCGGCTGGGCCAGGATCGCGTTCAGGAGCTTGGCGGCGATCTCGCCTTCCAAGAGCCGGTCCCGGTTCTTGGAGAACGTCGAGTGGTCCCACACCGGATCGTCGACCCCCAGCCCCACGAACCAGCGGAACAAAAGGTCGAACTCAAGCCGCTCCATCAACTGCCGCTCCGAGCGCACCCCATAGAACGCCTGAAGCAGCATGGCCCGAAGCAGCTTCTCCGGCGCAATCGAAGGCCGGCCGAAGTCCGTGTAGAGCCGGGTAAAATCCCCAGTCAGATCCCCCAGCGCAGCGTTCACGATCTCCCGGATCGTCCGCAGCGGATGATCGCCGCGAACCCGCGCCTCCAAATCTACGTAGCTGAACAGCGACCCAGATCGTTCGTCGCTTCCGCGCATCGCAAATCCTCTTCAGCGCTATCTCGCGCCAAGAGAATCACGATCATCGCCCCGTTGCCAGGGACTTCTTCAACAGCCTGCTAGACGACGCAGAGCGGCTGGCCACGCGCCGCGATCACCGGCACGAGACGCGCATTGGCCGCGAGCACGCGGCCGGGCGCGATGTGGATCATGCGCGCGGTCTCGGATGTCGCCCACCAGTTGCCGTGCTCCTTCCACAACGCATCGATGCCGCGGCCGGATCGGCAATGGAAGCGAAAGTGCCGAAGCAGCGGCGTATCTGTCAGCGTCTCGGGCAGCACACCGATCCAATCGAGAAACGGCGGATTGGTCGCGACGATCCGCCCGCGCGCGTCGGCGGCAAGGGCCGGCGCCGGCGCACTTTCGATCAAGGCCAAGACGCTGCTGCGCTCGGCCCTGAACGCGCGTGACACGATCATGCGGCGGGATTCCTCGAGACAAAGAACGCGCAGGCGCGCCGCCAGGTTGGCGCCGTCGGCATGGGCGGCGACCTCGGCAACCAGCCGATTGAGCCGCAGGTGCCGCTACGCGCCGATGGTCGCCAGCGTCTCCCAATAACAGGTCTCGAGCCGCAGCGAATAACGCCGGTCGCCGGCCTGGAGTATCCGTTGCCGCAGCTCGCCGCGGGACGAATTTGCCGTAACCCAACCGTCCGCCATGATGTTCGCCGCCTGAAATCACACCGGGCTGTATAGGATTCCGCGGAATTCCTTTTGTGCGGTTAATTTCCCCATGTCAGGGTGACGCCGCTAATCATCGTGGGAGCATGGCAGAGAATGGGCAGTGGGATCCGCATCACCGGGATTACCGCCGGCGACGAGCCAATCGCGCTGGGCGGCGTCGACCAGGCTTTGCCGCCAGCCGAATCTGCCGGTGCGACTCCCGCCGAAACGCTGACGCTCTCGCTCGACGATCTCATTCCCGACGCGCGCAACGAGATCGTGATTCTCGACGGCAGCGGCCACGACATCGCCGTCGCCACCGCGGATGCGGTTTCCGCGCACGGTATCGCGGCGGCCCATGTCACCGCGACCGGCTTCGACGTCTCCGGTTTCGCCTTCTGCACGTTCGAAGGCGGCGTAACCGTGTTCTATCCGTCGACGCACTGGCTGATCGTGAACAACGACAGCTGAACGGATCTCAGCCGAAGATCGGCAGCATCGGCGCCATCAGAACGCCGGCAATGGCGATCGGAATGCCGTATGGGATCGGCAGGTTCTTGTGTGCGAAGACCGGCAAGCGGCGCAGCGTCGCCAGGATCGCGGTTTGCACCAGGGGATGCCGCAGCCCGACGCAGACCAGCCCGAAGACGCCGCCGACCAGCGCCACCAGCACCAGGAACGGCAACAATTGCCCCAATCCAACCCACAATGCCGTGGCCGCCAGCAGCTTGACGTCGCCGCCGCCCATCTGGCGCAGGGCGAACAGCACCGCGGCGACCGCGAACACGACAAGACCCGCACCGACATGCGACAGCCAGTCGACGGGCTGCCCTGCCGCCAGCGCGCCGAGCGGGAAAGCGAGCGCCAGCGTACCAGTCAACCAGTTGGGGATGCGCAAAGTGCGGAAGTCGCTCACGCCCGCCATGACGAGCGGCACAACATAGACCGCGAGCGCGGCCTCGCCGCCCAGGCCGAGATGCGCGAACGTCCAGGGATGATCCATGCCGGGATCATCGGCGGGCTTGGTTAGCGAAGCGTTAAGGCGCGGTGCTCAGCGCTCGGTCAGAGCATTGTTCTTGGCATCCAGAATCGGCTTCAGCAGATAGCCGAGCACCGTCCGATGGCCAGTTAGGATTTCGACCTGCGCCGTCATGCCGGGCATGATGGGCAACGGATGCTGCGGCGTGCCGAGATAGTTCTTGTCGGTGCGCAGCATGACGCGGAAAAACGTCTGCGACCGATCTCCGTCGTGCTCACTGATGCTGTCAGCGCTGATCCGCTCGAGCTTCGCCTTGAGGCCGCCATAGACCGAAAAATCGTAGGCGGTGATCTTGATCATGGCGTCCTGGCCCGGGTGCAGGAACGCCACGTCGGACGGGCGGACCTTGGCCTCGACCAGCAGCGTATCGTCGAGCGGCACAACTTCGACCAGATCCTGCCCCGGCTGGATCGCGCCGCCGATCGTGTTCACCTTGATGTCCTTGATGATCCCGCGCACCGGCGAGCGAACCTCGGTTCGCTGCACGCGATCCTTCTCGGCGAACGTCTTTTGGATCAGCGCCTGAAGCTCGGCCTCGTGGCGGTTGAGCTCGGCGCGCGCGTCGGAGTGGAAGCCGTCGATCTTCTCCTGGATGCGACGCTGCGCCTCGTCACGCGCCGCCGCCGCCTTGGGCAGGCCGGCCTGGGTTTCGGCGAGCTGGCCTTCGAGATCGTTCACCTGTTGATCGATCTTGACCAGATCTAGCTGCGCCGCGGCGCCTTTGGCTACGAGAGGCGCGGTGATGTCGCGCTCCTTCTTGGCGAGAACCAAAGAGCGCGAGACAGACTCCTGCCGTGTCTTAAGCTCGGCAATGTCCTGCCGGCGCTGCGTGAGCTGATCGCCGAGCACGCCGATTGCGGTCTTTAATTGGGCGATTTGAGTGTTGTAGAGCGCGCGTTCGCGGTCGACGATCTGCGGCGCCTCCTGCATGACGTCGACCGGGAAGACGGGCGCCCTGTCTTCGCTTTCGGCGGTCAGCCGCGCGATCATGGCCTTGAGCGTCAGCGCCTGAATGCGGCTGTCGCGATAGGCGGCCTCGGCGCCGGTGTTGGCGATGCGCAGCAGGATGTCGCCTTTCTGTACGACTTGGCCGTCGTGCACCAGCATCTCGGACAGGATGCCACCTTCCAGGTTTTGGATGACCTGGATGTGCTGCGATGGGATCACGCGCGCATCGCCGCGCGTCACCTCGTTGAGCGTGGCGAAACTCGCCCAAATCAGGAAAAACCCGAAAAACGCGACGATGCTGGCGGTCAACAGATAGGCGAAGCGATTGACTTGGCCACGGAACGCGCGTTCGGCATCGGGCAGGAAATCACCATCGATTTTGTGAACGAGGCTCATGGCGTGCCGCCCGCGGCGACCCGCAGCCCGCCCTCGCCCAGCTTCTGCAGAACCCGGCCCTTCGGACCGTCGGCGACGATCCGCCCGCCCTCAACGACGATCAGCCGGTCGACCAGCGACAGCATCGAGGTGCGGTGCGTCACCAGGAGCAGGGTCTTGCTCGCGAGCATCGGCAGCAGCCGCGCGCGGAGTTTGTTCTCGGCGGTGTTGTCCATAGCGCCGGTCGGCTCGTCCATCACCAGGATCGGCGGATCGAAGAGCAGCGCGCGCGCCACGGTGACGGCCTCGCGCTGGCCGCCGGACAGGTAGCGGCCATGCTCGCCGACCTGCATGTCGAAGCCTTCGGGATGCCGCTTGGCGAAGTCGTCGACGCCGGCGATGGTCGCGGCTTCGAGAATCGCCCGATGGTCGGCATGCGGCGCCGCCAGCGCGATATTGTCCTTGATCGAGCCGAAGAACAGGAATGCATCCTGCGGCACGTAGCCGAGATTGCGGCGCAGATCGGCTGGATCGATCTGGCGCAGATCGGTGCCGTCGAGCAGGATCGCGCCGGCGCTCGGCTGATAGAGGCCGGCGAGCAGTCGGGCGAGTGTGCTCTTACCCGAGCCGATGCGGCCGATGATGCCGACTTTCTCGCCCGGCTCGATGCGGAAGGACACGCCGTGCAGGGCGGCGTGGCCGTTGCTCGGATAGGCGAAGCCGACGCCGCGGAACTCGATCGCGCCTTCGAGCCGCGGACGGTGCAGGAAGGTCTTGCCGGCCGGGCGCTCGAGGGGAAGGCTCATCACCTTGTTGAGCGCACCGAGGGACAGCGTCGACTGATGGATCTTCACCAGCAGCGCGGCGATCTGCGACAGCGGCGACATCGCGCGCGACGCCAGAAGCGACGCCGCGACCAGCGCGCCGACCGTGAGCTCGCCGCGCGCGATTTCGTACACGCCGACGACCACGACGAGCACGCTGACCACGTTCTGGACCAGGACGGCGGCGTTGACGCCGATGGTCGATAGGAACCGCGCCTTCATCGTGGTGCGCGCGGTCGCGCCGACGAAGCGCTCCCACAGGCGCTGGGCGCGGCCTTCGGCGCCGGCGATCTTGACCGTGTCGAGGCCTTCCAGCGATTCAACCAGGATGGCGTGTTTCTGGAAGCCTTCGCGCATGGTGTCATGGATCACGCCGCGCAGCGACGCCTGCAGCAGGAAGCCGATGCTGAGCAGCACCGGAATGGCGAGCAGCGGCACCAGCGCGACCTTCGGGCCAGCAACCAGCGCGATGATCACGATGAACAGAACGGCGAACGGCAGATCGGCGATCGCCATCAGGGTCGACGACGTCACCAACTCGCGCAAGGTTTCGAATTCGCGCAGATTGGCCGCCAGGGCGCCGACCGAGGCCGGGCGCGCGTCGTAACGCATGCCCAGGACATGGGCGAAGATGCGGCTTGCCAGCACGACGTCAGCGTTCTTGCCCGCGCTATCGACGAAATAGCTGCGCGCCGTCCGCAGGATGAAGTCGAAGGCGAAGACGACGAGCACGCCGCTCGCCAGGACCCACAACGTCGCCACGGCATTGTTCGGGACGACCCGATCGTAGACGTTCATCACGAAAAGCGGGCTGGCAATCGTCAGCAGGTTGATGACGATCGAGGCGATCGCGGCATGGGCATAGACCTTCCAGAACTGTCGGAGGGTGCCCCAGAACCACGATTCCGATTTTTGCGGCGCGACGTCTTCGGTGCGCGCATCGAAACGGTATTCGGCGCGCGCCAACAGCACATAACCTGCGTAAAGGTCCTCGATCTCGTGCAGCGGTAGGCGGATCGACTCGCCCGTGGTGCCGGGCAGGACGATGGTCGCCTCGTCGCCGACGAGCGCGGCGAGCACACACCCCCCGCCGCCCTGCAACATCAGTACGCAGGGCAGATTGGCGGGAGCGATCTCGCGCAGGGCGCGACGGCGCCAAGCTGCCGTGATGCCGACGCGTTGCGCCGCGCGCACCAGCATTTCAGGCGCCAGCCGCTGATCCAGAACCGGCAACCCGGCTCGCAGCGCCTCGGCGGAGACCGGCCGCTCGAACAGGCCGGCGAGGATCACCAGCGATTGCAGCAGCGGGTCATGCGGCGCCGCCGACGGCGCCGCCGGACGGCGCGCCGCGCGATGGGAAGAACCGACCTCGTCGATCTTAACGGTCATTTGGTGAATGCCTCATCGTGCGCCGTCGCGGCCGTGGGCGACGACGAGCTCATCGTTCAGGTGCCTTCGGGACGGATCGGGCGCGGCGTCGGGATCGACGGATTGGCCTGCGGCGGCGGCTGCACGTTGAGCGCTTGAAGGAGATTCCCTTGAATGGCGAGAATCTTGTAGGCCTGGAACACCGCTTGGCTCTGGGCGTTCTCCGCATTGATCTGCGCCTGGAAGTAGTCGTTCTGCGCATCCAGCAGATCCAACAGGCTGCGCTGGCTCAGCTGGTATTGCTGGCCGTAAGCCGTGCGCACCTCGCTGTCGTGCTGCGCCGCGCTGGACAGCAAGGGAACGCGATGCTGCGCGGCTTCATAGGCGGCCCACGCCTGGCGCAGATCCTGCTCGGACTTGCGCAACGCCCCGAGCCGATCGGTGCGGGCCTGCTCGACCTGGGCGTAAGCGGCCTCGCGATTGTGGATGTCCGCGCCACCGGCGTAGAGATTCCACTGCAGCACGACCAGCGCGCGCGCTTCGTTGTCGCGACCCGGAACGCCGCCGACATTGCGGTTGTGGTCGCCGCCGACTTCGAGATTGATCTTCGGATCGAACCGCGAATCCGCCAGTTCGACCGCCGCCTTCGCCGAATCGATATCGGCTTCGCGTGCCTTCACCACCGGATTGGTGTTGCGCATGATGCGGACGCTGGCATCGACGTCGGTCGGCAACAGTCCGACCGGCACCGTCGGGCTTTCGAGCGTCCCCGGCGCCTGGCCGACGATCGTCAGGTAGCGGGCTTCGGCATCGGCGAGATTGCCGCGGACCTGGTCGCGGTCGGCTTGCGCCCGCTCGTAGCGCGACAATGCCTGCGCCAAGCTCGCCGCGCTGCCGGCGCCGCCGGCGCTGCGCGTCTGGACGCGTTGCACGATGTCCGCATGCGCCTGCACGTTCTTGTCGGCCAGAGCGAGGATGTCACGCAGGCGGACAACGTCGAGGTGGGCCTCGACGGCGTCCAAGCCGACATATTGCGCGTTCTCGTCGACCCGGTAGGCGGCGGATCGCGCGCGGCTGAGCTGATGGTCGACCTCGGCCGTGGTCGCGCCGCCGTCATAGATCTTCTGGGTCAAGACCGCCGACAGCTCCTGACGGATGTGCTGGCCATTGCTGCCGGCCGGCGTAAAGATGTTATCGGTGTATTCGGGACCGAGCGAAGTCCGCATGTCGACCTTGGGAAGATAAAGACTGCGCGCCCGCCGCAATTCGGAGTCGACTTCCGTGCGGTTGTGCTCTTGGGACAGGATTTTCGGGTTGGTCAGAACGGTCGCCCGCACGGTATCGCTCAGGCTCTGAGCCTGCACGTTTCCAGCAACCAGAATCACGGCCAGCGCCACACTGGCGCTCAATGCCCAACGCCGTTTGCGCATCGCAGTCCTCAGAACCATCGTCCCTGACCATCTTTCCTTTCATTCGGCCCCTTACCGGGGCCGAACGGGCGTTAACCAGACTTGTTTACGGTGTCAAAATATTCGACACAGCCGTATAAAGTAATTACAAGTCATAGTTAACAACATATTGAATTGATGATGGAATATATTCTATAAAAATTATTACGTCTACCCAATATATACTTAACAAACGCATTTTTATTAGACACATCCCATGATTTTATTAATCAAGATTAATAGGATTGCAGCAGGAGCGGTAAAACCCGCTCTGACGACAAAAAAATTGGGCCGCGTTGCCGCGGCCCAGGTTTAGGGAGGAGACGCCAACGATCGGCGTCCTCTACGTTATATATGCATGGAACCGCGCCGGAACAACGCCCCGCCCGCCGTCGCCGTCGGAACGCCGCGGCCGGACGATCGAGCGGAATCGACCAGCCGTCCCAGGGCCGTCGATCTGTCAACTTTCCTCAGCGGCGCGACGCAATCGACGGTGCGGGTGCGGCCCTTGGGGACCGTTGCTGGCAGCGTCGCCGACTCCGCCGTGCAGGGCGGCGAAGCGCGGCAACTCACCGGTTCGACGCGCGCTTTCGGTGCCGTCGAGCTCCTGTCGCGAACCGCCCAAGGCGTCGTCACGACCGTCACGCCCTTGCCAGCTCTCCTGCATGCGCTGAAAGGGGAGCCAGCCCTTCACGCCATGATCGAAGCCGCGCTTCAGCGCCTCTCGCAGCCGCGACCGGATTGGGCCGGATTTACGCTCGACAAACCCTTGATCATGGGCATCCTCAACGTCACGCCTGACAGTTTTTCCGATGGCGGGCGTTTCGCGGACCCCGCGCGTGCGATCGCCCACGGCCGTACCCTGATCGAAGCCGGCGCCGATATCATCGATATCGGCGGCGAATCCACGCGGCCAGGCGCGGCGCCGGTGACGCCCGAGGACGAGTTCACCCGGATCGGGCCCGTGATCCAGGCGCTGGCCGCCGCTGGCGCGACGTTGTCCGTCGATACGCGCCATCCCGGCGTCATGGGGCGCGCCCTCGCGGCAGGTGCGCGCATCATCAACGATGTCACGGCGCTGTCGCATCCCGACAGCAAGGCGCTGGTCGCCAAGGCCAAGGCGCCGGTCGTGCTCATGCATATGCAGGGCGAGCCCGAGACGATGCAGCGCGCACCGCGCTACAATCTCGCCTCGCTCGATATCGTCGAATTCCTTGACGCGCGGATCGCCGCCTGCGCCGACGCCGGCATTGCGCGCGCGGACATCGCGGTCGATCCTGGTATCGGCTTCGGCAAGAGCAAGGCGCACAATCTCGAAATCCTGGCGCGCATTGGGCTGTTTCACGGCTTGGGCGTCGCGGTTCTGGTCGGCGCGTCACGTAAGTCTTTTCTCGGAGGCGCGGTCGACGCGCGACTTGCCGGATCGCTCGCAGTCGCGGTCCACACCGCCCAGCAAGGGGTGCAGATTCTCCGCGTCCACGACGTCGCCGAGACGCGGACCGCGATCGCCCTGACCGGATCGTTGGCGGCGGCGTCCTGAGCTAGTCGGCGCGGCGGCGCTCGAGCGTCACGCCGACGCTTTCGGCGTTGGAGTAGACGTCGAGCTTCTCGACCGTGACGCGCGCGCCCACGACGCCGGCGTTCGCCAGACACAGCTGTGCGACCGAATCCGCGAATGTCTCAACCAGATTGATGTGCTGCGCCGCCGCCAGGTCGCGAATGTCGGCGACCACGCGCTCGTAATCAAGGGTGCCCACCAACTCGTCGCGTTGCGGCGGATCGCCGGCCATGTCGAGTTCAACGCTGACGCGCAGACGCGGCGGCCGGACTTTCTCGTGCGGGTGCACGCCAATCTTCGCCGCCAGCACCAGGTTGCGGACAAAGAGCCCGTAACGCGCGGTGCCGGCCGTCGCCTTCGCCGCCGGCTTACTCCCCATCCGCTATGCCCCTTTCGCGACCCCGCTCGGTGGCCACTGTAGCGTCGGAAAAGCCGCCGAGACAATCGGCTCGGCGGCTTTCGCCGGCAGCACCGGCGCGATCAAGGGCATCAGACCACGACGGTTTCGTCGAGATAAACACGCACCGCTTCGCGCAAGCCGTCGACCGCCGGAAAGATCGGATCGTTTTCCCGCGGATATTCGAAAACGTGGCCGGCGAGGATGGCGTCGACGACGACGCCGTCGGCGGACAGCGGCAGGCTGACGCGTCGCGTCCGCATCGGCACGCCCTGTCCTTCGCGCGTGAAGTAGTTCTCGGAGTACATCGGGCGCCGGCTTTCCACCATCTCGGTGTAGATGCCGACGACGTAATCGAGGTACCCGGCGGTCGCCGGCAGAACCTCCTCGATGAACCGTCCGGTCGGCTCGGCGGCGCCAGCGCGCCAGAACACGGCGCCAGCGCGGCGATAACGGAACCGGATCCGGGCGCCTTCGTTGACGACTTCCAGGACCATGACGTGCGGCCAAATCGCCGCCGGAATGGCGACTGGATCGATGTCGGCCCGGCGCGGCATGGCGCGGGTACCGCGACAGCCCAGCCAGTAACGGTAGAGCGTTTCAAGGCGCGCATCGCCGATCGCGGCGGCGCCCGCAACTCCTGTCGGCAACCGGCGCTCCAAGCCGCGGACCGCGGCGTTAGGCAACGAATTTTCAACGCTCATCGAGTTCGATCTCGCGCGTGCGCCCGATTATCCGCGCGACCGAGGACGAACACAATTCCTGCCTTCGCGCCGAACCGGCCGAGATCGGCCAAATTCACTCCGGCGCGGCCGATCCGCGGCATCAATTTAGGGTTTAAACTGTCCGCCCGGAAAGAACGGATCGCACGGTGACCGGCGCAATCGCCCAATCCATCGAGACGGCGGACGGCCTGCCCTGGCCCCAACGGCTGTGGTCGATCGTGACGATCGCCGTCTCGGTCTCGATGTCGATGCTCGACACCACGATCGCCAATGTCGCGTTGCCGACCATCGCCGAGAATCTCCACGCCAGCGCGGCATCGTCGGTTTGGGTGGTCAACGCCTACCAGCTCGCCGTCATGCTGCTGGTGCTGCCGCTTGCCTCGCTCGGCGACATCCACGGCTACCGGCGCGTCTACATGACAGGCTTGTCGATTTTCACCGCTGCGTCGCTGCTCTGCTCCACCTCGTTCTCGTTGCCCATGCTGGCGCTGGTGCGCGCGTTCCAGGGTGTCGGCGCCGCCTGCCTGTTCAGCGTCAACGCGGCCTTGCTGCGCGCCATCTATCCGCGGGCCATGCTCGGCCGCGGTCTCGGTATCAACGCCTTCGTGATCGCAACCTCTGCCGCCGCCGGGCCCACCGTGGCCGGCGGCATCCTGGCCGTCGCCTCGTGGCGGTGGCTGTTCCTGATCAATGTCCCGCTCGGCCTTGTCGCTTTCGCCTTGGCGATGCACTCGCTGCCGCCGAGCCGACGAATGCCGCAGCGCTTCGATTACTGGAGCGCACTTTTGAGCACGCTCGCCTTCGGTCTGCTCATCACGGCGATCGACGGCCTCGGGCATGGCGAGACTTTCGCCTTCATCGGCGGCGAGTTCGTCGCCGCCCTGATCTTCGGCGCCCTCTTCGCCTGGCGGCAGACCTTGATTCCGTTTCCGATGCTGCCGGTCGGCCTGTTCGCGCGGCCGATCTTCACGCTGTCCGTGCTGACTTCAATCTGCTCGTTCGTCGCACAATCGCTCGCGCTGGTTTCGATACCGTTCTATTTCGAGCACGCCCTCGGCCTGAGCGACGTGCAAACCGGATTGCTGATCACGCCTTGGCCGTTGACCATCGCCGTGGTCGCGCCGATTGCCGGGCGGCTCTCCGACCGCTTCCCGGTCGGCATCATGGGCGGCATCGGTTTGGCGATCCTGGCGGTCGGCCTCGCGGCGCTGGCCGAGCTTGCGCCCCACCCGGCGAGTTACGACGTCGTCTGGCGGATGGTGATGTGCGGCTTCGGTTTCGGTTTCTTCCAGTCGCCGAACAATCGCGCCATCATCGCGGCAACGCCGCGCGAACGCAGCGGAAGCGCCGGCGCGATCATTTCGACCGCGCGCCTGCTCGGCCAGACGACGGGAACCGCGCTCGTCGCCCTGATTTTCGGCCTTACGGCGGAAAGCGCGACGCAACAGGGCGCGAGCTTTGCCATATTCCTCGGCGCCGGTTTCGCCGCCGGCGCTGCGGCGGTCAGCGGTCTGCGGCTGATGAACCGCGTGCCCGCCGAGCGCGACCCACGAACCTAGCCGCGCAACTCGCGGCGGACGATCGCCGCGCCGTCCGCCAGCGCCTTGAGCTTGGCAAAAGCGGTTTCGCGCGGAATGTATTTCATGCCGCAATCGGGCGCGGCGACGATCCTTTCCGGCGAAACGGCCGCGAAGACGCGGCGGATGCGCGCCGCGACGGTGGCCGGCGTCTCGATCTTGGGATCGTTGAGATCGATCACACCGAGGATGATCTGCTTGTTGCCGAGCGCCTTGAGCACGCCAAGATCGAGATTGGACTGCGCGGTCTCAATCGATACTTGTTGCGCGATGCAATCGGCCAGCTCAGGCAGGAACGAATAACCCGACGGCCGCGTATGCACGACGTGGGCGTAGCCGAAGCAGAGATGCACGGCCGTCGGGCCGGGCACGCCAGCCAGCGCGCGATTGATCGCCTTGACGCCGTATTTCTTCGCCTTTTCCGGCCGCGCCTGGAGATAAGGTTCGTCGAGTTGGATGACGTCGGCGCCGGCCGCTTTCAGATCCTTCGCTTCCTCGTTGACCGCTGCCGCATAGGCCATGACGAGCTCTTCCTCGTCCTTGTAATAGTCGTTCTGCGCCTGCTGGGTCATCGTGAATGGCCCGGGCAGCGTAATCTTGATCTTGCGGTCGGTATGGGCGCGCAGGAACTGCACGTCACGCACCTCGACCGGCCGCAGCCGCTTGATCGGCCCAGCCACCCGCGGCACCGGATTGGGATGGCCGGTGCGATCGAGCGCGGCACCTGGCTTGTCGATGTCGACGCCGGACAACGCCGTCGCCAGGCGGTTGGAATAGCTCTCGCGGCGCATTTCGCCGTCGGTGATGATGTCGATGCCGGCGCGCTCCATATCGCGGATCGCGATCAAGGTCGCGTCGTCCTGCGCCTGCTCGAGAAAGGGCTCGGCGACGCGCCAGATCTCGCGCGCCCGCACGCGCGGCGGCAGACGGCCGCGCAGATTGTCGCGGTCGATCAGCCAATCCGGCTGCGGATAACTTCCGACGACCGTCGTCGGCAACAGGTCGCTCATCCCTCGTCCTCCCCCCGATACCGCTTATCGTTTCGCCCGCCAGCGGCGATCGCGCGGCCTTGGTTACCGGCCGTTCATCATAGCGGGAAAGTGGCGGAGGGGATGGGATTCGAACCCACGATACGGCTTTTGACCGTATAACGGTTTAGCAAACCGCCGCCTTCAGCCACTCGGCCACCCCTCCGCAAGAGTGGTGTCGTTCACGGCGTATGCGCCTGCCGTTCTAAAGGCCGCACCAAAGGGTGTCAAATGGCGCCTCCACCACTTGGTTGACGGAAATTAACCCCAAGTATTCGCACGATTTTCACAGCATTCGATTCACCGCATTTTAACGAATAAAGCCCGATCATCGAGGCATGTTCTAGGGAGTCGGTTTTTCGACTTCTGAAAAGTGGAGGGAGAAAAAATGGGACTGTCGAAACGTTCGATCGAAATGTTGCTCGATCTCGTCGAGATCAAGCTCAGCTACATGGATATCTCAGACCGCGAAGACGCCCGCGACATGCAAGTGCTCGAGCGGGCGAAGGAAGAGCTGTCGTGCCTCGAACGCGGCGCCGACAACGTCGCGTCGTTCGCGCGCGCGTTGCGCCGCCCGGGCCGTCCGCGTACCGCCCTCGCCTGAGCCCTCGCGGGTTCGACCGTTTCTCGCAGGCGCCGGGCGACCGTCCCGGCCGGCGCCGGCTCGCCACCGTCCCCAATTAGTCACAAGACGCGCCGCTTTTGGCGCGTTTTCCGCTATGATGGCCCCGTTAGAATAGCGTCACGCAGGATCAGGACATGCCGCCGACCCACACAGTGCAGAACGGCGCAATTCATCCGGTGATCCTCTCGGGCGGCTCCGGCACGCGCCTGTGGCCGTTGTCACGCACGCTTTACCCGAAACAGCTTCTGCCTCTCGTCTCCGAGCACTCGTTGTTGCAAGAGACGGCGATGCGCGTCGCCGATCGCGCGCGCTTTGCCGCGCCGCTGATCGTGTCGAACGACGAGCATCGCTTCATCGTCGCCGAGCAGCTGCGCGTCGCCGGCGTCGAGCCCAGCGCCATCCTGCTCGAACCGATCGGCCGCAACACGGCGCCCGCGGTCGCCGTGGCGGCGCTGACGCTGGCGCCGGAAGCGCCCGATACGTTCTTGCTGGTGATGCCGTCCGACCACGTCATTGCCGATCGCGAAGCCTTCCTCGCCGCGATCGACCGTGCGGCGGCGGCCGCGCGCCTGGGCCGTCTCGTGACCTTCGGGATCAAGGCGACCAAGCCGGAAACCGGCTACGGCTATATCCGGCGCGGGTTGACGCTCGACGGCATCGCCGGCGCGTTCGAGGTCGCCGGCTTCGTCGAGAAGCCCAACACGGCGCGCGCGAAATCCTATGTCGAGTCCGGCGACTATTCGTGGAACAGCGGCATCTTCCTGCTGCCGGCCGCGCTCTATCTGCGGGAGCTGGAGCGGCTGAAGCCCGCGCTGCTCGAAGCCTGCCGCGCCGCCGTGGCCAAGGCGAAGCGCGACCTCGATTTCGTCCGGCTCGACAAGGACGAGTTCGCCACGGCCGAAAACGTCTCCATCGACTACGCGGTGATGGAGCATACGCCGCTCGCCGCGGTCGTGCCGACCGAGATGGGTTGGAGCGACGTCGGCACCTGGGATGCGCTCTGGCAGATCGGCCGCAAGGACAACGCCGGCAACCTCGCCACCGGCGACGTGGTGGTCGAGGATTCGCGCAACAACCTGTTGCGGGCCGACAGCGGCCTGCTCGCCGTGCTCGGCGTCGAGGATCTCGTCGTCGTCGTGACCTCGGACGTGGTCATGGTGGCGAAACGCGACCGTGCCCAGGACATCAAGCAGCTGGTTGCCCGTCTCGAGCACGCCAGCCGCGCCGAACTCAAGGCGCATCCGCTGGTCCATCGGCCGTGGGGCACCTATCGCTCGATCCACGCCGGCGAACGCGTCCAAGTCAAGCACATTATGGTGAAGCCGGGCGCCAAGCTGAGCCTGCAGAAGCACCATCACCGCGCCGAACACTGGGTGATCGTCGCGGGTACCGCCAAGGTCACGCGCGACAACGAGGAAACGATCCTCTACGAGGACCAGTCGACCTACATCCCGACGGGCACCGTCCACCGCCTCGAAAACCCGGGCAAGATTCCGCTGCACCTGATCGAGGTGCAATCCGGCAGCTATCTCGGCGAGGACGATATCGTCCGCATCGAGGACACCTACGGCCGCATCGAATAAGTAGCCGCGATCAGCCGGCGAGCTTTTTCTTCAGCAATTCGTTGACCAAGGCCGGATTGGCCTTGCCCTGGGTCGCCTTCATCACCTGGCCGACGAAATAGGCGAGCAGCTTTTCCTTGCCGGCGCGGTAATCCGCGACCCTGTCGGGCTCTTTCGCCAGCACTGCGCCGATCGCCGCTTCGATCGCGCCGGTGTCGGTCACCTGCTTCAAGCCCGTCTCGGAGACGATGGTGCGCGCGGCCTTGCCACTGGCGATCATCTCGGCAAAGACGTCCTTGGCGAGGCGGCCCGACAGCGTGCCATCGGCGATGAGGTCAATCAGTTCGCCAAGGCCTTTGGCGCTGACCGGCGATTGCGCAATTGTCTTGCCCAGCTTGTTGAGCGCGCCGAACAACTCGACCGTCATCCAGTTCGCGGCCAGCTTGGCGTCCCGGCCCTTCGCCACGGCCTCGAAGAATTCCGCGTTTTCGCGCTCGCCGACGAGCAAGCCGGCGTCGTAGGCCGAAAGCTTGTAGTCGCGCATGAAGCGCGCCTTCTTGGCGTCTGGCAGCTCGGGCAGATCGGTCTTGAGCTTCGCCAGCCACGCCGGGTCGAGCGTCACTGGCAGCAGGTCAGGATCGGGGAAATAACGGTAGTCGTGCGACTCCTCCTTGCTGCGCATCGAGCGCGTCACGCCCTTGCCGCTGTCGAACAGGCGCGTTTCCTGCGTGACGGTCCTGCCCTCCTCGATCACCTCTATCTGCCGCAGCGCTTCGTATTCGATCGCCTGCATGACGAAGCGGATGGAGTTGACATTCTTGATCTCGCAGCGCGTGCCGAGAGTGCCGCCGGGCTTGCGCACCGAGACGTTGCAATCGCAACGCAGATTACCCTCCTCCATGTTGGCGTCGCAGGTGCCGAGATAACGCAGGATTGCGCGAAGCTTGCGCAGATAGACGCCGGCCTCCTCGGCGGTGCGCAGATCGGGCTCCGAGACGATCTCCATCAGAGCGACACCAGCGCGATTGAGATCAACATAGGTCTTGGACGGATGCTGGTCGTGCAGGCTTTTGCCGGCGTCCTGCTCCAAATGCAGCCGCGTGATGCCGATTTCGCGAGCCGCACCGTCCGGCATGTCGAGCGCGATCTTGCCCTTGCCGACAATCGGCCGGGAGAATTGCGAGATCTGATAGCCGGCCGGCAGGTCCGGATAGAAATAATTCTTTCGGTCGAAGACCGAATGGAGATTGATCTGCGCGTCGAGGCCAAGGCCGGTCTTGACCGCCTGCTCGACGCAGAAGCGGTTGAGCACCGGCAGCATGCCGGGAAACGCCGCATCGACGGTCGAGACCTGGGTGTTCGGCTCGGCGCCGAAATCAGTCGCCGCGCCCGAAAACAGCTTGGCCTTGGAGATAACCTGGGCATGGACCTCGAGGCCGATCACGACCTCCCATTCGCCGGTCCGGCCCTTGACCAAGCCGCTCATGCCGCCCCCGCAACGAAAGCCGGCACGACATGGAACTTGGCGGCATCCTCAAGCACCGCCGCAACGCGCAGCACGGTTTCCTCGTCGAACGCCTTGCCGATCACTTGCAGGCCCAGCGGCAAGCCGTCCTGCGACAAGCCCGCCGGAACCGAGATGCCCGGCAATCCCGCCAGGTTGATCGGCACGGTGAAGACGTCGTTCAGGTACATAGCAATCGGATCGTCCTGCTTCTCGCCGATGGCAAACGCCGCCGAGGGCGCGGTCGGCGTCAGCATGGCGTCGCAGATCTTGAAGGCTTCGTCGAAATCGCGCGCGATCAGCGTCCGCACCTTCTGCGCCTTGAGATAATAGGCGTCGTAATAACCGGCCGACAGAACATAGGTGCCGATGAGCACGCGACGCCGGACCTCGGCGCCGAAGCCCCGGCCGCGCGTGTTTTTGTACATCGCTTCGAGCGTCTCGCCCGGAACGCGCAGACCGAAGCGCACGCCGTCGTAGCGCGCGAGGTTGGACGAGGCCTCGGCCGGCGCGATGATGTAATAGGTTGCGAGCGCGTAGCGGGTCATCTTCAGGTTGATGTCGACCGGGGTCGCGCCCGCCGCCTTCAGCCAGTCGATGCCGCGTTGCCAGAGCGTCTCGATCTCCTTCGGCATGCCATCGAGGCGATACTCCTTGGGAATGCCGATGCGCAGGCCCTTGATCGATTGCCCGACCACGGCCTCGAAATCCGGCACCGACAGGGGCGCCGACGTCGCATCCTTGGGATCGTGGCCAGCCATCGCCTGGAGCATGATCGCGGCGTCGCGTACGTCGCGCGTCATCGGGCCCGCCTGATCGAGTGACGAGGCGAAGGCGACGATGCCCCAGCGCGAGCAGCGGCCGTAAGTCGGCTTCAAGCCGACGATGCCGCAGAAGCTCGCCGGCTGGCGGATCGAGCCGCCGGTGTCGGTGCCAGTCGCCGCCAGCGCCGCGCGCGTCGCCACCGCTGATGCCGAGCCGCCCGACGATCCGCCGGGCACCAGCGGCCGGTTGTCGCCGCGCCGCCGCCACGGGTTCTCGGTCGGGCCGCGCGCGCTGGTGATCGTCGCCGAGCCCATGGCGAATTCGTCGAGATTGACCTTGCCGAGCATGAGCGCGCCGTTGCGCCAGAGATTCGCAGTCACCGTTGATTCATAAGGCGGCACGAAGCCAGCGAGGATTTTCGACGCCGCCGTGGTCTCGACGCCTGCGGTGCAGAAGAGGTCTTTCACTGCGATGGGCACGCCATCGAGCGGCAACGCCGCGCCCTTTTGTAGCCGGGCATCGGATTGCTGCGCCGCCGCTAAGGCGCGCTCCGGCGTCTCGACCAGATAGGCCTTGAGCGGCCGCGCCGCCGCCATCGCCTTGATATAGGCCTCGGCCAATTCATGCGCCGTGAACGCCTTGCGCCGCAGTTGGTCGCGCGCCTGGCCGATCGTCAATCCCGTCAGGCTCACTCGACCACCTTGGGCACGACAAAGAAGCCGTTCGTGGTTTCGGGCGCGTTGGCCAGAATGTTGTCGCGGATGCCGCCGTCGTCGACCTTGTCTTCGCGCAGCGGCGGCCGCGCATGCGTCATCGCCGTCATCGGCTCGACGCCGGCGACGTCGACGGCGTCGAGCTGTTCGATCCAGGTCAGGATTTTCGACAGCTCGCCCGCCAAAGCGTCGAGCTCGGCGTCGGGCACCTTGATGCGCGCCAGCGCGGCAATCCGCGCGACGGTAGCCTTGTCCAGCGCCATGGAGTAGATGTCTCCTCGGCTTCGCGAAAGCCGGTACTACCACCCGACATGCCGATCTGCAACCCGACCGACCTCAAGGCCCTGCTCAAGCCGGGTGCGCGGCTGCTCGGTCTGGACGTCGGCACCAAGACCATCGGCCTGGCGTTGAGCGATACGCGGCAGATCATCGCTTCGCCGCTCGGCACCATCCGGCGCACGCGCTTCCGCGACGACGCCCGGCGCATCGTCCACGAAGTGGAAAAGCACGGCGTCGGCGGGCTGGTCGTCGGCCTGCCGCTGGGTCTCGACGGCAAACCGACGCCGCGCGTTCAGGGCGTGCGGCAGTTCGCCGACAACCTACTCGCCGTCATCGACCTACCGCTGGCGTTCTGGGACGAGCGGCTGTCCACCGCCGCCGTCGAGCGCGGCATGATCGAAGGCGATCTGTCGCGGCGCCGGCGCGCGCAAATCATCGATCGCGCCGCCGCAGCCTATATCCTTCAGGGCCTGCTCGACCGGATCGGGAACGGGTGAGCGTCGACACCACAACGTCTGCGACTCATTGCTCCTTTCATGTGCAAATCTACCCGTTACACATTGTGATGGCAGTGGCAATGCGCGAAAATTGAGCAATCGCTCCGGGGGTGCTCCTCCGGCAAAAACTGGGGGGATTTATGCACCACAGCGTCGTCGCGGCCCGTCGCCGCCTTGCCTTTTCGTTGCCTGCGATCGCAACCGCGCTGCTGGCTGTCGCGACGCCGGCCTATGCCGCCGAGACGAATACCATCGATCATGGCAATACCGCCTGGGTTCTGGCCGCTTCGGCGCTGGTCCTGTTCATGACTCTGCCCGGGCTGGGCCTGTTCTATGGCGGCCTGGTCCGCGCACGGAATCTCCTGTCCGTGTTCATGCATTGCTTCGTGATTTGCAGCCTAGTTTCGGTGATCTGGCTGCTCTACGGCTATAGCCTGGCTTTCGGCGACGGCGGCGCGCTGCTTGGCGGCCTCGGCAAGTGCTTTTTTGCCGGCGTCGCGCACGCGATTCATCAGCCGCGCATTCCCGAATATGCCTTCGTCCTGTTCCAACTGACTTTCGCCGTGATCACGCCGGCCCTTATCATCGGCGCTTTCGCCGAGCGCGTGCGCTTCGGCTTTGTCATCGGCTTCACCGTGCTTTGGGTGACGATCGTCTATCTGCCGGTGGCGCATTGGGTCTGGGGCGGCGGCTGGCTGGCACAGCACGGTGTGATCGATTTCGCCGGCGGGATTGTCGTTCATACCACGGCGGGAATCTCGGCCCTGGTCGCCGCCGTCATGATCGGCGCCCGGCGTGGCTTTCCGCACAGCTTGATTCCGCCGCACAGCCCGGGGTTGACCATGGCCGGCGGCGGCATGCTGTGGTTCGGGTGGTTCGGCTTCAACGGCGGCAGCGCCTTGGCCGCCGACGGCTCGGCGGCTGCGGCGATCCTGGCGACGCAATTCGCCGCCGCTGCCGCCTCGCTGACCTGGATGGCCATCGAATGGCTGCGCGTGGGTAAGCCGACCTCAATCGGCCTGGTCACCGGCGCGATCGCCGGCTTGGCGACAATCACGCCGGCGTCGGGCTATGTCGGACCTTTGGGCGCGCTGATCATCGGCGTTGTCGCCGGCGCGGTCTGCTTCCATGTCACCGGCTTCGTCAAGCAACGGCTGCGGGTTGACGATTCGCTCGACGTCTTCGCCGTGCACGGCGTCGGCGGCATGGTGGGCGCGCTCCTGGTCGCAGCCTTGGCGGCGCCTGTCTTGGGCGGCGTCGGTTACGGACCGGGCATGAATCTCGGCCGTCAAATCGCGGCGCAAGCGATCGGCGTCGCGGTTGCCGCCGCATGGTCAGCGGTCGCGACCTTCGCCATCGTCAAGCTGTTGGCGGCCGTCACCGGATTGCGCGTCAGCGTCGAAGAGGAAAGCGACGGGCTCGACCTCGCGACCCACGGCGAGCGTGCCTACGATCACGGTTAAGCCGCGTTTACGGCCCGCAGGCTGTCTCGGGCGACTTTCTTTGCGCGACCCGACAGCCGCCTTGCCGCGCCCGGCCTCACCACCTATAGTCCCGACTTTGATGGACTCTGTCGCGGCTAACGACCCTTTCCCTCATCGTCACCTATTGGGAATCGAAGGGCTTTCCCGCCGGGAAATCACCTATCTCCTCGATCGTGCCGACGTTTACGCCGGCCAAGCGCGCGGCGCCGAGCGCCTAGCGCTGCTGCGCGGCCGCACCGTATTCAACCTGTTCTTCGAGAATTCGACGCGCACGCGCACGTCGTTCGAGTTGGCCGCCAAGCGGCTCGGCGCCGACGTGATCAACATGCAGGCGCAAACCAGCTCGATCAAAAAGGGCGAAACACTGATCGACACGGCGATGACCCTGAACGCGATGCGCCCCGACGCGCTCGTCGTCCGCCATCCGGAATCCGGCGCGGTGCAGCTCTTGTCCGAGAAAGTCGATTGCGCCGTGATCAACGCCGGCGACGGCAGTCACGAGCATCCGACCCAGGCGCTGCTCGACGCGTTGACCATTCGCCGCCGCAAGGGCCGCCTCGAAGGCCTGCTCGTCGCGATTTGCGGCGACATCTCGCACAGCCGCGTCGCACGCTCGAACATCTACCTGCTCAACACCATGGGCGCGCATGTGCGCGTGGTCGCGCCGCGGACACTGATCCCCGCGGCCATGGAGCGCTTCGGCGTCGAGGTATTCCACGACATGAAGCGCGGCCTCACCGGCGTCGACATCGTGATGATGCTGCGTCTCCAGACCGAACGCATGCACGGCAGCTTCGTGCCTTCGATCCGCGAGTATTTCCACTTCTTCGGCCTCGACTACGCCAAGCTTGCGGCGGCCAAGGACGACGCACTGATCATGCACCCGGGGCCGATGAACCGCGGAGTCGAGATCGACACCGAGGTCGCCGACGACATCGACCGCAGCCTCATCCGACAGCAGGTGGAGATGGGCGTCGCCGTCCGCATGGCCTGTCTCGAGGCCTTGAACCGCGAAGCGCGCACGCCGGCGGCGCCATGACCGAGCGCACGCTGTTCACCAACGTTCGGCTGCTCGACCCGGCGAGCGACCTCGACCGCGCCGGCGAGCTTTTGGCCGAAAACGGCACGATCGCCGCACTCGGCCCGAATCTGGCGCGCGACGGTTTGGGCGAGGACGTGCACGTGGTCGATTGCGCCGGATGCTGCCTCGCTCCCGGCTTGACCGACATGCGTGTCCAGCTGCGCGAACCGGGCGACGAGCACCAGGAAACCCTCGTCACCGGCGCTGAAGCCGCCGTCACCGGCGGTGTCACCACCATGGCGATGCTGCCGAACACCGTCCCGGCGATCGACGACCACGCTTTGGTGGAATTCGTCAGTCGCCGCTCGCGCGAGATCGGCCGCACCGCGATCCGCACCTATGCCGCGGCGACGAAGGGCCTCAAGGGCCGCGAGCTGACGGAATACGGCCTCTTGGCCGAAGCCGGCGCCGTCGCTTTCACCGACGGCGTGCAGGCCATTGCCGATGCGCTGGTGATGCGCCGCGCGCTGTCCTACGCCAGCACCTTCGACCTGCTCGTCGTGCAGCATCCCGAGGAGCCGAGCCTCAGCGCCGGCGGCGCGATGAACACCGGCGAGATCGCGACGCGGCTCGGCCTCGCCGGGATCACGCCGGCGGCCGAGACTATCATGGTGGAGCGCGATCTCCGGCTGGTCGAGATCACCGGCGGCCGCTATCACGCCGCGCATCTCTCGACGGCGGGTGCGATCGACGCCATCCGCCGGGCGAAAGCCCGCGGATTGCAGGTGACATGCGACACCGCCCCGCATTATTTCGCACTCAACGAGACCGCCGTCGGCGAGTACCGCACCTTCGCCAAGGTCTCGCCGCCGCTGCGCAGCGAAGAGGACCGCCGCGCGGTGATCGACGGGCTGAAGGACGGCACCATCGACGCCATTGCCAGCGACCACACGCCGCAGGACCAAGAATCGAAACGCCTGCCTTTCGCGTCGGCCGAGCCGGGCATTGTCGGCCTCGAAACCCTGTTGCCGCTGTCGCTCGAGCTTTATCACAACGGCAGCCTCGGCCTGCTGCCGGTGATCCGCGCGCTGTCGCAGCGACCGGCGGAAATCCTCCGGCTGCCGGGCGGCCGCCTCAAGCCCGGCGCGCCGGCCGATCTCGCCATCTTCGACCTCGATCGACCCTGGCGCATCGACGTTGCCGCGCTGCGCTCCAAATGCAAGAACGCGCCTTACGACGGCCGGCCGGTGCAAGGCAAGGTGACGCGCACCGTGGTCGGCGGTCGCACGGTTTTCGGCCTCGACTCCTGAGCGCGCGCGGAGCGTCGACATGTCGCCATCGTCCGCAGCGTCCAGCCTGTCCGGGCCGCTGCTGGTCTGTGCCGGCCTCGCCTATCTGCTCGGCTCGATTCCATTCGGATTGATCCTGACGCGCCTGGCCGGGCTCGGCGACGTCCGGCGGATCGGCTCGGGTAACATCGGCGCCACCAACGTGCTGCGCACCGGCCGCAAGGGCCTTGCGGCGGCGACGCTAATTCTGGACGCTGGCAAGGGCGCGCTCTCGGTTGCGGTTGCCCGCGGCTTTGGTCCCGAATTCGCGGCGGTGGCGGCGGTCACCGTCGTGCTCGGCCACATCTTCCCGGTGTGGCTCGGCTTCAAGGGCGGCAAGGGCGTCGCCACCTCGGCCGGCGTGCTGTTGGCCTACAACCCGCCAGCCGCACTCGCCAGCATCGCGACCTGGCTGGTGGTCGCGCTGGTGCTCCGCTATTCGTCGCTCGCCGCCCTGGTCGCCGCCATTCTGGCGCCACTCTGGGCCTGGTTCTGGGGACCCCGCGCCGTTCTGCCGGTCGCGGTCGTCGGCGTCATCGCGCTGCTCGTGGTGTCGCGCCATACGGGCAATATCGGCCGGCTGATGCGCGGCGCCGAAAGCAAGATCCGGCTCGGACGCGAGCGATGAGCGGGCGGCCCACGCTATCGCCGGCCGAACGGCTAGCCTGGCTGCGACTGATCCGCAGCGAAAACGTCGGCCCGATCGGCGTCCTGCTGGTCGAGGCGGCGGGGCGTTCAGGATCGCTGATCACGGCGCGCTTCGCGCTCGAGCAGGGACGCGAGGTCTTCGCGGTGCCCGGATCGCCGCTCGATCCGCGCTGCAAGGGGACCAATCGCCTGATTCGCGACGGCGCGACGCTGATCGAAGGCGTCGAAGACATCCTGCGCGAGCTTCGCCCGCAGCTCGGCGCGCCGCCTGCCGAGCCTCCGCACGCGGCGTTTGCCGCGCCGCCAGCCGCTGAAATCGGCTCAAAAGACCTGAGCGAAGCGCGCGAAATCGTCCTCGGTTTTCTGTCGCCAGCGCCTTTGCCGGTTGACGAATTGCCTCGGCAGTGCCAAATGTCGCCCACCGTAGTCCTCACAATCGTGCTCGAACTTGAGCTTGCAGGCCGAGTCGTGCGCCAACCGGGGAACGCGTTAACCTTGCTTTAACCATAAATCACCCTATTTCACAGGCCTCGATCACCATTCGCGGCGCAAACATGAACGTCGTCATCGTTGAATCGCCGGCAAAGGCGAAGACCATCAACAAGTACCTCGGCAAGGACTTCAAGGTCCTCGCGAGCTACGGTCATGTGCGCGATTTGCCAGCAAAGGACGGCTCCGTGCGTCCCGACGAAGGCTTCGCCATGTCGTGGGCGGTCGATCACCGCGCCGACAAGCGGCTGAAGGAGATCGCCACCGCGGTCAAAGGCGCCGAGCGGCTCTATCTCGCCACCGACCCGGATCGCGAAGGCGAGGCAATCTCATGGCACGTGCAGGAAATCCTGCGGCAGCGCAAGGCGCTCCACGGCGTCGATGTCAAGCGCGTGGTGTTTAACGAAGTCACCAAGACCGCGGTGCAGGAGGCGTTCCGCCATCCGCGCGAACTGGACCGCGAGCTGATCGACGCCTACATGGCGCGCCGCGCGCTCGACTATCTCGTCGGCTTCACCCTGTCGCCGGTGTTGTGGCGCAAGCTGCCCGGCAGCCGCTCGGCCGGCCGCGTGCAATCGGTCGCGCTGCGCTTGATCTGCGAGCGCGAGGCCGAGATCGAGGCGTTCAAGCCGCGCGAATACTGGTCGATCGAGGTCGATTTCCTGACCCGAGCCGGCAACCGGTTCACGTCGCGCCTGACCCATCTCGACGGCAAGAAGCTCGACAAGTTCGACCTCGCCACTGAGCAGCAGGCGCGCGAAGCCGCCGACGCCATCCTGAAGTATCTCGATTATGCCGTCGTCGCGGTCGAGAAAAAGCAGATCCACCGCAATCCGCCGCCGCCGTTCACGACCTCGACGCTGCAGCAGGAAGCGTCGCGCAAGCTCGGCCTCGGCGCCTCGCGCACCATGCGCACGGCGCAACGGCTCTACGAAGGCGTCGACATCGGAGGCGAGACCGTCGGCCTCATTACCTACATGCGAACCGACGGCGTGTCACTGTCGAACGAGGCGATCGCCGCGGCGCGCGAGATGATCGCCGCCCAGTACGGCCCGCAATACCGCCCGGACGAACCGCGCATCTACCGCAATGCCGCCAAGAACGCACAGGAGGCGCACGAGGCGATCCGCCCGACCGACATGCACCGCCGCCCCGAAACCCTGCCCGGCCATCTTGATCCCGACGAGCGTCGGCTTTACGAGCTGGTCTGGAAGCGCGCGGTCGCCAGCCAGATGTCGTCGGCGACAATCGATCAAGTGGCGGTCGACAGCGCGCCGCCGGACAATTCGGTCACGTTGCGGGCCACCGGCTCAACCGTGATGTTCGACGGATTCCTCACGCTCTATACGGAAGACGCCGACGATCCCGAGGGCGACGAGGAGAATCGACGCCTGCCCGCGCTCAACGAGCGCGACGCGCTGACCCGCGACAAGGTCGATCCGCAACAGCATTTCACGCAGCCGCCGCCGCGCTACACCGAGGCGAGCCTGGTCAAGAAGCTCGAGGAGCTCGGTATTGGCCGGCCGTCGACCTATGCCTCGACCATGCAGGTTCTGCAGGACCGCAAATACGTCCAGCTCGACAAGAAACGGCTGATCCCCGAGGATCGCGGCCGTCTCGTCACCGCATTCCTGATGGAATTCTTCAAGCGTTACGTCGAGTACGATTTCACCGCCGATCTCGAGAACAAGCTCGACGACATTTCCGGCGGCCGCATCGACTGGAAGAAGGTCCTGGCGGACTTCTGGAAGGACTTCTCGGCCGCCGTCGCCGGCACCAAGGACCTCAACATCACCCAGGTCATCGATACACTCGACGAGGAGCTCGGCCGCCATTTCTTTCCCGAGCGCGCCGACGGCAGCGATTCGCGGCTGTGCCCGGTCTGCGGTCAGGGCCGGCTCGGCCTCAAGCTTGGCCGTTTCGGCGCCTTCATCGGCTGCTCGCGTTATCCCGAGTGCCGCTATACCCGCGCCCTGGGTATCGAGAACGGCGAGAACGGAGCTGCCGCCGAGCCGCGCGAACTCGGCACCGATCCCAAGACCGGCCTCGTCGTCGCGCTCAAGAAAGGGCCTTATGGCCCCTATGTGCAGCTCGGCGAGACCCCACCCAAGCCGCCGCGCGAGAAAGGGAAACGCGCCAAGAAATCCGAGATTCCGCCGGCCGAAAAGCCGAAGCGCGCGTCGTTGCCCAAGGGCGTTTCGCCCGCCGACATCGACCTCGAGAAGGCGCTCAAGCTATTGGCGCTGCCGCGCGACGTCGGCCCGCATCCGCAGGACGGCGAGATGATCGTCGCCGGCGTCGGCCGCTTCGGGCCTTATATCCGGCACGGCAAGATCTATAAGTCGCTGACCGCGGACGACGACGTGCTGACGATCGGTCTCAACCGCGCGGTCAGCCTGTTGGCCGAGCCGCGCAAGTTCCGGCGCGGCGCGCCCGAGCCGATCAAGGTCTTGGGCGAGCATCCTTCGGCCGGCGGCCCCGTGAAGATCTTCAACGGCAAGTACGGCGCCTACGTCAATCACGACGGCATCAACGCGACCCTGCCGGGCGGCATGGCGCCCGAGGAATTGACCATGGACCGCGCCGTCGATCTCCTGGCGGAACGGGCCGCGCGCGCCGGCAACCGGCGCGGCGGACGCAGTCGCGGCCGCGCCATGAAAGTCCAACGTGAAGCGAAGACACCAGCGAAGAAAAAACAGGCCGCAACCGCGGCGGAGTGACCGTCGGCCGCGGGGCGGCGGATATGGGCCGCGCGGCGGATTGCCCGAAATCGGCATCGTTGAGATTACCGGCATCGACATCGACGGCGAGACGCAAGGCCGTCCCATCGGTGTGACGGGCGAAGCGCCAGACATTGTCATCGTCGCCGAGCGCGGCACGCCGGCGCTGGGCATCGGCGAGCGCGCCGTGGTGCGCTTCAGCCGCATCGGCGGTCAGCATTACGAGGCCCGTATCCTGCGCGCGGTCGGCGGCGCCCCTGATCGCATCATCGGCATCTATCGCGTCGGCCGCGAGGGCGGCCGGATCGAGCCGACGGACCGCAAGCTGCGCAGCGAGTTCTGCGTCGCCGCCGGCGACGCCAAGAGTGCGGCGCCGGGCGAGATCGTCCTGGCCGAGGTGCTCGAACAGCCACGCATGGGCTTGCCCGCCGCGCGGATCGTCGAGCGCATCGGCGACAGCGCCAATCCGCGCGCCTTCAGCGTCATCGCGATCCACAGTCACGGCATTCCGGTTCCCTTCCCCAAGGCCGCGCTCGACATCGCCGCCGGTGCCAAGCCGGTCGCCTTGGGAAACCGCGCTGATTTGCGCGACGTGCCGCTGGTCACGATCGACGGCGCCGACGCCCGCGACTTCGACGACGCAGTTTGGGCCGCGCCCGATCCGGAACGCGACGGCGGCTGGCATGCGCTCGTCGCGATCGCCGACGTCGCGCATTACGTCCGCACCGGCGACGCGCTCGACGCGGCGGCGCGCGAACGCGGCAATTCGGTCTATTTCCCCGACCGGGTGGTGCCGATGCTGCCCGAGGCGCTGTCGAACGAGCTGTGCTCGCTCAAGCCCGGCGTCGATCGCGCTTGCATGGCCGTCGATTTGTGGATCGACGCCGAGGGGCTTCTCACCCGCCATCGCTTCCGTCGTGGCCTGATGCGTTCGGCGGCGCGTCTGACTTACGAGGAAGTGCAAGCGGCAGTTGACGGCCGGCCGAACGAGAAGACAGCGCCGCTGCTCGATCGGGCCTTAAAGCCACTTTACGGCGTCTATCGGGCACTTGAGCGTGCCCGCGCGGCGCGCGGCACGCTCGATCTCGACATTCCCGAGCGGCGCATTCTGCTCGATCCATCTGGCCGCATCGCGCGCATCGAGCCGCGCGAGCGCCTCAAGAGCCACAAGCTCATCGAGGAGTTGATGATCGCGGCCAACGTCGCCGCCGCCGAGACTCTCGAACGGCTCAAGCAGCCGTGCATGTATCGCGTGCACGACTCGCCAGACCCGGAGAAGCTCGCCGCGCTGGCGCGCTTCCTCGACGGCATCGGCATCCACGGCCTGACGCTCGCCAGGGGCCAAGTGGTGCGGCCGCAGCAATTCAACGCCATCCTGCGCCGCGCCAAGGACACACCCTACGAGCGGCTGGTCAATGCCCTAGTGTTGCGCAGCCAAGCCCAGGCGGAATACAGCCCTGAAAATCTTGGCCACTTCGGCCTGTCGCTACGGCGCTACGCGCATTTCACGTCGCCGATTCGCCGCTATGCCGATCTCCTCGTCCACCGCGCATTGATTTCGGGTCATCACTTCGGCGCCGACGGACTGCCGCAGCCGGTCGAGGACTTCAAGGCGGTCGGCACGTATATCTCGATGACCGAGCGACGCGCCGCCGCCGCCGAGCGCAGTGCCGCCGACCGCTATACAGCGGCTTACCTGGCCGAGCGCGTCGGCGCCGAGTTCGCTGCCCGCATCAACGGCGTCACCCGCGCCGGATTGTTCGTCACCCTCGACGAGACTGGTGCGGACGGCCTGATCCCGATCCGCACCTTGCCGAGCGATTACTATGTCCACGACGTAGCCGACCACCGCCTCAAGGGCCAGCGTTCGGGGCGTGTCTACGTGCTGGGCGATCCGCTGCGCATCCGGTTGGCGGAAGCAGACACGGTGACCGGTAGCCTGATTTTCGCCGTGACCGAGGACTCGCCGCGCAACCGCCAGCCGGCAAAACGGCCGCGGCGTTAACCACGATTTGCTCGGTGTAAAGCACGCTCGAAACCCGTTTCGAGCGCGCCGTTAACGCTGTATCTGCTTGCAACCCATGGCGCCCGAAGGCAACAATGGTTGCGGTGGGGCAACATTAATTTCAGCCAACCATGATGGTCTCGGGGGACATTCGCCTACGCTTTGCTGGTGTGCTCAGAATCCTAGCCAAAGCAGCGGTTTTCTCGGTCCTCGCCCTCTGCGCCTGCGCCGCTCAGCCGACCCATGACGGCGTCCATCCGCTGCCGCTGGCCGGCGGCAACGAGTCCAGGTTGTTCAGCGAGACCTATCAGAGCGTCATCGAGTACCACGTCGATGCGACCCGTGCCGACACGCTGTCCATGGCGGCGCTTGGCGATCTTACGGTTTTCGATCCTACGCTCACGGTCAGCCGTGACGGCAACGATGTGGTCCTACACCGCGGCGGCGAGGTTTGGCGCATGCAAGCGCCGGCGCCGTTCGATACTACCGATTGGGGCGGGCTGACAGCGGCGTTCGTGGCGGCGGCGCATGACGCCTCGCCCAAGGTTGCCGCGGTCGCGCCCGACAAGCTGGAACAGGCGCTGATCGACCACATGTTGGCGACGCTCGATCGCTTCTCGCATTATGCTCGCCCCGCAATCGCCCGCGAGTGGCGCGCGGCCCGCGACGGTTACGGCGGCATCGGCATCGTGCTCAGCGACGAGCCCAGCACGCGCATCACCACCGTCATTTCCGGCTCGCCCGCGTCGCACGCCGGCATCCATATCGACGATCGCATCGTCATGCTCGACGGCGTGCCGTCCACGGCGCTGACGCCGGACCAGCTGCGCAGCCGACTGCGCGGGCCCGCGCTGAGCACCGTCGTCCTCGGCATACAGCGGGCCGGCCTCGAGAAGCCTTTGACCCTGACGCTCCAACGGACACATCTCGTGCCGCCGAGCGTCAGTCTCGAGGAGCTCGGGGACGTCGCGGTCATCAAAATCACCAGTTTCAACCAGCAGACCGGTGATGGCGTCGTCGACGCCCTCGCCCGCGCGCATCACGAGATGGGCCACCGCCTCAAGGGTTTCATGCTCGACCTGCGCGGCAATCCGGGCGGATTGCTCGACCAGTCGGTGACGGTGGCGAGCCAGTTCCTCGATGGCGGCACGATCGCCACGACGATCGGGCGCAATCCCGAGAGCTTCCAGTATTTCGCCGCGCCCACCGACCATCACGCCGAAACGCTGCCGCTGGTGGTTCTGATCGACGGCGGTTCGGCGTCCGCCTCGGAAATCGTCGCCTCCGCGCTCCAGGACGCCGGCCGCGCCGTGGTGGTCGGCACGTCCTCCTACGGCAAGGGTACGGTGCAGACGGTGCTGCGCACCTCGAACGACGGGGAATTGACCGTCACCTGGGCCCGCTTGATCACGCCGAAGGGCTACTTCCTGCACCACCACGGCGTTGTGCCAACGGTGTGCACCTCTGCTCTGGCCAGCAACGCCAATGTCGACGCTCTCCTGGCGAAAAGCCCGCCGCCGGCGCTGACCAAGCCGCGCGACACGCTCAACGAGGCCGGCTGGACTACGCTCAGGGCGGCCTGCCCGGCATCGCATGAGCATGACCGGCTGGACCTTCGGGTGGCCCGTCAACTGCTCGACAATCCCGTGATCTATGCCCGGATGCTCGGCAGCGATTCGATCCGGCTGGCGCACGACTTCCACGCGGCCGCAGCCGCGCACTGACCGAAGATCTGCGGTGTCAGGCGCGGCCGGCGCTGCAGAAATGCCAGGCGCGGCCGCGGCGGGCGTAAAGCAAAAGGTAGTGGTGCTTGTCGACATCGGCGATCAACACCACGAGGCGATCACCGACGCAGCTGCTGTCGGGATGGAGCGGCGGCGTCAACCGCTTCGCCTCGGCGCAAGCCGCAACCAGCGGCGGTAATACGCCGCGAACCGGACCCAGCACTGCGCCATCGAGCGCGACATAATACCGCCAAGTCACGCCCTTTCTGACCGAAGCGCGCACCTCGATCCGCCCCAGCCGCGATTTGTAGTATCCGGCCTCCTGCTCGCCCTCGGGAGAGCCGGGCACCACCGGATGAAAGGCGATGGCGGCGCAGTTCCGCGACGACAGCCGCTCGGCCGCACGCGTCGGCAGGGCGAATCCGACGGCAACGAAGGCGGCGATCATCACCAGGGCGAAACGCGGCATCGGCTGGATTATGTTGGTCCCGCGGCAAGGCTGCAAGCATCGCTCGCCAAACCCGGCGGTTTGTTGTTTGCTTCCAACCATGAAAGTCGCGGCATGGCTAGCGGCTGTGCTTGTTCTGGCGAGCGTTCCGGCGCGTGCGGCCGACACCGATCTTGCCTTGGTCATGGCGATCGACGTTTCAGGCAGCATCGATGCCGGCGAGTATCGGCTACAACACGAAGGCATCGCGCGCGCGTTCGAGACGCCGCCCGTGCTTGCCGCCATCGCGGACGGGCCGCATGGCGCGATCGACGTCACCGTGATCGAGTGGTCGGACCGCGACAAGCAGGTGGCGATCGTGCCGTGGACGCGGGTTTCCGACAAGGCTTCGGGAGCGGCCTTTGCCGCCCGGGTGCGCGCCGCCCACCGCACCTCGGATGGATTGACGTCGATCGGCGACGCATTGCTGGCTGCGGCTGCAGCCTTCAAGACGCTCGACGATCATGCGATGCGCCGGGTCATCGACCTGTCGGGCGACGGCATCGCCAATATCGGGCCCAAGCCCGCCGAGGTGCGCGACGCGTTGGTGATGCAGGGCATCGCCATCAACGGCCTCGCCATCCTCCAGAACGAGCCGTGGCTGTCGAGCTATTACGATCAGAACGTGGTCGGCGGCCGGGGTTCGTTCCTGCTCGACGTGCGGAACTACAATTCCTTCGCCCAGGCGATGCAGGAAAAGCTGGTCAACGAGGTCGCCGCGCGCCCCATGCGCATCGGCCGGGCGCAAGGCCCGACTGAGCCGCCTTCAGCGCGATCGCTGGCTCAGATGCAGTAGGTCTTCAACGGCGCGAAGCCGTTGAATCCGACCGAGGCATAGGTCGATGTATAAGCGCCGGTCGACAGGATATCGACCTTGTCGCCGACCTTGAGGTCGAGCGGCAGTCGATAGACTGTCCGCTCGTACATGATGTCAGCCGAATCGCAGGTCGGTCCGGCGATCACCGTGGGGCCGCGCGGCCCGCCATCGGCCGGCGTCTTGATCTTGTACTTGATCGCCTCGTCCATGGTCTCGGCCAGGCCGTTGAACTTACCGACGTCGAGATAGACCCAGCGCTTCGGGTCCTTCGCGGATTTTCGCGAGATCAACACGACCTCGCTCTGGATCACGCCGGCATCACCGACGATCGAGCGGCCGGGCTCGATGATGATCTCGGGCAGGTTGTTGCCAAAATGCTTGGTGATCGCCGTCATCACCGCGTTCGCATAGTTCACCACCGCCGGCACGTCGCCGCGGTAATGCGCGGGGAAGCCACCGCCGATGTTGACCATGCGGAGATTGATGTCGGCCTCGGCCAGCAGCGAGAACATCCGCGCCGCGCGCTCGATGGCGCCGTCCCACTGGCTGAGATCGGTCTGCTGGGAGCCGACGTGGAACGAGATGCCGTAAGGATCGAGGCCGAGATCGCGCACCCGCCGCAGCAGCTCGACCGCCATCTCCGGCGCGCAGCCGAATTTGCGCGACAGCGGCCAGTCCGCACCGGTGCATTCCACCAGGATGCGGCAGAACACGCGCGCACCCGGCGCGGCGCGGCTGAGCTTCTCCAGCTCGGGCTCGCTGTCGAAGGCGAAGAGGCGAACGCCTTTCTCGTAGGCATAGGCGATGTCGCGCTCTTTCTTGATGGTGTTGCCGAACGAGATGTTGTCGGCGCTGACGCCGCGCTCAAGGCACAGATCGGTTTCGGCACGACTCGCCACGTCGAAGCTCGAGCCTAAATCCTTCAGCATGCCGACGATCTCGGGTGCCGGATTCGCCTTGACGGCATAGAACACCCGCGCCAACGGCAGGTAGCGCCTGAGCAGCTTATAGGCCTGGCCGACGACATCGAGGTCGATGACGAGGCAGGGAGTTTCGGGTTGGGCCTCCGCTAGGAACTTGGCGATCTTCTTGTTGGTTTCTCGCATCTCCGAATCCTACGAACCGGCGCGGCCGCATCGGTGCCGACGGCGCGCCATAAAGTGAAGGGGACGCCATCCACGGGACGGCGCGGCAACAAGTCGGAACGTTTTGCTCAATTCAGGGGACTCATGGAGCCGCTGAAAGCGGCCCCGGCTGACCCGTTGAGGGCTTCAGAACGGGGCGCACACGCCCCACGTTGGATAGCAACCATATCGCCTTCCCTCTCGGGACCTGTCCACGACGACCGGTTCTGCCAAAAAAGACGCGTTACGTCGTTGCATAACCACGATGGGCCATAGGCACGTGCGAGTGCGTTGCATACTTTAGATACGCTCATCGCGCCACGATGCAAGAAAAAATTCAGGGAAAGGTAAATTTTTCCGCGGTCGTGGTAGCGATTGCACGTCGGCGAAACCATCCGAACATCGGTCACCGCCGTCGATGACAAAGTCGTGCCCGGTTGCAGCGATCCACAAGATCTCGGTTGGTTTTGTCTTACGGCGACGCCGGCGCGAGCTCGATCGTCGTGATCGCCGCGCCGGTGGCGAGATCGAAGACGAAAAGACGGACGCCGCCGCCGGGCAGATCGACCCGGGCGACTAGGCGCCCGGCGGCAACATCGGCGGCGACAACCTTGGCGCCGGCCGGCAGGGTGATGCGCTGGATGGCGGGCACCGGCTGCGACGCACTTGATCGGCTATGGTCAATGCGCCAGACCAGCGCCGCCGCCAGGGTGCCAATGCCCGCCAGCAGCAGCACCCCGAGAACGATGACCAAAAGCTTGAGGGCGCGCATTTTCGGCGTCAATTTAGCCGTCATGGCCGTTGGAACAAATAGCGATATCCGTTACGTCGCGGTCGGTCCGGACAACGCCGGCAACCGGCTCGACCGCGTGCTGGCCGGCCGTTTTGGCGACCTGTCCCGGTCGCGACTGAAGCGTTTGGTCAAACAGGGGCAAGTGGCGCTCGACGGCAAGCCGATCAGCGATCCGGCGTTCAAGGTGAAGCCCGGTCAGGTATTCACCCTTGCCGTGCCGCCGCCGGAATCGAGCGTCATCGCGCCGCAGGCGATGGAGCTTACGATTCTGTTCGAGGACGAGCACCTGCTCGTGCTCGACAAGCCCGCCGGGCTCGTCGTCCATCCAGCGCCCGGCAATCCGGACCGTACGTTGGTTAACGCTCTGCTCGCCCATTGCGGTGACAGCCTCGCCGGCATCGGCGGCGTCAAGCGTCCGGGCATCGTTCACCGCCTCGACAAGGACACCAGCGGCTTGATGGTGATCGCCAAAACCGAAGCCGCCCATCGCGCCCTGGCGGCCGATTTTGCCGCGCGGCGGGTGACGCGCGCCTATCAGGCCCTGGTTTGGGGCGTGCCCACACCAAAGAGCGGCGAGATCGTCGGCGCGATCGGGCGCAACCCCCGCGACCGCAAGACCATGGCGGTGGTTGCCACCGGCAAGGCAGCGGCAACGCGTTACCGGGTCTTGGCGAGCTTCGGGACTGCCGCCGCGCTGATCGAATGTCGACTGGGCAGCGGGCGGACCCATCAGATCCGGGTCCATCTGCTGGCCAAGGGGAACTCGGTGCTGGGCGACCCGGTTTATAAAGGGCGCCATATCGCGGCCCGCCTCGCCAAACTGCGGGCGCCGGCGCGCCTCGCGGCAGCCGGTCTGCGCCGCCAAGCTCTGCATGCTTATCTCCTGGGCTTCGTCCATCCTGCGAGCGGCGAATACCGGGAATTCAAAAGCGCCTTACCAAGCGAAATCACAGATTTGTTATATAAGTTAGAGCATATCTAGACTAGACAATACCCGAGTCAGACACTAAGATTTAGGCGTTAAGAGGAAGGATTCCGTCCCGAAATGGCTACACACGCCCTGCCCTCTGTCGCGCGCGAGGGCAATCTTGCGCGTTATCTCGAGGAAATCCGCCGGTTTCCGATGCTCGAGCCGGAGGAAGAGTACATGCTGGCCAAACGCTGGCGCGAACATGGCGACAAGGATGCGGCGCACAAGCTGGTCACCAGCCACCTACGGCTGGTGGCCAAGATCGCCATGGGCTATCGCGGCTATGGCCTGCCGCTGTCGGAACTCATCTCCGAAGGCAATGTCGGCATGATGCAGGCAGTGAAGCGCTTCGAACCCGACCGCGGGTTCCGGCTTGCCACCTACGCCATGTGGTGGATCCGTGCCGCAATCCAGGAATATGTCCTGCATTCGTGGTCGCTGGTGAAGATGGGCACCACCGCGGCGCAGAAGAAGCTGTTCTTCAACCTGCGTAAGATCAAGGGCCAGCTCCAGGCGATCGACGACGGCGACCTGTCGCCGGAAAACGTCAAGCGCATCGCCACCGAGCTCGCGGTCCCCGAATCCGACGTGGTCAGCATGAACCGCCGGCTGAGCGCGCCCGACAACTCGCTCAACGCGCCGTTGCGTGCCGACGGCGACGGCGAATGGCAGGACTGGCTGGTCGACGAAAGCCCGACGCAAGAGGCCCGACTGGGCGACCGCCAGGAACTCGGCCTGCGGCGCGACCTGTTGCGCAACGCCATGACCCATCTGACGGCGCGCGAACGCGACATCCTGATCGAACGCCGGCTCAAGGACGAGCCGGCAACGCTCGAGGACCTGTCGCAACGCTACCGAATCTCGCGCGAGCGCGTACGCCAGATCGAGGTCCGCGCCTTCGAGAAGCTGCAGAAGGCGATCAAGGCCAAGGCTCTCGAGCGCCGTCCGGCGGCCGCGACCTCGGCCGTCTAAGCCCGCGGCGTCGCCCGGTGCAACCGGCCGCCGGTCATCGGCGCCGCGACGCCCGTGGTCTGCGGCAGGCTTAGGGGCAGCCTTTTCACTGACCGGACCGCGAGATAGGCGAAGGCCTGCGCCTCGAGCGCATCGCCGTCCCAGCCCGTCGCCTCGGCCGGCGCGACCGGCGCGTCGAGTTGCGCCGCCAGCAACCCCATCAGGACCGGATTGCGCCGGCCGCCGCCGGTTACCAGCCAGCGCCGGACAGGCGCGGGAAAATGGCGGCGCGCAGCGGCAATGCCGGCGGCCGTCATCGCCGCCAACGTTGCCGCGCCGTCGGCCGGCGACAAGCCTGCGGGCACGAAACGGACGAAATCATCGCGGTCGAGCGATTTGGGCGGCGGCGCAGCAAAGAATGGATGGGCGAGAAAATGCGCGACATGGCTTGCGTCGACCTTCCCCGTCCGCGCCAGCTGGCCGCTCTCGTCGAGCGGCTGTCCGGTATGGGTCAGCGCCCAATCGTCGATCAAGGCGTTGCCCGGACCGGTATCGAAGGCGAGGATCTCGTTGTCGCCCGATCCCAGCCAGGTGACGTTGGCGACGCCGCCGATATTGAGCACGGCGAGCGGCCGCTCGAGGCCGGCAGCCAGCGCCTGATGAAAAAGCGGGACCAAGGGCGCGCCCTGCCCGCCGGCGGCCACGTCGGCCGAGCGGAAATCGTTGACCACGTCGCGGCCCGTCAACCGCGCCAACAAGGCACCGTCGCCGATCTGCCAGGTTCGCCGCTCCCACGGTCGATGCAAGACAGTATGGCCGTGAAACCCGATCAAGGCGGCGTCGTGCAGCCCGTGCTTGCGGACCAGGGCGTCGACCGCGCGGGCATGCGCCTCGGTCAATTCCGTCTCGGCCGCAGCAAGCTGGCCGTTGCCGCCAAGCACCGAGCGAATACGGGCGCGCAAGGCGGGCTCGTACGGAACCGTCAGGGAGCCGCGCGGCACCACCGCACTCAGCCCGTCGGTATCGATCGCCGCCACGTCAACTCCGTCGATCGACGTGCCGCTCATCAGGCCGATGACCAGGGTCACGCCGCGACTCTCCGGCGGCCGCACGCCGGCTGACGGCACGCCGCCGGTATGCTAGACGCAATCCCCATGACCAAAGCCCGCTCCGCCTTTCTTGCCGCCGCCGAGGAACGCGGCTTCATCCACCAGATCACCGATCGCGCGGGCCTCGAAGCCCTGCTCGCGGCCGGACCGGTCACGTCCTATATCGGCTTCGATTGTACCGCCGACAGCCTTCATGTCGGCAGCCTGCTGCAGATCATGCTGCTGCGACTGTGGCAGAAGACCGGCAACAAGCCGATCGTCCTGATGGGCGGCGGCACCACCAAGGTCGGCGACCCGTCGGGCAAGGACGAGGCCCGCCGGCTGCTCAGCGAAGCCGAGATCGTCGCCAACATGGCCGGCATCCGCCGCGTGTTCGAGAAGTTCCTCAAGTTCGGCAACGGCCCGACCGACGCCGTGATGGTCGACAATGCTGAATGGCTCGACCGACTCGGATACATTGCGTTCCTGCGCGAATACGGCCGGCATTTCTCGGTCAACCGCATGCTCAGCATGGACAGCGTCAAACTGCGTCTTGAGCGCGAACAGCCGTTGAGCTTCCTCGAATTCAATTACATGGCCCTGCAGGCCTATGATTTCGTCGAGCTGGCACGACGCCATAATTGCGTCGTCCAGATGGGTGGCTCGGACCAATGGGGCAACATCGTCATGGGCGTCGAACTCGGCCGCCGCGCCGAGAACCGCGCACTCCATGGTGTCACCTCGCCGCTCGTCACCACGGCCTCCGGCGCGAAGATGGGCAAGACTGCGCAAGGCGCCGTCTGGCTCAACGCCGATCGGCTAAGCCATTACGATTATTGGCAATTCTGGCGCAATACCGAGGACGACGATGTCGGCCGCTTCCTGCGGCTGTTCACCGATCTGCCGATGGGCGAAATCCGCCGCCTCGAGGCGCTGCGCGACAACGAAATCAACCAGGCCAAGATCGTCCTCGCCACCGAGGCAACCGCCCTGGCGCATGGCCGCAAGGCGGCGAACGAGGCGGCGGCAACCGCACATCGCGTCTTCGCCGAAGGCGGCATCGGCGCCGACCTGCCGGTGACCGAGACGCCGAAGGCCGAGCTGGGAGCGGGCCGGCCGGCGATCCACTATTTCCACCGCGCCGGCCTGGCGCCGAGCCTGAGCGAGGCGCGGCGGCTCATTCGCGGCGGCGGCGCGCGCATCAACGATAAGGTCGTGACTGACGAGAACGCGACGCTGTCGCTGGCCGATCTGAATGCCGACGGCGTCATCAAGCTGTCCGCCGGCAGGAAGCGCCACGCGCTGGTCAAGCCGGTCTAAGGACTCGGCGCGGGCGTGGTTGGCGCGGCAGGCGCCGTGGCCGGCGGCGAGTTCGGTGTCGGATTCCACGCCTTGAACAGGAACAGGTTGCGCAGGAACCCGGGCGCCAGAACGCTCAGCGGATTGACCGCGATCTGCGAATCGCCGATCGGGCCGGCGATGCGGAAGTTGGCGCCGATAATGCCCTGCCCCTTGCCGCCCATGAGCAGGCTGCCGATGACTGGGATGTCGCCGATGACGGTGTTGAGGATATTGGCCGGAACCAGCGTGCCCGAGGCGTCGAGCGTGCCGGCGTCGTAGTTCACGGTGCCGTTGACGTTGACGCCGATCGCGCCGCCATAGGCGCGCATGTTGGTGATCTTGATTTCTCCCGCGCCGTAGACGACGTCGCCTTGCAGGGCCTTGAACGGGATGCCGCTGCCGCCGGTCAGCAGATCGCTCACGCCGGTGAAGGACGTCAGCTTCAGCAGTCGGGCGAACAGCGGTGCGCGCACCACGCGATAATCGGCGCCGTTGAACGTGCCCTTGAGCACGCGCTTGCCGCCTTCTTCCACGGCATCGCCCTTGACGGCGAAGGCGCCGCCTTCAACGTCGCTGGTGACGTCGAGCACGCGCAACAGCGCGCCGAAATCGTCCGCCGCGAGATCGAACTTGCCCGGACCGTTGGCGCCGCCGAACTGCACCGTCAGCTTCTTGCCGCCGGTCAACGTGCTATCGATCTCGGCTTCCTGCCAGTGCGGCCCGTTGCTCCGCAGCCGCACGCTGACATCGCTCAGTTGCCGGTTTGCGCCCAACACCAGCTTGCCCAGCGTCGCATGGATGGCGACCGGCGGCGCACTGGTTGTGGATTGACGCGACACGTCGCGCAACAGCCCGCTGACGTCGTAGCTCGCGCCCGATACGTCGACCGTCCAGCCGTTGCCGGTGCGCGCCAGCGTGGCTTGGGCGTCGGTGTTGCCGGTGACCAGGTGGGGGATGTCGGCGCGCGCGAGGCCGGCCTTGTCGAAGGTCGCCGACAGCTTCGCGTCAATGGCGCTGCCCGTCAAAGTCGCATTGCTCAACCGAGTCAGCTGATCGCCGGTGAGATCGAGGACGAATTTCGCGACGGCCGGCTGGCCCACCGGCTTGTGCCAGCCGAGCATCGGCACGTCGACCGCGGCATCCTTGAGCTTGGCGGTTACCGACGCTTCGGCGTGCCGGTCGGCGCTTTGCCCATAGGTCAGATCCACGTTGACCGGCCCCTTCACCGTCGCGTAGTCGGCAAAATCGAAGCCCAGCCGCGCCCGCATGGCGTCGTCGAGCCGCGCCTGGACGGTGTAGCGTCGTCTGATCCCTCGTCCGGCGAGATTCTCGACCCAGGTCAGCTTCATCGGTGCGCCGTCGACCGCCGCCGTGCCGTCGAGCGTGAGCGCCGAGCGATCGAGCGTCATCTTGAATTCACCGTCGCTGAGATCGCGATCAAAGAACGCATGTGGAATGGCGACGGCGGAAAGCTGGGCTTCGGCGCGGTATACGACCTCGTCGAAGTTGAGATCGTGCTTGAGCGGCAGGCGGAAGAAGACATGCGCGCTGAAATTACCGTGCGCATGCTCGGCGTCGAGCCCGAGCGCCTTAGCATATTGCAGCGGCTTGGTATCGAGCACCTTGAGTGCGTCGCGCAACGGGCCGGCCAGAGTGACGTCGATGTCGCCCATCTCGTTGTTGGTGTCGAGATTGTAGAGCTTGACGCTCGCCGCGGTCGCCCGGCCATCGAGCACGTGGCCGGTGGTCGGCGTGAAATCCATGTGCTTGCGGTCGAACGCGACCGTGCCACTGACCCCTCGCACCGGCTCGAGCGGCGGGAAATAGTCGATGGTCATGTTGTGGTAGCTGCCAGTGCCGTCGAAGCGCGTCACGTTGATCGGCTTCGGCGCACTGGTATCGACATGCGCCGCCAGCACGGCGCTCACTTTGTCGATCGTTCCGTCGTGGACGCGCGTCGTGATCCAGTGCCGAGTATGCGGGCCGACATTCTCCGGCCACAGATGCGGCAGGGCGTCGATCGGAATCGCGGTCGCCGCCAGTTGCGCCGAGAGATCGAACGCTTGCGGCCAGCCGCCGCCCAACAGCCCGTTGCCGAGGTTGTCGATCTCGCCCTGAATCGACACCTTCGCGCCGCCGGTACTGAGTTCGAGGTCTTCGACATCGACGCGCCCCGCCGCCGGGTTATAGCTCGCGCGCAATATGCCGCCACCGACGGCCACCGACCCGTCCGGCAATTCTGCGGCGCGCAGGACGCCGGCGCCGAAACGAACGTCGCAGAAAGCCACGTCGATCGCCAAAGTCGTGGTATCGAAGCCCAGGGCCATTTCGCCCGAAACCGGAAGGTTCACTGCACCGAGCGGCTGAAGCGCCGGCGCGGCCGGCGCGAACAGCGACGGATTGAGGCCGTCGAAGTCGATTTTGACTGACAGATCGCCGGCAGCGCCGTAATCGATGCGGCCACTGAGCAGCGCCTGCTTGCCGGCAATGCCGACCGCGAGCTGCATGGTGCCGTCGATGCCGCCCTTGCTGCGGTGCATGGCGATGTCGAAACGATCCGCCCGCCAGGTCACGCCGAGGGATTTGTCATCGACGATCAGCGTCGCGTCGTTCATCGCGAAATTGACGAGATCGCCAAGCGACCCGCCGCTGCCCAGCGGCGCGGCGACGTCACGGGTCAGCCGCGCGCCCCAGAACTGCGCCGTTTCGCTTTCGGCGGTCTGCTCGCCAAGAGCGAGATGGAACGACCCGTCGGCGGCACGCACCAAGCGCAGGATCGGGCGATCGAGCACGATGCGCGACGGTGCCAATCTTCCCTGCAGCAACGCCCAGGGACTAAGCGCGATTTCCATCGCGCGGAACGTCAAGTGCGCGCCGCTGGTCGGCTGGTTGAGGTGAACGCCTTGGGCAAAGAGGTGAAAACGGCCGTTCGACCAGCTCAATACGGTATGATCGATTGTGACGAGCACGCCGTTCGGCCCGCTCGACAACGCCGAGGCCAGATAGGGCGTCACGCGGTCGAGAACGATCGGTCCGCGCGACAGACGCCAAGCCGCCGCGCCGGCCGCCGCCACGACGATTGCCACCAGGACGACGATACCGACCGCAAGGTGGCGCAGGAATCGTACGTGCGCCCGGCGCCGGCCTTGACCGCGCTCCGGCGCGCGAGCAGGCTGCGGCGGCTGGTTATCGGCTCCACCGCTCATGCCATCGCCGTCGTTCGACACTTACGCCAATCTCCCGTCCGCCGCCGATGACCGGGCCGCCGCCGTCGGTCTCGTGCGCTGGCATGAAGCGGCCGACGAAACGCGCGACGCGAGTCTCGCCGGCTTCATGCGCGATCTTACCGCGGATTCGGCTGGCCGCCGATTGCTGACGACACTCTTTGGCAACAGCCCTTACCTAGCCCATTGCTGTTTCAGGGAGCCGGCCCTTCTCGCCCGGCTCTGGCACCGAGGCGTCGCGGCTACTTTCGCCGAACTCATTTCCCGGCTCAACCGTGATCTCGCACCAGACCTGCCAAGTGACGCGCTTGTGACCGAATTGCGCCGGCTCAAGCGCGCGGCAGCGTTGACGATCGCGATCGCCGACATCGCCGGGCTGTGGTCGTTGGAACAGGTGATGGACGCGCTGAGCCGCTTTGCCGAGGGTGCCCTGGCGCTGGCGACGCGCCACCTGCTGTGCGCGGCCATCGACCGCGGCGCGCTTGCGCGCAACGACGGCGACGACCCGGCGCGCGCCAGCGGCTTCGTGGTCCTGGCGATGGGCAAGCTCGGCGCCGGCGAGCTCAACTATTCGAGCGATATTGATCTTGTCGTGTTGTTCGATCCCGAGAAGGCGCGCGTCGCCGGCGAGGTCGACGCGCAAACCCTGTTCACGCGGATGGCGCAGGACCTTGTCCGCCTGATGTCCGAACGCACGGACGAGGGCTATGTCTTCCGGACGGATTTGCGGCTGCGGCCCGATCCGGGCTCGACGCCGCCGGCGTTGTCGTTGCCGGCGGCGCTCGTTTATTACGAGAGCGCGGGACAGAACTGGGAGCGCGCCGCCTTGATCCGCGCACGGCCGGTGGCCGGCGACCTTGAGGCCGGCCGCGACTTTCTCGCCGCGCTGACGCCGTTCCTCTGGCGTAAGCATCTGGACTTCGCCGCGATTCAGGACATCCATTCTATCAAGCGGCAGATCCATGCCCAACGCGGCGGTGGAACCATCGCCGTCGCCGGCCACAACATCAAGCTCGGCCGCGGCGGCATCCGCGAGATCGAATTCTTCGCCCACACGCAGCAGCTGATCTGGGGCGGCCGTCAGCCGGAATTGCGCCAGCGCGGCACGATCGCCGCCCTTCAGGCACTGACTGCTTCCGGCCGTATCTCGCACCAGGTGGCGAACGATCTCGCCGAAGCCTATGGATTTCTGCGCCGCATCGAGCACCGCCTGCAGATGATCGACGACGCGCAAACCCACACCATTCCGGAAAGCGCCGACGGCGTGCGCCACTTGGCGCTGTTCCTGGGCTATGAAACGGCGGCGGCGTTCGCCACCGACCTGACGCGCCGGCTGGCGACCGTCGAAGGCCATTACGCCAACCTGTTCGAGGAAGCGCCGTCGCTGGCGGCGCCCGGCAATCTCGTCTTCACCGGAACCGAGGACGATCCCGAAACGCTGCGCACTTTGACGGCCTTGGGCTTCGCCGACCCGAAGACGGTGGCCGCGATCGTGCGCGCCTGGCACCACGGCCGCTATCGCGCGACCCGTAGCCAGCGTGCGCGCGAGCTGTTGACCGAGCTGGCGCCCGCCCTGTTGCGGTCGTTCGGCGCCTGTGCCGCGCCGGATGCGGCCTTCATCCGCTTCGATCATTTTCTCGGTCGCATGCCCGCCGGGGTGCAGCTATTTTCGCTGTTCTACCAGAATCCGGCCCTGCTCGACCTGATGGCCGAGATCATGGGCGCGGCGCCGATGCTGGCCGAAACCATGATGCAACGGCCAGGCGTGCTTGATGCCGTGCTCGTCTCGGGATTCTTCGATTCGCTGCCGTCGCGCGCGGCGTTAGCGGACGATCTCGGCCAGCTGCTTGACCGCGCCCGCCATGCCGAGGAATTGCTCGATTTGGCGCGCCGTTGGGTTGCCGAGCGCAAATTCCAGGTGGGCGTCCAGGTCCTGCGCCATCGGCTCGACGGCGAAAGCGCCGGCGGCGCTTTCGCCGACATTGCCGAGGCAACTCTCGCGGAGCTGCTGCCGCGCGTCACGGCGGAATTTGCTTCCGCCCATGGCACCGTCGCAGGCGGAGCAGTCGCCGTGCTTGGCCTCGGCAAGCTTGGCAGCCGGGAAATGACGTTCGCATCCGACCTCGATCTGATCGTGGTCTACGACGCGCCGGCCGACGCGGAAAACGCCGGTGGCGCACAGGCCCTGGCCGCCTCGACGTACTATGCGCGGCTGTCACAACACTTCATCAACGCGCTGACGGCGGCAACGGCCGAAGGTACGCTGTACGAGATCGACATGCGGCTCCGCCCGTCGGGCACCGCCGGGCCGGTTGCCTCGAGCCTGGAAGCCTTCCGCCGCTATCATCGCGAGCTCGCCTGGACGTGGGAACAGATGGCGTTGACGCGCGCGCGTCCGGTGGCCGGCGATGCCGGCCTGCGCGAACGCGCCATGGCCGAGACACGGTCGGTCCTGGTCCGGCCGCGTACCGCCGGGAAACTGGCTCGTGACGTCGTCGAAATGCGCGCACGGATCGCCGATGTGCATCGCAATCCGCCGCTGTTCGACGTCAAGCACCGGCGCGGCGGCATGCTCGACGTCGAGTTCGTTGCCCAATATCTGCAACTGCACGACGCCGCGCGAGCGGCGCAAATCCTGCAGGCGAATACGCGCGCGGCGCTTCAGGCACTGGCCGCGGCCGGCGCGCTGACGCATGCAGACGCCGAAACCCTGATCCGGGCGTTGACGTTGTGGCGCAACGTGCAGGGCCTGTTGAAGCTGACGGCACCCGAACCCTTCGACGAAGCGAGAACGCCGGCGGCCATCAAGGATTTGATCGCGCACGGCGCTGGCGCCGTTGACTTCACCGGGCTCAAGCAGGATATGGATACCGCCGCACGTGCCGCCCACGGCCTCTTTCGCCGCCTGGTCGAGGGCGCGGCGGCCGAGACGGCGGAGGAGTGCACACCATGAGCCTCGAGATCGGCGACAAGGCCCCGATTTTCACCCTGCCCACGGACGGCGGCGGCACGGTGAAGCTGTCGGACCTCAAGGAACAAAACGTGGTGCTGTATTTCTATCCCAAGGACGATACTTCGGGCTGCACCGCCGAGGCCTGCCAGTTTCGCGACCTGTTTCCCAGGTTCAGCCGAACCGACGCCACGGTTATCGGCGTCTCGCGCGATTCGGTCGCCGCGCACGACAAATTCAAGAAGAAATACAAGCTACCGTTCACCCTGGCCTCCGACGACCAGGGCAAGGTGACGGAGCGTTATGGCGTCTGGGTCCAGAAAAGCATGTACGGACGCAAGTACATGGGCATCGAGCGCACCACGTTCCTGATCGACGACAAAGGCGTGATTCGCGGAATTTGGCGCAAAGTCAAGGTTCCGGGCCACGCCGACGAAGTGCTGGGAGCCATCAAGGCGGCGTGACCGGCAGGCCGCCGGCCGCGCCTCTTATGCATGGGCTACAGCCTGCCGGCGCCGCCGTGCTAGCATCCCGTCGATGGTGATCCGGGACATCACTCACAAATCGGATTTTGCCGCTGTGGTAATGGCGCTGGCGGTATTTTTCGTCGCCGTGGTCCCGCTCGCCAACGCCACCGCGCCCATTATCGTCAGCCAGCAGAATCGGCACTTTCGTCCGGATGTACTGACGATCTCACTCGGCAGCGTCGTGCATATCGTCAACGACGACCGGGTGACCCATCACGTCTACGTTGACTCGCCGACCATGAAATTCGACTCCGGCGAGCAGCCGGTCGGAACCACGGTCGATCTTGAGTTCGACCACCCAGGCACGTTCCACGTGCTGTGCGCGATCCATCCCACCATGCACCTGCTGGTGACGGTGAAATAAGTTCAGCGCGGCAGGATCGGAACGTCGGTCGGCTTCGGATCGGAAGTCAGGGTCTCGAGGAAAGCGATCAAATCGGCCTTCTCGGCCGCGGTCAGATGGAGCGGCTTGATGAGTTCCGAGCGGCTCGGCCGGTCGATGCCGCCCCGGTCGTAGAGGTCGATGACGTCGGCCAGCGTCGCCTCCGAACCGTTATGCATGTAAGGCGCGCGCCGCGCCACGTCGCGCAGCGTCGGCACCTTGAAGGCGTATTTGAGCTTGACCGAATTCGGGAACAGCTTGGCGCGGCCGATGTCGTCGCCGGTCGCCGTGCCGACGTCGTAGAAGCTTTCGTCGGTGAACGCCCATCCCATGTGACATTCGGCGCAACCCGCCTTGCCCGTGAACAAGGCGAACCCGCGCTTGGCCCGGGCGTTGATCGCGCTCTCGTCGCCGGCAATCCAGCGATCGAAGGGCGCCGGGCCCGAGACGATGGTACGCTCGAACGTCGCCAGGGCTTCGGCGATATGCGCCTGGGTGATCGCGTGATCGGGAAAGGCCGCCGCGAACGCGGCGTGGTAGCCGGGGATCGCCGAAAGCGCCGCGACCAGATCGTCCGTCTTGCGGTTCATGATGCCCGGATTGGTGATCGGCCCGTCGAAGGCGACCGCTTCCAGCGACGGGAACTGGCCGTCCCAGCCGAGGATCGGCGCCCACGCCACGTCGAGCAGCGTCGGCGTATGCGTCTTCATCTCGTGCACTCCCATGCCGTGGTGCAACCCGTCGGTCCACGAAAGTCCCGGATTATGGCAGCTGGCGCACGACTGGGTGCCGCTACCCGAAAGGATCGGATCCCAGAACAGCATGTCGCCGAGATGGGCTTTGGTCTTGGAATAGGGATCGTCGGCCGGAAACGGTGCGACCGTGGGACGGACGAATTCGGCCTTCAGCTTGGCGAGCGCGTCATCCGGCGAATGCGCGGCCAAGGCGGGAGTTTCGAGCCAACCGATGCGGACCAGCAGCGCAACCGCCGCCAACCCGGCCAGCGCCGCCCAACGAACCCGCCAAGTCGAGAACCGTATGAGGGTTGCAAGCTTTTTCCACCTCAGCACGACGCCACCGTTGCGGCCTGGGGCGCTTGCGCCGCCTCGTGCAACAGGACCGTGACCGTCGTGCCCTGCCCGAGCGTGCTGGCGATCTCCAGCCGTCCGCCATGCAATTCGATAATGCTCTTGCACAGCGGCAACCCCATGCCGGTGCCCTCGTAGCGGCGCGACAGGCTGCTGTCGACCTGGCTGAACGGCGACAGCGCCACCGGAATGTCCTCGGCGCGCATGCCGATACCGGTGTCGGCAACCGACAGCGCCACGAAGCCCGTGCCGTCGCGTCGGGCGGACAGCGTGATGTGCCCGCCGGCTGCCGTGAACTTGACCGCGTTGGAAGCCAGCTGTTGCAGGATGCGCCGCAAGCGTACCGGATCGGCCATCAGCCAAAGCCCCGCTTCATCCGGCGCGATGGCCAGGGTCAGCTGGCCGCGCTCGGCGTCGCGGGCGAAGGACGCGGCGACCTCTGCCATCGCCGATTGCGCCTCGACGGGCTCGGGCACGATCTCGAGACTGCCGCCGTCGGCCTTGGCGAAATCGAGGATGTCGTTGATCATCTCGAGCAGATGGCGGCCGCTGCGCATGATGTCGTTGGCGAATTCCTTGTAGGACGGCTGACCGACCGGACCGACCATCTCCCCGGCAATGATCTCGGAAAAACCGATCACCGCGTTGAGCGGCGTGCGCAACTCGTGCCCCATGTTGGCGAGGAATTCGGTCTTAGCGCGATTGGCCGTCTCGGCCTGTTCCTTGGCCGTGCTGAGTGCGAGCTCGCGCTCCTTGAGGGCGGAAATGTCGCTGATGATCACGACGAAGCCGCCTTCCGAGGTCGTGCTACGGCTCAAATGCAGCCAGCGAACGCCGTCGACGCACATCTCGCCGCGCGGCTGCGCCAGGGCGCTTTCGAGCATTTCCGGAAACGTCGCGCCCGGCGCCAAGCTGCCGGCGAGCGTCGGAAAAAACGCGGTAACCTGCGAATTGGCGATCAGGATGTGACCACCCGCATCGGCGAGCACGACGCCTTCGGCGCTGTTCTCGAGCGCGTTGACCAGTCGATTCTGCGCCGAGCGCCGAGCGGCGATCTCGCGCTCCATCATGCCACGGATGTTGTCGCGCATGACCGCCATCGAGCCGAGCAACTGGCCGAGCTCGTCGTTGCCTGCGGTGCCGATCTCGACATCGAGCTCGCCCTCGGCGATGCGGCGCGCGGCCGACGAGGCCGTCGCGATCGGGCGCACCATTCGCCGCGCCAGAAGCAGGGCGATGACGCCGCCGAGCAGCACCGCGGCCAGGGTCGCCGCGATGCTGAGCGTCCGATAGCGCGCAATCGATGTCAGCGCGCTTTCGCGAAACTTGAAGCCGTCTTCCGCCGTCAGCTCGACCAGGTTGTCGAAATCGTCGTCGATGACCTTGGCGCGGGCAAGCAGCGTCTCGCGATCGGCTGCGTCGTCGACGCCGTTGATCAGCTCGCGGCGCAGATTGTTCCAGTTGACGATCGCTGCCGCTGTCTCGTGCGCCGCCGCCGCAGCGCGGGTTGACAGCGACCGCCCCTCGGTAACGGCGAGATCCTCGGCCACGGACGAAGCCAGGTCGTCCATGCGCGCATCGAGCTCGTGCTGGCGTGCCGGATCGTGGGATGCCACCCGGTCGGTCAAGGCCACTTCGATGGCCGTGAAATTGGACAACGCGAGCCGCGCATAGCTGATCGACATCAGCGGCTTGTCGTAGGTCTCGACCACCAGCCGGCCCGAATTGACGACGTTGTTGATCGCGTAGAATCCCAGGAGCCCGGTCAAGGCGGCGAGCGTGAAAAACGCGAGCAGAATCTTGCCGCGGATTGTCACGCCCATCGTGCGGACGAGACGCGCGACGGTTCGCGATCCGCTTCCGGCGCTTGCTTGCGGTTGCTGCGACACGCTCATTTTCCCTAGGCAGAACCAGGCCCAGAGTGCAGGCATTGCGGCTAAATTTGGGTTAAAATGGGCTGTTTGCCGGGGAATTGCCGCTGCCGCCAGCGTAATCCACGGTCAATCCCTACCGAATGTTAACGAATGACGCTTAACTCGGCCCGAAAAGCGTGGGGTCTGCGAACTCGTCGCCGCGGGCTTGTTCGAGCTCCTGGTTGTAACGACGGAGCGCGTAGGCCTCGGTGACGTAGCCGATGACCTTGCGATCGGTGGCGCTAGCGAGGACCGGCAGGGCCTCGACCTCGGCGCTGACGAAGCGGTCGAGGGCGGCGCGGACGTTCTGGTGGGGGAGCAGGAACTGGGTCTCGGCCTGGCGCAGATCGGCGGCGCGCAGGCTGGTGAGGCGCTCGTCGAGGTCGGGGTTGTGGGCGTCGGCGGTAACCACCATGCCGGCATAGTCGCCCTTGGCGTCGAGCAGGAAGACGCGGTTGGTGCCGCCTAGGGGAAATTGGGCGCGCAACTCTGCCAGCGGCAGGGTCTCGGGCACGGTATGGATGTCGCGCCGCATCATCTTGCGCACCGTCAGGTCGCGGATCCAGCCCACGTCCTGCGCCCCGCGGATCGGCACGCCGCGCAGATGGAAGCGCCAGGTGGCGAACGAATAGCCGAAGGTCGAGCGCACGATCATCGAGGCGACGATCACCCCCACCGTCACCCCCACCGCGACGTAGAAGTTCGCCGTCATCTCCAGCGTCAGCAGGATCATCGTCACCGGCGCACCGATGATCGCCGCCGCCATCGTCCCCATCCCCACCACCGTATAGGCCAGCCGATCGATCCCGAGTCCGGGCAGCAGCATCGACAGGAACGCCCCCGCCGCCGCCCCGAAGATGCTGCCCAGGAACAGCGACGAGCTGAACAGCCCGCCGCGGAAGCCCGAGCCCACCGAAAACGCCGAGGCCAGCGCCTTGGCCGGCACCAGCAGGATGAGCGCCAGCGGCGCGAAGTTGTTGGCGATCACCATCTCGATTCCGCCATGCCCGCTGCCCAGAACCTCCGGCCAGAAGAACGCGATCAGCCCGACCGCCACCCCGCCCAAGGCCGGGCGCGCCCATACCGGGATCGCGTTGCGCCGAAAACCGCGCTCGATCCAGGTCACGCACAGCATGGTCAGGATTCCGACCCCCGCCGCCGCCACGCCCAGCAAGCCAAACAGCGGATAGTCCCAGCCGCTGATCTTGATCGACTCCGAGACGAAGAAGATCGGCTGCGAGCCCCCAATGAACTGCGCCGTGAACGTCCCGGCCAGCGCCGCGGCCGTCACCGGCGCCAGGACCGGCGCCGAATACGCCCCGATCACCAGCTCGAAGGCATAGAAGGCGCCCGCCAGCGGCGCGTTGAACGCCGCCGCGATCGCCGCCGCCGCCCCGCACCCCACCAGCGTCCGCATGTCGTGCCGACGCAGCCGCAGCACCTCCCCCACGTTCGAGGCAAACCCCGCCCCCATCTGCGTATAGGCCGCCTCCAGCCCCACCGACGCTCCGAACCCGCCCGACAGCAGCGTCAGAAACGTCAGGTTCGCGCTGTCGATCAGCGACATCTTCCCGCCGTAAAGCGCGTTCGCCTCGATCGCGTCCACCACCTCGCGCGGCCGGAACCGTCGCACCAGCAGCGTCGTCACTCCCACGACCAGACCGCCCACGCATGGCACCAGCAAAACCCGCCACCACGCCAACCCGATCCCCTCGCTCAACAAGTGAGAGGGCGACAGATCGAATGCGGCCTGGTGAATCCACTGCGAGACTTGGCGGAGGATAACGACCCCGATACCGATGGCGGCGCCGACGACGACGCCCAGTAGGGTCAGCGCGATCTCGTTGCTGCGCAGGTGGCGGCGCTCGAGACCGAGCAGCAACGCCCGCCAGCGGACCCTGAGAACAAACGTCAGGTCGTGCCAGCGCCGCGACCGCCCCACCCCGGTCGCAGTCATCAGCGCAGCCGTCGGGCCTTTCGCCCTGACGCCGCGCCAAATCCGCTCGAACATGGGAGATCCCGAAAAAGTCGCGCTAACACGTGGATAACGGTTCCAGGCCTTACAATTATTCCACGGCCGGCCGACTGCAAGTCACCAAATCGACATCACCAGATCGTCGTGCCGTAGATAACCGCGTGCAACCCCCAATAAGCGGCCACATAGGCGGCCAGGGCGCCGCAATAGACAATCGGCGCAATGAACGGCGGGCGGCGGGCTTCGGGTTTTTCGTCGACGAGAATCCCGAGCAGGATGACGATGATCATCGAGTGGCCGATGGCGTCGATCTTGCCGAAATCGAGCACCGCGCTGGTGAACATCAAGGTGAGAACCAGGGCGCCCAACCGCCGGACGAGCGGCGAGCAGAGCAAAGCAAAGGCGAGCCCAAACTCGAGCGTCCCGGCCGCGATCATGTAGAAGTGCGGATTGAGATCCATTGTGATCTCGGGATGCGAGGCGAGCACCGGATAGGTCCAGTCGGGATACGCCCACTTCTCCATCGCCGCCCACATCAGCGTCAGCGCCGCAGTCCAGCGGGCGACGTCGAGCGGGCGCATGCCGAAAAAGTCCAGCTCGAGCCCGGTCAACGCGAGATAGGCCGCGACGCCGAGGAAGATCGGATAGTCGAGCATGTGAAAGATGCCGTAGGCATAGACGCCGTAGGCATAGAGAAAGGCGATGCCCAGTGCCGACAACGGCAATGTCCGCCGCCAGAACATGCCCACGGCCATCGCCAGCTGCAGCCAGGAAATGAATGACCAGTTGGTCTTGAGCTCGGGCGTCATGATGATGCCGCCGAGCACCCAGAGGGCGGTGAAGAAGCACGCGCCGCCGCCGCGATACAGCGCCTCGATACGCGGCTTAAGCCCGGCGCCGAGCCGGTCGAGCGAGCCCGTGATCGTGATGCCGATCGACTGCTGGCCGAGATAGCCGATCAGCAAAACCACGATCGCGGCGGTGATGTTGAGCTGCCAGAACGTGGCGTTGAAGACCTGATGCAGCGGCAGCGGCTGTTGCGGCACGGAATAGTGCGCAAACCATTTGACGTGCGCCTCGGCAACGTTCGGCGCGAGCACCGTCGCCGCGGCGGCCGCTCCAATTCGGCTCAAATTGTTCCAATCGACACGCATCATGCCCTGGCCATGCCCGCTTCAGATGTTCCGCAGGACGCGGGCGCCGAACAGCGGCGAAACCGAATCTTTACCGCACTGTTGGATAAGAGACCGTGCGAATTCGCAGATGGAGGCGAAGGTGTTTCTGATCCTCGGCGTGATTGCCCTTGTGCTCGGCGCGGCCTCGGCCTTGGCGGCGACGAAGTTTCCCGTGCGCCAGCCGCAGCTCGAGCGCTGGGGCGGCGACTTGCTGGTGGCCGGCTTTGCGCTCCTCGGATTCGGCTTCCCGATGATTTGAGCCCGGCGCGGCCACGCTCGCGACGAATCCCGCAATAGCCTGGCGTCCACCGGGATGCCGGCGATTATGTCGATCATGGCTGCTGACACGAAATGGCTTTTGGCGAGTATCCCCGATTAAGGGATTATTTATCATACAATAATTAAATTGGGTAGTAAGAAGTCATGGTTAACCTGTTGGATTCCATGACTCATTCGTGGTTAATCTGTCTTAGTTTTAAGACAAAAACTGACCCGCCGAAAATCTCTTAGCTATTCCAAATACTTACGGCGAAGGACTAAGACGCCGGCGAAGCCTTGGCGGTGGCATCGGCGCCCTTGATGCGGGCCGCCAACGACGCCTTGAGGAACCGGTCGATGTCACCATCGAGCACCGCGCCGGTATTGCCGATTTCGACGCCAGTCCGCAAGTCTTTCACCATCTGATACGGCTGAAGGACATAGGAGCGGATCTGATGGCCCCAGCCGATATCGGTCTTGGCCGCGTTCATCGCCGCTTCCTGCGCCTCGCGCTTCTGCAACTCGTTCTCGTAAAGCCGCGCCTTGAGCATCGCCGTCGCCTTGGCACGGTTCTGGTGCTGCGAGCGTTCGCTCTGGCAGGCGACCACCACCGGTTCCTGCCCCGGCGACGTGTAGGTCATCCGCACGGCGCTATCGGTTTTGTTGACGTGCTGGCCGCCCGCGCCCGATGAGCGATAGGTATCGACGCGCAGGTATTTGTCCTGCACCTCGACGTTGATCTTGTCGTCGACCACGGGATAAACCCAGACCGAGGCGAAGCTGGTCTGGCGCCGGGCATTCGCGTCGAAGGGCGAGATACGCACCAGCCGGTGCACGCCGCTTTCGGTCTTGAGCCAGCCGTAAGCGTCCTCGCCGATGACGCGGACGGTCACCGATTTGACGCCGGCGCCCTCGCCCGCGCTTTCCTCGATCCATTCGACCTTGTAACCGTGCTGCTCGGCCCAGCGGATATACATGCGCAGGAGCATCTCCGCCCAATCCTGGGCTTCGGTGCCGCCCGCTCCGGCGTGCACTTCGAGATAGGCGTCGTTGCCGTCGGCTTCGCCCGACAGCAGGCTGTCGAGTTCGCGCGCCTTGACGTCGTCGCGCAGCTTGGCCAGCGTCTTCTGGGCCTCGTCGAGCATGGCCTGATCGCTCTCGGCCTCGGCCATTTCCGCGAGCGCGATCGTGTCGGCAAGCTCCTGCTCGATGCGGCGATAGCCGCCGACGCCTTTTTCAAGCCGTGTGCGTTCGCGCATCAAGCTCTGCGCGCGCTCGGAATCGTTCCAGAAATCCGGCGCCTCGACGGCGCGATTCAGCTCGACGAGGCGCGCGTTGGACTTGTCCCAGTCAAAGATGCCTCCGCAGCAGCGCCAGGGAGCGGCGAATCTCCTCGGCAATCGCTTCGATTTCAGCCCGCATCGGTCACCTTCGGATGGCGCATGGAACGTCGCATTAATATAGGCCGCCGGTGCCGCTGCGGGGAGCCGGCTGCGCATTGCCGCCGCCCGCTTGGTCGCCGTTCGCATCGTCATTCGGTGTCAGATCGCCGATCCCGAGCGTGATGCCGTTGCCGCTGACCACTTGGCCGGGCTCGCTGGTCGGCTCGGTGCCGGGCTTGAACGCGCCCCAGATCACGTTGCGGTCGCCGTTCGTCGGCAAACGTCCGGTGTGCGCATCGATCCGCACCAGCTCGATCCCCGGCGGGATACGGAAGGGGATGGCCGGCTTGCCCTTGAGGGCGGCGGCCATGAAGTCGCGGAAGGCGGGCGCGGCAACGGTGGCGCCGACCTCGTGCTTGCCTAGGCTGCGCGGCTGATCGAATCCGACATAGACCCCGGCGGCCAGATCGGGCGAGAAGCCGACGAACCAGGTGTCTTCGGACTCGTTGGTTGTCCCGGTCTTGCCCGCCAGTGGCTTGCCGATCGAGGACACGATCCGTCCGGTGCCGTGCTGCACCACGCCTTCGAGCATCGAAACGATCTGATAGCAGCTACGCGGATCAGCGATTTGCGCCCGCGTGTCGGGCAGTTCGGGCGGCGCCTGGCCCGTCCACGCGACGTTGTTGCAACCATCACACGGCCGGTCATCGGCGCGATAGATCGTCTTGCCGTTGCGGTCCTGCACCCGGTCGATGAAGGTCGGATGAATCTGTTTGCCGCCGTTCACCAGCATCGCATAGGCGGTCGTCAGCCGCAGTGGCGTAGTCACGCCGGCGCCCAGGATGTACGAATCCTCGAGCGGCATGTTGTCAAGGATGCCGAAGCGCTTGACCAAGTAGTCCTGAATGATCGGCAACCCCACCGTCGTTCCGACCCGCGCCGTCACCAGGTTGAGCGATTCCTGCAGCCCGAAGAACAGCGGCACCGGGCCATAAAACCGGTGTTCGTAATTGGTCGGGTTCCACTTCGGCAGCCCCGGCCCCTGATCCACCACGAACGGCGCGTCCAAGACCAGCGTCGACGGCGTGAAACCGTGATCCAACGCCGCCAGATAGATGAACGGCTTGATCGCCGAACCGGTCTGCCGCTTCGCCTGCGTCGCCCGGTTGAACTGGCTGATCGCAAAACTGAAGCCGCCGCTCATCGCCAGCACCCGGCCGGTATGCGGGTCCATGGCCACCAAGGCCCCCGAGACCGCCGGAATCTGCCGCAGCCCGTAGGACTTGCCCGCCGCATCCAGCCGCTCGACCAGAACCACTTCACCCGCTGACACCGCCGCCGCCGCGGTCGCCGGCACTGGCCCGACCGCATCGTCGTTGATGTATTTCCGCGCCCAGCGCAGCTCGCTGTAGGGAATCTGTCCCTCGCTGCCGTCGGCGAAACCGATCGTCGCCGCATCGCCTGCCGTCGACAGCACCACCGCCAGCGACCAGCCGACATCGGCGGCGCCCGCCAGCACCGGCACCGCGGCAAGCCGCGCCTGCCAGTCGTCCTCGATCGCGATGCGCGTCACCGGCCCGCGCCAGCCATGGCGCCGGTCGTAGGCCTCGAGCGCGGCGCGCAGCGCTTTGTCCGCCGCGGTCTGGAGCGTCGGATCGAGGCTGGTGCGCACCAGCAGGCCACCCTCGTAGACCTTGCGCTGGCCATAGCGATCGATGAGCTCGCGACGCACCTCTTCGTTGAAATAATCGGCCCGCACCATCGTGGTCGCGTCGCGCTGGCGCAGCACGATCGGCTCGGCTTTCGCCGCCTGCGCCTGTGGCACGGTGATGAACCCGGCATCGGCCATGCGGTCGATCACCCAGTCGCGGCGATCCTTGGCGGCCTCGGGATGGCGCCGCGGATCGTAGTTGTTCGGCGCCTTGGGCAGCGCGGCGAGGAATGCAGCTTCGGGGATGCTGAGCCGATCGAGCGATTTGTTGAAATAGTTGAGCGCAGCCGCAGCGACGCCATAGGTGCCGCCGCCGAGATAGATGCCGTTGAGATAGAGCTCGAGGATGCGATCCTTGCTCATCACCTGCTCCATGCGGATGGCGATGAGGGCCTCGCGGATCTTGCGCTTGAGCGAGAGCTCGTTGTTCAGGAGAAAATTCTTCGCCACCTGCTGGGTGATGGTCGAGGCGCCGACGGGACGACGGTGCTCGGCGAGGCGGAACAGGTCGGTGACCGCGGCGCGCACCATCGACAGCGGATCGACGCCGGGATGCGAATAGAAATTGCGGTCTTCGGCCGCCAGGAAGGCGTGGATCACCAGCGGCGGCATGGCATTGACCGGCACGAAGACGCGCTTCTCGGTGGCGTACTCGGCCAACAGGCGGCCGTCGCCGGCATAGACCCGCGTCACCACCGGCGGCTGATAGTTCGCGAGCTGCTGGTAATCCGGCAGGTCGCGGCCGAAATACCAGACCGCCAACCCGACCACGCCGACGCCGATGACGCCGCCGAACAGCACCAGAACGAACAAGATTTTCAGGAGTTTGGTCATAATCCGGGCGCCATTGCCGCCAACCGGCGCCCGCCACCGATGCGGGCGACGCGCGATCTTACGCCGGCTTTATGGCCCCGTCGCGCCGGCTTTCCAAGAATAAAAGCGCCGCGACGGCGGCAATCCGCGGATTGCCGCGGCAATGCGGCGTACGAGGCGGTTGCCGCCGCACCGCACCGCCTGTATCCTGAGCGTGCGAAATACTGCAGTCCGCTTCCGGTCTCAGGCCGAAGAGGGCGACGCGGCGGTTCGGGATGCGGTGACGCACCCCGCCGGGACGCCAAAGGACCACGCGGTTTGATCAAACCCCGAAGCCTGCGCCGGCCCGTGGCCGGCTTGCGGCAGCCAGAGAGCCTCGAAATGATCTTTGCTCCAGCCCGGCTCGAACATCGAACGGGTTGTGCCGCCGGCTTCGTAGCCATCAGGTTGACGCCGCCGCCCGTTCTTCGCGCGGGCGCGTGCGCGCACCTCGGAGTTTTGCATGACCAAGCGCATGCTCATCGATGCCGCTCACCCGGAGGAAACCCGGGTCGTGGTGCTCGACGGCAACCGTCTCGTCGAATTCGACTACGAGGCCTCGACTAAAAAGCAGATCAAGGGAAACATCTATCTCGCCAAGGTGACGCGCGTCGAGCCATCGCTGCAGGCGGCGTTTGTCGAATATGGCGGCAACCGCCACGGCTTCCTCGCCTTCAACGAGATTCATCCCGACTATTACCGGATTCCGATGGCCGACCGCGAAGCGGCGCTCGAGGCCGAGCGCGTCGCCGAAGCGGCCGAGAACCGGCGCGAGGCCGAGCGCGAAGAGGCCGGCCTCGACGTGCCGGCCGAAACGCCCGAGCGCGCCGCGCTCGAGGCGCCGCACGAAGAGTTCGCGAGCGGGCCGTTCGATGCCGACGAAGCCGCGCCTGACACGGAGACCGCCGAGCCCGACGGCTTCGACCATGACCATCACGAGCACGATGCAGCGGCCGACGTCGACATCGACGCCCCACCCCCGCCTGCCGATGCCCCTGAGTCCGTACAGCCGGAATCCGAGCCGTTTGCCGGCGACGAAAGGGAGACCGCGCCACACGACAAGATGGCGGCGGCTGAAAGCCCGCCGCCGGGCGAGACCACGCCCACGTCGGCCGAAACCAGCGTCGAGACGCTGGGCGGCGACGAGATCGAGGAAGCGCGGCGGCCGATCCGGCGCCCCTTCCGTCACTACAAGATCCAGGAGGTGATCAAGCGGCGCCAGATCATGCTGGTGCAGGTCACCAAGGAGGAGCGCGGCAACAAGGGCGCGGCGCTGACGACCTATATTTCCCTCGCCGGCCGCTATTGCGTGCTGATGCCGAACACGCCGCGCGGCGGCGGCGTCTCGCGCAAGATCACCAGCGCCAACGATCGCCGCCGCCTCAAGGATCTGATGAGCGACCTCGAGGTGCCGGAGGGCATGGGAGTCATCGTTCGCACCGCCGGCAGCGAGCGCTCCAAGCCCGAGATCGAGCGCGATTTCGAATACCTACGACGGCTGTGGGACGACATTCGCGAGCTGACGCTCAAATCGACGGCTCCGGCGCTGATCTACGAGGAAGGCAACATCATCAAGCGCGCCATCCGCGATCTCTACAGCCGCGACATCGAGGAGATCGTCGTCGACGGCGAAGCGGGCTATCAGAACGCCCGCTCGTTCATGCAGATGCTGATGCCGGATCACGCGCGGCGCGTGAAGCTCTATCGCGATCCCAACGTGCCGCTGTTCCAGCGCCACCCGATCGAGGGACAGCTCGACGCCATCCATTCGCCGACGGTGCAGCTCAAATCCGGCGGCTACGTCGTCATCAGCCCGACCGAGGCGCTGGTCTCGATCGACGTCAATTCGGGCCGCTCGACGCGCGAGCGCAACATCGAGGAGACCGCGACCAAAACCAACCTCGAGGCAGCGGACGAAATCGCGCGTCAGTTGCGGCTGCGGGACCTCGCCGGCCTGATCGTCATCGACTTCATCGACATGGAAGTCTCGCGCAATCAGCACGCCGTCGAGCGCCGGTTCAAGGAGGCGATGCGCCAGGACCGCGCCCGCATCCAGATCGGCCGCATCAGCCCGTTCGGCCTGCTCGAGCTGTCGCGGCAGCGTCTGCAGCCGTCGCTGCTCGAAACCTCGACCCAGCCGTGTCCGCATTGCGGCGGCACCGGCTATATCCGCTCGACGGAGTCGACCGCGCTGCACGTGCTGCGCGCGATCGAGGAGGAGGGCGTGCGGCGGCGCTCGGCCGAGGTCATCGTCTCGGTGCCCGAAGCCGTCGGGCTCTACATCCTCAATCAGAAGCGCGCGGCGCTGCAGCAAATCGAAGCGCGCTGCGGCATGCGGGTTTTCATCAAGACCGACGCCGCGCTCATTCCGCCGCAATACAAGCTCGAGCGGATGCGCGCGCTGACCCCTGCCGAAGTCGCGGCCTTGCCGGTGACGCCGATGCCGTCTGCGCCGCCCGATGCCGAGGAGGCCGCGATCGTCGACGAGACGATGCCGACGGCGTCCGCGGCACTCGCCGAAGCGACGGAAGACGCGAAACCGATCGCGGATCGCGGCCAGCCCGAATACCACGAAGCCGGCCAAGACGACGGCGGGCCCGGCGACCATCACCGTCGGCGACGCCGGCGTGGCCGCCGCGGCGGTCGCGGCCGCCATGGCGAAGCGCCGTCCCAAGGCGGCGAAGCGCAACCGGGCAGCGAGCCGCAAGGTGCCCGCCCGCCGCGGCCACCGGCCGAGCGCGGCTTCAGGCCGTCCTTTGCCTTGCTGCCGGGCGAGCCCGGCTACGTCGCCGGCGGCAGCGACGAGGAAATCGAGAACGAAGCCGCGCAACCCGTGCCGGTCCAAGACGAGCAGCCGTTTGGCGCGGAATCGCAGCCCGGCCACGAGGCGGCCGGACAGCCGGGACAGCCCGACGAGGGTCGCCGGCGGCGACGGCGCGGTCGTCGCGGCGGCCGCCGTCGGCGTGGTCGCGGTGGCGGTAGCAATGGCGAGCCGCATGGCGAGCCGCATGGCGAGCCGATGGCCGGCGACGCTATGCCGGAAACGGCAGCGCATGAGGCCGAGACATTCACGCCGCCCGCGGAACGCTATGCACCGCCGGTCGCTGCGCCACAATCGCCGCCGGCCTACGAGCCGCCGCCGCGCGCGGCAGCCGAACCGGCGCCGGCCGAAGCCGAACGCCAACCGGCTCAGCACAACGTTCAGCCGGCGCACGAAGTCACAGGGCCGACGAACAATCCAAAGAAGGGCTGGTGGCGCCGCTGAGCGCGGCGTCTAGCCGCACCATCCCTTGAGCCGGCGGGCCGCTTCGGCGATAACGGCCGGAGATCCGGCATAACAGAAGCGCACGGTGGCGCGGCCGCGGCGCGGATCGAAATCCGTGCCCGGCGTGAGCGCGATGCCGGTTTCGCGCAGCAGCCGCCGGCAGAATTCCTCGCTGTCGTTGGTGCGATGCGCGACGTCGACGTAGAGATAAAACGCGCCGTCCGACGGCGCGAGCCGGTCGAAGCCTGCCGCCTGCAGCTCGCGCAGCAGCAATGCGCGGTTCTCGGCATAGCGCGCGACATTGGCGTCGAGCTCGGGCAGGCAATCGAAGGCGGCGATCGCCGCGTGCTGCGACAGCGACGGCGGCGAGACGTAGAGGTTCTGCGCCAGGCACTCAACCGCCCGCGCCATGTCCTCGGGCACCACCATCCAGCCGACGCGCCAGCCGGTCATCGAGAAATATTTCGAGAAGCTGTTGACCACGATCGCCTGCGGATCGCTGGCCAGCGCGGTCGCGGCCGGCGCGCCGTAGGCGATGCCGTGATAGATCTCGTCCGAGATCAGGCGGATGCCGGCTTCGCGGCAATGGCGCGCGATGGCGGCGAGCTCGTCGGACGGGATCATCGTGCCGGTGGGATTGGCCGGGCTGGCGACGATCAGGCCCTCGACGCCCCGCCCCTGCGCGCGCAGCCGCTCGAGCGTCACCTGATAACGCTCGTCGGCGCCGGTGGTCAGTTCGACCGGCACCAGGTCGAGAGCCGTCAGGATGTTGCGATAGGCGGGATAACCCGGGAAGCAGATCGCGACCTTGTCGCCGGGCTCGAAGGCCGCGAGACAGGCGAAGACGAAGCCGGCCGACGAGCCGGTGGTGACGACGACGCGTGCCGGATCGAGCGTCACGCCGTAACGGCTGCGATAATAGGCCGCGACCGCCGCGCGCAGCGCCGGCAGGCCGAGCGCATCTGTATAGCCGAGCACGTCGCGCTCGAGCGCCGCGCGCGCCGCCGCGATCACGCCGTGGGGCGCCGGCGTCGATGGTTGGCCGACCTCGAGATGCAGCACATCCTTGCCCGCTGCGGCGCGCGCGTTGGCGTCGCGCAGCACGTCCATCACGATGAAAGGTGGCACCCGTCCGCGTACCGAAACTTTGAGGGTCATAGCGATCCATTGGCTTGACGCCTGAACCGCGGCGCCGAGCCAAAAATTGGGTTCGTTTCGTTAATTTTAATATTTTGAGTCGTCTCGCGACTCCCTGTCATCGATCCGCTCGATGTACGCTGTTTACGTTCACACGTTATCTAATGCGTACAGCGGCTTATTGTCAAGCATCTTGGCGCGAATTTGGCGGCCGTGGATATGCGCCCGCGGAGGACGCCTGCGACAGGGTTTGGCGCGCCGCCGCCGTCCGCATCGGTGGTTGACGGGTGCGGCGGCGGCGTTTACCAGGGATGCGGAGCCGGAGATTTGCGCGTCAAGATCGTCCTCAAGGTTGTTTGCCTGCTGCTGGCGACGAGCGCCGTGCTGGTCCAACAGGCGGCGGCCGACGACGATTCGCCGAACCTTATCCGCGACGTCGAAATCGAGACGATGCTGCGCACCTTCGAGATGCCGGTCTGGCACGCCGCCGGGCTCGATCCGAACGCCTTGCACTTCTACATCGTCCAGGACCCGCAGCTGAACTCGTTCGTCGCCGGCGGCCAGAATATCTTCGTGAACACCGGCACGATCCTGCGCGCCGACCGGCCCAACGAACTGGTCGGCATCATGGCGCACGAGACCGGCCACATCGCCGGTGGGCATCTCGCGCGCTTCGCGGTCGAGATGCACGACGCGACAATCAAGGCGATCATCGCCATGGCGGTCGGCGCCGCCGCTGCGGTCGTCGGTCGTCAGTATGGCGGCGTCGGCGGCGCGATGGCGGGCGGCGAAGGCGTCGGCGAGCGCTCGTTCCTGTCCTTCTCCGTGGCGCAGGAAGGCGCGGCCGACCATGCCGCGCTCAAGTTCCTCGACGCGACCCATCAGTCGTCCAAGGGTCTGCTCGACTTCTTCAAGATTCTGGAGCCCGAGGAGCTGCTGTCGCCGATGCAGCAGGACCCCTATCTGCGCACCCACCCGCTGACCACCGAGCGTATCGAATATGTGCAGCAGCACGTTGCCCAATCGCCGTATACGAACAACCCCGACCCGCTGCAATGGGACACGATGCTGGCCAACGTCAAGGCCAAGCTCCACGGCTTCCTCGATCCGCCGGCGCAGACGCTGGCGAAATACCCCGACACCGACAAGTCGGTTCCGGCGCGCTATGCCCGCGCCATCGCCTATTACCGGATTCCGGAAGTGGACAAGGCGCTCGCCGAGATCGACGGCCTCATCCACGACCAGCCGAACAATCCCTATTTCAGGGAGCTCAAGGGCCAGATTCTGTTCGACAACGGGCGCGTTGCCGACGCCGTGGCTCCTTATCAGCGCGCGGTCGCGCTCAACGATGCGCCGTTGATGCGCGTCGAGTTGGCTCAGGTCGAACTCGAGACCCAGGACCCGGCGTTGCTGCCGAAAGCCCTGGCGCAGCTCTCCAATGCCGTCAATTTCGAGCGCGACAATCCCGATGCCTGGCATTTCCTGGCGATCGCCTATGGCCGCAGCAACAATATCGGCATGGCGGCGCTCAGCCTGGCGGAGGAAGGCATGGCGAACGGCGACTACAAGACTGCTATTCAGCAAGCGATACGCGCGCGCCAGATCTTGCCGGCCGGGTCGCAACGCCAGCGCGCCGAAGACATCGAAGCCGAAGCCAAGCGGATTCGGGACGCGTCCTAGCGGATGGAAGGATCGCCATGCTCAAGCTTGCTACCGCCGTATTGATCGCGCTTGCGGTGGCGCTGGCCACCGTGCCGCCGGCCACGGCGCAATCCTTCACGCCGGCGCAGAAGCAGGAGGTCGACCGCCTCATCCACGACTATCTGCAGCAGCATCCCGAGGCGGTCATGGATGCGCTCAAGGCGGCGCAGCAGCAGGCCGACGCTGCTAAGGAAGCGGCGGCAAAACGGACGATTGCGGCGAAACGCAACGAGCTGCTGCACGATCCCAATTCGGTCGTCGGTGGCAACCCCGACGGCGACGTGACGCTGGTCGAGTTCTTCGATTACCGCTGCCCCTATTGCAAGGCGATCGAGCCTTCGCTCGAGGCGCTGATCAAGGAGGACGGCAAGCTCCGCGTCGTCTACAAGGAGTTCCCCATCCTCGGCCCCACTTCGGTGTTCGCGTCGCGCGTCGCCATCGCCGCCCGCCGGCAAGGCAAGTACGCTGAATTTCACGACCGGATGATGGCCTTCAAAGGCGCGATCGACGACCAAACGGTGATGAAGGTCGCCGAGGCGAGCGGCCTCGACATTGCCAAGCTCAAGAGCGACATGGCCTCTGCCACCGTCGACGGCATCATCCAGCGCAATTACGCCCTCGCCGACGCTCTCGGCATCGACGCGACGCCGGCGCTGGTAATCGGCAACCAGCTCACCATGGGCGCGATCGACATCGACGACCTACGGCACCTCATCGCCGCCGCGCGCAAGGACAAGAAGGGCAGCTAGGCGCCGGCGGTCTCGGGTCCGGTCGGCGCGGTCAAATCCGGCTCGTCGAGCCGCGCCGAATTGACCCGCTTGGCCACCGGCACATAGCGCAAGGCCGCGGCCGGCACGCCGGCAAGCGCCGCCGAAACCCGCGCCGGCTCGCTGGCGGGATCGAGCCATGTGTCGAGCGCCGCGCCGGCGAAGATCACCGGCATGCGCGGGAGCAGCGGGCGCAACAATTCGTTCGCCACGGTGGTGACGATGGTGAAGGTGTCGATCGGGCTCTCGGTATCGTCGCAGCGGTCGATCCACCGATCCCACAAGCCGGCAAAGGCGAAGGGCGCGCCGTCGCAGCGCGTCACCAGATAGGGCTGCCTGGCCACACCCCTTCGCCCGACCAGTCGTAGAAGCCGTCGGCCAGCACGGCGCAGCGCCGCTGGCGCAGCGCCTTGGCGAAGGCCGGCCGCGACGCCAGGCTTTCGGCGCGGGCGTTGATCAGCGACGCGGCGATCCGAGCGTCCTTCGCCCAGGACGGAATCAGGCCCCAACGCAGGTTCTGCACCGTGCGTTCGCCCGCGGGATGGCGGCGCTGGCGCATGACCGGCGCCTCCTGGGTCGGCGCGACGTTGTCACGCGCCGGCAGGTTCGGCCGCTCGACGAAGCCGAAGGCGTCGCGCAAGACCTCCGCTGGCGTTGCCAGCTTGTAGCGTCCGCACATGCGGGCGAGGACTCCGTTCGTTCATACCGACCGGGCGAAAAAGGGGTTGGTCGGCCCGGGCACCCGCCGCTATTTTAGGCGTCCTTCACCACGACGACAGAGTATTCCCCTCCATGGGACAGTTCGGCATGGGCCAGCCGGTGCGGCGCAGCGAGGACCGCCGCTTCATCACCGGGGTCGGCCGCTACACCGACGACATCGTCTTGCCGCGCCAGGCCGTCGGTTATGTCCTGCGCTCGCCGCACGCGCACGCCACCATCCGCTCGATCGATACCGGTGCGGCGCAGGTGGCGCCCGGCGTGCTCGCGGTATTCACCGGCGCGGATTTGGAGCGCGACGGCATCGGCCGGATTCCCTGCGTCGTGCCGCTCAAGAACCGCGACGGCAGCCGCATCAAGATGGTCGAGCATCCGCTGCTCGCCGTCGGCCGGGCGCGGCATGTTGGGGATGGCATTGCTTTCACCGTCGCCGAAAGTGCCGCCGCCGCCAAGGATGCGGCCGAGCTGATCCAGGTCAACTACGAAATCCGGCCGGCGGTCGCCGACGCCGTGCGCGCGGCCGCGCCGGGCGCGCCGCTGGTCTGGGACGACATCCTGAGTAATCTCTGCTTCGACTGGGAGACCGGCAACCGCAAAGCCGCCGAAGCCGCCTTCGCCAAGGCGCGGCACGTCATCGAGCTCAGCCTGGTCAACAACCGGCTGGTCGCCAATTCGATGGAGCCGCGCGGCGCGCTCGGCGTCTACGACGCGGCCGAGGAGCGCTTCACGCTCTACACCTCGACCCAGGGGTCGCACGCCATCCGACGGCTGCTGGCGGCCAACGTCTTCAAGCTGGCTGAAAACCGCATCCGCGTCGTAACGCCCGACGTCGGCGGCGCCTTCGGCATGAAGTTGTTTCTCTATCCCGAGCACGGTCTGGTGCTCCATGCCGCGCGCAAGCTCGGCCGGCCGGTCAAGTGGATCGGCGAGCGCGGCGAGTCCTTCCTCTCCGACGCGCAGGGCCGCGACAATGTCACGCGCGCCCGGCTGGCGCTCGACGCCGATCTCAACTTCCTCGCCGTCGACGTCGAGACCACGGCCAATCTCGGCGCCTATCTGTCGAATTTCGGCACCTTCATCCCGACCATGGCCGGCACGGCGATGCTTGCCGGCGTCTATCGCATGTCGGCCGCGGTGGTGCGCGTCAAGGGCATCTACACCAACACCGTGCCGGTCGACGCCTATCGCGGCGCCGGCCGGCCAGAAGCCAATTACGCGCTCGAGCGGCTGGTCGATCACGCCGCGCGCCAGCTCGGCGTCGCGCCCGCCGAGCTGCGCCGCCGCAACTTCATTCCTCCCGAGGCCATGCCGTTCAAAACCGTACTCGGCATGACCTACGACAGCGGCGAGTTCGCCAGGAACCTCGCCGACGCGCTGAAGCGCGCCGACGCCGATGGCTTTCCCGCGCGCAAGGCGCAATCCGAAGCGCGCGGCAAGCTGCGCGGACTCGGCTTCTCGACCTATATCGAGCAATGCGGCGGCGGCTTCGACGAGATGGCCGAGATCCGCTTCGATTCGAGCGGCGCGGTCACGGTCATCGTCGGCTCGCAATCGTCCGGCCAGGGCCATCAGACCGCCTATGCGCAGCTGGTCGCCGACGGGTTGGGCGTTCCGTTCGGGCGCGTGCGCGTCCATCAGGGCGACACCGACATCGTCGGCTTCGGCCGCGGCACCGGCGGCTCGCGCTCGCTGCCGGTGGCCGGCAACGCGCTCGGCATCGCGGTCAAGCGCATCATCGACAAGGGCAAGAAGATCGCCGCGCATCGCCTCGAAGCCGCCGAAGCCGACATCGAATTCGCCGACGGCCAATACGTCATCGCCGGCACCGACAAGCGCGTGAGCATGATCGAGATCGCCCAGGCGGCGCACAATCCGCTGCTGCTGCCGGCCGGCTTCGAGCCCGGCTTCGACGAGAAGGCGCACTACCTGCCCGCCGCGCACACCTTTCCCAATGGCTGCCACGTCTGCGAGGTCGAGATCGATCCCGAGACCGGCGTCACCGCCGTGCTGCGCTATGTCGTGGTCGACGATTTCGGCAATGTGGTGAACCCGCTGCTGCTTGCCGGGCAGATTCACGGCGGTGTCGTCCAGGGCATCGGCCAGGCGCTGATCGAAGGCTGCGTCTATGACGACGGCGGCCAGCTGCTCACCGGCTCGTTCACGGACTACGCCATGCCGCATGCCGACGACGTGCCGGCGGTAGAATTCGCCTACAACGTGGTGCCATGCCGGACCAATCCGCTCGGCGTCAAGGGCGCGGGTGAGGCCGGCGCGATCGGCGCGCCGCCGGCGGTGATCAACGCCGTGGTCGACGCCCTCGCAGGATTGGGCATCGAGACCATCGAGATGCCGGCAACGCCGCACAGCGTGTGGCGCGCGATCCAGCAGGCGCGGCCCTCCGGTGCGAAGCGAGAGCTTCGCGCTGGCGAAGGCCGGCCATGACGGCGAGCCGGGTGGCTTTGCTCGAGGCCGCGCGCAGCGGCGCCGAAGCCGCCGCCAGCGTGATCCTCAAGATCTACGCCACGCCGTTCGAGGTGCGGCGCAAGGCCGACCAGTCGCCGGTGACGCTCGCCGACGAGGAAGCCGAGCGCGTGATCGTCGCCGCGCTCGAGCGCATCGCGCCCGAAATCCCGATCGTTGCCGAAGAGCAGGTCGCCGCCTCGGGTCTGCCGGCGACATTGGCGCCGCGCTATTGGCTGGTCGACCCCCTCGACGGCACGCGCGGTTTCGTCGATCGCAGCGACGAGTTCAGCGTCAATATCGGCCTGATCGAGAACGGCTGGCCGGTGCTCGGCGTGATCGGCGTGCCGATGCAGCACCTGATCTATGCCGCCGCCGGCCCGGGTACCGCGACCCGTCAGCGCGCCGGCGGCAAGCCGGAGCCGATCGCCACCCGCGTCGCTCCGGCCAAGCCGGTGGTGTTGTCGAGCCGGCTGCACGGCCCGTCGCGGCGTATCGACGCCTATCTCGCGACCGTGCCCAGCGCCGTGCATCGGCTGCTGGGCAGCGCCTCTAAATTCTGCCTGATTGCGGAAGGTGTGGCCGATCACTACCCGCGCTATGGCGAGACCAGCGAATGGGACACCGCCGCCGGCCAAGCGATCGTCGAAGCCGCCGGCGGCAGCGTCACCACGCTCGACGGCGCGCGGCTCGGCTATGGCAAGGCCGGCTACCGCAATCCGGCGTTCCTCGTCCGCGGCCGGACGTGACCGAGCGCCTGACTGCCGCGCAACTCGATCGCGCCGCCGCCTTGCTGTGCGACGGCGCGCTGGTCGCCTTCCCGACCGAGACGGTCTATGGCCTGGGCGGCGACGCCACCAGCGACCGCGCGGTCGCCGCGATCTTCGCCGCAAAGGAACGCCCGCAATTCAATCCGCTGATCGTCCACGTTGGAGCCCTTGCCGCCGCCGAACCGCTGGCAGTTTTCGATGACCGTTCGCGCGAACTGGCGCGCCGCTTCTGGCCCGGCCCGCTGACGCTGGTGTTGAAGCGCAGTGCCGCTTGTCCGGTTTCCCAGCTTGCAAGCGCCGGCCTCGATACCGTGGCGTTGCGCGCGCCGGCGCATGCCCTGGCGCAGGCGCTGCTGCGCGCCGTCGGCCGGCCGCTCGCCGCACCTAGCGCCAACCGCTCGGGCCATGTCAGCCCGACCACGGCCGATCACGTTCTCGCCGAACTCAACGGCCGCATCGCCGGCGTGCTCGACGGCGGACCGTGCCGCGTCGGCATTGAAAGCACCGTGCTTGATCTCTCCGAAGCGCAGCCGGCACTGCTGCGGCCCGGCGGCGTGACCCACGAACAACTCGAGGCCGTGCTCGGGCGCCTTGCCGATGCCGGCAAGGCGGGCGCGCCGCGCTCGCCCGGGATGCTGGAACGGCATTACGCGCCGGAACGGCTGCTGCGCCTCGCCGCCGCCACGGTGACACCGGATGAGGCGCTGCTCGCATTCGGCGATCCGCTGCCGGGCGCCGCCGCGACCGTCAACCTGTCGGCGGCTCGCGATCTTGCCGAGGCCGCCGCCAATCTGTTTGCGGCGCTGCGCGCGCTCGACCAGCCGCGCTTCAAGGCGATCGCCGTCATGCCGATCCCCGAAACCGGTCTCGGCGCGGCGATCAACGACCGGCTGCGCCGCGCCGCGCGCGGCCGGGCCAACTGAGGGCTGGACGGCACCCGGTCAGGAGCGATAGGGCTTTAGCGATGGATACGATTGCAGTTTCCGACGCCGTCGCGCGCCTCAAAGCCGTCGTCGGGCCGAAAGGCGTCGCCGAGGGCATCGACGCCGAGCCCTATTTCGAGGAGCGGCGCGGGCTCTATCGCGGCGCCGCGCTCGCCGTGCTACGGCCGGCTTCGACCGACGAGGTGGCGAAGCTGGTCGCGATCTGCGCCGCGGCGCGGCTGCCGATCTACCCGCAGGGTGGCAACACCGGCCTGTCGGGCGGCGCGGTCGCCGCCAAGAACGGCGTCCTGGTCAGTCTCGGCCGCATGAACCGTATCCGCGCGCTCGATGCGCTCAATTTCACCATCACCGCCGAGGCCGGCTGCATCCTCGCCGAATTGCAGCGCGCCGCCGAGGCCGCCGACCGGCTGTTCCCGTTGAGCCTCGGCGCCGAAGGCTCGTGCCAGATCGGCGGCAATCTCTCGACCAACGCCGGCGGCATCAACGTGCTGCGCTACGGCAACACGCGCGAGCTGGCGCTCGGTCTCGAAGTGGTGTTACCCGACGGCCGGGTGTGGAACGGCCTGCGCGGCCTGCGCAAAAGCAACATCGGCTACGATTTGAAGCAGCTGTTCATCGGCGCCGAAGGCACGCTCGGCATCATCACCGCGGCGACGCTCAAGCTCTTCCCGCGGCCGCGCGAGGTCGAGACCGCGCTGGTCGGGCTGAAGCGCGTCGAGGACGTGATGGAGCTGTTCGCCCGCGCCCGTACCGCGAGCGGCGATCAGCTCACCGGCTTCGAGCTGATCCCGCGTATCGGCATCGACAATGTCCTGCAATACGGCGAGGGCTTCCGCGAACCGCTGGCCGCCAAGCATCCGTGGTATGCGCTGTTTGAAATCTCGTCGAGCCGCAGCGGCGCGCAGCTGCGCTCGGCGCTCGAGGATCTGCTGGCGGCAGCGCTGGCGGCGGACTTGGTGCAGGACGGCGTCATCGCCTCCAGCGAATCGCAGCGCCGCGAACTCTGGCGCATCCGCGCCGCGCTGGCCGAGCAGCAGGAGAAGCTCGGCGGCAGCATCAAGCACGACGTTTCCGTGCCGATCAGCAAGGTCGCCGAGTTCATCGTCAAGGCAAGCACGGCGGTGAAGGAGCGCCTGCCGGGCATCCGGCCCTATCCCTTCGGCCATGTCGGCGACGGCAACATCCACTTCAACCTGACCCAGCCGCCGGGCGCCGACAAAGTCGTCTATCTGAAGCGCTGGGCTGAGTTCAACCGCATCGTCCACGACATTGTGGTGTCGCTCGGCGGCTCGATCAGCGCCGAGCACGGTATCGGCCTGGTGCGGCGCGACGAACTCGCGCACTACGCCGCGCCGCTCGAGATCGAAACGATGCGGCGGATCAAGGCGGCGCTCGACCCCGACGGCATCATGAATCCCGGCAAGGTGCTATGAGCGGCTATGCCGCGCCGCTGACCGAGATGCGCTTCGCGCTCGACGAGATCGCCGGCCTGCCGGACATCGCCAAACTGCCGGGCGGCGAGAATGCCTCCGCCGAAATCGTCGACGCCGTCCTCGGCGAGGCGGCGAAGCTCGCCGGCAACGTCATCGCGCCCTTGAACCGGATCGGCGATGTCGAGAAGAGCCGGCTCGAAAACGGCGTCGTCCGCACGCCGGCCGGCTTCAAGGATGCCTATCGCGCCTATGCTGCGGGCGGTTGGAGCGGGTTGTCGGCAGCGACCGAGCACGGCGGCCAAGGCCTGCCGATCGCGCTCGACACCGCGGTCAACGAGATGTGGATGAGCGCTAATCTCGCCTGGTCGCTCTGCCCGATGCTCAGCATCGGCGCCATCGAGATGCTCGAGCTGCTCGGCACGCCGGAACAGAAACGGCGCTATCTCGGCCGGCTGGTATCCGGCGAATGGACCGGGACGATGAACCTGACCGAGCCACAGGCGGGCTCCGACCTCGGCGCGCTGCGCACCCGAGCGGTGCGCGAGGGCGACCATTACCGTATCACCGGCCAGAAGATCTTCATCACCTGGGGCGAGCACGACTTGGCCGGGAACATCGTCCATCTCGTGCTCGCGCGATTGTCCGACGCGCCAGCCGGCAGCAAGGGCATCTCGCTCTTCCTGGTGCCCAAGTTCCTGGTCAATGACGACGGCAGCCTAGGCGCGCGCAACGACCTGCGCTGCGTCAGCCTCGAGGACAAGCTCGGCATCCACGCCAGCCCGACCTGCGTCATGTCATACGGCGACGGCGGCGGCGCCACCGGTACGCTGGTGGGCGAGGAGAACCGCGGCCTCGAAGGCATGTTCATCATGATGAACACGGCGCGGCTGCATGTCGGCTTGCAGGGTGTCGCCATCGGCGAGCGCGCCTATCAGCAGGCGCGGGCTTATGCGCGCGAACGCATCCAAGGCAAGCCGGTCGGCGCCGAGGGCGGCGAGCGCTTGCCGATCGCGCACCACCCCGACGTGCGCCGCATGCTGCTGTCGATGCGCGCGGCGAGCGAAGCGGCGCGCGCCCTCGCCTATTACGCCGCCGGCGAAGCTGACCGCGCCCGCCGCCATCCCGAAACGGCGCGACGCGCACGGGCCCAGGCCCGGCTCGACCTGCTGACGCCGGTGGTCAAGGCCTGGTGCACCGATCTCGGCGTCGAGATCGCCGGCACCGGCATCCAGGTGCATGGCGGCGTCGGCTTCATCGAGGAAACCGGCGCCGCCCAGCATTGGCGCGACGCGCGCATCGCGCCGATCTACGAGGGCACCAACGGCATCCAGGCCAACGACCTCGTCGGGCGTAAGCTGCTGCGCGACCGCGGCGCGGCCGTCGCCGATCTCGTCGCCGACATGCGCCATGCGCTGACGCAACTCGACGGTCACGATGCCGATGGCCACCTGGCGCGCGGCATCGACACCCTCGAGCGCGCGACCGCCGCGTTGCTCACGACTGCGGCCGCGGATCTCGGCGCAGCGCTGGCGGGCGCGGAACCCTATCTACGGCTCGTCGGCACGGTTGCCGGCGGCTGGCTGATGGCACGGAGCGCCGCCGCCGCGCAACGGCTGAAAGCCGGCGCGGGCGACTGGCCGTTCCTCGACGCCAAGATCGCAACATCGCGGTTCTATGCCGAGCATCGCCTGGCGACGGCACCGGCGCTGCTGCCGGCGATCGCCGGCGGCCGCACGGTGATGGGCTTCGATCTCGACATGATCTAGGGGCCGCCGCCAGCGCGGGCGCGCGCTTACGCCGCCTTGTCGTTGACGCAGCGCAGCAGCTTCCAATAGCCGAACAAATTGCTCGGCCGGATGTCGCGCACGGCGAGTTGGCCGTCGGCGATGAAATCGTCGAGCGGGAAATCGGCATGGAAGCCGATCTTGCCGGAAAGCGGCGCCAACGCCTTCTCGAACCGGCTCACCAGCCAGCTTTCGCTGGTGAAATGGTTGACGATGACAATCGTGCCGCCCGGGCGGCAGACGCGCCGGATCTCGGCGGCGAAGCGCGCCGGGTTCGGCACCACCGAGGCGACGTAGAGCGCCAGCACGGCATCGAAGCTGTTGTCGGCGAAAGTCGTCCGCTCGGCGTCCATCACCTGGAGTGCCTTGACCTGCGCGAGCCCTCGGCGCGCCACCCGCGCCTTGGCTTTGGCCAGCATCTCGGCTGAGACGTCGATGCCGGTGACCTCGGAATCGGAGCGGAAATAGGGCAGCGACAGGCCAGTGCCGACGCCGACCTCGAGGATGCGCTGACCCGGCAGGTTGTTGGCGATGCGGACCGCGGCCTTGCGCCCGGGATGGAAGATCGGGCCGAAAACTAAATCGTAGGATCCGGAAAAGAGCCGGTAGGTCTTCAGCGTGTCCTGCAGATCCATGGGCGGCTTGCTCCGACGCTTGCTCCCAATAACGCTCTCGGCCCGATTGCGATGCGCCGCCGCCGCGGCGCCCGGGCCTTACAGCAACGTGACGTGATCCGCCTCGAGGCCCTTGCGGCCCTCGACGACGTCGACACGCACGCGTTGGCCCGGCTCGAGGGCATTGACGCCGCTCCGCCGCAACGCGGTGACGTGGACGAAGATGTCCTTGCCGCCGCCTTCCGGCGCAATGAAGCCGTAACCCTTGTCGGGCTCGAACCATTTGACCGCGCCGTGCATCGTCTGGGCGGGACCGCGGGGCGCGCCGGCGCGGGCACCGCCGCCACCGTCACCGCCGGCCACGGCGGTGCTGTTGTCGAGATTCAGGACGTTGACAACCAAGGGCCCCTTGGCGCCGGCACCGACCTCGCAGACGATCGCCGCGCCTTCGCGCGCCTCGCCGTATCCCGCGCGGCGCAAAACCGCCATCGGCAGGAACGCATCGGGCGTGCCATCGGACAGAGTGACAAAACCGAAGCCTTTGGCGGTGTTGAACCACTTCACCTTGGCTTCGACGCGGCGGCCGGACGGCGGGGCGTCATCGGCACGGAAAAAATCAGGACGACGATCATACATGGCGGTCAGGAAATCCCCTCCCCGGAGAAGGCTAAATAAGAGTTTAAGTTAGCGCGAATCGGCGCCCGCCGCCAGCGCGCGGAGGGGCCGGCCGACTGGACGCGCTGGGGCCATCACCCGCGGTAAGCCACCACCTTTTGTCGCTGCTCGCCCATCCCGGTCACGGTCAACCGCATGGTATCGCCGGGCTTGAGGAACCGGTTGCGGCCGAGCCCAACCCCCGACGGCGTGCCGGTGGCGATCAGGTCGCCCGGCATCAGGGTCAGGAACTGGCTCGTATAACTGACGATCGTCGCGCAATCGAAGATCATGTCCTTGGTCGAGGCCTTCTGCATCACCTGGCCGCTGACCTCGCAAAGGACTTCGAGGTTCTGCGGATCGGCGACCTCGTCGGGCGTCACCAGCCAGGGACCGGTCGGACAGAACGTGTCGCAGCCCTTGCCCTTCATCCATTGCGGGCCGCGCTCGAGCTGGAAATTGCGCTCCGACACGTCGTTGACGATGGTGTAGCCGGCGACGTGCTTCAGCGCGTCCGCCTTGGAGATGTATTGCGCCTTGGTGCCGATGAAGATTCCCAACTCAACCTCCCAGTCACCCTTGGTCGAATTCTTGGGCAGGACGACATCGTCGTTCGGACCGGAATATGACGTGACCGTCTTCATGAACAGCACTGGTTCGGTCGGAATCTTCATCGTCGCCTCGTTGGCGTGGTCGATGTAGTTGAGCCCGACGGCGACGATCTTGGGTACGTTGGCGACCGGCGGACCGAGGCGCGGATTGCCCGACACCGCCGGCAGCTTCGCCGGATCAAGCTTGCGCAGCTTGTCGAGCGCAGCGGGCGCGAGCTGATCCGGCGTGAGGTCGGCGACGACGCCGGAGAGATCGCGGATCTGTCTGCTTTTGTCGAGCAGCCCCGGCTTCTCGCGGCCCGCTGGGCCGAAACGCAGCAATTTCATGACAACGTCGTCCTCTGATTCGTAAGGCGAAGGATTCAGCGGCGCGGAAGGGCGGTAAACTTGCCACACGCGGCCGCCGGCTGCAATCGGGCCGCGCCTAGGGCGAGCTGGAGGCGAGCCGCGCCTTGAGCGCGTCGAGATAGGCGGTAACGCGCGCAGCATTGCCGCCGAAGTCGCCCCGACCCTGCCGCGACAGCGAGCGCACATCGATGCGGCTGCCGGCACCGCTCGGCGACACGCGGATCGAAACGTCGTCGGTGAAGCGCATCCAGAACGATTCCTGGCTCGCTTCGATGCGCCAGGCCTCGGGCTCGGCGATCACGTCGATCCAGCCCGGCATCGCTTGCGCGGTCGCCAACGCGACTGCGAACGCCGCACGCGGCGGCAATGTCGTCGTCACCGGCGCGATCCGTGGATAGAAGGCCTGTTGCAGCTTCGCCACCGCGGCTCCCCCGTATTCGACCGCATTGGCGTTCTCCTCGGCCCGCGACGGCAGCACCGCCCAGAATGGCGGCGGATTGACGGTGTCGGTGGTGATGTCGTGGATCGGCGGCGTCGTGACGGCGAGCCGAGTGTAGCGCCACTGCACGCAGACCACGACCGCCGCGATCGCCAGCGCCGCGACCACGGCGACGCGGCCCGAGCCGCACCCAGCCGAGCAAGGCGATGCCGGCAAGCGGCGCCGCGACCAGAGCGCCATAAGCGGCGTCGCGCATGATGGCGAACGAGATCGTGTAGTGCCAAAGGCCAAGCCGCCAGCCCGCCGGTGCGAGGGCGAGGGCGGCGAGCGCGAGCGCGCAGGCGATGACGGCCGCGCCGCCGCCGACGCGATGCGGCGTCGCCGGCAGCGTCAAGGTCTCGTCCACTGTCATCACCGTCGCATCCCTTCCCAGCCGCCCCTGATGGAATCGCCGGAATCACCCCAGGTTGTTGATTCGCTTGGCATTCGGCGCCATGTCGTCTATTGAGGTTTTTTGCCCAACCGATGGCCGTGGCGACCGAGGGCATCTACACCCCGATAACGCCTGAACCGGCGGATCAATTCCGCGACCGGAAGGACCGTAAGCGCCTGTGGCGCGGCATCGCCAACTCGCTGGTTCTGCATGGCCTGATCCTCGCGCTTTTGCTCGGCCTGTGGCAGATTCCGCCGGCGCAGGAAGTCGTGTTTCCGCCGGTCACGATCAAGTTCGAGGGCACGGGCGCCGGCGGCTCGCCGGGCGGCAGCGGCGGCGAAGCCAAGCTGCCCGGCCAGCGCAACGCCGCGGCGCAAGCCGCAGCCAGCAGCCCGGCACAGGCCGCGCCGAGCGACGTCGCGCCGCAAGCGAGCGACGCGGCACCGCCGCTGCCGACACCCAAGCCAATCCAGACGGTGATCAAGCTCGACACCGCGCCACCCAAGCCGCGTCAGCAAAAGGCCGCACCGCATCCGCGGATCGTCAAACCGACGGCGGCGCCCGCGCCGCAACCCGCGCCCAAGCCGGCACCGACGGTGACTGCGACGCCGCTTGCCGCACCGGCGCAGCCAGCGCCCGCAACCCAAGTGGCAACGACCGGCACGCCGGCCGCCGTGGGCACCGGCATGGAAGGCGTCGGCAGCGCCGGCAACGGCAATTTCGGCATCAGCCAGGGCCCCGGCGGCCCCGACCGCGGCACCGGTTCGGTGGACGATTATCTCGATCGCGTTCGCCGCCACCTCGAGCGCTACAAGCACTATCCCGACGATGCCTTGAAGAAAAAGCAGGAAGGCACCGTCATGGTGGCGTTCACCTTGGCGCATGACGGCACCGTCACCGGCGCCTGGATCATCCGTAGCTCGGGGAATCCGCTGCTCGATCAGGCGGCGCTTTCCATGCTACACGACGGCTCGCCGGTGCCGCCGGTGCCCGAGCGTTATTGGAACCGGAATGGCTCGATTACCATGCCGGTCAATTTCACCATCGGCTTCTTCGATCGAATCTTACGATAGGGCCTTGGCATAGAACGCTTTATCGGATGTACGCTAATATATAACCTATAATTTGTGTTATTAATGAATATAATACATTGATATCAGTGACAATAAGAGTGTATTAGCTTTTCGTTCGCTACCGTTGCCGTCCGGAGGAGAGCCTTCAGTGAATGCCGACGAGCCCACGCTTCAGGCGTTGAGCCTGATGCGGACTATTGCCGAGAGCCATGCGCCAGCGGCGCTCGCTGCCAGCTTCGGCGCCGAGGACATGGTGCTGATCGATCTGCTGGCGCGGCATCGCCTAGCCATTGGCGTCTTCACGCTCGACACCGGCCGCCTGCCTGAGGAAACCCAGTCGCTCATCCACGCCACGGCACGGCGCTATCAGATTCCGATCACGGTGATTTCACCCGACGCCGGGGACATCGAACGCTACGTCGCGGCCCATGGCCCGAATGCGTTCTACGACAGCCAGGCGCTGCGCCTCGAATGCTGCTTCCTGCGCAAGGTCAAGCCGCTCGGACGAGCCCTCGCCGGCAAGCGGGCATGGATCACCGGCCAGCGTCGCACGCAGGCGGTCACACGCCGCGACTTGGCAGTGCAGGAATGGGACGCGGAGCACGAGCTGCACAAGTTCAACCCGTTGGCCGCGTGGTCCGACGACCAAGTCTGGCAATACATCCGCCAGCATGCGGTCTCCTACAACGCGCTACACGATCGCGGCTATCCCAGCATCGGCTGCGCGCCCTGCACCCGCGCCATCGGGCCGGGCGAGGACATCCGCGCCGGACGTTGGTGGTGGGAGGCGGACGAGCAGCGCGAATGCGGCTTGCATCCGCATCGGAGGGCATCGTGAGCAGCGCCGAGATCATCGCGACAGCCGAGCGGCCGGCCGCGCGGCCGACCGCCGCCGCGCCGGCGCCAGCCGCCGCGCATCTCGACGGGCTCGAGAGCGAGGCGATTCACATCCTGCGCGAGGTCGCCGCTGAATTCCGCGACCCGGTCCTGCTGTTCTCGGGCGGCAAGGATTCGACGGTGCTGCTCCGGCTCGCCGAGAAAGCGTTCCGGCCGGGACGCCTGCCGTTCCCCCTACTGCACGTCGATACCGGGCACAATTTTCCCGAGGTGATCGCCTTCCGCGACCGGCTCGCCGCCCAGCTTGGCGAGCGCTTGATCGTGCGCACGGTTCAGGATTCGATCGACGGCGGCCGCGTGCGGTTGAAGCACGCCAATCAGAGTCGCAACGCGCTTCAGACGGTGACACTGCTCGATGCGATCGCCGAATTCGGTTTCGACGCCTGCATCGGCGGCGCGCGCCGCGACGAGGAAAAGGCGCGCGCCAAGGAGCGTATCTTCTCGTTCCGTGATGCCTTCGGCCAATGGGATCCGCGCCGCCAGCGTCCCGAGCTGTGGAGCCTCTACAACACGCGCCTGGATCCGGGCGAGCACATGCGCGCCTTTCCGCTCAGCAACTGGACCGAGTTCGACGTGTGGCAGTACATCGCCCGCGAGGACATCGAGCTGCCGGCGCTTTATTACGCGCATCCGCGGCGCATCACGCTGCGCGGCGGCGCGCTGGTGCCCGTCGTCGACGCCGCCGAAACCGCCGACGGCGAGCCGATCGAGACCCGCATCGTGCGCTTCCGCACGGTGGGCGACGTCTCCTGCACCCTGCCGGTCGAATCGCGGGCCACGACGGCCGACGAGGTCGTCGCCGAGCTCCTGACCGCGCGCATCAGCGAGCGCGGCGCCACCCGCCTCGATGACCGGACATCCGACGCATCGATGGAAGAACGCAAGCGCGCCGGATATTTTTGATGGCCTTTTCCCCTGGTAGCGATCCGCGGCTGCTGCGCTTCACCACGGCCGGCAGCGTCGACGACGGCAAGAGCTCGCTCATCGGCCGGCTGCTGCACGATGCGGGCACCGTGCCGCATGACCAGCTCGACGCGCTCAAGCGCATCGCCACGCGCAACGGCGACGGCGCCGTCGATCTCTCCCTTTTGACCGACGGGCTGATGGCGGAACGTGAGCAGGGCATCACCATCGACGTCGCCTACCGCTATTTCGCGACGCCGCGCCGCAAGTTCATCATCGCCGACACGCCGGGCCACGAACAGTACACACGCAACATGGTGACCGGCGCGAGTACCGCCGACGCGGCGGTGATCCTGGTGGACGCGCGCAACGGCATGACAACCCAGACGCGCCGGCACCTCTTCCTCGCCCACCTGCTCGGCATCCGGCACCTGGTGATTGCCGTCAACAAGATGGACCTCGTCGATTTCGCGCGCGCGCCGTTCGACGTCGTCGCCGGTGCGGTCGCAGATTTCGCGGCAACGCTCGGCGCCGAACCGCCAATCCTGGTGCCGCTTTCGGCGAAGTTCGGCGACAACGTCGTGACGCGCAGCGACCGGTTGCGCTGGTACGACGGCGTGCCGCTGTTGACGATCCTCGAAGGCCTGCCGCCGGCAGCGGCAACCGAAAACCTCCCGTTCCGCTTCCCCGTGCAGCTCGTCCGCCGGATGACCACGCCAGCAGGTCAATACCGTCGCTATCTCGGCCGCATCGAATCCGGCCGGATCGCGGTCGGCGATCCGATCGTCGCGCTGCCCTCGGGCGTCGCCACCCGGGTCCGCGCCATCGCCACCTACGACGGCGCGCTCGACCATGCCGTCGCGCCGCAATCGGTCGGCATCGAGGTCGACGACGCGGTCGATATCGCGCGCGGCGACATCCTGGCCCGGCCGGCGGCAGCGCCGGCCGTCGCCAAACGCCTCGACGCGACCATCTGCTGGTTCGACGACGAACCTTTCGCCGCCGGACGCCGTTATCTGGTCAAGATCGGCACCCGCACCGCCATCGGCCATATTGGCGAGGCGATCGAGCGGCTCGATGTGACGACGCTTTCAACCGCACCGGCGACGGCGCTCGTGCGCAACGACATTGCGCGGGTTCGCATCGCCGCGGCATCGCCGCTGGCGTTCGATCCCTATCGCGCCAATCGCGCCACCGGCGCATTCATCCTCATCGACGAGCAGACCCACGCCACCGTCGCCGCCGGTATGATAGAAGGTTGAGGGAAGCGGATGATTGTGCATCACGCCTTCAGTCTGGCCTATCCGGTGTCCGGCTTCGTGGTCGGCATGCTCGTCGGCATGACCGGCGTCGGTGGCGGCTCGCTGATGACGCCGCTGCTGATCCTGCTCTTCGGCATCTCGCCGGCCACCGCCGTCGGCACCGACCTGCTCTACGCTGCGGCCACTAAGACCGCGGGGACGGCGATGCACGGCTTCACCGGCACGATCGACTGGCCGATCGTCGGCCGGCTTGCCGCCGGCAGCATGCCGCTGACGGCGATCACCCTATTCTGCCTGTCACGCCTGAATCTTGGCGGCGTGGCGGCGCACGAACTCATCACCGTCATTCTCGGCTGCGCGCTGTTCGTATCGGCTTTCGTACTGATTTTCCGCAGCCGGATCGTGCGCTGCTACGGCGACCGTCTCGCGGCGCTCGACCCGAAACGCATCCATTGGCTCACCATCGCCGCCGGCGCAGCCCTGGGCATCCTGGTGCCGATTTCCTCGGTCGGCGCCGGCGCTCTCGGCACGACCGCCCTGGTCCTGCTCTATCCGCGACTGCCGATCGCACGCATCGTCGGCTCGGACATCGCGCACGCCGTGCCGCTGACGCTGATTGCCGGCATGGGCCATTGGATGCTGGGCTCGATCCATTGGGGCCTGCTCAGCGCCCTGCTGCTCGGCTCGCTCCCCGGCATCGTCATCGGCAGCTATGCCGCCAGCCGGGTGCCCGATGCCGCCCTGCGCCTCGTCTTGGCGGCGACGCTGCTTTTAGCCGGCGGCAAGCTGATCTTCTGAGGTCCGTCCGGGCGTCCACGGGGCAGGAATCCGTCATCGTCGGCCGGGCTGTGACCGGCGCGTTATGCTTCCTTTAACGCGAATTGCATAAAATTTCTGGCGTGTGAAGGAGGCGCTTTTGTCCTACTCGACGCACGCCCTGCCCGATTGCAATCTCGAAGCGGCGACGACACTCAGCCTCAAACGCGAGCCCGCGTGCTTCGCCTTCCTGTGCAGCCGGGCGGTGTCCCCGCCGCAGCCCATCGATTCCCTCAATCTCGATCTTGCCTCGGTCGATTATTTCGCCGGCCGCGCCTCGCTGTGGGCGACTCTCGATATCCGCTCCACGGCTTCGGACGAGAAGGCCACGGCCGTGCTCGGCTTCGACGAAAGCTTTCTGTCGCCCTTCACCCGCGCGCTGATCGAATGCGCCGCGAGCCGCGTGCCCTATCGCATGACGATCACGCGCAGCGAGGACCGGCCGCACCGCCTGGTCGAATACGTCACCGGCCCGGGCGTGGCGCTGAGCGAGCTCATCCTGACGCCGCAGGACAACGTGGTCGTCGTCTCGGCCCGCGCCGACGGCGAGGACGAGGAGACGCTGTTCCAGCTGCCGCGCACCGACAGCTTTCTGCGCGCCTTCGCCAAGATAACCTATCAGGCCGACGCCCAGCTGCTGCAAACGCTGGCGCAAACCGACAAGCTCGGACGGCAGCAGACGGCCTAGCCGCCGTCGGCCTCGACGTCGTCGAGCAGATCGGCAGCGGCATAGCGCAACGTGCCGCTCGGCAGCGTCCGCGCCTCGGGCGTCAGCACCGCCGTCTCGCTCTTGCCCGGCCCCATGATGTGGCAGACCTCGTCGCCGGCGACGACGAGGTAATCGCTGATGATCCGGCGATGGCAACGCCACCACACCGCCTCGGCACACATCACCGTCACCCGCCGCTCGCGCGCGAGCGCCCGCAACTCGGCGAATGCGCCGGCGAAAACCGGACTCTCGGCGTAATCAGCGAAGTTGCGGAAGCCTTCCTCGCGCCAGAAGGTATTTCGCGACGGCGCGCCCTTGGCGCGGCCGCGGCGCCCACCCAACCCGCGCATGTGGCGATAGCCGATGCCCGCGGCGGCCAGCGTCCGCGCCAGCGCGTCGCCGTTGAAATGCGGATAGCGGCCCGAGCGCGGAATGCTGCGCACGTCGACCAGGCATTCGATGCCGTGCTCACGCAGCAGGGCGAGGAACTCGTCCAGGCTGCGGGTCGAATGGCCGATGGTGTAAGTCGTCACGCTGTCTTACGTGGGCGCGATTCCTCGCCGTTCAAGCGCAATGGCGCGCGGCTGTGCTCGTTGTTGAGATGCACCAGGCGGCGCAGCAAGGCCATGAACACAGCCCGCTCGGCCGGCTTGAGCGGCGCCAGGATCATGTCCTGTACTGCGCCCACCGCCGGTGACGCGGCGGCCACCAGCTTGCGCCCGGCGGCGGTCAGCTCGAGCCGCTTGGTGCGGCGGTCGCGCGCCCCCGGCTTGCGCCGGATCAGCGCCTTGCTTTCGAGCCGCTCGACCACGTCAGCGACGGTCGAGCGATCGAGCGCGACGTAGTTCGCCAGCGTCGTCTGGTTGCATCCCGGGTTCTCGCGGACGCCGAGCAGCGCCGCGTATTGCAGCGGCGTCAGGTCGTGGGCGCCGGTCTCGGCCATGAACAGCGCGACCGCGATCTGCTGCAGGCGGCGGACGAGATGGCCGGGCGCGGCATGGAGATCAGGAATCGCCATGGTCCCTGCTCTAGCACGGCGGCCGCCCGCCGACAACTTGACAGTGTACTGACAATCAGTGTTCAATCGAGTTTTCGACGATCTGCCGCTGGCCGGCTGGGAGGCGCCATGGAATTCGGCATGCAATTTTTCCCCTGCATCGGTCCGGAGCAGAAATCCGGCGCGCAGTATTTCGACGAGTGTCTGCGCCTCGTCGACTTCGCCGACCGCTACGGCTGGGCGCATGTCCGCACCGTCGAGCACTATTTCCGGCCTTACGGCGGCTATACCCCGAACCCCGTCGTCTTCCTGTCGGCAGCAGCGCAGCGCAGCAAGACCGCGCGCCTGGTCACCGGCGCGGTGCTGCCGGTGTTCAACAACCCGCTCAAGCTCGCCGGCGAAATCGGCATGCTCGACGCCATCTCCGGCGGCCGGCTCGATGTCGGATTCGCCCGCGCCTTCCTGCCCTACGAGTTCGCCAACTTCAAAGTCAGCGTCGACGAAAGCCGCGAGCGCTTCACCGAAGGCATGGAGCAGGTCCGTCTCCTGCTCGAGCAGGACAAGGCGAGTCACGCCGGCAAGTTCCACAGCTTTGAAAACGTGACCTCGCTGCCGCGGCCGACGCAGAAGCCTCGGCCGCCGTTCTGGGTCGCCGCCATCGCCACGCCCGACAGCTTCGTCGCCGCCGGCAAGGCAGGCCACGCGATCATGGGCATCCCGATGGCCGGCGGAAAGATGAAGGAGCTGCTCGGGCTTTATCGCGACGCCTGGAAGCAGGCCGGCCATCCCGGCCGCGGCCGAGTCATGCTCGCCTTCCACATGCACTGCGCCGAAACCTGGCAGCAGGCCTTCGACGTCGCGCGCGACCCGCTCAACCGCTATCTCAAGGCGATCGCCGCGGCGACATCCGATTGGGGCTCGATGAGCTCCAAGGACTATCCCGGCTACAACAAGATCGCCGAGATTCTGGCCAAGGAAACCATCGACACCCAGGTCAAGAACGGCGGCGCCTGGATCGGCCCGCCCGACGAGATCGCCGAGCAGATCGCGCGCTACGACGAGGCCGTTGGCGGCTTCGAAAGTGCGTCGCTGCAGATCAATTTCAACGATCTGCCCTATGCCGCCGCCGAGCGCTCGCTGCGCCTGTTCAGCGAGCGGGTGATGCCTCGATTCGCCGGCAGCGGCACCAAAAACCCCGGATTTCCGGCCCGAAAGACGGGGTAACTATTTAGAAACCTGTGCGCCTTTATCATGCTTTTTATAGAAGCACGCTGAAGGGGGTTCCAATGCCGAATACCGACATGATCGTGCCGCGCCATGGCCGCGCCGCATGCGCCAAGTCCATGACATTATCGCTCGACGAGCAGGTGGAAGATTTCCTCGACGCGCGCGATGGCCTGCGCATGTACGACGCACTCTACGGCCAAGCGAGCGACAAACTGCTGCCGCGGCGCCTCGGCACCGGCAAGCGCGCCTAAAGCCGGCCGGTCTGCTATACTCGCCGCGCAGAATGCGGCGAGTTCTCATCGTCATCCTCTGTCTGCTGCTGCCGGCGGCCGTCCGCGCCGCCGAGCGCGCCGACGAGCTTGCCATCGGCATCAGCCAGTTTCCGGCGACGCTCAACCCGCTGATCGATCCGATGGTGGCAAAGAGCTACTTGCTCGGCATGGTGCGCCGGCCGCTCACCACTTACGACGCCAACTGGCATCTCGTCTGCATGCTGTGCGAGACGCTGCCGAGCTTCGCCAACGGGCTGGCCCAGAAGATCGCCCTGCCCGGCGGCAAGACCGGCGTACACCTGACCTATACGCTCAAGGCCGACGCCCGCTGGGACGACGGCACGCCGGTCACCACCGCCGACGTGATTTTCTCCTGGCAGGTTGGGCGCAATCCACAAACCGGCGTCGCCGAGGCCGAGCTCTACCGCCGCATGGTCGACGTCAAGGCGATTGACTCGCGCACCTTCACCGTCGACATGGACCGCCTGACCTTTGACTACGCCGCGCTCAACGATTTCGAGATCCTGCCGGCGCGGCTCGAGCGCGCCGCCTTCGCCAATCCGGCCGAGTACCGCATCCGCTCGCGCTACGATACCGATCCGACCGCGCGCGGACTCTATGACGGTCCCTATCGTATCACCGCGGTTTCGCCCGGCTCGCACATCGTGCTCGAGCGCAATCCGGCCTGGGCCGGCCCGCGCCCCTATTTCAGCCGTATCGTTGTCTGGGCGGTCGAGAACACCGCCTCGCTCGAGGCCAACCTGCTCGCTGGCGGCCTCGACATGGTGCCGGGCGAGTTGGGATTGCCGCTCGACGAGGCGCTGGCCTTCGCGCACCGCCACCGCGGCGAATTCAACATCGTCTACAAGCCGGGCCTCGAATACGAGCATATCGACCTCAACCTCGACGATCCGATCCTGGCCGACGTCCGCGTGCGCCGGGCGCTGCTCGACGCGGTCGACCGCCAGGCGATCAGCCAGGCGTTGTTCGCCGGCCGCGATCCGGTTGCCGACAGCTTCGTGCCGACGCTCGACTGGGTCTACACCGCGGACGTGCGGCACTATCCCTACGATCCGACCAAGGCCAAGGCGGTGCTCGACGAAGCCGGCTGGCACGCGACCGGCAATCAGGTGCGGCGCAACGCCAGCGGCCAGCCGCTCGACCTGACGCTCGCCACCACCGCCGGCAACCGGTCGCGCGAGATGGTCGAGGAGGTACTGCAAAGCCAATGGCGCGCCGTCGGCATCCGGGTGCGCCTCGCCAACCAGCCGGCGCGCGTGCTGTTCGGCGACAGCATGATCAAGCGCAAATTCCAGATGGGCATGTTCGCCTGGTCGGCCGCGCCCGAGGACGTGCCGCGCGCCGAGCTGCGTTCGGACGAAATCCCTTCGCCCGCCAACAACTGGAGCGGCGAGAATTTCGTCGGCTGGCGCAACCCGGAGGCCGATCACCTGTTGGACGCAATCGAAACCGAGCTCGATCGCCCGGCACGCGAAGCGCTGTGGCATCGGCTTGAGGCACTCTATGCCGAGCAGCTGCCGGCGCTACCGCTGTTCTTCAAGGCCGACGCGTTCATCCTGCCGAAATGGCTCGTCGGCCTGACGCCGACCGGGCACGAATATCCCTCGACGCTCTGGGTCGAGCAGTGGCGTGCCGTCGGCCGCGGCGCGCAGGCACGGACGCAATGAACGTCCGGAAAAAGCCGCGCCGATGAGCCGCTTCGTCGTCCGGCGGATCGTCGAGATCGTGATCGTGCTGGCGATCATGTCGCTGGTGATCTATGCCCTGATCGGCCTGATGCCCGGCGATCCGGTCGATCTGATGATCGCCTCCAACCCGCATTTGACGGTGGCCGACGCGGCGCGGCTCAAGGCACTCTACGGCCTCGACAAGCCGCTGTTGGAGCGTTACGCGGCCTGGGCGGGCGCGGCGCTGCACGGCGATTTCGGCTATTCGCGCCTCTATGCCCGGCCGACGCTCGACGTGCTGCTGCCGCGCCTCGGCAACACCGCGCTGCTGATGAGCGTCAGCTTCGCGCTCACCCTCGCCCTCGCCTGGCCGCTAGGCCTGCTGGCGGCGCGGCGGCCGGGTGCGTGGCTCGACACTGCCGCCAATTTCGCCAGCTTCGCGACCATCTCGGTGCCGTCGTTCTGGCTGGCGCTGATGCTGATCCTGGTGTTCGCGGTCCAGCTCGGCTGGCTGCCGCCCAGCGGCGCCGCGACCATCGGCGCCGGCGGCGGCGCCGACCGCGCCGACCATCTGGTGCTGCCGGTGATCACGCTGACGCTGGTCAATTTCGGGCCACAGCTACGCTACATGCGCGCGGCGATGATCGATACGCTGAGCCACGATTACATCCGAACGGCGCGCGCCAAGGGCGCCGGCGAGACGCGCATCTTGACGCGCCACGCGCTCCGGAACGCGCTCATTCCGCTCATCACCGTCGTCGCGCTGTCGTTCGGCTCGCTGTTCTCGGGCGCGCTCGTCACCGAAACCATGTTCGCCTATCCCGGCATGGGCAAGCTGATCTACGACGCGGTGCTCGGCAACGATTACAACCTCGCCCTCGCCGGCTTGCTGTTCGCGACTTTGATGACGTTGCTCGCCAATTTCGCCGCCGATCTCGCCTACGCGGCGGCCGATCCGCGGATCGCCTACCGATGAGCACGTTGGCCCAGCCGCGCGTGCGCATCGGCGGTGGCGTGCTGCTGGCGCTGGCGCTCGCCGTGGTGTTGACGCCGTTTCTGGCGCAGGCGCTTGGCGCGCATGCGGACACGGTCGATCTCTACCGGCGCTTCGCCGGCCCGTCGCTGCGCCATCCGCTGGGCACCGACGAGCTCGGCCGCGACTTGTTGCTGCGGCTGCTCGAAGGCGGCCGGGTCTCGCTGCTTGTCGGCATCGCTGCGGCGCTCGCCGCCGCGGTCCTGGGCACGGCCATCGGCCTTGTCGCCGGCTATTTCGGCGGCCGGCTCGACGCGGCGCTGATGCGTCTGACCGACGGTGTGATCGCCTTGCCGCTGCTGCCGCTGCTGGTCGTGCTGGCGGCGGCCGATTTGCACAAGCTCGGCGTGCCGGCGGCGTTGCGCCAATCCGACGCGATGAGCCTTTATCGCATCATCGTGCTGGTGACGCTGGTCGGCTGGACGACGGTGGCGCGGCTGGTGCGCGGCACGACGCTGTCGCTGAAGCGGCAGGATTTTGTCCGTGCCGCCGAGGCGCTGGGCGCCGGCCACCGGCGCATCATGCTGGTGCATATCCTGCCCAATCTGACGACGCCGATCATCGTCGCCACCTCGCTTGCCGTCGGCGAGATCATCCTGCTGGAATCGGTGCTGAGCTTCCTCGGTCTCGGCGTTGCGCCGCCACTCGCCAGCTGGGGCAACATGCTGACCGGCGCCGAGGAGACCATCGCGCTAGCGCCGATGCTCGCGGTCTATCCCGGCTTGCTGATCTTCCTGACGGTGATGGCCTGCAACCTGCTCGGCGACGGGCTGCAGCAAGCGCTCGATCCGCGCCAGCGGCGCTGAGCTATTCGTCGTCGGTCGGCGGCGGCTCGTAGAACAGCGAGGCCTGGCGTCGTTGCTCGGTCAAGCGCGGATGGCGCCGCAGGCGGTCGATGACGCGGCGGCGATACTCCGGATCGGCGACAACCCGGTCCATGTCGAGGTTGGCGAAGTCCTTGTCGTCGAGCGGCGGCTCGGACATGCGGCGACTTTCGGTCAAACGGGCAACGGCGGCGGGGAAAGCATGAGGCCGCGTCAATGGACCATGCCAGGGTCAAGTGGTGCAAGTCTGTCACAATTTGTGAATAGGTCTGTGGACAAGCTTCCGGATAGATTGCCGGCGTCGCCGGAACGGCAAATCCGTCGAGCCGCTTCTGCTGGGGGCTGCGACGGGATGCCGCAACCGGGTGTTCGGCGAGTCGCGCGACTCAGCCCTGCCAGCGCCGAGGTTTGACGGAAAGCGCCGCCGCGGCCGATAGTAGCCGCGACCATCCGCATCGGCCGCAAGGATTTCCGTCATGCAGCGAGGTAACTCCGCCGCCAGCCGCGACATCGCCTTCCATCTGCACCCCTATTCCAACGCCCGCCGGCTGGAGCGCCAGGGCGAGCTACTGGTGACCGAAGGCAAGGGCGTCCGCGTCAAGGACGAGACCGGCAAGGAATACATCGAGGGCTGCGCCGGGTTGTGGTGCACCTCGCTCGGCTTCGGCGAAGAGCGCCTGGTCGAGGCGGCGGCGCGCCAGATGCGCAAGCTCAGCTTCTATCATTCGTTCCACCACAAGTCGCACGAGGTGGTGGGCGAGCTGGCCGAGCGGCTCATCGCCCTGATGCCGGTGAAGATGTCGCACGCCTTCTTCAACAACTCAGGCTCCGAGGCCAACGACACCGCAATCAAGATCGTCTGGTACTACAACAATGCGCGCGGCCGCACGCGCAAGAAGAAGATCATCGCCCGCTTCAAGAGCTATCACGGCGTCACCGTGGCGACCGCGAGCCTGTCGGGCCTGCCCAACAACCACCGCTCGTTCGACCTGCCGATCGCCAACATCCGGCACGCCGACTGCCCGCATCACTACCGCTTCGCGCATGCGGGCGAGAGCGAGGAGGATTTCGCCACGCGGCTGGCCGAGAATCTCGACCTGATGATCCAGCGCGAGGATCCCGAGACCGTGGCCGCCTTCATCGCCGAGCCGGTAATGGGCGCCGGCGGCGTCATCGTGCCACCGCGCACCTATTACGAGAAAATCCAGAAGGTGCTGAAGAAGCACGACGTGCTGCTCATTGCCGACGAAGTCATCACCGGCTTCGGCCGCACCGGCAAGATGTTCGGCACCGAGACCTTCGGCTTGCAGCCCGACATCATCACCGTCGCCAAGGCGCTGTCCTCGGCCTATCTGCCGATCTCGGCCACCGTGGTCAGCGAGCCGGTCTACCAGGCGCTGGCCGACGAGAGCGACAAGATCGGCATCTTCGCTCACGGCTACACCTATTCCGGCCATCCGGTGAGTTGCGCGGTGGCGCTCGAGACGCTCAAGATCTACGAGGAACGCAACATCATCGGCCACGTTCAACGGGTGGCGCCGCGGTTGCAGGACGGCTTGCGCCGGCGCTTCGCCGATCATCCGCTGGTCGGCGAAATCCGCGGCCTCGGCCTTGTCGCCGGGGTCGAGCTGGTCGCCGACAAGGCGACCAAGGCGCCGTTCGACCCGGACCAGGGCGCCGGCAACATCCTGACCGCCGAGATCAACAAGCACGGCCTGATCCTGCGCCAGATCGGCGACACCCAGGCGTTCTCGCCGCCGCTGGTCATCACCGAGGCGGAGATCGACGAGATGCTCGACCGCTTCGGCAAGGCCCTGGATGACACGACGGCGCGGCTTTCGCCGCGACAACGGGCCTCATTGCGGGCCTGACGCTGAGGGCGTAAGCGGTTATAATCATTCGATAGTTTCGCAGAAGGGTGTTCCACTGGAATGGATTTCGAGGCCTTCTTCAAGACCCGGCTCGATGCCCTGAAGGCCGAAGGCCGCTATCGCGTCTTCACCGACATCGCGCGCCGCGTCGGCGCCTTTCCGCGCGCTCGCGACCGCGCGCGCGGCAGCGAGATCACCGTCTGGTGCTCGAACGACTATCTCGGCATGGGTCAGCATCCCGAGGTGCTGGCGGCGATGCGCGAAGCCATCGACCAGACCGGCGCCGGCGCCGGCGGCACGCGCAACATCTCGGGCACCACGCCCTATCACATCGCGCTCGAGCGCGAGCTCGCCGAGCTGCACCGCAAGCCGGCAGCGCTGGTCTTCACCTCGGGCTACGTCGCCAACGAGACGGCGCTGGCGACGCTGGCATCGCAGCTGCCCGGCTGCATCGTCTTCTCCGACGCGCTCAACCACGCCTCGATGATCCAGGGTATCAAGCACAGCCGCGCCGACAAGGTCATCTTCCAGCACAACGAACCCGCCGATCTGGAACGGCTGTTGAAGGCGGCGGACGCTTCACGGGCCAAGCTGGTGGCATTTGAATCGGTCTATTCGATGGATGGCGACATCGCGCCCATTGGAGGGCTTTGCGAAGTTGCAAAGCGGTATGGAGCGCTCACCTATCTCGACGAAGTGCATGCCGTCGGGCTTTACGGCGCGCGCGGCGCCGGCATTGCCGAGCGCGACGGCGCGATGGACCGCGTCGATTTGATCCAGGGTACGCTCGCCAAGGCCTTCGGCCTGATGGGCGGCTACGTCGCGGCGTCGGCGGCGCTGATCGATTTCCTGCGCAGCTACGCGCCGGGCTTCATCTTCACCACCGCACTGCCGCCGGCGATCGCCGCCGGCGCCGTCGCCAGCATCCGCCACGTCAAGGGCGCGACCGAGCTGCGCCAGCGCCACCAGGAGCGCGCCGCGCGCCTGAAGCAGCGCCTCGCCGCCGCCAAGCTGCCGGTGATGCCGAGCGCCAGCCACATCGTGCCGGTGCTGGTCGGCGACGCACGGCTGTGCAAGGAGGCGTCCGACGACTTGCTCGCGCGCCACCGCATCTACGTCCAGCCAATCAACTATCCGACCGTGCCGCGCGGCGGCGAGCGCCTGCGCTTCACGCCGACGCCGCTGCATTCGGATCAAGACATAGAAATTTTGGTGGCGGCGCTTTCCGACGTCTGGTCGCGCCTGCCGATCCGCCGCGTCGCCTGAATCGCCGCGTGGAACGCGCCCGGTGTTCCGCGACCAGCCCCTGATCCCCGCCGAGGCAATCAAGCTCGCGGCGCTTGGCTTCCTCGCCGACAAGCCGCGCCGCTACGGCGAGCTGGCCGGCCAGATCCGCCAGTTCACCGGCCGCATCGCCGCGCCGTCGCTCGACCTCATGGGCAGTTCGCTCGAGGCGCTGATCGTCGAGGGCCTGGCGGCGGCGAGCGAGGGCAAGGGCATGGCCGACAACGCGCGGCTGAGCCTGACGCCAGCCGGCCGCGCCGTGCTCGCGGGCCTGTTGCAAGCGCGGCTCAAGACGCCCCTCGGCGATTTCACGCGCCTCGCGCTATTGCTCAAGCTGCGCTTCCTCCATCACCTCAGCCCGGCCGAGCGCGAGATCCAGATCGCGCATGTCGCCGAGATCGTCGAAAGCGAGATCGAGCGGCTCGACGATTTGCGCAAGGCCGACGCCGGCGCGCCGCAGCCCTATCTCGACTGGCTCGACGCCGACATCGCCCAGCTCCAGGGCAAGCTGGCGCGGCTCGGGCGCTAGGCTCGGGCGCCAGGCCGGAAGCCGTCCGTCACGGCGAAGCCACAGAATTGACCTCCCCGGCCGGCTTAAAATCCGGATTACGCATCATCGGGAGGGTCGCATGGCGCTCGATCCCAGGCTTGGAGCGCCCGGTTGTCGGGCAATTCGGCGCGCGACCGTCGCTGTCGCGCTGGCGTTGACCTTGTCGCTGCTCGCCGGTTGCGGCTCGGACAAGCCCCAGCCCGTCGTTACCGGCTCGACCACCACCTGTGTGCCGATGGGCTCCGGTCTGTCGTGTTCCTGCACGCCGATCACCGCGCCACCGCAGAGCTAGGCCTTCGCGCGCCAAGCGCGCCTCAATACAAATGCTGGCCGCCGGTGACGAAGATTTCGGTGCCGGTGACATAGGACGATTCCGGCGAGCACAGGTAGAAGATCGTCGCCGCCACGTCCTCGGGCGTGCCGAGGCGGTGCAGCGGAATCCGCGGCAGCAGCACCTCGGTCTCGGGCGACAGCATCGCGGTCTCGATCTCGCCCGGCGCCACGGCGTTGACGCGGATGCCGAGTTCGGCAAACTCGGCCGCCATCTCGCGCGTCAGTGCCGACAGGGCCGCCTTCGACGTCGAATAGGCCGAGCCGGCGAAGGGGTGGACGGCGTGACCGGCGATCGAGGTGACGTTGACGATCGCGCCCCTTCCCTTGCTCAGCGGCCCGGCGAGGCCGCGCGCCAGCATCACCGGCGTGAAGAAATTGAGCTGAAACACCTGGCGCCAGTCGGCGAGATCGCCGTTGAGGCAGCCGAGCCGCTCCTTGAACGGCGTCTTGGGCGAGACGCCGGCGTTGTTGACCAGGGCATGCAGCGGCGCATCAGCTAGCTCCTGCAAGACCGCGCCGACGAAGCCCTCGACCGCCTGGGTCTGCGACAGATCGGCGGTGATGTGCTGCGTCCAGTTGGGATCGCGCTTGCACTCGAGCGGCACCGCCTCGCGCGACGAGGTGATGACGCGCCAGCCGGCATCGCTGAAGCGCTTCACCGTGGCGTGGCCGATGCCGCGACTCGCCCCGGTGAGCAGAATGGTCTTGCGCTCGGCGCTCATGCGCGGAGCTTAGGGGGCCGGCAGTGCAAAGGAAAGCTGGCTCAGCGCGTATAGGCGACGCGCGATTCGGCGATGCCGGCGGGATCCTGGTGGATCATCACCTCGGCGCGCGGATAGGCCGCCAGGATGCTGGCCTCGACCTCGTCGGCGATGCGATGCGCCTGGATCAGCGGCAGGCTGCCGTCCATCTCGAGATGGATCTGGATGAACGAGATCGGCCCGGCGGCGCGCGTCTTCATGTCGTGCACCGCGCGCACCTCAGGATGCGCCAAGGCGATGGCGCGGATGCGCTCGCGCTCGCCGTCGGGCAGCTCGCGGTCCATGAGCTGGACGACCGCCGTGTTCGCCACCCGCCAGGCGCCCCAGATGATCCAGAGGGCGATAGCGCCGCCGAAGATCGAATCGATCAACGCGTAGCCGAACTGGACTGTCAGCACCAGCGCGGCGATCACCGCCAGGTTGAGCACCAGATCGGCGCGATAGTGGAAGGCGTCGACGCTCACCACCAGCGAGCCGGTGCGCTTGACCACCGAGCGCTGATAGAGCACCAGCGCCAGCGTCGTCGCCACGGCGAAGACCATCACCGCCAGGCCCGCCTGGGTGTTCTCGATCGGCTGCGGATGGATCAGATGCTGAATCGCCTCGATCAGCAGCAGCACGGCGGAGCCGGCGATGAACGCCGCTTGGCCGAGGCTCGCCAGCGGCTCGGCCTTGCCATGGCCGAAGCGGTGCTCGCGATCGGGCGGCACCAGCGCCTGGCGCACGGCGATCAGGTTCGTCAGCGAGGCCGCGCCGTCGAGCAATGAATCGATGAGGCTCGACAACAGGCTGACCGAGTTGGTCTCGATCCAGGCGACGAGCTTGACCGCCACCAGCAGGCCGGCGACCGAGATCGAGGCATAGGTCGCGCGGCGCATCAGCGTGCCGACGCGTTCCATCGATTCCCTCCGCGGAATCGCCTCGTTCATGGATACAGCCTCTCGCCGCGCCAACCCTCGCCGTCGCGAATATAGGCCTCGCGATCATGCAGCCGGTGCGGGCGGAAGGTCCAGAACTCGAAATAGTCCGGCACCAGGCGAAAGCCCGACCAGAATTCCGGCCGCGGCACCTTCCGGCCGGCGAAGCGCGTTTCGGCCTCGCGGAAGCGCGCCTCGAGCGCGGCGCGGCTGGCGACCGTTTGCGACTGATGCGAGGCCCAGGCCGCGAGCTGGCTTTCGCGCGGCCGCGAGACGAAATAAGCATCGGCCTCCGCCAGCGCCATCGCCTCGATCAGGCCCTCGACGCGCACTTGGCGCGCCAGCGACTTCCAGTGGAAGAGCAGCGCCGCCCGCGGATTGGCGGCGAGCTCGCCCGCCTTGCGGCTGCCGAGGTTGGTGTAGAAGACGAAGCCGCGCTCGTCCGCCGCCTTGACCAGAACCATACGCAACGACGGCCGGCCGGCGCGCGTTGCCGTCGCCAGCGTCGCCGCCTCGGGCTCCGACGGCTCCTTGGCCTGAGCCTCGGCGAAAACGCGCGCGAATTCGTGGAACGGCTGCGGAAAGGGAATGGTCACCGGTGCCTCGCGGCCGACACCATAGAACCGCCCAGCGGGCTTTTTCCACCCCGCGCGCAATCGAGATAGGGGGGAGCCGCACGGCTCCGCCCCTCTCACACCACCGTACGTACGGGTCCGTATACGGCGGTTCGGCGGTTTAAGCGGGGAGACGGGTGTCGAGGGAAGCAAGGCCGAGCGCGCTGAGGGCCGCATTGGACAGGGCGATGGCAAGCGCGGGGCTGTTGCTGAGCCGCCAAGGGCCGTGAGGACTGCCAGCGGTTTTCGCCGCCAAGTCCTTACTGAGCCCACGACGGCGCAACTCCGCAAAGCGGGTGCGTCCGCGCTTCCATTGCTTCCAGGCGATAGCGCGGAGCCGTCGCCTGATCCACTGGTCAAGACTGCGCAACACCGAGGGGGTTTCGCAGAAGCCGAAGTAGCCGCGCCATCCGATCAGATAGCGTGAGAGCTGCTCGGCAATCTGCGCAAGGCTCGCCCCGCGCGTCCGGCGCGTGAGTTCCAGAATACGGCTCTTGAACCGGGCGAGCGCCTGCGGCGCGATGCGCCGTCGGGGCTCTATCCCATTCGTGAAGCTTAATCCCAAGAACTTGCGCTGGTGCGGTTGGGCGACCGCGCTTTTGGCTGGGTTGATCCTGAGCTTGAGGCGTCTGGTCAGGAATCCGGTCAGGCTCGTCATCACCCGTTGCCCGGCGCGATGACTGCGGACGTAGATATTGCAATCATCGGCGTATCGGGCGAAGCGGTGGCCGCGCCGTTCCAGTTCCCGGTCCAGTACATCCAGCATCAGGTTCGACAACAGCGGCGAGAGCGGTCCACCCTGGGGCGTTCCCTCGTCCGTCGGTCCGACCAGCCCGTCCGCCAGCACGCCTGCGGAAGAAGCCGCGGATGAGCTTTAAGATGCGCCGGTCGGCCACCCTTCGGGCTACCAGTCCCATCAGGATGTCGTGGTTGACCCGGTCGAAGAACTTTTCCAGGTCGATGTCCACGACGGAGCGATAGCCCGCGCAGATATGATCTTGCGCGTGCTTCACCGCCTGATGCGCCGAGCGCCCCGGCCGGAAGCCGAAGCTGTGCTCGGAGAACGTCGGGTCCCAGTCGGCTTGCAGCACCTGCAGCGCCGCCTGCTGGATGAAGCGGTCGAGCACCGTCGGGATGCCGAGCGGGCGAACGCCGCCCGTCGCCTTCGGGATTTCGACACGCCGCACCGGCTGCGGACGGTAGGTGCCGTCAAGCAGTTGAGACCTTATTTTGGGCCAGTGGTCCTTCAGGTGGAGCGCCAGATCATCGACACTCATTCCGTCGATGCCGGGCGCTCCCTTGTTGCGCCGGACTTGCGCCAGCGCCTTCCTCAGATTGTCACGCTCGACAATCGCCTCCATCGACGGTCCTGCGACCGCCAGGCTGTCAGGTGCGTCGTTCGCCGCGCGGGCTTCGGTCCCTTCCCCTTCGTCGCGTGGAGCTTCACTCCTTGCGCTTGCCGGGAAGGCCAGGTCGAGTTGGATTTTCCGCCGCATGGTCCGTGCGAGAGCGCCGTCCTTCTTGCCTTTCCACCGTTCGGGCCTTCGCCAGATCGTCTCGGCTACTATGCCCTCTGCTGACTTCTGCGCTGCGGTCACGGGCCTTGCGGCCTGCTCAGTCCGGGTGTCCGGACACAGCGCAGATCTCCCGAGGTAAGTTCGACCGCCTTCCCCGCGCGCCCGCCGGATTTACCACCCCGGCCCTTGATGACCGTGGACTTCGCGATCATTCGCTCGCTCGTCCGGCCGGGTAGGCCTCGTATCCGGTTCTTGTCCATCGGGCCGCGGATTTGCTCCACGCTTCTTTCAGACGCCGACTCGCGAGGACGCCCTTGCGCTTCGCTAACCCTTCGCCGTCATCAGGCTGGGTAAAGGACTTCCACCTCCAAGCTGTCGAACATGCTCGGCACACAAAAAGAAGGCCCGGCGTGGGGTCCGGGCCTTCCTTCGCGCTCCCACCGACGGACTTAAGGGATGACGATCTCGACGCGCCGGTTCTGCGGCTCGCGCACGCCATCGGGCGTCGGCACGCGCGGATTGGCCTTGCCTTCCCAGACGACGCCGATGTCGGCGTCGGGCACGCCGAGCTTCACCAGTATCCGGCGCACCGTCTCGGCCCGGGCATGCGACAGGGTGAGATTGTAGCTCGCCGCGCCGGAGGTATCGGTATAGCCGGTCAGCTTGATCTGGGACTTGGCGTTCTGCTGGAACGCTGCGGCAGCCGACGCGACCACGTTGTAGCCCTGCGGCGTCAGCGCGGCGCTATTGAGGTTGAAGAAGACGAGATAGACCAGCGGCGCGGGCGGTGCCGGCGGCGGCGGTACGACCGGCGGCCCGGCCTGGGGCACCGGCTGGTAGGCCGGCGGACCCGACTGCACCGCGGGCGTCGGCTCGGGCACGCCGAAATACCAGGTCAAGCTGGCCAGCACGTTGTGGCTTTCGTTCTTGAGGCCGAGGCGGCCGCCGGGTGTGTAGGCGAAGGAGGGATCGACGGTGGCGAAATAGCGGTATTCGAGACCGAGTGCCAGATTCGGCGTGACCAGATAGTTGACGCCGACGATCGGCTCGTAGGCGAAGACCGTGTCGGACGAATTGCTGAGCATCGTGCCGTTGGCGCGCACGTTGTCGAGCGTGACGTGCGAGGCGCCGACACCGATGCCGATATAGGGCACGAACCGCGTGCCGGTGCGCAGATCCCACAACGCCCGCGCCATCGCCGAGGTGTTGTGGACCGAGCCGCTCACCGAGCCGGCAGACGCGTTGTTGAGATCGATCTGCTTGATGCCGGAATTGCTGAAATCGAGGCCGAGCTCGAGCCGCAGCTGATCGAGCTTCCAGCCAAGCGCGCCGCCGGCGGTGTAGCCTTCCTTCTGCTTCGAGGTGTAGGTGGTGCCGGTGGTGGTGTTGCCGGTCATGTCGTTCATGTGCGACCAGCCGCCTTCGCCGCGGATATAGGGACCGTTGGGTCCGGTGCCGGGCGAACCGAAAGTCTGGGCCAAGGCCGTCCCGGCCAGCGCGCAAAGCACCAGCCCCAAGGCCGAGACACGAACCAAATTCATCGACATCTCCTCGCCGGCGTCTGACGAGACGGCGGTCGGCGGGGATTATTATGGTTAATACGGAAAACGGCAAGTATTTACTTTAGCTTATGCTGTAAATATTGATCTATATTGTTAATCTTTGTGATTTATACTTTACATCTATTGTGGCAAATGTCACGAAAATCTAACACCGGTGTCAAGCCTGCTGACAGCCGCACGCCGACCGTCGGCTAGCTTGCCGGCGCCAATATCGTGCAGGCCGCCGGCAGCGGTGGCGGCGCGGGTGGCGGTAACGACACCGGCGGCTTGGGCTTGCTCAACTCCCGCGACCACCAGGCGAACACCGCCGGGTCGCAGCCGTCGCCCGGCGGCACCGGCGGTTGGCTCCGGCACAGTGGCGAGCCAGCCGGACATTTGAGGCGGACGTGGAAATGGGCCTCGTGGCCGTACCATGGCCGTACGCGTCGCAGCCAGCTGCGGTCACCCTTCCCGGCGCCACCGAAGCCCTGGCACAGCGCCCGCTTGATCGCCAGGCTGACGAAGATGCGATCGACCGCGGGATCGCGCGCCGCCAGGCGCAGCAGCGTCACCTGGCGCGGGCCGAAACGCGCCGGATCGATCGCGCTGTGATCGGCCAGCACCATCGGCGGCGGATCGAGCGTGTCGCGCACCGCCACCGGCAGGCCCGGCACTGTATCGAGCGTCAGCCAGATGTCGACATCGACGCCGTTCTCGTGCGCGGCATGGCCATAGGACATCGGTCCGCCGCGCGGCTGCGCCATGTCGCCGACATAGAACACCGGTAGGCCGACGGCGCGCGCCCGCTCGCCCAGACGATCGACGAAGGCGACGGTTGCCGGATGGCCGAAATAGCGATGCCGACTCGGATGGATGACCTCGAAGCCGGGCCCATCCCAAGGCAGTGCGGCGGCGCCGGCCAGGCAACCGTTCCACGGCAGGCCGATGACCTGCGCCGGACCCGGTGTCGGCGCCAGCGTCGGATCGCTCCACGAAGCCGCCACGACCGGAACGCTCGGCAGCATCCCGATCATCGTAATCGCAATCATCGCGGCAACGCGCATGATGGTCTCCGGATCCAAGCTCGGCATAGTCTGGCGTGTCGAACGGCGCAGCGCAAAGGAACCCCATGCCCGCCTCGTCCCAGGTTCTAATCGTCACCGGCAGTGGCCGAGGCATCGGCGCGGCGGTCGCCGTCAGCGCGGCGCAACGCGGCTATGCCGTCGCTGTCAATTACAAGGGCAATCGTGCGCGCGCCGAGGCGGTTGTCGGCGCGATCGTCAAGGCCGGCGGCCAGGCCTTGGCCATCGCCGGCAACGTAGCCCGCGAAGCCGATGTCGAGCGCTTGTTCACGGAGATCGACCGGACGCTGGGCCGCGTCACTGCACTGGTCAACAGCGCCGGCATCCTGGGCCCGACCGGTCGGCTCGATGGAGTCCAGGCGGCGCCATTGAACGAACTTTTCGCCGTCAACGTCGTCGGTACCATGCTCTGCGCGCGCGAAGCGGTAAAGCGCATGTCGACCAAGCACGGCGGCGCCGGCGGCGCGATCGTCAACCTATCGTCGACCGCGGCGGTGCTCGGCGGCGGCGGCGAGACCATCCCCTACGCCGCCAGCAAGGGCGCGGTCGAGAGCGTGACCATCGGCTTGGCGCGCGAAGTGGCGATGGAAGGCATCCGGGTCAACTGCGTCCGGCCGGGCATGATCGACACCGAGATGCAGCCGCCTGGCCGGCTCGATCATGCCAAGGCGGCGTTGCCGATGCAGCGGCCCGGTACTGCGCAGGAGGTCGCCAACGCGATTCTGTGGCTGCTGACGCCCGAGGCGTCCTATGTCACGGGCGCGATCCTCAGCGTCTCGGGGGCGCGCTAGCGATGCGCGTCGCGGTCATCGGCGCGACCGGCATTCTCGGCCGCCATCTCATCCCCCGCCTGATCGAGCGCGGCCACCGGGTCAGCGCCATCGCGCGTAGCGCGGCCAAGCGCGCGCAGCTCGAGCGCCTCGGCGTCGCCGCCAGCGAAGGCGACATCCTGGATCGCGCCTCGCTCGGCTCCGCCTTGGCCGGCGCCGATATTGCGGTCCATGCCGTCACCGTGATTCCGCCGGCCGGCCCCAATCCCGACTGGTCACCCAACGACCGCGTACGACGCGAGGGCACGGACAACCTGATCGCCGCCTGCCGCGACGGCGGCGTGCGGCGCTACGTCCAGCAGAGCATCGCGCACGTCGTGGCGGCGGACAGCGATCTTGTCCTCGACGAGGACGCGTCCATGCATCCCACCCGCATCACCCAATCCGCGGTCGACATGGAAACGCGTGTCCGGCAATCGGGGCTCGACTGGATCATCGTGCGCGGCGGCCTGTTCTACGGTCCGGGCACCGGCCGCGAGCGTCAGTGGCGCGCGGCGGCGCGCACCGGGACGCTGCTGCTGCCGGGCGACGGCAGCGCCTTCATCGCGCTCGTCCACGTTGCCGATATGGCCGCCGCCTGCGTACTGGCGGCGGAGCGCGGCGCGCCGGGCGCGCTGCTTGCGGCGGTCGACGATGAATCGGTCCGCTACGCCAATCTCTTCGGCTGCATCGCGGCGCTCGAAGACGGTCCGGCGCCGCAGCCCGGCGGTCCGGCGGTCCCGTCCTGCCGCATCGCCAACGCGCGGATCAAGGCGGCGCTCGGCTGGACGCCGCTTTATCCGACCTATCGTTCGGGGCTGGCCTGAGCGAGCGGCTCGCGCCAGAAGCGCAACACGATCGCGACCAAAATTAGCAGCATAGCGGCGACGATGGCGACACAGCCCGGCCAGCCGGCGCGGTTCCACACATAGCCCGGCAGCACGGCGCCGACGCTGCCGCCGATGTAATAGCAAGTGACGTAGAGGCCGACGGCTGACGAGCGCGCGCGCTGCGCCGAGACCGCGACCGACGCGGTGGACGCGGTCTGCACAATGAAGCCGCAGCCGGCGCCGATCGCCAGCCCGGCGATGATCACCGTCAAGCTGCCGGTCAAGGTCAGCAGCAGACCGCCGATCCACAGGCCGAGGACGCCGACCACCAGCCGGCGACGGCCGAAGCGGCGCACCAATCGCCCGGCGAGCGGCGTCGTCGCCACGCCCACCAGGTAGACGAGGAAAATAGTGCCGAGCGCCGCCGCCGACAGGTCGAAGGGCGGCGCGGCGAGATGGAAGTTGACGTAGGTGAAGGTGGCGACGAACGAGAACAGCACGCCGAAGCCGACGGCGAAGATGGCGTCGAGCTGCGGATCGAAGACGTGGCCGAGGATGTGGCGCAGCGCATGAGCCGGTCCGGCGCTGGGCACGAATTGGCGCTCGCGCGGCATCAAGGCGATGACGCCGACGGAAGCGACCGCGGTCAACACGGCCAGGCCGAGGAACGCGCCCCGCGTGCCATAGGACCCGATCAAAAGACCACACAGGAACCGCCCGAAGAAGCCGCCGAAGCAGCTGCCGGACAGATAGATGCCGGCGACGCCGGTAGCCTCGGCGATGGGCACCTCGTCGCCGATATAGGCGACGGTGACGACGAAGATCGGCGGCAGCAGCAGGCCCTGTACGAAGCGCCAGAACACCATGGCCGATAGCGTCGTCGACAGCGCGATCAGCACCGTCGGCACGATCAAGGCGATCATGGCGGCGACGATCACGCGCTTGCGGCCGACCATGTCGGCGCCGACGCCGGTGAACGGCGCGATGATCGCAACCGCCAGGGTGGTGGCGCTGATCATGTGACTCGCCTCGCCCGCGTCGACTCCATAGAGGTCGCGGATCGTCGGCAGGATCGATTGTGGCGCGTAGAGGTCGAGGAAGCTGCAGAAGCCGGCGAGCCAAACCGCGGCCGCCCGGGCGGGCGATTTCATTGCGCCACTCTATCATGGCCGGGCTTTTCATCGTCGCCGTCATGGCGTAGAAAGCGCGCGAATGGTTGATCCCAAGAAAAGTCGCAACTATCGCGACGCCGGAGTTGACATCGACGCCGGCGATGCGCTGGTCGAGGCCATCAAGCCCTTCGCCAAGGCGACGGCGCGCGCCGGCACGGCGGCCGGACTCGGCGGCTTTGGCGCGCTGTTCGATCTCAAGGCGGCGGGCTATCGCGACCCGATCCTGGTCGCCACCACCGACGGCGTCGGCACCAAGCTCAAGGTTGCGATCGCGGCCAACAAACACGACACGATCGGGATCGACCTGGTGGCGATGTGCGTCAACGATCTCGTCGTCCAGGGCGCCGAGCCGCTGTTCTTCCTGGATTATTTCGCCACCGGCAAGCTCGCGGTCGCGCAGGCGACGACGATCGTCAAGGGCATCGCCGCGGCCTGCGGCGCCGTCGGCTGCGCGCTGATCGGCGGCGAGACCGCCGAGATGCCGAGCATGTACGCCGCCGGCGATTACGATCTGGCAGGCTTCGCGGTCGGCGCGGTCGAACGCGGCCATGTACTCGACGGTGCGACCGTGGCGGCCGGCGACGTCGTGCTCGGGCTCGAATCCGACGGGCTCCATTCCAACGGGTTTTCGCTGGTGCGCCGCGTCGTCGAAGAGGCCGGGCTGTCATACACCGCGGCGCCGCCCTTTGCCGGATCGCATAGCCTGGCCGACGAGCTGCTGCGGCCGACGCGGCTTTACGTCAAGCCGTGCCTGGCGGCGCTCAAGGCCGGCGGCGTTAAGGCCTATGCCCACATCACCGGCGGCGGCCTGGTCGAGAACATTCCGCGCGTGCTGCCCGACGGCTTCGCCGCCGAGCTTGACGCCGCGACCTGGACGTTGCCGCCGGTCTTCGCCTGGCTGGCGCGCACCGCCGGCATCGCGCATGCCGAGATGGCGCGCACCTTTAACTGTGGCATCGGCATGGTCGCCATCGTCGCGCCGGCGCAGGCCGATGCCGTCGCCCGCGTGCTGACCCAGGCCGGCGAGCGTGTCCACCGCATTGGCCGCATCGTCAAAGGCACCGGCGAAGTCAACGCCCGCCTCGTCAACATGGAGCGCGCGTGGCCCGGCTGAGGACCGGCGTGCTGATCTCGGGTCGCGGCTCCAATCTCCAGGCGCTGATCGAGGCCTGCAACGCGCCGGGTTTTCCCGCCGAGATTGTTCTGGTGCTGTCCAATCGCGCCGACGCCCAGGGCCTCGCTCGTGCGGCGAACGCCAAGATTCCGACGCGCGTCGTTGCGCATCGCGACTTCGCCGACCGCGACGCCTTCGACGCCGCGCTCGACGGCGCGCTCAAGGCGGCGCGCGTCGAATTCGTCTGCTTCGCCGGCTTCATGCGCATCCTCGGCGCCAAATTTATCGACGCCTGGCGCGACCGCCTGATCAATATTCATCCCTCGCTGCTACCGGCGTTTCCCGGCCTCGACACGCATGCGCGGGCGCTCGCCGCGGGCGTCGCGCGCCACGGCTGCAGCGTCCATTTCGTGCGGAACGAAGTCGACAGCGGACCGATCATCGTTCAAGGCTCGGTGCCGGTGCTGGCCGACGATAATGCCGAAAAGCTGGCCGCGCGGGTTCTGGCGGTCGAGCATCGCGCCTATCCGCTGACGCTGCGCCTGATCGCCGAAGGCCGGGTGCGCATCCTGGCGGACGGCGTCGAGATCGACGGCCGGCCTGGCCCGGTACGGCTCGACGCTGTCGCGTGACAGCGATGCGCGTGCTCGTCGCGGCGGCGTTCTGGCTGGCTATCGGCCTGGTGCAGATCTTCAACTGGAACGAGACCGGGCCGTGGAAGGCCTTGGCGCTGCTGGCGTTGTTGGCCGCCGTGCCAGTCATCCTGCGGACGTTGCGGCGCCCCGACGCCGAGGCGAAGGCGGAGTGCGCGCTGGTCGCGCTGGTCGTCGCGCTGGCCGTCGCCGAGTTGATCTACGGCGCGGCGCGGCTGGTCCATCCGCGGCTGATCGACATGGCGACGACGACGCTCGCCGCCGGCCACGCGATGCTCGCCGGCCACAACCCCTATGCGCTAACGATTGATCCCGCGATCGGCGGCGCTTTCGGCGGTTACAAATACCTGCCGGTGATGCCGGCGGTCTATCTGCCGCTCGGGCTGACGCTGGGCGCGCGCGGCGTCCTCATCACCAATCTGCTGCTCCAGGGGGCAACGGTGGCGCTGCTGCTGCACCTCGGACGGCGCGCCGGCTCGTGCCGAGCCGGCTTCATTGCCGCTGCGCTGTACCTGTCGTTGCCGCTGGTGGCGCAGCAGCTCTTCGCCAAGGGTGCGACCGACTTGGCCGCCATCGTGCCTCTCCTCCTTGCTTTCGTCGCCTTCGGGCACAGCGATTTTCTTTCTGGCCTGTGCGTGGGATTGTCGGTTGCCGCCAAGCTGTTTCCTGGCGCGGCCTTCGTCCCTTGCCTCGTGCCGCCGGGGAGCGCCGCGCGGTCGCGCTATGGCCTGGGCGTCGCAGTCGGCCTATTGCCGATCCTGCCCTATGCCCTCGCCGCGCCCGGCGCGTTTTACGACAACATCGTCCTGTTCAACGCCATCCGCCCGCCGGACAGCACGAGTTGGCTGGCCTTCGCGCCGGAAGGCGCCGCGGTCGTAGCACGCTCGGTCTTTGCCGCGTTCGCCCTCGCCGTGGCGGTCCATATCTGGCGACGCGCGCCGGGCCTGGCCGCACGCTCGGCCCTGGCGGCGGCGCTCACCCTGGCTGCAATCCTGGCGGCGCCGACGGCCCACCACAACTATCAGCTCTGGTGGCTGCCGTTCTATGCGCTGGCGCTAGGCGCGGCGCTGACACGGCCGTTCGGGGGGTTGCAAAAGCCGGCCACCGCGCTATAGCTTGCCGCGTTCCTGTGTCGGGGGATTGTCGATGAGCACGTTTGACCTGCAACCGCATCGCGAGACTTGGCAGGGTTTCGCGCGGCTGCTGCGCTGGGCGATCGGGACGATCGTCGTTACGCTGCTACTGCTCGCATACTTTCTGGTCTAAAGCTCCGGAAAGAAAAAGGCGATCTCGCGCTTCGCGGTCTCGGCGGAATCCGAGCCGTGGACCGAGTTGGCTTCGATCGATTCGGCGAAATCCTTGCGAATGGTACCCGGCGCCGCCTTGGCCGGGTCTGTCGCACCCATGATCTCGCGATTGAGCGCGACCGCGTTCTCGCCTTCGAGCACCTGAACGACCACCGGCCCCGAGGTCATGAACACGACCAGGCTGCCGAAGAACGGCCGCTCCCTGTGGACGTCGTAGAACCCTTCGGCTTGCGCGCGCGACAGCTGCAGCCGCTTCTGCGCGGCCACTTTCAGGCCGCGCGCGGTGAAGCGGGCGTTGATCTTGTCGGTCAGATTGCGGCGCGTCGCGTCGGGCTTGATGATCGAAAGCGTGCGTTCCTTGGCCATGGGCCGAGCCTCGTTGCTGGCTTAAAAGTCGCGGGTTTATAGCGGGACCGGTTTGCGACTTCAACCCGCGCCGGCCTTTTCCCAGCCCTTTTCGGTCTGTTGCCAATAGGTCAGGGCATGACCGACGGCCTTGGCCTGCTGCCAGCGCTCGCGCGCCGTCGCGACCGCAGCCGCGTCGTTGCCGTCGAAGACGTCGAGCACCCGTTTGTAGCGGTCGACGTGCTGCGAGGTTGCGCCGTCGACCAGCACCAGCATGTCGGCACCGTTGGGATTCTCGTCGTCGACGGTGAGCCAGATCGGCTGCTGCGCCGCGTTGCCGTCCTTGGCTGCGCCGTGTGGCAGAAAGGCGGCGTCGTCGTAAGTCCACAGCAGCGCGTTGAGATGATCGACGCGCTCGGTCGAGCCCGCCATCAGCACGACGCGATAGCCGCCGGCATAGGCCTTCTCGAGCAACTGAGGCAGGGCGCGATCGAGCGCCAGGCTGAGCAGGTGGTAGAAACCGATCTCGGTCACTTGCCAGCGACGGTCTCGTAGTTATCGCGGACAAAGCGGTTCAACAAGCGCACGCCGAACCCGGTCGCGCCCTTGGGCACGGTCGGCTTGTCCTTATTCGCCCACGCCGTGCCGGCGATGTCGAGATGCGCCCACGGCATCTTGTTGACGAAGCGCTCGAGGAAGGTCGCGGCGGTGGCGCTGCCAGCGTCGCGGCCGCCGCTGATGTTCTTCACGTCTGCCGCGTCGCTGTCCATCATCTTGTTGTAGGCTTCGCCCAGCGGCATGCGCCATAGCGTCTCGCCCGTCGCCTTGCCGGAAGCGGCGAGTTGCTCGGCGAGCTTGTCGTCGTTGCTGTAGAGCCCGGCATGCTCGTGGCCGAGCGCGATGATGATCGCGCCGGTCAGCGTGGCAAGGTCGATCATCGCGCGCGGCTTGAAGCGGTCCTGGCAGTACCACAGCGCGTCGGCCAGCACCAAGCGCCCTTCGGCGTCGGTGTTGAGCACCTCGATGGTCTGGCCGGACATCGACTTGACGATGTCGCCCGGCCGCTGAGCCGTGCCCGACGGCATGTTCTCGGCCAGCGCGCCGATGCCGACGACGTTGACCTTGGCCTTGCGCCCGGCCAGCGCCATCATCAGGCCGATCACCGCGCCGGCGCCGCCCATGTCCCATTTCATGTCTTCCATGCCGGCGGACGGCTTGATCGATATGCCGCCAGTGTCGAAGGTGATACCCTTGCCGACGAAGGCGACAGGTGCCTGCTTCTTGTCGTCGGCGCCGTGCCACTGCATGACCAGGAGACGCGGGGGCCGCGCGCTGCCTTGGCCAACGCCGAGCAAGGCACCCATGCCGAGCGCCGCCATCTTCTTCTCGTCGAGGATCTCGATCGTGACGCCGAGCTCGGTCAGTTCTTTGGCGCGCGCGGCGAGCGTTTCCGGATAGATCACGTTGGCCGGCTCGGAAACCAGGTCGCGGGTGAAGAACACACCGTCGGCGATCTTGTCGAGCGGCGCGTAGCGCCGACGCGCGGCGGCAACGTCCGCCACCAGGATCGACAAGGCCTTGAGCGACGGCTTCTGCTCGGGCTTTTCCTTGGTGCGATACTTGTCGAAGCGATACGACCGCAGCCGCGCGCCATAGGCGATATGCGCCGCGATCTCGGCCGCGCGGTCGCCGGCTTCGACCAGCACCGCCGCCTCGCTCTCGCCGGCACCGTTGAGCGCGGCGAGAATGACGCCGCCGCAACGTTGCCACAGCGCGCGATCGCCGGGATCGGCCTTGCCGTCGCCCACCAGCAGCACACGCACGACGCCGAGCTTGGCCGGCGCCAATATCGCCAGCGTCTCCTCCGCCTTGCCCTTGAAGCGCGAGACGTCGAGCGCGCGCGTCAGGGCCTTGCCGCTGCGACGGTCGAGCTGCGCGCCCTGGGGCGATAGCTTGCGGCCTTCCCCGATGAACAACACGAGCGTTCCGGTCCGGGGCAGGCGCGGCGGCAGGAATTTGATTCTCATGGCCGATCCTCGATGCAAACGGCGAAACAGCGATAGAGCGTTGAAACCTCGGTAGTGTCAACCCGGTCAACCGGGCAGGCACAACGGCGGCAGGCTGATGACCCGCGACCAATGACCGGCGCCGGCCGGCGCATAGGGCCAGCGATCGACGAGGCGCCAGCCTTTGGCGTTGTGTCCGAAGAGCGCGGCCTCGCCGGCCGGCACGCCCGGCAGACCCGCCGGCGTGCACGAGACGAGCGCCCAGCGGTCGGCGCCGAGACGGTCGAAGGTATCCGGCGCTAGGCTCGGCACGTCATCGAGCACGATTTCGGGCTGACGCGGCGGCGTCATCCGTAACAAGCCGTCGAGCACGGCAAACAGGCTGCCGTTGTCGCCCGGCAAGACGAGCGCGATCCGGTCGTTCGGCCCGACCGCAGCGGCGAGATGCTTCGCGAGATTCCAGGCGCGCAGCTGCGGCGTCTCAAGATCGAAGCGTAGGAAGGACAGGAAGACGACGGGGCACGCGGCGAAGACGACGATCGCGAGCGCCGCCGACCCACGGCGCCGACGCGGCGACAGGCTCGCGAACCACGCCCGCGCCGGTGTGCGCAGCATGAGAATCAGCGTCACCATCAACAGCAACGCCAGATGGGTATCGTAGCGGAAGAACGAATGCGCGTCGGCGGCCATCTGGCCGCTGAAATGCCCGACATAGCTGACGAGCAGCGCCGCGTTATAGACCAACGTGACGATCAGCAAGACGAAGCCAGCGCGTTGGCCGGGCACATCCTTTGCCGCGCCGCGCCACGCGCGGACGAGAAATACGGCCAACACAGCGACCAAGGGCCCAAAGAACACGATCTTCTCGCCCATGATGTCGGCGATCTGGCGCAGAACCGTCGGCAGCACGCGCCATTGCCACTGCGCCAACGGCATCCAGGTGAGCGCGGCGTCGGGATTGGCGAAGCGGTTATGGACGTACCCGCTCCATCCGAGATAAAGGACGGCAGCCGGGACGGCGGCGACGATCGCGCGCCACGCCACATCGCGCCGACGCTCGCCGGCGGCGGGCGGCAGCAACGCCGCCGCGAGCGCAAGACCGAACGCGAGCGCGACGCTGTCCTGCTTGATCTCGATCAGCGCGACGAGCGCCGCCGCGAGCAGCCAAGCCGCCCCACGATCGCGCCGCAACGCCAGATATCCGGCGAAGGCGACCACGACCATCACCGAAGGCTCGCTGTAGCCCGACAGGTGATAGCGGGGCACGAAGCCGGGATTGAGCGCGGTGGCCAGCAGCAGGCCGAACGCGGTAGCGCCCCAGCCGGGCGCGGCCGTCCGGTCTCCGCTGCCGGCGACGAGGCGCGCAAACAGCAGGCCGGCGGCGAGCTGTACCATCACGTTGAATGCGATCAACGCCACCGCCGGGAATTGCGGCGTCACTAGGCCGGCAATCAGCGCCGCAAACTGCAAGTTGTAGGGTGCCGCGGGCAACAGCGAGTGTGCGTCGGGCCGCCCGATGCCGGGAAACATCCCGTGGTCGTAGAGATAGGCGGCATTGGGCAGGAGATTGAGAAAAGTGTCGGGCTGGCTCGGCCGCGCCGAGGCCATCACCGCGAGAAACGGCAGCGACAGCAGCAGCACGCGACCGAGCGCGCACCAATCCGTCGCCGTCAGCCGGCTGCGCGGCAGGACCAGTCCGAGGATACCCGCTACCGCCAGGACGACAGCCGGAACGCGCAGCGAAACCGGCAGCACGATGCCCCAAGCGGTGAGCACCCAGCACGCCAGGCCCCAGCCGACAATCAGCGCGACCTCGGGCGACGCGCCACCGCGGCTCAGCCCTCGGCCGAGGCCAATGAAGACCAGGACCGTGAACCCGATCCCGGCCCAACCCGCGAGATCGGCGAGGCCCGGCATCAACAGCGTCATCATGTCGAGGTCCCGGGCAGGCGATAGATCTGGAAACGCGGCGCAATGAAGACCGGCTGCAAGCCGGTGCCGGCGCGGATTGCAAAGGGCTGCCGGCCGGCAAAGGTGATATAGCCGCAATGCGCCAGCGCCTGCGCGATTGTCGGCGCCAACTTCGCGTCGCCGACGATATAGAACTTCCACAGCGCCGAGGCCGAAAGCTGGGCGGCGACCGTGCCGTATTCGCCGGCGAAGGCGATCGGCTGCTGCGTCGCATAGGCGAACAGCGTCGGCACGAAGGCGTCGCGGCGCGCCACTGCCAGCACCGGCAAATGGAGCAGCGGCGCGGCTTCGACGTTGACTTCCGCGTCGGCGAAAGCGACGGCGACGCGCGCGCCCGGCGGCAAGGCATCGAGGCCGGCGAGCAGCTCCGCGTAAAGCCGGCCGCTTGCCTGCCAGCTGGCGGCGACAACGCCGAGCCGTATGGCGAACAGGACAAGCGCCGCCGACAGGAAGACCCGCCCCTGCCGCGCGAACGGCGTCTGCCACGCGCTGCCGCCGATCAGCAGCAGCGCCATCGCCAGCGGCATCCGGCGGTCAGCGCCGGTCGCGCCGAACAGCGTGTCGGGCATGACGAGATAAAGCAGCGCGAGGAGGATCAGTGGCGCGGCAATCTCGGGCGCGAGGCGCAGCCACCGCCGCCAATAGGCAGCCGCGACGCCGACGACCGCAACCACAAAGCAGGCAACGTCAAAGGGACGGCTATAGAGATCGAAGACGCTGAACAGCAGGTCGAGCTTGCGCGCCGGGCGGCCGAAGCGGATGCCGGACGGCAGCGACGTTGCCGCGTGCAACGGCACGAACACCGCCGCAAACAAGGCAAGAGACGGCAGCAACGGCAGCAGCGCGACGAGCATGGCGCGAATGGCGGTCGCCGGCGCGGCGCGCTCGCGCCACAGCCGTCCCGCCTCGTAGCCCACGATCATCGCGCCATAGACGCCGAACGCCATCAAATGCGCGAAATAGATCGCGAGCGCGGCGACTAGGCCGAAGCCGAGCCGCAGAACAATGCCGCGTTCGCGCCAGGCGATCCAGCCGGCCAGCGCCCAGAACGCGAGACCGAGGCCGAACAGGAAATTGACGAAGCCCCACAGCAGCAGCCGGTTGTAGACCAGCAGGAACGCCGCCAGCGGCCATGCCGACCAGCGCCGGAACAGAACGCGATGAAGCGCGGCGACGCCGCCGGCCGACAGGAAATAAATCGCCACCAGGAACAGCTTACCGGCGGTTTGCAGCGACACCGCACCGAGCAGCGGCGGCACCAGAACGTCCATCGCCAGATCGGGCAACGGCCGCCAGGCAACGGCATAATATTGCTGCAGCAGCGGCGAGCCGCCCAGGCCGGCGAGCACATGCATGCGCGCGAGGTGGTTCGGATAATCGACCAGCGGCGGCAGCGGCGTCAGAATCAGCGGGATGCAGGCGATCAGCAGCAGCGCCGCGAACAGGGCGACAAAGACGCGGAACGGCAAGTCCGCCAATTCGATCCCGCCTCGATCCGACACCGCATCTCCATTCGCCGCGCGCCGGAAGATTTCCATGTCGTCCGCCCGCTCGCAAGCCGCTTGATCGCCGGACGAACTTGGCCGCCGGACGAATCGGAAGTTTTGCCGCACGGACCACGGCAAATCCCGCTATGGCGGAGGCCGCGCCACACTTATAATCGCGCGTCATGGATCGGCTGACATGGTACGTGTTCCGCCAGACCCTGATGGTGGCGCTTTCGGTCGGCGTCATCTTCAGCGCAGCTGTGTGGCTGCTGCAATCGCTGCGTCTCGTCGACCTAATCGTCAACCGTGGGCTGTCGATCGGGCTTTTTCTCTATCTCGCCGTACTGATCCTGCCGCGTTTCGTCGATGTCGTGCTGCCGATCGCGATCTTCACCGCGATTGTCTTCGTCTATGCCAAGCTGATCGCTGAAAGCGAGCTGGTGGTCATGCGGGCCTCGGGAATGAGCCAATGGGCGCTTGCCAAGCCGGCGCTACTGATCGGCGCGGTCGGGATGATCACCCTCTATGCCATGGCGTTCTATTTCTTGCCCGCGTGCAATCGCGCGTTCAAGGACCTCCAGTTCGAGATTCGCAACAAGTTCGCCGCGGCGCTAATCCAGGAGGGCGTGTTCAACACGCTGTCGGATACGCTGATGGTCTACGTCAAGGAGCGGGATTCCAAGGGCGATCTCCTCGGCCTGATCATCCAGAACACCAGCGACCAGGACAAGCCCCTCACGATCTCCGCCGAACGCGGCGCGCTCGTCGACACGCCCGACGGACCGCACATCCTGATGGTGAACGGCACCCGCCAGCAATTCGACCGTCTCACCGGAAAGCTGTCGTCGCTGTCGTTCAAGAGCTACACGCTCGATCTGTCCGAGATGCAGAACGCGCCGACGCTGCGCGATCGCCAGCCGGACGAGTTCTATCTGAGCGACCTCCTCGATAATCTCGGCAATCCGGCGCTGGTCGTCGAGCTCAACATGCGGCTTGCCGGCCCGTTGACGGCGCTGTCGATGGCGGCGATTCCGATCCTCTGCCTGCTGCCCGGCGAGTTCAATCGCCGCGGTCAGGCGCGTCGCATTCTCGCGGCGATCGCGGTCGCGTTGGCCATGGAGATCGTTGACATCGGCCTGACGAATCTTGCACGCAGCACCATGACGGTGATCCCGCTCATCTACGTCAACGCCCTGGGACCGTTCCTGGCGACGTTGTGGATGACGTGGCGGTCCCGCGCTCCCCGGCCATCGCCGGGATTCGTCGCGCGGCGTGCGGCACGATAATCGCCATGTCGCCCTGGAAAACCCTCTTCCGCTATATCGCGCGCCAGTTCTTCGTCTGGTTCTTCGGCGTCTTCCTGACGATGATGGCGATCGTTTTCCTGCTCGATTACGTCGAGCTGATCCGGCGCGCCGGCACCAAGGCCAACGTGACGTTGCTCGTGCTGCTGAAGCTGGCCTTGCTCAAGCAACCCTACATGGCGCAGCAAATTCTGCCCTTCGCCGTGCTTTTCGGGACGATGATGGTTTTCTGGCGCCTGACGCGGAGCCACGAGCTCGTCGTCGCGCGCGCCTCCGGAATCTCGGCTTGGCAGTTCGTCGCACCGCCGCTGGCGGGTGCGTTTCTGATCGGCGTCCTCTCGGTGACGCTGTTCAATCCGATCGCCTCGGTCACGCAAGCCAGCTACGAGACCCTGCAAAACCGCGTCCTGCAAGGCGGCAACCCGCAATTCGCGCTCTCGAGCACCGGCCTGTGGCTGCGCCAGAGCGACAACCATGGCAATCCGTCGATCGTGCACGCCGAACGGTTCGATTTGCCGAAACGCGCGCTGCATGACGTCATGTTCCTGTTCCTCGCGCACGATACGCGTCTCGATCGGCGGATCGACGCGCAGCAGGCCGTGCTCGGACCGGGCGTGTGGACGATCGTCGACGGCACCGATTGGTCGCCCAACAAGCAGCCGCAACAATTCACGCGGATGCAGATCTCCACCAACCTGACTCCGGCCAAGATCCAGGACAGCTTCGCGCCGCCCGAAACCATGTCGTTCTGGGAGCTGCCCGGATTCATCCGGCTGCTCAAGGCGTCGGGTTTCTCGTCCCAGCGCCACCAACTTTACTTCGACAAGCTGCTGGCGCGGCCGCTCCTGCTGGCGGCCATGGTCCTGATCGCCGCCAGCTTCAGCCTGCGCATGCAACGTGCCGGCGGCGCCACGCTGATGATCGCCGTCGGCATCGCCAGCGGGTTCCTCCTCTACTTCCTGTCCGACATCGTCTTTGCGCTCGGCCTGTCCGCGACTATTCCGACCATGTTGGCAGCCTGGACGCCCGCCGGCGTCTCGTGGCTCGTCGGCGTCAGCCTACTGCTGCATCTCGAGGACGGCTGACGGCATGCACGGGGGGAGGCTGATTTTCGGGATTGTCGGCATTGCGGCGCTGGCCGCTGCTGTTGCGCCAGCGGCTGCGCAGAACACCGGGCGCGCCGCGAACAAGCCGATCCTGTTCCAGGCCGACCAGGTGGAATACGACCAGGACCTCGGCCTCACGGTCGCCCGCGGCCATGTCGAGCTCGATCAGTCCGACCAGATCCTGCTGGCCAACACGGTGACCTACAACCAGCGCACCGATACCGTCACCGCATCGGGGCATGTTAGCCTGTTGCAGCCGGACGGCGACATCGTCTTCGCCGACTACATGGAGCTGCACGACGACATGCGCGACGGCTTCATCAAGGACGTTCGCATTCTTCTGTCGGACGGCTCGCGCCTGGCGGCTAATACCGGGCGGCGCATCGTCGGCAACCGCACCGAATTGCGGCGCGCTGTCTACTCGCCCTGCGAATTGTGCCAGAGCGACCCGAGCAAGCCCCCGGTCTGGCAGATCAAGGCGGCGCGCGTCGTCCATGACAAGCAAGAGCAGATCATCGAATACCACGACGCCACCATGGAGGTGGACGGCTGGCCTATCTTCTACACGCCGTATCTCTCCCATCCCGATCCGTCGGTGAAGCGGGCGAGCGGCTTCCTGCCGCCGCTGGTCGGCGCCGGCGGGACGCTCGGCTTCCACGTCACGCAGCCCTATTTCTGGGCGATTGCGCCAGACAAGGATCTCACGTTCCGGCCGATGATCACGGAAAACGCGGGCATCGTCCTCGACCAGGAATATCGGCAGGCCTGGGGATTCGGAAAGCTCGACCTCGACGGCAGCATCGAGGCCGGCGGTCCCCAGGTCCAGTCCGGCCCGCTCAGCATCGAAGCCGGCGGGCCGGCCGTCCAACCCGGTCTGGTCAACACGTCGAGCTCGACCAACACGGCGACATCGTTCCGCGGCCATTTCTTCGGCAGCGGCACCTTCAACCTGGACCAGAACTGGCGCTCCGGCTTCGACGTGCAGCGTGTGAGCGATCAGGCTTATCTTCTCGAGTACCATATTCCGCAGCCGACCAACTTCCTGAGCAGCCACGTCTACGCCGAGGATTTCGGCCCGCGCAGCTACGGCAACATCAGCGCGTACTCATTCCAGAGCCTCAACACTCTGGTCGGCGATGGAATCCAGCCGATCGTGCTGCCAATCGCGAGTTACGAATGGACCAGCAATCCCGATAGCATCGGCGGCCGGCTGCAGTTGAGCGGCAACGCTCTCAATCTCGAACGGCATAGCGGCTCCGACATCCGGCGGGTTTCCGCGCAATCGGAATGGCGGCTGCCGTTCGACGGCCCGCTCGGCGACCGTTACCAGTTTTCGGTGTCGTTGCGCGGCGACGGCTACAATTCCGACGACGTCCAATTCGAGCCGACCGATGCGACGCTGCATTCCGGCACGGCCGACCGCGTCTTTCCCCAAGCGGCGTTGCTGTGGCGCTACCCCTGGGTCCGCAGCGATTACGCGACCAACGAGATCATCGAGCCAATGGTCGGCTTCATTGCGGCGCCCAACGGCGGCAACCCGGCGCTCATTCCCGACGAGGACAGCCAGGGCTTCGAATTCAACGAGAGCGGCCTGTTCCGGCCCAACCGCTTCCCCGGCTATGACCTCGTCGACAGCGGACAACGCGTCGATTACGGCCTCCACGCCGGCCTCTACAACCCCGAGTACGGCAACTCGAGCCTGCTCATCGGCCAGAGCTACCGGTTCGAAAAGCAGAGCCCGTTCCAAATCGGCAGCGGCCTCGAGTACCAGCTTTCCGACGTGGTGGGCGGGCTAGTGCTCTCGCCATCGACCCTGCTCGACCTCTACTACAGCATGCGTCTCGACCATCTCACGCTGGCGATGCGCCGGCAGGAGACGGGTTTCTCGGTCGGTCCGACGAATCTTCGCGTTTCGGGATCGTTCATTTCCTTCAAGGCGATCCCCGGCCTGACCTCGCCGCTCGAGATCGGGGATCAGATCAGCGTGGCGGTGGACGCCGCGTTGACCCAATACTGGTTGCTCGGCGTGCACGACACGCGCAACATCAGCCAGGGCGGCAACACGGTCTATTCGGGCGTCGACCTGACCTATCGCGACGATTGCTTTGCGGTCACGACGTCGCTGCAGCAATCCGGCATCCAGGTCGGCGACGTTCACTCCGGCGTCAGTGTTTTGGTCACGTTCGTGTTCAAGAACCTGGGCGAAGCCGGCGCGAAGGTTGCGACGATTCCGTAATGGCGCGACGCCGCCAACCATGGGAAAATCTCGCTCGACCGGTGTATCTTCGGTAATCGGGGACGTTTGACCCCCTACAAGGCGAGATTTTTCCCGACCATGAGGCTGTTGCTGTCACTCGTCGTGCTGGCTTGCATTGTCGTTGGCGCGCAGGCGCAGGAAGAAAACCGCATCGCCGCCGTCGTCAACAACGACATCATCAGCATGGACGATCTTTCGGCGCGCGTCGCGCTTTTGCTGACGTCCTCCAACATCCCGGATACGCCCGAAAACCGCCAGCGCCTGCAACCGCGCATCTTGCGCCAGATGATCGACGAAAAGCTCGAGGTCCAGGAGGCCCGGCGCCTCAACGTGACTGTGACCAAGGAAGAGATCGACAAGGCCATCGAGGGCATCGAGCAGCGCAACAACATGCCGAAGGGCGGCATCGAGGCTTACCTCAAGCGCGTCGGCATCCCCCTATCAACACTGACGGGTCAGCTGACGGCCGAGATCGCCTGGTCCAATGTCGTGCACAACCAGCTTTCGGAGGACGTGTCGATTTCCGACGAGGAAATCAACGAGGCGATGGCGCAGATCAAAGAAGACGTGGGACAGCCGCAAAGCCACGTGGCCGAGATCTATCTCGCGGTCGACAACCCGTCGCAGGATCAGGACGTCGAGCGGCTCGCCAACCAGCTCATTCAGCAGATCCGCGCCGGCGCAAACTTCTCGGCCGTCGCGCAGCAGTTCTCGCAATCGCCGAGTTCGGCCGTGGGCGGCGATATCGGCTGGGTAACGCCGAGCCAGCTGCCGCCGCAACTGGGCCGGGCGCTCGGCAAGATGAAGCCGGGCGAGATGTCCTATCCGCTGAAGACGCCAGGCGGGTATTACATTCTTTACATGATCGACCGGCGGATTCTCGGTCAGGTCACCCCGGACGACATTCACCTGTCGATGACGGAGGTGGTCTTTCCGTTGCCGCCGACGGCGAGCGACGCCCAGTTGCAACGCACGATGACCGAGGCCCAACAGATCTCGGACGCGGCGAAAAGCTGCGGCGAGTTGGCAAAGCTTGGACGCGATCACAATCCGCCGCTGATCACGCAGAGCGCCGACACCACCGCCGGGCGGCTGCCGCCCGCGATCCGCCCGCAGATCCTGCAGCTCAAGCTTGCCCAGGCCAGCAAGCCGATGCGGCTCGGCAACGCGCCCGGGATCGGCGTCTTCATGGTGTGTTCGAAGCAGGAACCCAGCAGCGGCATGCCGACGCGCGATCAGGTGTCGGAAAACCTCGCCCGCGCGCGGCTCGATGCGCTGGCGCGACGCTATCTTCTTGACCTGCGCCGCGCAGCCTACGTGGATATCCGCGCGTGACCGCCCCGCTCGCCCTCACCATGGGGGAACCCGCGGGCATCGGCGGCGAGATCGCGCTCAAGGCCTGGCGCGAACGCGTCGCGCGCGCAGTGCCGCCGTTCTTCGTGATCGATGATCCCACGCGGCTGGCCGCCTTGGCGCAGGCGATCGGCCTTGACGCGCCGGTACACGAAATCCGCGACGCGGGCGAGGCGACGCGCGTCTTTCCGGACGCCGTGCCAGTGCTGGCGCAAGCCCTGCCGCACCAGCCGGTGCCCGGCCGGCCCGACCCGGCCAATGCGCCGGCGGTGATCGCCGCCATCGAAAAGGCGGTGGCGCTGGTCCGCGACCGTCGGGCCAGCGCCGTGGTCACCAACCCGATCCAGAAGGAAACGCTCTACGCCGCCGGCTTCGCCTACCCCGGCCATACCGAGTTTCTCGGCGCCCTCGCCCATGTCGCGCACCCAGTGATGATGCTGGCCGGCCCCGAGCTGCGCGTTGTGCCGGTGACGGTCCATCTGTCGCTGGCCGACGCGCTGGCGGCGCTGTCGACCGCGGCGATCGTGACCTGCGGTCGCGTGACCGCTGCGGCCTTGCGGCGTGATTTCGGCATCACCCGGCCGCGGCTCGCGGTGGCGGCGCTCAATCCGCACGCGGGCGAGGCCGGCGCCATGGGCCACGAGGAACGCGACATCATCGCACCGGCGGTGGCGGCGCTCGCCACCCAGGGCATCGACGCCGGCGGCCCGGCGCCGGCCGACACGCTGTTCCATGCCGACGCGCGCAAGCGCTACGACGCCGTACTCTGCATGTATCACGACCAAGCGCTGATTCCGCTGAAGACGCTCGATTTCGAGCGCGGCATCAACATCACGTTGGGCCTGCCCTTCATCCGCACCTCGCCCGATCACGGCACGGCGATCGACATCGCCGGCCGCGGCATTGCGAATCCCGCCAGCCTGATCGCTGCGCTGACAACTGCCGGTGCCATGGCGGCGCGGCGCGCGGCGCAACCGGCCGAGGCCTGAGAACCGGCTTGGCGGAGGACACGCCGGTTCTACCGCCGCTGCGCGAAGTCATCCGTCGTCACGGGCTCGCGGCGCACAAGGCCCTGGGCCAGAATTTCCTCCTCGACATCAATCTCACGCGCCGGATCGCCCGCGGCGCGGCACCCCTCGCCGGGTTCAACGTGATCGAAATTGGGCCGGGCCCCGGCGGATTGACGCGCGCCCTGCTGCTCGAAGGCGCGCGGCGCGTGGTCGCGGTCGAGCGCGACCGACGCTGCCTGCCGGCGCTCGCCGAGCTCTCCGCCGCATTTCCCGGCCGGCTTGAGGTCGTGCCCGGCGACGCCCTGGCGATCGATCCGGCGAGCTTGGTTCCGGCGCCGCGCAAGATCGTCGCCAACCTGCCCTACAACGTCGCCACCAAGCTGCTGATCGCCTGGCTGCCGCGTATTGGCGTCTTCGCCAATTTCACTCTCATGTTTCAGAAGGAGGTCGCCGCCCGGCTCGCTGCCATGCCGGGCACGCGTGACTACGGACGGCTTTCGATCCTGACTCAGTGGCTCGCCGAGGTCGAGCGGCTGTTTGACGTCGCGCCGACGGCCTTCGTTCCGCCGCCCAAGGTGACCTCAACGGTGGTACGGCTGAGGCCGCGGCCGGAGCCGCAAGCGCCGTGCGACCAGGATGCGCTCGAGCGCGTCACCGCCGCCGCCTTCGGTCAGCGGCGCAAGATGCTGCGGCAGAGCCTGAAATCGCTCGGCGACCCCGCCGGTTTGCTGCGCGACGCGCGGATCGAGCCCACGGCGCGGGCCGAGGATTTGACGGTCGTGGAATTCTGCGCGCTGGCGCGCGCCCTGGTGGCGCGGTCGGCCTAGACGCCGCGCAGGCGGTTGACGAACTCGGCCAGCCCGACCTGACGCCGCCGCCGCACGCGCTCGGCGCTGATGATCGCCTGAACCCGCCGGATGCTGTCCTCGAGATCGTCGTTGACCACGACGTAATCGTAGGCGTCCCAGTGACTCAGCTCCTCGGATGACTTCACCATGCGGGCGCGTACAACCTCATCGCTGTCCTGGGCGCGAGATTTCAGCCGCGCTTCGAGCGCCACCATGCTCGGCGGCAGGATGAACACCGCAACCAAGTCGGCACCGATCTTAGCCTGGAGTTGCTGTGTCCCCTGCCAATCGATGTCGGTGATGATGTCGCGGCCGTCTTCGATGGCCGTCATCACTGGCGCGCGCGGCGTGCCGTAGCTGTGACCGAACACTGTGGCATGCTCGAGCAGCTCCCCGTCGGCGACCATCGCCGCGAACCGCTGTGGGTCGAGGAAATGGTAATCCTTGCCGTCGACCTCACCGGCGCGCCGAGGCCGCGTCGTGGCGGATACCGATAGCGTCAGCAGCGGATCGCGCGCCGCCAGCGCCCGCGTGATCGTGGTCTTGCCGGCGCCTGAGGGCGAGGACAGCACCAGGAGAATGCCGCGTCGTTTGATGTCGCGCGCCGTCATGGCTATTCGATGTTCTGCGCCTGCTCGCGCAGCTGCTCGATCGCCGCCTTGAGGCCGAGCGCCACGCGCGTCAGCTCGAGGTCCGGCGATTTCGAGGCCAGCGTGTTGGCCTCGCGGTTGAACTCCTGGCACAGGAAATCGAAGCGTCGGCCGATCGGCCCGCCTTCCTTGAGCAACTCGCGCGCAGCATCGACGTGGGCGGCGAGCCGATCGAGCTCCTCGCGCACGTCGCCGCGCGCGACGATGAGCGCGGCTTCCTGTGCTAGGCGCTCCTCGGGAAGCGCCGGCACCGCATCGAGCAGCGCCGCGATCTGTTCCCTGAGCCGCGCCTTGGCGGCCGTCGGCTGGGCTGCCGCGGTGCGCTCCGCCGCTGCCGCCAGCGCTGTGATCTCGGCGAGACGCGCCTCGAGCACCGGTACGAGCCGCCGGCCCTCGGCAAGACGCATCGCCGCGAGATCGCCGAGCGCGGTCTCGAAATCGCGCTGCATCGCGGCCTGGCGCTGCTCGTTGGCGGCGTCATGGACCGCCTCGTCGCCGCTTTCGAGCACGCCTTTCAGCGCCAAGAGGCCGTCGATACGCGGCGGCGCGGCGCCGGCCTCCTTCGCCAGTTCCTTGGCAAGCGCCATGATCTCGGCCAGCGCCGCGCGATTGACCCGCAGCGGCGCGCCGCTTGCGGCTTTCGTCACAGTCAGAAAGACGCTCACCGCACCGCGTTTCAGCCGATCGGCCAGCGCCGCGCGCAATTTAGGCTCGAGCGCGTCGTAGCCGGCCGGCAGGCGGCAGCGCAGATCGAGCGATTTCGAGTTGACGCTCTTGATCTCCCACACCCAGCCGAGCCCATCGGCATGCCCTTCCGACCGCGCGAATCCGGTCATGCTGGCAACGCTCATGGCTCGGCGAATCCCCTGTGTGGCCTAGAGCTTATAGCCTTGGCCCGGCGTGGCAACAACAGCGCTAGCGCGTCGCGCTCGGCGCTTTGGCCTGCGTGTGAGCGCGCAGTTCGGCGATGTTCTTGTCCTGCTCGGCGAGGGTCTTGGCGAAGCGGTGCCCGCCGTCGCCGTCGGCGACGAAATAGAGCTCGCCACGCAGATCGGGATGCACCGCCGCATACAGCGCCGCCTCGCCCGGATTGCAGATCGGCGTCGGCGGCAGTCCCTTGAACTTGTAGGTGTTGTAGGGCGTGTCGACGAGCACGTCATCGTGGTCGAGTGGCCGGCCCAGCGGTTGGCGCCCCCCGTCGGTCAGGCCGAAGATCACCGTCGGGTCGGCCTGGAGCGGCATGGCGATGCGCAGCCGGTCGATGTAGACGCCGGCGACCCGCGCGCGCTCGTCGGGACGCGCGGTTTCGCGCTCGATGATCGACGCCAGGGTCACCATTTGCTGGGCATTGGCGAGCGGCAGATCGGCCGCCCGCGCGGCCCAAATCTTGGCCACCATGTCGTCCATGGCGTGAGTCATGCGCCCGATCAGCACATTGCGCTGCTCGCCATAGATGTAGAAATAGGTCTGCGGCAGCACGCTGCCTTCGGGTGGCGGAATCGTGATCGCGCCGTCGAGCGTCGGTGCCGCGTCGACCAGCGCGACGATTTCGGCGCTGGTGAGTCCTTCGGCCACGGTCAGCTTGTGGCGGACGACCCGGCCCGACAGCAGCAGCTCGATGACCGCCTGCGGGCTGATCGCGGCCGCGAACTCGTATTCGCCCGCCTTGAGCCGGTTGGCCGTGCCGGTGACATGCGCCGCCGCCTCGAAGGCCCAGGGACGCGCGATGATGCCCGCCTGCGCGAGGACCTCGGCGATCTGGTCGAGACTCGAGCCCTTGGGAACGACCAGGGTCTTGCGCTGGGCGAGCGGTCCAGCGGCGAGGTAATCGCCGACCCCCCACCCCAGCACCGCCGCCGCCACGACCACTAGGGCGATGACCCCCAGCGCGCCGTAACGCAACCACCGCATGTCAGGGCGCCGGGCCGAAGATCAGCGAAGCGTTGGTCCCGCCGAAGCCGAAGGAGTTGCTCAGCGCGTAGCGCACCGGCCGTTCCTTGGCCTTCAGCGGCACGAGATCGATGTCGCAGCTTGGCGACGGGTGCTCGAGATTGAGCGTCGGCGGCACCACGCCGTCGCGCAAGGCGAGGATCGAGAAAATCGCTTCGACGCTGCCGGCCGCGCCCAAAAGATGCCCGATCGCCGATTTGGTCGAGGACATCGAGAGCTTATAGGCCGATTCGCCGAAGAGCCGCTTGACCGCGCCTAGTTCTATCTCATCACCGAGAGGCGTTGAGGTGCCGTGCGCATTGACGTAATCGATCTGCTCCGGCGCAAGCTTGGCGCGATTGAGCGCGTTGCGCATGGCGCGGAAGGCACCGCTGCCGTCCTCGGCCGGCGCCGTGATGTGGTGCGCGTCGCCCGACATGCCGTAGCCGACCACCTCGGCGTAGATCTTGGCGCCGCGCTTCTTGGCGTGCTCGATCTCCTCGAGCACGACGATGCCGGCGCCCTCGCCCATCACGAAGCCGTCGCGATCCTGGTCCCATGGGCGCGACGCACGCGGCGGCTCGTCGTTGAACTTGGTCGATAGCGCGCGCGCCGCGGCGAAGCCGGCGATGCCGATGCGGCAGATCGCCGCCTCGGTGCCGCCGGCGACCATGACGTCGGCATCGTCCCACATGATGATGCGCGCGGCGTCGCCGATCGCATGCGCGCCGGTCGAACAGGCGGTCACCACGGCGTGGTTGGGGCCGCTGTATCCGTAGCGGATCGAAACGTGGCCCGACGCCAGATTGATCAGGTTCGACGGAATGAAGAACGGCGACAGCCGCCGCGGGCCCTTCTCGTGGACGGTAAGCGCGCCTTCGGTGATGCCGGGTAGCCCGCCGATGCCCGAGCCGATCATCACGCCCGTGCGCTCGCGATCGACTGGGTCGGTCGGCTTCCAGCCGGAATCGTCGACCGCCTGCGCCGCGGCCGCCAGCGCGAAGACGATGAACTCGTCCATCTTGCGCTGTTCCTTCGGCGGCACCCAGTCATCGGCATTGAACGAGCCCGACGCCGTCTCGCCGCGCGGCACCTGGCCGGCGATCTTGGCCGGCAAATCCGATACGTCGAAATTCTGGATCGCCCGGATGCCGGATTGGCCTTCGAGCAGCCGCTTCCAAACAATCTCCGTCCCCACGCCCAAGGGCGTGACGACGCCGCAACCGGTGACAACAACGCGTCTCATGAACGAAAAGCTAGGATTTGTGCTGCTCGATGAAGTTCACCGCGTCCTTCACGGTCACGATCTTCTCGGCCGCATCGTCGGGGATTTCGCAGCCGAATTCCTCCTCGAACGCCATGACGAGCTCGACGGTGTCGAGGCTGTCGGCGCCCAAATCGTCGATGAAGCTGGCGTTTTCGGTCACCTTGGTCTCGTCAACGCCCAGATGCTCGACGACGATCTTCTTAACCCGGTCGGCGATATCGCTCATGAGACTTACCTCGGAAAGATTGACGCGCTGTTGGCTACAAATGTCGTTTAATCAAGATGTTAGACACCCGCCCGACCGTCCGGGAAACGCCGTCGGACGAGGCGGGGCTGACATAACATAGATGACGGGCCATGGCCACCCTCGTTCGAGTTGCGGCTCAAAGCATCGCCAGCCCGCCGTTGACGTGCAGCGTGTGGCCAGTAACGTAACGCGCTTCGTCGCTGGCGAGAAACAGCACGCAGGCCGCGACCTCGTCCGGCGTGCCCTGCCGGCCCAGCGGGATCGCGGTCTCCAGCTTGGTCTTCTGCTCCGCCGACAGCACCTCGGTCATCGCCGTGGCGATGAACCCGGGCGCGACGCAGTTGACGGTGATGCCGCGCGACGCGACTTCGGCGGCGAGCGCCTTGATCATGCCGATCATGCCGGCTTTCGCCGCGGCGTAATTCGCCTGGCCGGGATTGCCGGTGCTGCCGACGACCGAGCCAATGCCGACGATGCGGCCCCAGCGCCGCTTCATCATGCCGCGCAACGCGGCGCGCGCGAGACGGAAGCCGGCGCTCAAATCGACCTCGATCACCTTGGCCCAGTCCTCGTCCTTCATCCGCAACGCCAACCCGTCCCTGGTCAGCCCGGCGTTGTTGACCAGAATGTCGAGCTGCCCCAACCGTTCCTCGGCGGTTCTGACCAGCGCCTCGCCCGCTGCGGGATCGGTGAGGTCGGCGGTGGCGACGACGGCGCGCTCGCCCAGCGCTTCCTTGAGCGCCGCCAGCTTGTCGGCCTTGGTGCCGGCGAGCAGCACCTTGGCGCCGGCACCGTAGAGCGTGCGCGCGATGGCGCCGCCGATGCCGCCCGATGCGCCGGTGACCAGCGCCGCCTTGCCACTCAAATCGAACATGGAGATCCTTCCGCCGCTCAGAGCGTCTTGAGAAAGGCCTCGATCTCGGCCGGCGTGCCGAGCGACTGGCCGGCCATCTCGCGATCGATCCGCTTGGCAAGCCCGCTTAGCACACGACCGGAGCCGACCTCGACCAGTGCGCTCACGCCCTGTTCCTTCATGTAAAGCACGCATTCGCGCCAGCGCACCAAGCCGGTCACCTGCTGAACCAGCAGCTCCTTGATCTCCGCCGGATCGCGCACGGCGGTGGCCGTCACGTTCGCCACCAAGGGCACAGCCGGCTCGCCGAGCCGCACCTCGGCGAGCGCTTCGGCCATCTCGCGCGCTGCCGGCTCCATCAGCGCGCAATGGAACGGCGCGCTGACCGGCAGCATGATGGCGCGCTTGGCGCCGCGGGTCGCGGCGTGGATTACCGCGCGCTCGACCGCCGTGCGATGGCCGCTGACCACGACCTGGCCGGCACCGTTGTCGTTGGCCGCCTCAAGCACCTCGCCCTGCGCCGCCTCGCTGGCGACGGCGCGCGCTACGTCGAGCTCGAGCCCGAGCAGCGCCGCCATTGCGCCCATGCCAACCGGCACGGCGCGCTGCATGGCGCGGCCGCGGCGCTTCAACAGCCGCGCGGCGTCGGCGACCGAGAGCGCATAAGCCGCCGCCAGTGCTGAATACTCACCCAACGAGTGACCCGCGACGAACGCCGCCTGGCGCTTCAAATCGAGCGCGCCGTCCTTTTCCATCACCCGCATGGCCGCCAGGCTCACTGCCATCAGCGCCGGCTGGGCGTTCTCGGTCAGCACCAGCTCGCTTTCCGGCCCCTCGAACATCAGACGCGACAGATTCTGCTTCAATGCCTCGTCGACCTCGCCGAACACGTCGCGCGCGGTGGCGAATGCGGCGTGCAGCTCGCGACCCATGCCGACCGCTTGCGAACCTTGTCCGGGAAATACGAATGCGCGGCTCATGTTGGATTCATCTCAAAACCGGATCGGCGTCATTGCGGTGTACGGCGCGCAACGCAACTGCCAGTCGGCGATCCGTTGTCTGTCCTCGGTCGGTTCGACGTCCTTTTTCTGCACGTCGTAGCCGGGCACGGTGCAGATCTGGCCCGCCTTCCACGCCAGCAGTTTCTGCGCCGCGGCAGCGTCGGCCGTCTTGCCGGTCGCGGCAGAGACGCCGATCACCTCGCGCGCCGGGTCGCGATCGACCAGCGCGCAGCCGGCGACGAGTGCCGCCAGGGCCAAAACCAGCCACGCCTTCACGAATCCTCCCGGGCACCGGATACACCCGCGCCGAAAGCCTGTAAAGCGGCCGCAACGTGCTCTGATCGGACCGGTTGGCGCCAAAAGCGGCGCTCGCGGCATCGGCCGCCTTGCTATACTCGCCGGCAACTCGCGACCGCCGCCATGACCGACCGCTACGTCATCGAAGACCGCGCCCGCAACACCTTCTCGCTGTCGCGCGAGACGCTGGTCTCGCCCGCCGTGCTTGAGCGCGAGCGTCGCGCGATCTTCGATAATTGCTGGATCTACGTCGGCCACGCCTCCGAGCTCGCGCGGCCGGGCGATTTCCGCACTCGGCAGGTCGCCGGGCGGCCGGTGATCTTCTGCCGCGACAACGGCGGGACGATCCACGCACTGCTCAATTCATGCCGGCATCGCGGCGCGACGGTGTGCCGCGAGCGCGAAGGCAATTTGCGCCAGTTCATGTGCATGTATCACGGTTGGACCTACGAGACCGACGGCGCGCTCAAGAGCGTGCCCGGGCCCGAGGCCTACGGCGCCGCTTTCGACAAGGCGAAGCTCGGCTTGGTGCCGGTGCCGCGATTCGAGCATTACCGCGACTTCTGCTTCGCTTGCTTCGATCGCGCGGCGCCGCCGCTCGCCGAGTATCTCGCCGGCGCCAAGGAGTATATCGACCTGGTCGTCGATCAATCGCCGTCGGGGCGCATGGAAATCGTCGCCGGCGTACAGGAATACAACATCAAGGCGAACTGGAAGCTTTTGGTCGAGAACAGCGTCGACGACTACCACCTGCCGACGGTGCACACCACCTGGCTCAACTACATGAAGAACGCCGGTGTCAACGTGCGGCCGCCGAAGGAGGAAGGGCTGCTGCTGCCGTCCAAAGGCTGGGGCAAGGACCTCGGCAACGGCCACCTCACCACCGACAACGTCAATTTTCGCGGCCGGCCGGTGGCGCGCTGGATTTCGATCTACGGCGAGGACGCCAAGGCCGACGTCGAGGCGATCCGCCGCGAGCTGGTTGCGCGCCTGGGCGAGGAACGCGCCGCGCGCATCGCCGACACCAATCGCAACCTAATCGTCTTTCCCAATCTGGCGCTCAACGACGGCTCGTCGGTGACGGTGCGGACCTTCTTCCCGACCGCACCCGACCGCATGCGCGTCACCGCCTGGTGTCTCGGCCCGGCGGAGGAAACGCCCGCGCAGCGCGCGCGCCGGCTCGACGCCTTCCTCACCTTCTACGGGCCCGGCGGCTTCGCCACGCCCGACGACGTCGCCGCGCTCGAAGCCGTGCAGCAGGGCCTCGACGCCTGGCGCGAGGTCGGCTGGTCCGACATGTCGCGCGGCATGGCCAAGCCGGCGGACGCACAGCTCAACACCGACGAAGGCCACATGCGTGTGTTCTGGCGACGCTGGAGCGAGCTGATGGACCGCGCCGAATGAGCGACCGACGCAACGCCGTCAGTGCCACGCGCGACGAGGTCGAGGACTTGCTCTATCGTGAGGCGGCCCTGTTGGACGCCTGGAAGCTCGACGACTGGCTCGCGCTCACCACCGCGGATTGCGGCTATTACGTGCCGCCCAACGACCGGCCTGACGCCGATCACCGCACGGCGCTGTTCACCATCGCCGATGACCGCGCGCGGCTGGTCGAACGCGTTAGGCGCCTCAAGGATCCGAGCGCGCATGCCGAATATCCGCCGTCGCGCACACGCCGGCTGATCTCGAACGTGCGCATCACCGGCGGCGACGGTGACACCGTCGAGGTCGCGGCCAATTTCGTCGTCTATCGCTTCCGTCGCAACGATGACCGGCGCGAATTCGTCGGCCATTACCGCTACAAGCTGCGGCGCGAGAGCGGTGGTCTCAAGATCGCCGAGCGCCGCGCCATCCTCGACGGCGAGGAGCTCGGCGCGCTGGGCGCGGTGAGCTTCATCCTATGACCGCGAAAACAAGCGTCGACGCGCCCGACTGGTCTGCCATCCCGGCTCCGACCGACGACGGCGGAACGCGCCATCTGCGCGGCGCGCGCATGGCCGCCGTGCCGCTCCCAGCGACTGACCGAGGTATGATCAATCTCGCTGCCCTTCGCGGCCGCACCGTCGTCTATGCTTATCCGCGCACCGGACAGCCGGGCGTCGATAATCCGCCGGGCTGGGACATGATCCCCGGCGCGCGCGGCTGCACGCCGCAATCATGCTCGTTCCGCGATCATCTTGACGATTTGAAGCGGCTCGGGGTCACCCACCTGTTCGGGCTCTCGACCCAATCCTCCGACTACCAGCGCGAAGCGGCCGAACGCCTTCACCTGCCCTTTGCCATACTCTCCGACGAGCATCTGGCCCTGACCAAGGCGATGAACCTGCCGGTCTTCCAGACCAGCGGCATAACGCTGTTGAAGCGCTTCACCTTGGTGATCGACGACGGCACCGTGACGCACGTGTTCTACCCGGTGTTTCCGCCCGACCGGAGTGCCGGCGAGGTCATCGCCTGGCTGTCCCGCAACCCGCAGATCGCTCGCTGAGGCGCGGCTTCTGGCCGCTTGCGCCGCAGAATCCTTGGTGTATAGTCCGCCGCCTCCTTGCCGGCGTTGCCGGCTAGGCCCGGGCGGCTGATGCTCGATCCTCGACCAGCGCCGGGCCGCGAACAGCCATAAGGAGATTGGATGCCGTTCTACGAAAACGTCTTCATTGCGCGTCAGGATGTCTCGTCCGCCCAGGTCGAGACGCTGACCGAGACCTTCGCCAATCTCGTCGCCGAGCATGGCGGCAAGGTCACCAAGCGCGAATATTGGGGCCTGCGCAACCTCGCCTACCGCATCAAGAAGAACCGCAAGGGCCATTACGTCCTGCTCAATCTCGACGCGCCGCCGGTCGCGGTGAACGAACTCGAGCGCAACATGCGCATCAACGAGGATGTACTGCGCTACCTGACCGTGCACGTCGAGGCGCTGGAGGAAGTCCCGTCGGCAATGATGCAGGCACGTTCGCGCGGCGAAGAGCGCGAGCGCGAGCGCAGCCGCCGGTTCGATCGCGAGCCCCGTGAAGGTGCGCCGGTCGAAGCCGAGAGAGGCGAAGCGTGAGCGACGATATTCGCGGCGGCGAGCGTGGTGATCGCGGCGAACGCGGCGGCCGCCAGCAGTCGCGCCGGCCGTTCTTCCGTCGACGCAAATCGTGCCCGTTCTCGGGTCCGCACGCGCCCAAGGTCGATTACAAGGACATCAAGCTGCTCCAGCGCTTCGTGTCGGAACGCGGCAAGATCGTGCCGTCGCGCATCAGCGCGGTTTCGACCCTGAAGCAGCGCGAGCTGGCGCAAGCCATCAAGCGAGCCCGCTTCCTCGGACTCCTGCCCTACAGCTTGCGCTGAGGGAGATGCGACGATGATGGAAGTCATCCTGCTCGAGCGCGTCGAGAAGCTCGGCCAGATGGGCCAAGTGGTGAAGGTGCGGCCCGGCTTCGCGCGCAACTACCTGTTGCCGCAGAAGAAGGCGCTCCGCGCCACCAAGGAAAACCTCGCGATCTTCGAGAAGCAGCGGACACAACTCGAAGCGGCCAATCTGGCGCGACGGGGCGACGCCGAACAGGTTGCGCAGAAGCTCAACGGCGTGTCGGTGGTGGTCATCCGCCAGGCCGGCGAAAGCGGCCAGCTCTACGGCTCGGTGACGGCGCGCGACATCGCCCAGGCGGTGACCGAGGCCGGCTTCACTATTGGCAAAGGCCAGGTCACGCTCGACAAGGCGATCAAGACGCTCGGCCTTTATCCGATGCGCGTCCGCCTCCACCCCGAGGTCGCGGTCCAGGTCACGGTCAATGTCGCGCAATCGGCCGAGGAAGCCGAGATGCAGGCCAAGGGCATCGACGTCACCAAGCGGGCGCAGGAAGGCCGGGCCGGGGCCGGTGAAGCCGTGGCCGCGCCCGAAGCCGCCGCCGCGCCGGTGCCTGACGCCGAGGCCAAGCCCAAGAAGGCGAAAGCCAAGGCCAAGACGGCTGACGACGAAGCCAAGGCCAAGACTGCTGACGACGAAGCCGAGGCCAAGCCGGCCAAGGCCTCCAAAGGCGACAAGGCAGCCAAAGCCGAGAAGACCGATAAAGCGGATAAGGCCGAAAAGCCCAAGCGCGAGAAGAAAAAGAGCGCCAAGGAATAGCACCGCGCCGTTCTCCGCGGCCCGCAGGAGGCGGCGTGTTCGAGGGTTTCGACCGCAAGCGCATCGAACTCGGCGATATCGTCGTCAATTGCGTCGTTCGCGGCCAGGGGCCGCCTGTCCTGCTGCTGCATGGCTTTCCGCAGAACCTGGCGATGTGGGCGCGTGTCGCGCCGATTCTCGCTCGCCGCTTCACCGTGGTGTGCGCCGACCTGCGCGGCTATGGCGATTCGTCGAAGCCAAAATGCCTGCCCGACAACTCTAACTATTCGTTCCGTAGCATGGCCGCCGACCAGGTCGCGGCCATGGAGCGGCTTGGCTTCGTCCGCTTCCATGTCGTCGGCCACGATCGCGGCGGCCGGACCGCGCATCGTATGGCGCTCGACCGGCCCGATGCCGTGCTTTCGCTCGCCGTTCTCGACATCGCGCCGACCTATGCGATGTTCATGGAGACCAACCGGCTGATCGCCGGTGCCTATTGGCACTGGTATTTCCTGTCGCAGCCCGAGCCCTTCCCCGAGCGCCTGATCGGCAATGATCCGGATTTCTTCTACGAGACCTGCCTGGTCGGCTGGGGCGCGACGCGGCTGGCCGACTTCGACGCCGAGATGCTCGCCAACTATCGACACTTCTGGCGCAATCCGGCGACGACCCACGGTTTGTGCTCGGATTATCGCGCCGCCGCGACCATCGACCTCGAGCATGACGCGGCCGACCAGACGCGCCGGGTCACCTGCCCGGCCCTCGCCTTCTGGGGCGCGAATGGCGTCATCCAGCAGTATTTCGACATGGCGGCGCAATGGGCCAAACGCTGTGCCGACCTGCGCACGGCGACGCTGCCCGGCGGCCATTTCTTCGTCGACCAGTTTCCGGCGGAGACAGCGCAAATTCTGACGGAGTTCATCGCCGTCGCCGAGGCCAAGCGGTGAAGACCGTCGCCTTGCCGAGCGGCGAGACGGTGCCGGCGCTCGGCCTCGGCACCTGGATGATGGGCGAGCGCGGCGGGCGCGACCCCGAGGCCGTCGGCGCCTTGCGGCGCGGCCTTGATCTCGGCATGACGCTGATCGACACCGCCGAGATGTACGGCAACGGCGGCGCCGAGGAACTGGTCGGTCAGGCGATCAAGGGTCGCCGCGACCGGGTCTTCGTGGTCAGCAAGGTGCTGCCGTCGAATGCTTCGCGTGCCGGCGTCGCTGCCGCCTGCGAGCACAGCCTGAAACGGCTCGGCACCGACCGCATCGACCTTTATCTGCTCCATTGGAGCGGCAGCGTGCCGCTGCGCGAGACGGTTGCCGGCTTCGTGGCCCTGCAACACGCCGGCAAAATCCGCCATTGGGGCGTGTCCAATCTCGACCTCGACGAGATGGAGACGCTCTGGGCCGTGCCCGAGGGCGCCGGCTGCGCCAGCAACCAGCTGCTCTACAATCTCGGCCGTCGCGGCATCGAATGGGACCTGATGCCGGCCTTGGCGGCGCGCGGCATCCCGGTCATGGCCTATTCGCCACTCGAACAGGGCCGGCTGCTGAGCAACCACGTGCTTCAGCAGGTCGCCGCCGCGCGCGGCGCGACCGCCGCCCAGGTCGCACTCGCCTGGCTGCTGCAACGGCCCGGCATCATCGCCATCCCCAAGGCCGCGAACCGCGCCCATGTCGAAGAAAATCGTGGCGCGCTCGATCTGGCGCTGACCGCCACGGAACTGGCGGCGCTCGACCGCGTTTTTCCATCGCCACGGCGGAAAACCTCCCTCGCCATGCTCTAAAAACGGGCTTGTCTCGGGGGCAGCGGTTGCGAGAAGATTGCCGTAGCCGGCAGAAAAACAAGGGGCGGAATGATTCTCGGGCTGCTGCTGCGCCACCTCGTGCGTCGAGGCACCCTCCGCGTCATCAACGCGAGCGGGAAGCTGCGCGCCTTCGCCGGCGCGCCCGGCAAGGTCATCACCATCCGACTGCGCGACTGGATGATCGAGCGCCAACTGCTGTTCAATCCGCGGCTTTTCCTGGGCGAGGCCTATATGGACGGGCGCCTCACGGTCGAGGACGGCGCCACCCTTTACGACCTGCTCGATTTCCTGGGTACGAACCTGAACCTGGCGCCGAAAACCGCGCTGACCCCGCTCTATAACGGCTTTGGCAGGGCATTTCGCGGGCTGCAGCAATGGAACCCGGTCGGCCGCGCCCGCCGCAACGTCGCCCACCACTACGACCTGTCGGATGCGCTCTACGACATCTTCCTCGACCGCGACCGGCAATATTCCTGCGCCTATTTCACCGCGCCCGACCAGACAATCGAGCAGGCCCAGGCCAACAAGAAGCGCCATATCGCGGCCAAGCTGCTACTCAAGCCCGGACAGCGCGTGCTCGACATCGGCAGCGGCTGGGGTGGGCTGGCCCTCTATCTGGCGAAGGAATGCGAGGTCGAAGTCACCGGTCTGACACTTTCGGTCGAGCAGCACCGCGTCGCCGAACGCCGCGCCGCGGCGGCCGGGCTGGCCTCGCGGGTGCGCTTCAAGCTGCTAGATTACCGCCAGGAACACGGCCAGTACGACCGCATCGTCTCGGTCGGCATGTTCGAGCATGTCGGCGTGCCGCAATACCCGGCCTTCTTCAACCGGGTGAAGGCGCTACTCGCCGAGGACGGCGTCGCCCTGCTCCATGCCATCGGCCGCTCGGACGGCGCCGGCAGCACCAACCCCTGGATCCGCAAGTACATTTTCCCGGGCGGCTATTCGCCGGCCCTGTCCGAGGTACTGCCGGTGGTCGAGCGCACCGGGCTCTGGGTCACCGACATCGAGATTCTGCGGCTCCATTACGCCGAGACCCTGCGCGCCTGGCGCACCCGCTTCCTGGCCGAGCGCGAGCGCGTCAAGGCGCTTTACGACGAGCGCTTCTGCCGGATGTGGGAGTTCTATTTGGCCGGCTCCGAGATCGCCTTCCGCTACCAGGGCCACATGGTCTGGCAGATGCAGATGGCGCGGCGCGTCGAGGCCGTGCCGCTGACGCGCGACTACCTGTTCGACTGGGAACGCAGCCATCAGGCGCCGGCAGCCGCCGAAGCCGGACGCGCCGCGTAAGAAAATTCCATCGTCTTCCGAGTCGCAGAGCGTTCACACCCGTCATTCATCTGACTCACAGGCGACATAAACCGTTTCCTGCATGCCGCCGGTCGGACGCAGTGCTACAGTTCTGTGATGGAAAACGCCCTGTCGAAGGTAACGCCGCTGCACGACGGCGATGCGGGCTATCGCGTGCCGCCGCAGAATCTCCCGGCAGAGCAGGCGCTGCTCGGCGCCATCCTCCAGAACAACAACGTCTTCAACAAGGTAGCCGACTTCCTGAAGGCTGAGCATTTCGTCGAGGCCGTGCACGGCCGGATTTTTGCCGCGATCGCGCGGTTGATCGAGCGCGGCCAGCTGGCCAATGCGGTGACCCTCAAGAACCAGTTCGATCAGGATGCCGCCCTTGCCGAACGCGGCGGCGGGCAATATCTGTCCCGGCTGCAGGCGTCGGTGGTCACGATCCTCAACGCCGCCGATTATGGCCGGACTATCCACGACCTCTATCTCCGCCGCCAGCTCATCGACGTCGGCACCGACGTCGTCAACGAGGCCTATGCCCAAGACATCGAGTTGACCGCGCCGCAGCAAATCGAGGCCGCCGAGCAGCGGCTGTTCAATTTGGCGACCGCAGGCCAGACCGATGGCGGTTTCCAGCCCTTCACGGCGGCGATGACCGACGCGGTACGCATGGCCGAGGCCGCCTTCAAGCGCAGCGGCAAGACCACCGGCGTCGCCACCGGTTTCACCGACATGGACAAGCTTCTGGGCGGCCTGCATCCGTCCGATCTGATCGTCCTGGCGGGCCGGCCGTCGATGGGCAAGACCGCGCTTGCCACCAACATCGGCTTCAGCGCCGCCCGCGCCTATCGGCCCAAGGACGACGAGCCGGGGAAAGCCGAGGATGGCGCCGTGGTCGGGTTCTTCTCGCTCGAAATGTCGTCGGAGCAGCTTGCGACCCGCATCCTGGCCGAAGAATCCGGCGTACCATCACACGAAATCCGCCAAGGCAAGATCTCGAACGACGATTTCGACAAGTTCGTCCAGGCCAGCCAGCGGCTTTCGTCCGTGAAGTTCTTCGTCGACGACACGCCGGCCATGACTATCGCCGGTTTACGCACCCGGGCGCGCCGCCTGATGCGGACACACAATCTCGGCCTGGTCATCGTCGATTATCTCCAGCTCATCCGCGGCGCCAGCCAGAGCGGCGGCTTCGAGAACCGTGTCCAGGAAATCTCCGAGATCACCCGCGGCCTCAAGGCCTTGGCCAAGGAGCTCGAGGTGCCGGTGCTGGCGCTGTCGCAGCTGTCGCGCGCAGTCGAGCAGCGCGAAGACAAGCGGCCGATGCTGTCCGACCTGCGTGAATCGGGCTCGATCGAGCAGGACGCGGACGTCGTCATGTTCGTCTTCCGCGAGGAATACTATCTCATGCGCTCGCCGCCGACGCAGCGGCCGGAGGAGACCCAGGACAAGTTCAACGACCGTATCGAGAAGCACCGGCAGCGCTGCGAGGAGGTCTATGGCCTCGCCGAAATCCACGTCGCCAAGCAGCGCCACGGCCCCATCGGCAAGGTGACGCTGCGCTTCGACGGCAACACCACCAAGTTCGACAACTACGTCAGCGGCGACCGCCTGCCCGATGCCTTCTGACCGCAAGGTCGCGACCGGTCGGGCGAACGCCATCCTCGAAATCGACCTGCGCGCCGTCGCGGCCAACTGGCGGCGCCTGAAGCGCGAGCTGGCGCCTGGCGCGCGGCTGGCGGCGGTGATCAAGGCCGACGCCTACGGCCTCGGCGCCGCACAAGTCGGCCCGGTCCTGGCGCGCGCCGGCTGCGCGCTGTTCTTCGTCGCCTCGCTCGACGAAGGGGCCGCGCTGCGCAAAACCCTGCCCAAGGCGCGCATCGCGATCCTCGACGGTATCCTCGCCGGCAGCGAGCGGGATTTTGCCCGCATGCGGCTGATTCCGGTGCTCAACGATTTCGGCCAGGTGGCGCGTTGGGCCAAGGCCACGCCGCGCCGACCGGCGATCCTTCATCTCGACACCGGCATGGAGCGGCTCGGCCTATCGCGCCAAGAGCTGGATCGCCTGGTGGCCGATCCAGCCCTGCTCGCGCGGCTCGACCTTGCCGCGATCATGAGCCACCTCGCCTGCGCCGACGAGCCCGAGCATCCGAAGAACCCCGAGCAGCTCGCGCGCTTCCGCGCAGCGCTCGCGCGCTTGCCTAAGGCGCCGGCATCGCTCGCCTCGTCGTCGGCGATTTTTCTCGGGCCCGCCTATCATTTCCAGATCGTGCGCCCCGGCGCGGCGCTGTTCGGCATCAATCCGCTGCCGGGCAAGCCCAATCCAATGCGCGCGACGGTCGCGCTGCGCGCCAAAATCCTGCAAGTCCGTGACGTTGACGCAGGTGAGACCGTTGGATATGGTGCGACGCACCGCATGGAGCGGCTGAGTCGTATCGCGACTGTCGCCGTCGGCTACGCCGATGGCTGGCTCCGCTCCGCCAGCGATCGCGGCAGCGCGGCGATCGCCGGTCGAAGGGTTCCCGTCGTTGGACGCATCTCGATGGATCTGCTGACGCTCGACGTGACGGGGATCGCAGCGAACCGGGTCAGGCTCGGGGCCTATGTCGACTTGCTCGACAACAGCTACGGCATCGACGACGCGGCGGAAACCGCCCGCACCATCGGCTACGAGCTGCTGACGCTGCTCGGCCGGCGCTATGCGCGGATCTATCGCGGAGCGCGCTGAATGGCGTTCGTCGCGCGGGTCGGCCGCGTCGTCCTGGCGTTCCTCTCGGCCGCAGGTCGTTTGGTGCTGTTCACGCTCGCCGCGCTGAGCCACTGCGTCCGACCGCCGATCTACGTTAAGCTGATCCTTCGGCAATTCGTCGACATCGGCTATTACTCGCTGCCCGTCGTCGGCCTGACCGCGATCTTCATCGGCATGGTGCTGGCGCTACAGCTCCACACCGGCTTCAACCGCATGACCGGCGGCGAGAGCGCCATCGCGCAAGTGGTGGTCCTCGGCATGACGCGCGAGCTTGGGCCGGTGATCGCCGGATTGATGGTCGCCGGGCGCATCGGCGCCGCCATCGCCGCCGAGGTCGGCACCATGCGCGTCACCGATCAGATCGACGCGCTCTCGACGCTGTCGACCAATCCCTACAAGTACCTGGTGGTGCCGCGCATCCTCGCCGGGATCGTCGCCCTGCCGGCGCTCGTCCTGGTCGCCGACATCATCGGTGTCTTCGGCGGCTTTCTCGTCGCAACCTACAAGTTCGGCTTCAATCCGGCCTCCTACCTGCAGAATACCGCCGATTTCCTGCGCAGCGAGGACGTAGTCTCGGGCCTGATCAAGTCGGCGGTGTTCGGCTTCCTGATCGCGCTCATGGGCTGCTATACCGGCTATCATTCCAAGGGCGGCGCGCAAGGCGTTGGCGCCGCCACGACCTATGCGGTGGTGTCGGCTTCGGTGCTGATCCTGACGTTCGACTATATCCTCTCGGCCCTGCTGTTCTCGTCATGAGCGGCGCGCCCAAAATCTCGGTTCGCGGCCTGAGGAAATCCTTTGGCTCCAAGGTCGTGCTCGACGGGCTCGATCTCGACGTCGGCGTCGGCGAGAGCGTCGTGGTCATCGGCGGCTCAGGCACCGGCAAGTCGGTGATGGTCAAGTGCATCATCGGCCTGATGGAGCCCGACGCGGGCTCGATCAAGATCGACGGCCAGGAAGTCACCGGCCTCAAGCGCGGCGAGCGCGAGCGGCTGATGCGCAAGTTCGGCATGCTGTTCCAGGGCGCGGCGCTGTTCGACAGCCTGCGCGTCTGGCAGAACGTCGCCTTCGGTTTGATCCAGGGCCACGGCGTCGGCCGGGACGAAGCCAGAGCGATCGCGACCAAGACATTGGGCGCGGTCGGGCTCGGCCCGGAGGTGGCCGAGCTGTGGCCGGCGGAGCTTTCGGGCGGCATGCAGAAGCGCGTTGGGCTGGCGCGCGCCATCGCCGCCAAACCCGAGATCATCGTCTTCGACGAGCCGACCACCGGCCTCGACCCGATCATGGGCGACGTGATCAACGACCTGATCATCAAATGCGTGCGCGATCTCGGCGCGACGGCGGTCTCGATCACCCACGACATGGCCTCGGCGCACAAGATCGCCGACCGCATCGCCATGATCTACAAGGGCAAGATCATCTGGCAGGGCTCGTCCAAGACCATCGACCAGTCGGGCAATCCCTATGTCGAGCAGTTCATCCACGGCCGCGCCGAAGGCCCGATCCAGATGGAGGTACGCGCGCTGTGACCACCCGAAACCGCTTCCGGGCCTGACCATGGCCCGCGCCGAAAGTCGCTTCGTCTGCCAAAGCTGCGGCGCCATGCACCCGAAATGGGCGGGCAAGTGCGACGATTGCGGCGCCTGGAACACGCTGGTCGAAGAAGCCTCGCGCGTCAGCGCGCCCAAGGGCTTGGGCGGCGGCAAAGGCGGCCGGCCGCTGCATTTCTTCGGCCTGCAAGGCGACGCGCAAGCGACCGCACGGCGCGCCTCGGCGATCGCCGAGTTCGACCGCGTCTGCGGCGGCGGATTGGTGCCGGGCTCGGCGCTGCTGATCGGCGGCGATCCGGGCATCGGCAAATCGACGCTGATCCTGCAAGCGATGGCCGCGCTTGCCGCCGGCAAGAACGGCCAGAAACTCGACTGCGCCTATGTCTCGGGCGAGGAATCACTCGACCAGGTGCGACTGCGCGCGCGCCGGCTCGGCGTCGCGGAGGCGCCGGTGCGGCTTGCGGCGGCGACCTCGATCCGCGACATCGCCGCCAGCCTCAACCGCGCCGACGCGCCGCAGATTGTGGCCATCGATTCGATCCAGACCATGTATCTCGACAATCTCGACAGCGCACCCGGCACCGTCAGCCAGGTGCGCGCCTCGGCGCAGGAGCTGATCCGCCTCGCCAAGGCGCGCGGCTTCACCCTGCTGCTGGTCGGACACGTCACCAAGGAAGGCATGATCGCCGGCCCGCGCGTGCTCGAGCACATGGTCGACACCGTGCTCTATTTCGAAGGCGAGCGTGGCCACCAGTTCCGCATCCTGCGCGCGGTCAAGAACCGCTATGGCCCGACCGACGAAATCGGCGTTTTCGAGATGACCGACACCGGCCTCTCCGAGGTGCCCAATCCCTCGGCGCTATTCCTCGGCGACCGGCAGCGCGAGGTCGCCGGATCCGCCGTGTTCGCCGGTATCGAAGGCACGCGGCCGATGCTGGTCGAAATCCAGGCGCTGGTCGCGCCCTCGGCGCTCGGCACGCCGCGTCGAGCCGTGGTCGGCTGGGACGGCAACCGGCTGGCGATGGTTCTGGCCGTGCTCGAGGCGCGCTGCGGCATCGCGATCGGCGCCAACGACATCTATCTCAACGTCGCCGGCGGCTTGCGCGTCGCCGAGCCCGCGGCCGACCTGGCGGTGGCGGCGGCGCTGGTTTCGGCGCTGGCGCACGATCCGGTTCCGGCCGACACGGTTGTTTTCGGCGAGATCGGCCTGTCGGGCGAGGTTCGCCCGGTGAGCCAGGCCGACGCCCGGCTCAAGGAAGCCGAGAAGCTCGGCTTCGCCGCCGCACTGATGCCGCCGCGGCGCGGCCGCGGCAAGGATCGGCCGGCGCCGGCCGGCGCCTTCAAGACGCGCGAGATCGCCCATCTCAAGCACCTGCTCAACCTGTTCGAGAACGCGCCGCAGACTCTTCGACGGGCTGGCGCCGGTGGAGGACACCCGTGACCGGATTCGACATCGCCATCATCGTCTTCGTCGTCGCCTCGGGGCTGTTCGCCTTCGTGCGTGGTTTCATCAAGGAGGTGCTGTCGATCATCGCCTGGTTCGGCGCCTCGGTGGCCGCGCTCTACGCCGTTCCCTATCTGCATCCGCTGGCGCTCCGCTTCACGCCCAACGACCGGCTGGCCAGCGCGGCATCGGCGTTTGTCGCTTTCATCGTCGCGCTGATCGTGTTGTCGCTGATCACCGCGGCGATCGCCAACCGCGTCAAGGACAGCCCGGCCGGTGGTATCGACCGGACCTTCGGCTTTATCTTCGGATTGGCGCGCGGCGCCCTGCTCGCATGCCTCGTCTATGCGGCGCTGCTGGTGGTCATGCCGGCGCTCGAGGCGTCGCCGCAATGGTGGACGCAATCGCGCACCCGGCCGCTGCTCGCGGCCGGCTTGTCGGCGTTGAGTCAGCTGGCGCCGAGCGGGAGCCATGGGCAGAGCGACCGCTCGGTCGAGCAGCAGCTGCAGGATGCCTTGCACGCCCTCAGTCTTCCCAAGGCAGGACCCGCCCCGCAAGGCGGCGCGCCCAATTACTCGCCGCAGGACCAGCACGATCTCGACCGGCTCCTCCAGCAGAACCAGGGAGCCCATTAAGCATGCCGGCCGGAGCCCGGCAGGCCGGCAGGCCGGCATGGCCGGGTGCGACAACCCGCTCTGGCGGTCGCGGCTCAATCCGTGTAGAAGGCTGTGGGCCTCGACGGCGATGGCCGGCGACACCATCTATGGCTTGCGGCAGCCGGATGGCGGGCGGCTGAGGCGCACATAAAGGCGGTAGCATGCTGACCACCCACCCCTGGGACGACGACCATTTCCGGGAGGAATGCGGTGTTTTCGGGGTTTACGGCCATCCCGAAGCGGCAGCCCTGACCGCGCTGGGCCTGCACGCGCTCCAGCATCGCGGCCAGGAAGCGGCGGGAATCGTCGTCTATGACGGCGAGCAGTTCCATGCCCATCGCGGCCTGGGGCTGGTCGGCGAGAATTTCGGCTCCAAGGACGTGATCGCGCGACTCGCTGGCCATTCCGCCATCGGCCATGTCCGCTATGCCACCACCGGCGAAGTCGCGCTTAGGAACGTCCAGCCACTTTTCGCTGACTTCACCTTCGGCGGTCTCGCCATCTGCCACAACGGCAACCTCACCAATTCCTATCACCTGCGCAACCGGCTGGTGCGGCGCGGCAGCATATTTCAGTCAACCTCGGACACCGAGGTGATCGTCCATCTCATCGCCACGTCGCTCAAGGACACGGTCGAAGAGCGGATGGCCGAGGCCTTGCACCAGGTCGAAGGCGCCTATTCGCTCGCCGCGTTGACGCAGCACGGCCTGATCGGCGTGCGCGACCCGCTCGGCATCCGCCCGCTGGTTCTGGGCAAGCTCGGCGACGCCTTCATCCTGGCGTCGGAGAGCTGCGCGCTCGACATCATCGGCGCCGATTTCGTGCGCGACATCGAGCCGGGCGAGATGATCTCCATCGGCCCCGGCGGCATCCGCAGCACCAAGCCCTTTGAGAACCCGCACAAGCGCTTCTGCGTCTTCGAGTACATCTACTTCGCGCGGCCCGACAGCGTCGTCGACGGCGTCAGCGTGTACGAGGCTCGCAAGCGTATCGGCATGGAGCTGGCGCGCGAAAGCGCGGTGCCCGCCGACATCGTCATTCCGGTGCCGGATTCCGGCGTGCCAGCAGCGATCGGCTACGCCGTCGAGTGCGGTCTGCCGTTCGAGCTCGGCATCGTCCGCAACCATTACGTCGGCCGCACCTTCATCGAGCCGACCGACCAGATCCGCCATCTCGGCGTCAAGCTCAAGCATAACGCCAATCGCGTCAGCATCGCCGGCAAGCGGATCGTGTTGGTCGACGATTCGATCGTTCGCGGCACCACCTCGACCAAGATCGTCGCCATGATCCGGCAGGCCGGCGCGCGCGAGGTGCATATGCGCATCTCCAGCCCGCCGACGATCCATTCCTGCTTCTACGGCATCGCAACCCCCGAGCGGACGCAGCTGCTCGCCTCGGCGATGGACGTGCAGACTATGGCCAAGCACATCGGCGCCAACTCCCTCGCCTTCGTGTCGATCGACGGGCTTTACCGCGCGCTCGGCCAGACCAAGCGCGACGGCAACGCGCCGCAATTCTGCGACGCCTGCTTCACGGGCGATTATCCGGTGCCGCTTGTCGACCATCAAGCCGGCAAGGTTTCAACCCAACTTTCGCTCCTCGCCGAGACAGTCTAGGTGCCAGCGCTGCAAGGCCGTCTCGCGCTGGTGACCGGCGCGTCGCGCGGTATCGGCGCAGCGGTGGCGCGGCGCTTCGCCACCGAAGGCGCGCACGTCGTCGCAGTGGCGCGCACGCAAGGCGCACTCGAGGAGCTGGACGACGCGGTGCGCGCGGCGGGTGGCGCGGCGACGCTGGTGCCGCTCGACCTGCGCAGCTTTGACGCCATCGACCACATGGGCGCGGCGCTCAACGAACGCTTCCACAAGCTCGACATCGTGGCCGCCTGCGCCGGCGTGCTGGGCAGCCTCTCGCCGGTCGGCCATATCGACCCGAAATTGTGGAGCGAGGTCTTCGACGTCAACGCCACCGCGAATTACCGGCTGATCCGGTCGCTCGATCCGTTGCTTCGCCGGTCGGACAGCGGCCGCGCGATTTTCGCCACCTGCGACGCCGGGCGCAAGCTGGCGCCGTTCTGGGGCGCTTACGGCGCCAGCAAGGCGGCGCTCGAAGCGATCGCGCGAATCTATGCCGCCGAAGTCGACCGCACCGCGATCAAGGTGAATCTGGTCGACCCCGGACCGGTGCGCACGCGCCTCAGGGCCGAAGCGTTTCCCGGCGAGGACCGCGCCACACTCAAGGCGCCCGAAGATGTGACGGAGATTTTCGTTCGGCTTGCCGCGGCGGATTGCCCGCACCATGGCAAGACACTGAACGCCTAGGCGGCGGCGTCGGCCGGCTGCGCCGACGGCACCACACGGTCCGGCGGGAGGATCATCCGCACCACGGTGCCCTGGTTCGGGACGCTTTCGATCACGAAAACGCCGCCGTGCAGCTCGATGAGCTTCTTGGTCAGCGGCAGGCCGAGGCCGGTGCCGCCGCCGGTGCGGTTGAACGCGTTGTCGACCTGGCCGAAGGGCTCCAGCACCATCGGCAGATCATCCTCGGAGATGCCGACGCCCGTATCGCGCACCTCGATGACCAGCCGCTCGAACTCGATCGAGGCGCGCACGGCGACCGAGCCGCCCGACGGCGTGAACTTCACGCTGTTGGTCAACAGATTGAGCACGACCTGGCGCAAGCGCCGCTCGTCGCCGCGCACGCAATAGACCTCGGGTGCGATCACCCGGACGAGGTTGATGTTCTGCGCGGCGGCACGGCGCGCCACCATGCGGATCGAGGAATCGACCAGATCGGCAACGTCGATCACCTCGTCGGCCAGGTCGAGGCGTTCGGCCGTAATCTTGGTCAGATCGAGAATGTCGTTGATGAGATCGAGCAAATGGCGGCCGCTGGCGTTGAGGTCGCGCGCGTATTCGAGGTATTTCTCGTTGCCGATCGGCCCGAGCACCTCGCCGCTGATGATTTCGGAGAAACCGATCACCGCGTTGAGCGGCGTGCGAAGCTCGTGGCTCATGTTGGCGAGGAATTCCGACTTGGCGCGCAACGCGCTTTCGGCGCGGCGATTGGCCTCGAACAGCCGGCTGACCAGCTTCTCCTTCTCCGCCTTGTTGCGGATAAGCGCGATGAGCGAGGCGAAGGAGCGCCGCGCCATGAGGCTGAGATTGAGCGCGAAGGCGATATAGAGCACGCCGAGCGCGATGTGCGCCGGATCGCCGGCGGCGAAGGTCACGACAATGAGCGGCGCCACCACCGGCCAGACGAACGCGTCGACGACCGGAACGTGCGCCGTGTAGCTTGAGGCGATGCCGCCGGCCAGCCCGGCGATGATGATCGGCACGAAGCTGTCGGTCGGCGCATGCGAGCGGATCGCGACCGCCATGGCGAGGCTGCCCCATTGGCAGCCGGTCGCGGCGGCGAAATAGGTGAACCGGCGGATCCACGGCTGCGGCGCGAAGCCGTCGTCGTGACGGTGCCCGTGGTAGAGCCGCCAAAGCATGATGCGGATGACGCAGATGCCGACGATGGACACGCCCCAGCCCAGGAAGATCGGGGTGTCGAAGGCGAGCGACAGCAGCCCGATCGCCGACAGCGTCATCACCAGATTGGTGGCGACCGGCCACGGCGAGGAATAGAGCATGTCCGCCAGCTCGCACTGGACGGCGGCGTCTTCGACGTGCGGCGCCGGCGCAGCGGCCTGCATGTCGGCCATCACGGTCCCAGGCTCGCGCGTCAGTTGAGCGGGAATCATCGGCCGCAAGTGTAGGAACGATATCCTAATAGTTTCCTAGACTTCGGCCACAACCGGCTCAAATGCGGGCGGTCGTAACAAACCTCAAATGTCGGGCAAATTTCAGGCCGGAAAGGCCGCGGTCAACCGGCCGGATGGAAGATTCCTGGAGCAAACGCGATGCGCTGCTGCGCCTGTTTCATGCGATCGGTCGGACCGATGGCGATGCCCCATTGATCCATCCGGCCGGGCGGCCAGGTCCAGTCCTCGGGACCGTGCGGCTTGTAGCTCTTGCCGATGCGGGCGATCTCCGCCGTGTATTCGATGACCACCTCGTCCGGCCCGACGAAATAGGCGAACACGTTGTTGCCGGGTCCGTGCCGGCCGACGCCCCATTCGATAGCGAATCCGCTTTCGCGCATGCGGCCCGCCCCGCGCATCACGCCGTCAATGTCGGACATCTCGAAGGCAATGTGATTGAGCGTTGGCGCCGTGCCGCGGGCGAAGGCCAGGACGTGATGCCGTTCGTTGCAGCAGAGAAAGGTCATCATGCGCGTCTGATCGATGATGCGGAAGCCGAGATTGTCGACGTAGAACGCGCTGATCGCGTCGACATCGGCGGAGTTCAACACGACGTGCGTGACGCCCAGCGGTCGGTCCGCACGTGCGCCGGCATCGGCATGCCGCTTATCGCCGGCGACGATGCGCATGGTCCGGCCTTCGGGATCCTTGAACGCGAAGCCGTACCCGCCGCCCGGCTCGTTGATCGGCGCTGGCTTTTCGAGCTCGGCCAGACCCGCCTTCCTGAGACCGGTATGCAGGGCGTTGACCTCGGCCTTGCCCGGCGCGGTCAGGTCGATGCGCAGCAATTCGGCCCGCGGGCGGGCATGGAGGCCGAGCACATGATGGTACGGGCCGGTGCCGCGCAAATAGACCGAACCGGGGTGCTCGACCACCGGCGTCAGGCGCCAGACATCGGTGTAGAAGCGCGCACGCGATTTGAGGTCGGTGACGCCGAGATCGACGCTGCGCAGACTATCGACGCGCGCACCCTTGGCGCTCGCGCGCCCGAGCGACCCGGTTTTACCCGGCGATTTCAGTGACTTGGCCATGGTCCTCCACCGCGCCAGACCCCGACGGCGCGCGCCAAAGTCGCACAGGAGGCGCGCGCGTGTCGAGACTCCGCGTTCGGAATCCTGACTTATTGTTTTAATATCAAACGATTAAAGTGTAGTCCTCAAGCGTCGATTAAGCGTCGGTGGCAAACGGGTTTTTGCCTTTGCGCAGCATAAGCCGCAGCGGCACGCCCGGCAGGTCGAACTGGTCGCGCAACAGGTTCGCCAGATAGCGCCGCCAGCTGTCGGGCAGCTCGCCCGGCTTGGAGGCGAATAGCGCGAAGGTCGGCGGCCGGACATTGACCTGGGTCATGTAGCGGAGCTTGAGCCGCCGGCCGCCAACCAACGGTGGCGGGTGGCGCTCCTGCGCCCACGTCAATAGGCGATTGAGCGCGCCGGTCGCGATGCGGTGGTTCCAGGCCGCATGGGCTTTGAGCACGGCCGGTAACAACCTGGCGACGCCGGCGCCAGTCGCCGCCGACAGCGTCAGCGGCTTCAAGCCGGCCAGTTGCGGCAGCGACTCGGAAATGCGCTCGGCGATATCGGCGGCAGCTTGCTTCGGATTGGCGACGAGGTCCCACTTGTTGGCGGCGAGCACGATCGCGCGCCCTTCGTCCGCAATCAGGCGCGCGATTGCCAGGTCCTGGCGCAGCACGCCCGATGTTGCGTCGATGACCAGAACCACGACCTCGGCGAACCGGACGGCTTTGAGCGTATCGCCCGCGGCCAGCGTCTCGACGCCTTTGGCAATCTTGGCTTTGCGCCGCAGGCCGGCGGTATCGATCAGCTTGATCGGCTGGCCGCGCCATTGCCAAGCGATGGCGATGGCGTCGCGCGTGACGCCGGGCTCGGGCCCGGTCAGCACGCGCTCCTCACCGAGTAGGCGGTTGACGAGGGTCGACTTGCCAACATTGGGCCGGCCCACCACCGCGAGCTGCAGCGCCGACAGGGCCTGCGGCGCCGACGCCGCGGACGATTCACCGGCTGACGCGGGCGCAAAGGGCAGCAGCGCGTCATAGAGCGCCGACAGCCCCTCGCCATGCTCGGCCGAAACCGGCACTGGCTCGCCGAGGCCGAGCTCGAAGGCCTCGGCCAGGCCAGGCGGCGTCCGACCCTCGGTCTTGTTGGCGACCAGGACGACTGGCTTGCCCTGACGGCGCAGCCAGCGTGCGACGTCGTGGTCGAGCGCGGTCACGCCCTCGCGGGCATCGATCACGAACAAGACGACGTCGGCGGCGGCCAGCGCCTTCTCGGTCTGGGCCCGCAGTTGAGCGGACATGTCGTTACGCACGACCGTTTCGACGCCGGCGGTATCGACCAGCTTCAGGTTCAGTCCGGCAAAGTCGACGACGGTCTCGCGGCGGTCGCGCGTCAGTCCGGCTTCGCCGGCGACCAGGGCGGTCTTGCGTCCGGCCAGGCGATTGAACAGCGTCGATTTGCCGACATTGGGGCGGCCGACGATGACGACGGAGAGCATCGCAGTCCGCCCGTCACCGCAGCGCGACCAGATCGGCCTCGTCGGTGATGACGTAGAGCGAGCGGCCGGCCACCACCGGATCGAGATAGACGCCGTCCGAGAACTGGACCTGGCCGAGCGGTTGGCCGGTGTAGGGCGAGATCGACAACGCCTCGCCATCGGAAGAAACGACCACCAAGCGATTGCCCGCCAGGATCGGCCCGGACCAGCGCAGCGGGTTCTTCTTGTCCTCTTCGTCCGCGAAGCGCGGCAACGGCCGCACCCACCGCACATGGCCGTCGGAGCGCAACAGGCACGCCAGGTCGCGATCGTTCGCCAGAACATAGATGTAATCGCCGGCTACCCACGGCATGTGGGTGCCGCCGATATCCTGCTCCCAGACGCGATCGCCGGTGCGCAGGTCGATCGCCACCAGGATGCCCGAATGGCTGATTGCGAAAACACGATCGCGGTCGATCACCGGCTGGCCGCGGATGTCGGCGAGCGACGACAGCGCGCCCAGCGGCCGCGACGTCGCGAGATTGTCCGACCACACCGGCCGACCGTTCTCGACGCGCAGAGCGTAGAGTTCACCCGACGAATACGGCACGATCACCGTATCGCCCTGGACCGCCGGGCTGGCGCCGATCAGGAGATCGGTTGGCTCCGGGATGCCGTTATGCGTCCACAGCCGATGCCCGTCAGCCGCCGCGAGGACCTCGAGCTCATTGTCGACGGTGATGGCGAAGACACGGCCGGCGGCGGCGGTCGGCGGGCCGTGCGCTGGGCTTGCCAGATTCTGGCGCCAGATTTCCTTGCCGGTCGCGGCGTCGACAGCCACCACCTGGGCATAGCCAGTGGCGATGAAGACGCGCCCGTCGGCATAGGCGATGCCGCCGCCGAACATCTGCTCTTCGTCGGTCTTCGGTTGCGGATTGAAGCGCCAGATGCGGTCACCGCTCTTCGCATCGAAGGCCGAGACCACGTCGTTGGCGTCCGCCGCGAAGACCCGGCCATTGTCGACGATCGGCTGCGCGGTCACGCGGCCGTAGCGCCAGGCGCCTTCGCCGACATTCGCCTTCCAGGCGCGGCTGATATTGGGCGCGAGCGCGAGGTGGTACATTGCGTGGTTAGGATAGCCGCCGGCGCCCGGCCAGGCTGGGTTGTCGAACGGCGCCGGCAGCGCGATCGGCGTCGCCTCGAGCTTGGGATCCGGGGTCAGGGTCTTTTCCAGCTCGAGAACGGAAAAGCGCGTGCCCTCGAGATGAACCTTCTTGGTGCCGCCGCAACCCACAAGCACCAGGCACGCCGCGAGCGCGACGCCGGTCGCGATGCGCAAGATCATGGACCCAGTGCCGCGATCATCTGCGCGGCGCGCTGCCGCGCGCCCGGCGGCGCATTGGGGTCGTCGGCGAGCTGTTGGAAGCTCTTGCGCGCGCCGGCGTTGTCGCCGGTCTTGAGCTGCGCGAAGGCCATCAGCTCGACGGCCACCGGGCGCCAGGGACTGGCGCCGTCGGTCAGCGGCTTGAGGCGTTGGATCGCGCCGGCGGCGTCGCCTTTGTCGAGCGCCGTGCGCGCACCGAGCAGCGTCGCGGCCGCGCGGTAAACCGGATCGAGCGAGGTATCGGCCGCCAGCCGGTCGTAGATCGCCAGGGCGCCAGCTGCGTCGCCGGTGCGCGCCTTGAGCGCCGCCTCTTCCAAGCGCGCCAGCATGGCGTGCCCGGCGCCGGCCTGCTGCCCGATCGCCGCGAACGCGTCGACGGCGTCCTTGTCCTTGCCGTCACGGACGAGGTCGAGCGCGGCGGCGAAGCGCGTTCCCTCGGCCGCGCTGCGTTGCTCGCGGTATTGCCGCCAGCCGACGCCAACGGCGGTGGCGACGACGACGAGCACCGCCGCGACGATCACCCACCGGCCATGACGCGCCCACAGCTTCGCGAAGTTCTCCTTGCGGAGTTCCTCGTCGATTTCCCGGAAGATGTCGCTCAAAACCCGGCCCCGACCCGCGAAAACGCCCGGCACCATAACGCCTTGGCGGCGTTCCTGCAAACCCCGGACTCGGCATGTTGCGCGGTCCGTCCTCACGGCCGGCCCGCTGGATTTCGGCCGCGAAATGAGAAAGACTGGCGTTCAACGCCATGCACTGTCTCCGCGAGCACCCGCCGCGCGCCCCGATGGCCACCGTCACCCGCCTCAGCGATCACCGCAGGCAGCGACGCGTCTTCTTCAGCCGCACCGAGCTCGACCAGCTGTTACAGATCTACAGCCGCCAGGTAATGCGCGGCATCTGGCGCGACTATGCCATCGACCAGCGCGACGGCGTCGCCAGTTTCTCCATCTTCCGGCATAGCCTCGAAAGCCCGCTCTTCACCGTCGTCAAGAGCGCGCCGGGCGAAATGCGCCACGGCAACTACGCCCTGCTGCACCGATGCGTGCGGCTCGCCACCGGCAGCACGCTGCCGGACGTGTTGGCCAAGCTCGAACGCGAAATGCGACGCGGCGGGCGCTTGCCAGGCGCCCTCGCAATTCCGGCGCCGGTCTGATCGCTGGCGCAGAATCACTTGGCAAGCCACAGGATTTTAGCCAAAGTAACGCGCCGATCGGAACGAAGCGGGGGGCACCGATAAAGTGAGCATGAGGGGGAAGTTTGTCGCCTGGATCGCGGCCGCATGGCTGATGCTCCTGCCGTTCGCGGCGCATGCCGGGAGCGGCCTCATCGACGAAATGAAGCTGGGTGTCCTGGAGCATGACGTTCCCATCGGTGTCGACCACAGAGAATGTTGCGTCGACGTCAACGGCGAAGTCCTGTTCACCTCGCCAAGCGTCCTCAGTTGGTTCTGGGCGCCGCGCCCGAACCTGGGCGTCACCATCAACACCGAGGGCAAGAACAGCTACGGCTATTTCGGCCTGGCGTGGGCGGGCGATTTCCTGCGCCACTCCTTCCGGCCGGGCGACAGCTTCTTCTGGGAACTCGGCCTCGGCGGCGCGGTGCATGACGGGCCCAACCAGTCGAGCCCATATACGCGCGACCACATGGGTCTCGGCTCGCGGATTCTGTTTCACGAAGAGCTCGATCTCGGTTACCGCTTCACGTGGCGCTCGAACCTGTCGCTCTTTCTCGACCATATCTCCGACGCCGACCTCACCCAGCACAATCCGGGGCTTACCAATCTGGGCGTGCGTCTCGGCTTCAGATTTTAGGCGGGCCGGCATCGGCTGCGTATCGTAGGACGCCGATGTTGCCGCTGCTGTCACGCCGGCCACCGGCCGCTCCGTTGAGCGCCTTGCCATGATGGGCCGTGTCATCGCTCGGGTCGTCGAGTGGTCGCGCATCCACGCCGCCCTCGTCGTCATGGCGGCGCTGGCTTTGGCGATCGTGGCCGGATTCTACGCGGCCAGCCGGATCACGGTCGATACCGACCTCGACAAGCTGATCACGCCGAACCTGCCCTGGCGCCAGCTCGCGCAGGAAATGGACAAGGCGTTTCCGCAGAAGGTCGATCTGCTGGTCATCGTGGTTGACGGCAAGACGCCGGATCAGACGGAAGACGCGGCGCTGGCGCTCGCCGCCAAGCTGCGCAGCGAACCGGCGATATTCCACAACGTGCGCCTTCCGGATCTCAACGGATTCTTCCGCCGGAACGGCTTGTTGTTCCTGCCGAGGGCCCAGGTTCAGGATTACGCCAACCAGATGATCGCGGCGCAGCCGTTTCTCGGCTCGCTGGCGGCCGACCCCAGTCTGCGCGGCGTGTTCGGCGTCATCGGCTTGATGGCCCAAGGCGTCCAGCAGGGCGCCGTGTCGGCGAGCGACGTCACCGCCGCGCTCAGCGGCGTGCAGCGCGCCGCCGCGAGCGCCCTGGCCGGCGAATACGCACCCTTGTCGTGGCAGACCTTGCTGAGCGGCAGCGCCCCCACGCCGGATGATCTGCGCCACATCGTTCTGGCGCAGGCGACGCTCGACTACAAAGCGCTGACGCCGGGCGAGAACGCGATCGGCGCGATCCGTAAGGCGGCCGTCGATCTGGGGCTGACGCCCGATCGCGGTGTGCGCGTCCGGATCACGGGCTCCGTCGCCCTCGACGACGATCAGCTGACGACGCTCGCCAAGGGCGCCGGCTTCTCGACCGCGCTGTCGCTCGGCCTGCTCTGCCTATGGTTGCTGCTTGCGCTCCGTTCGCTCCGCGTCTTCGCCGCCATCATCGTCACCCTGGTCGTCGGGCTCGTCGTGACGACGGCCTTCGCGGTGCTCGCGATCGGCCCGTTCAACCCGATCTCGGTAGCGTTTGCCGTACTCTTCGTCGGCATTTCGGTCGACCTCGGCATCCAGTTCAGCGTGCGCTATCGCGACGAGCGCTACCGTACGGGCGACCTGACCGAGGCGCTGACGCGTGCCGCCCCGGGCATCGGCCGGCCGATGGCAGTCGCCGCGTTGTCGGCCGGCGTCGGCTTCTTCTCGTTCATCCCGACCGACTATAGCGGGGTCTCCGACCTGGGCTGGATCGCGGGCGTCGGCATGATGATCGCGCTGGTGCTCAATCTGACCCTCTTGCCGGCGCTGGTGGCGCTGTTGCGGCCGCGCGGCGAGCCTCGACCCGTCGGATTCGCCTGGGCCGGCGCGGCGGATCGCCTGCTTCTCCGCCGCCGCGGCACGGTGCTGATCGGCGCGGCGATCGTCGCCGCCGCCTGCCTAGCCGTCGCTCCGTACACTCGGTTCGATTTCAACCCGCTCGATCTGCAGAACCAGAAATCCGAATCGGTGGCGACGCTCAATGACCTGATGTCGGACCCGATGAACACGCCCTACACGATCGACATCCTGACGCCGTCGCCGGACGCCGCGGCAACCCTCGCCAAGCGGCTCGACGCCCTGCCCGAGGTCGACCAGACCGTCACCATCTCAAGCTTCGTGCCCGACGACCAGGACGCCAAGCTGGCAATCTTGGCCGACGCCCGGACGCTCCTCGCGCCGACACTGTCGCCGGCGACGGTCAAGCCGCCGCCGACCGATCGCGAGACGCTCGACGCCATCCGTACGACCGATGCCGAGCTGAAGAAGATCACCAACGGCTATGCCGCCGCCGAACGCCTGGCCCACACGCTCGATGCGATCCTGGTCAAAGGAACGCGCGTGCTGCCATTGCTCAAGGCCAATCTTGCGGACGAGATTCCGAGCCGTCTGCAGGACGTGCGGCTGGCGCTCGAGGCGCAAAAGGTGACGCTCGATACGATTTCGCCGGCGGTGAGGCGCGACTGGGTGACGGCCGACAGCCGGGCGCTCGTCGAGGCCTATCCCAAGGGCGATCCGCGCGACAACACGGTGCTGCACCGCTTCGTCAAGGCGGTTCGCGCCATCGCGCCCAACGCAACGGGCTCGCCGGTGACGATCCAGGAGTCCGCGCGCACCGTGACCCGCGCCTTCGTCACCGCGGGGATCATCGCCGTGGTGGCGATCGCCTTGCTACTGTTGATCGTGCTGCGCCGCCCGCGCGACGTGGCGGTGGTGCTGCTGCCCCTGCTGCTGGCGGGCCTGCTGACCCTGGCGACCACCGTCGTCTTCGGTCTGCCGCTCAATTACGCCAACATCATCGCGCTGCCCCTGCTGCTCGGCATCGGCGTGTCGTTCGACATCTATTTCGTGATGCGCTGGCGCGCCGGCAGTTCCGATCTTCTGCAGTCGAGCACGGCGCGCGCCATTCTGTTCAGCGCGCTGACCACCGGCACGGCCTTCGGCAGCCTGGTGCTGTCGAATCACCCGGGCACGGCGTCGATGGGCGCGCTGCTGACGATTTCGCTCGGCTATACGCTGCTGTGCACGTTCGTCGTGCTGCCGGCGCTGCTCGGCCCGCCACCGACCCAGCCCGACTGAAACCCGCCGGTTAGTGCGCCATTTCCCGTTCGCGCAGGAAGTGGAAGAACTCCACGCCTTCGCGCAGCCGGCGCGTCATCATCTCCGGACTCCGAACCATCTCACCGACGATCGAGGCGATCTTGCCGGCGCGGAAATAGAACCTTTTGTAGAAGGTCTCGACCGAGTCGAATATCTCCTGATGCGACAGGTGCGGGTATTGGAGCGGCGCGATCTGGATGCCGTGATCGTCGATGAGCTCGGCATGCGCGGCATCGAGCCAACCGTTCTCGACCGCCTGCTTGTACAGGAACGTGCCCGGATAAGGCGCCGCCAGCGAAACCTGGATAGTGTGCGGATTGATCTCGGTCGCAAACTTGATGGTTTCCTCGATCGTTTCCCGCGTCTCGCCCGGCAGGCCCAGGATGAAGGTGCCGTGGATGGTGACGCCGACATCGTGGCAGTCCTTGGTGAATCGCTTGGCAACGTCGATCAGCATGCCCTTCTTGATGTTGTGGAGAATCTTCTGGTTGCCGGATTCGTAGCCGACCAGAAGCAGCCGCAGCCCGTTGTCCTTGAGAACCTTGAGCGTGTCGCGCGGCACGTTGGCCTTGGCGTTGCACGACCACGTCACGCCCAGCCGGCCGAGCTCCTTGGCGATCGCCTCGGCGCGCGGCAGGTTGTCGGTGAAAGTGTCGTCGTCGAAGAAGAACTCGCGCACCTGCGGGAAGTAATGCTTGGCGAGGCGGAGCTCCTCGATCACGTGCTCGACGCTGCGCACCCGATAACGGTGCCCGCCCACGGTCTGCGGCCAGAGGCAGAAGGTGCAGCGCGATTTGCAGCCGCGCCCGGTGTAGAGCGAGACGTAGGGGTGCTTGAGGTAGCCGATGAAGTAGTCCTCGATGCGCAGGTCGCGCTTGTAGACCTCGGTGACGAACGGCAGTGCATCCATGTTCTCGAGCGTCGCGCGTTCCGGGTTGTGGACGATCGCGCCGGCGCGATTGCGATAGCTCAATCCGTCGATGCCGTCCCAGGCGCGGCCTTCGGCGACTTCCTTGATCGTGAAATCGAACTCATTGCGACCGACGAAATCGATCGCCGTCGAAGCCTTGAGGCTTTCGTCCGGCTCGACCGCGACCTTGGCGCCGACGAAGCCGACCTTCAGGTTGGGATTCTGGTCCTTCATCGCCTGCGCGACCTTGGCATCGTTGGCGAAGGACGGCGTCGAAGTGTGGATCACGACCAGGTCGTAAGTCTTGGCCAGAGGCAGAACCTGATCGAGCGTCACCCCGGCAGGCGGCGCGTCGATCAGCCGGCTGCCCGGGACGAGCGCGGCCGGCTGGGCGAGCCACGTCGGATACCAGAACGAGCGGATTTCGCGCCGCGCCTGATAGCGGGAGCCGGCGCCGCCATCGAAGCCCTCAAACGAAGGCGGTTGCAGGAACAGCGTTTTCATCATACCGAACTGTCTCCGTTGAAGGTGAGGCGGCCGCCGCTGGCGATCCGATAGCGGCGATCGCGCCAAGCCACGCTCCGGGCGAAGAAGCTAGCGACAAACACGGCAAACGACAACCCGTCGCGGAGCGGAATGAGGTAAATCGGCGTGCGATCGAGGCGCAGAACCCGGTCATTGAGCCAAACCGTGCCGACTCGTGCCAAAAACGCCGCGATTAGGCCATAAAATGTCCACGTCACGGGGTGGAGAACCAGCGCCAGGAAGGCCAGCGCCAGCGGGTGGGTGATGACCGACCCGGCATAGCCGACGGGCGCCACCATGCGGACGGTCCGCGCCCAGCGCAGTTCGTGACGAAACAGCGCGCCGCAGCCGGGCTCGAAGACGATGTTGTCAACGATCACCGGCGCCAGCGAAACCGGTCGGCCGGCGTGGCGCACCGCCGCACCGAGCGCGTGATCGTCGGCCAGCCGGTCGGCAATCGCCGCGAGGCCGCCGACGGCATCGAGCACCGACCGCGACAGCGCGAGCGTCGCGCCGAAGGCGCCGTCGCCGGCGTGCAGCACCTCGCCCACAGCGGCTTCCGGAAAAAATCCGTGATTGATGTGCAGGCAAGCGAGACGCGACCAGAAATCCGTCCTCGCCGGCACGCCGCGGTAGAGGCAGGTCACCAGTCCCGCTCCCGGCGCGGCAAGCAACGGCGCGATAGCGGCGAGATAATCGGGTGCGACGCGCATGTCGCTGTCGGAGATCGCGAGCAGCCCATGGCGAACCGCCGGTAGCATGTTCATCAGATTCGCGACTTTGCGGTTCGGTGCGCGCGCCGGGCCGTCGGCGACGAGAATCAAATCGAGGGCCGGAAATTCGGCGATCAAGCGCCGGACCACCGTCGCCGCGGGATCGTCGGCGTCAGACACGCCGAAAACGATCTGGAACTGCGGATAATCCTGAACGCAAAACGAGCGCAGATTCTCGTAAAGCTGGACGTCGGCCCCCTTGAGCGGCTTCAACACCGTGATCGGAGTTGCGGTCCCGTACCGGCGCGGACGCGCGCGCAGGATTCGGACCGCGAATGCGGAAACCGCAAGGTATAGCAAGCCGGCAACACTCGCCGCCAGGCACGCCCATCCCGGAAAAACCAGCCATTCCAAGTGCATCCACCCATCCGTGCATCCGCGCCCGAAACGTCAAGCTTTTAGCTATCGACGCCAGTAAAAAATGCTGTTGCATTCGCATGAACCGCTTGTCAACCATGCGATCCAAGACCGCCGTATCGTAGGACGATTCGCCAACGCCACCACCCAGGACGAAGCCGGTCCCCATCTTGCGCAACGCTATCCGACCGATCCGTGTGCTGCTTCTCGCGGGTCTGCTGCTCCCGCTGGCCGCGTGCGCCACGCCGCCGGCCGACCCGGCCGCACGCGCCGAATTCGAGGCGACGAACGATCCGTTCGAGCCGACCAATCGGGTCATCTTCGAGGGCAACGACTACTTCTATTCATACCTGGTCAGGCCGATCGCGAAGGCTTACGTCTGGGCCGTGCCGGAGATCGGACGCGATCGAATCCATGATTTCCTCCAGAACCTCGGCGAGCCCATCATCTGGGCGAACGACATGCTGCAGGGCGATTGGCACGCGGCCGACGTGACCACCGGCCGGTTCATGGCGAACAGCACCTTCGGCATCGGCGGCCTATTCGACATCGCCAGCCAGGGCGGACTCGAGAAGCAATCGGGCGATTTCGGCCAGACGCTCTATCATTACGGCGTGCCGGACGGCCCCTATCTCGTCCTGCCGATCCTCGGACCGTCAGATCCGCGCGACGCGATCGGCATGGGCGTCGACAGCGTGGCCGATCCCTTCGATTGGCTGGCCCAGTATTACGGCCATGGCGGCGCGACCTGGTATCGTTTCGGCGCCGAGGGCATCGACGAGTATTCCCGGAACATGGACGAACTCGACGAGCTCAAGAAGAACTCGATCGATTACTACGCCGCGCTCCGCAGCTTGTGGCGCCAGCGTCGCGCCTCCGAGATCAACCACGGCAAGCCTGAGCCTTCGCCGGTGGGACTCGATGGCCTCTATCTGGGGCCGGCGTCTACGCCAGCGCCGGGCGCGCAGTCTGCCGACGCCGACGGCGGCGCCAAGTAGCGCGCCTCAACTCGCGAGCTGCGCCGCTTTGTCGTGTAGGCTCTGAATCAGCGCGGCAGCGCCGCCTTGGCGCAGCACCGAGGTGAATTCGGAGCGTTGCGCCGCAAGTTGGCTGATTGTGCCGCTGAGATAGACATCGACGATCTTCCACGTGCCCGCGGCCTGGTGCATCAGGTAATCGAGCACGATCGGCTGGCCATTGCTCTGGATCAGCTTGGAATGAACGACGACATCGTCGCCGGAAGACGGCGTCGCCTTGGGATTGACGTCGAATTTTTCGCCCGAATAATCGTCAAACCGGTTGGCATAGGTGGCGATGCTGTAATCGCTGAACGCGCGGACGAGCTTCTTCTGCTCGTCGGCCGTAAGGCTCTTCCACTGTGGCCCAACGGTGATCCGGGCCATCGTCGGCAGATCGAAGGCGCGCGTCACCGCCGGCGCAAGCAGGTCGCGCCGCCCGGCGAAACCGAGCTGCTGCCCGCCTTTCATCGCCTGCAACAGCGTGTCGTAGAACGCGCTGACGGTCGCGACCGCTCCATCGTCCGCGGCGCGCGCGGGAAGCGATGGAATGAATGCGGCGGCGGCGGCGACGAACAGGAACCGGCGGGAAATCACGGGGAGATCAACCTCAAATATTGGAGCGGCGTTCTAGGATGCTTTTAAGGCCCTTTTAGGGCACCTAGGCGCGCCGGTCGACGACGAAATGCGCCGCTTCGCGAAGCAGATTGGCCCTTTCCTTGAATAAATCAAGATGCGCGACCGCCTGCCGCACCAGCAGCGCGGCCTGCGCCCGGGCCCGCTCGGCGCCCAGAATCGAGACGAAGGTCACCTTGCCCGCGGCGGCATCCTGCCGGACGGGCTTGCCGGTTTCGCCCGACGAACCCTGCACGTCGAGCAGGTCGTCGGCGATCTGGAAAGCGAGGCCGAGATCGTGTGCGTAGCCCCGCAGGGCCATCCGCAGGTCCGTCGACGCCTTGCCGAGCACCGCGCCCGCCTCGCAGGAAAACGCGATCAGCGCGCCGGTCTTGAGCCGCTGTAGGCGGGTGATCGCGCCGATGTCGAGCTCGGGATGCTCTTCCGCGATCAGATCGAACATCTGGCCGCCGACCATGCCAGTGGCGCCCGCCGCCTGCGCCAGCGAAGTCACCAGCTCACAGCGGACCGCCGGATCGCCGTGCGTGTCGGGATGAGCCAGGACCTCGAAGGCGAGGGTCAGCAAGCCGTCGCCGGCCAAGATCGCCGTCGCCTCGTCGAAGGCCTTGTGCGCGGTCGGGCGGCCGCGGCGCAGGTCGCTGTCGTCCATGGCCGGCAGGTCGTCGTGGACCAGGGAATAGGCATGCACCAGCTCGACCGCGACCGCAGCCTGAAGGGCGCTGCGCCGGCCGACAGAAAACAGCTGCGCGCTGGCGAGCATCAGAAACGGCCGCAAGCGCTTGCCGGGTGCCAGCGCCGCATAGCGCATCGCCTCGACGACGCGAGCCTCGAATCCGCTGGGAACGACGAGCAGCCGGTCGATCGCCGCATCGCTCAATTTGGCGGCATCGCTCAACGCGTCGGTGAAGCTCGCGCTGGCCGCCCAGGTCGCTTCAGTCAAGGGCCATCGGCTCCGTCGCCGGCTTGCCGTCGGACCCGAGCACGATCTTGTCGACGCGTGCTTGCGCCTCGCGCAGCTTGCTTTCGCAATGCTGCTTCAGGAGCGCGCCACGTTCGTAAGCGACGAGCGCATCGTCGAGCTTGGCGCTGCCCGCCTCGAGGCGTCGGACGATGTCCTCAAGCTCCTTGAGTGCGTCTTCGAAGCTGAGCTTGGCAATCTCGGACGGCGTCGATCTCTGCGCCATCGCCCTTCGGCCCCCTTCCACAACAGCCTTCACTCTAGGTTCGACGGAAGCGCGGAGCAACCCTCACGCCGCGACCAGGGCGGCGACGTGCGCGGCTGCCGATCCCGCCAGCGCCTCGAGGTCATAGCCGCCCTCGAGGGTCGAAACCAGGCGACCCTTGGCGTGCTTGGCCGCGCGTTCGAGCAACCGCTCGGTGATCCAGGCATAGTCCGCCTCTTCGAGTTGGAGCTGGGCCAGGGGATCGGCACGATGGGCGTCGAATCCGGCCGAAACCAGGATCAGCTCCGGTTTGAACGCGTCGAGCGCCGGCAGGATAATGTCGCTCATCGCGGCGCGAAACTCGTGCGAGCCAGACATCGGCGACAGCGGCACGTTGACGACGTTGCCGACTCCCCGCTCGCTGCGCGCGCCGGTGCCGGGATAAAGCGGCGACTGGTGGGTCGAGGCGAAGAATACGCCGGCATCGCTCTCGAACATGGCCTGGGTGCCGTTGCCGTGATGGACGTCGAAATCGACGATGGCGACGCGGGCAAGCTTGTACACCTTGCGGGCGCGCTCGGCGCCGATCGCCACATTGTTGAAAAGGCAGAAGCCCATCGGATGTTGCGGCTCGGCGTGGTGGCCCGGCGGGCGTACGGCGCAGAAGGCGTTGCTCGCCGTTCCCTCGACGACCGCATCGACCGCCGCGACGATGGCGCTGGCGGCACGCAAGGCGGCCTCTCCTGATCCGGGTGATAAAACCGTGTCGGCGTCGATCGCGGCATGGCCGCTCTTGGGCACCGCGGCCAGCACGGCATCGACGAGGGCGCGCGGATGGGCGCGCGCGATGTCGGCAAGATCCGCCTTGGGCGCCTGGCGATGCTGCAACCGGGCGAAGGGCGCGCCGGAAAGGCCGTCGAGCACGGCCTTGAGTCGCGCCGGCGATTCCGGATGATACGCGCCGGGATCGTGGCGCAGGCAAGCCTCGTGCGTAACCAGAAGGGTGGGCATGTCGCCTCGCGTCCTGTCGTTGTTTTTCGGCTGTGGCGCAGTGCCGAGTGTCGCACAGCCCGCGTCATTGCGACAACCGATCGGACCTTTTCGCCGCGCGGCGCGCAGTATAGTCTCGCGCCTTTGGCGGCAGGCAACGGTTCGCGCGGTTGTTTCGAGCGATGACTAGGGGATGGCGGGTGACGGCGCTGCTGGCGGCAATGCTGGTCGCCGCGCCGGCCGTCGCCGCGGAAAAGACCATCACGGTCCACGCCGGCAAATCGGACAGCCCGAACTATGCCCTGGCCCGGCAATTCTCCGAGGCCCTGGCGCTGGCCGGCAACGGCGCCTTCACCCTGGTCGTCGCCGAAAGCCAGGGTTCGATCCAGAACGTCGCCGACATCGACAAGGTCACCGGCGACTACGTCTTCACCGCCGCGCCGAGCGTCATCCGCCAAGCGCGCCGTGGCGACAAACCGTTCGCGAGCAACCCGCATTACGACGAGATCCGTGCGCTCTTTCCGATCCCAGCGCAGACGATCCATTGGGTGGTGCGCCGCGACGGCACGATCAAGGATTTCGCCGACCTGGCGGGTCAATCGTTCATTTCCGGCACCCGCGGCACGCTGGGCGAGCGCGTCACCGAGGAGGCCTTTCAGGCGCTCGGCATCGGCACGCAGGTTCAGCTGATCGACAGCAACGTTGCCGGCGCGCCGGCGGCCCTCAAGGGCAAGCAGATCGGCGGCTTTGCCGTCGTCGGTAGTTTTCCCCTGCCCGGCCTCGTCGCTCTCGCCAAGACCACGCCGATCGGGCTTTTGAGCATACCGCCGTCGGCCATCGCCAAGGTTCACGCCGCCGCCGGCAACATGATGGCGATCGTCGTTCCGCGCGGCACGTATCCGGGGATCGAGCACGACGTGACAACGCTGGCGCTGCCGGCCGGCGCCTACACCACGCTGGCCATGACGAATGCGACTGCTTTTGCTCTGACCAAGGCGTTCTGGTCGCAGCGCCTCGCCCTCGCCAAGAAGAACCCCGCTTGGGCGGCGGTTCTGCCGTCGCAGCTAGCTGCGCTGGGCGTCCGGCTGCATCCCGGCGCGTTGCGCTATTACCGCGACGCCGGCATCAAGATCCCGCGCAGCCTGCGTTAGCGGACCGGCCGCGGCGCCAGCGCGGCGGCGAGAACGGCAAGCCAGCCAACGATGAAAAGTGTGCCGCCAACCGGGACGGCACGCGCCCAGGCTGGCGAGGCGCCAGCGGCAAGCAGCCACAATCCGCCACAGAACAGGACGAAGCCGCTGAAGAAGCACGCGGCCGCGACGCCCAGATAGGTGCGCGCGCCGCCGCCGATCCCGTCGCGCAGCAGCGCGGCCAGCGCGAGCAGCGCCACCGCGTGCCCCAAAGCGAAGTGCGCCGCTATCAACGCGAATTTGAGATGCTCGGCGTCGGCGACGCCGGCCAAGCGATGGTCTGCCCAGGCTGCGGTGGCGATGCCGAGCGCACCCATCGCGCCCGAAGCGGCGAGGATCATCCGTTGCATGTGTGCCGCCTCCACTGCCCTGGCCGGTGCCGATCGGACGCGCTATAAGTCGCGCGCAGGTCCCGCATCAAGGATACCATGCCGAGCTTCGACATCGTCTCGCGTCTCGATCTTGCCGAAGTCGACAATGCACTCGCCGGTTTGGCGCGCGAGCTGGTCACGCGCTTCGATTTCAAGGGCAGCAAGTCGACCGTGACACGCGAGGAACTGGCGCTGACGATCCTGGCCGACGACGACATGAAGCTGCGCCAGCTGGAAGAGCTGCTCAAAGGCCACATGACGCGCCGCAAGGTCGATGCCGCCGCGCTCGACTTCAAGCCGTCGGAAAAGGCCGCCGGCCAGATGCTGCGGCAGGCGGTGGCGTTGAAACAAGGCATCGGCGCCGACCTGGCCAAGAGCATCGTGCGCGCGCTCAAGGATTCGAAGCTCAAGGTGCAAGCCGCAATCCAGGGCGAGGAACTGCGCGTCAGCGGCAAGAAACGCGACGACCTTCAGGCCGCGATCCAACTGGTGCGCGGCCTCAAGATCGCGCAGCCGCTGCAATACGTGAATTTCAGGGAGTGATCGTGTTCGCGCGGTCGACGGCGAGTCTTGCGTTGGACGCGACAGTCCCATTCAGCCTGGATCCAGAGGCACGAAGAAAGTCCGAGAGCCGAATCCATCGCAGCTAATGACTGCCTATTCGATTTCGACGCGGGCCAACGACGCGCGGAGTGACGATGCCACGCTGACCAAGCCGCTACCGGATGCCGCTCGCTTGGTTTGAGCGTATGCAGGCGATCTCCGCACATATTTGCATAACGAAATAATTTTTGGTCATAGCCGTAGCTTGGAGGTCGCACGCTATCTTCGCACCGCTTATTGGGTTAGAGTTGGGGAAGTTTTTAGAAGGCCCGATTGACCCCTTGTTTTCGTTGGCGTCCCCGCGGGGCTTGCCCCATTGAGCGTGAGCGGTTAATTAAGCCCGCTATGCGTCCCCATCGTCTAGAGGCCTAGGACGGGGCCCTCTCACGGCCCAAACCGGGGTTCGAATCCCCGTGGGGACGCCAATTAAATCAATGACTTAGGTTTCTGGCGGTCGCGGTCGTAAAACGACTATAAAATATACCGCGTTAGCCGCTTGGCTCGTCAGGGCTGTCGGCCAACGATGAAACTCCTCGGACATGCGCGTGCGTTCCTCTATCTGAATCGCATGCACCTCGACCAGCGCGAGCTATGGATCGCCGATCACGCCGAGCATTTCGTGGCGTGCGCCTTTCGCGGCCGCGGTTGCTACGAACGTGTGCGCTGCGCCACCATCGGCGAGGCGCGTGCGGGCCGCCCCTAAGAACGCACCATCAACGGTCTAACCCGCCCCCGGCTCTCTGATCGTCGGCTCGTCCTCGATCTCCCCCCACTCCTGGCCGGTGCCGCTGCAAGCTGGACAACGGATGGACTGGCCGTCGTCCTCGAGCGCGCTGCCGGTGCCGCGACAGTGCGGGCACGGGCGGCCGGTCCAGCCATCAGTCATGTGCGTCCCTCTTTATAAAATCGAACTCGCAATTGTACTGCGGGCCGCGCCTGTGCCGGCCTACAATCGAGAGGGCCGGGACGGAGGGAAAAATTCGCACTTCCAGCGGATCTTTTATGGCCACACCGCATCTGCCGGTTCATCAGGCGCCGCCCGCGCTAGGGTATCAAAATGCCGGTGACGTTCGTCCTGCTGGTGATCGTCGTGGTGATCGTGCTGGTCTATCTGGCACGAACTGCACGCGGTCGACGACGACGACGACGGCGGCGGCGGCGGCGCTGGCGCTGGCGTTGATTGACGACAGACGCACATTCCCCGCGCGGGTGCCTACATCGTCTCTGATCTGCCCGAGGGGATGACGGCTCCGGTCATCGACAGGCTGAAATTGCTTTTATATTCTGCGAACAGCGTCGGTATCTCGTCTTGCCTCCAATATCGCTCGTTCGCGGTCCGTGACGTAGCTTTGTCGTGTCGCGCTTTCGCATCTGCAACTTTTCGTGGCACTATAAAAAATCTCCGCTCCGTTTGACCATCGCCCGGAAGCAATACAATTGCCAACCATTCGAACTGATCCTCGGCACTGTACGCTACGAAAGTATCACCGCCGCGTTTGAAGGTTCGTGATTTCACCGAAATCCGTTGCGGGCGTTGCTCTTTCGGCTGCGCGATCACATCATAGTCCGGCCAATTATCGGGCACCTTGATTGCTGGAACACCAGCGAGCGTTACTTCGCCGGCGACCAACATTTCGCAGGCGTCACCCATCTGTTTCGATGTGTACGGTCGCATGTGGAGGCCTCCGCTTTTGTTGTCTATCGCTATCTCCAACTAATCGAGACGTGGGAAACGGCATCCATCCTACTTCCGAATCGACCCACCCCGGGTGCTGTAGCGTCGCGCCCTTGCGCCCACACGCGGTGCAGCGCGCCGGTCGCATTTAGCTCTTAGGCAGTTCACAATGTCTGTTCACTTCGTACTCGTGTACTGATTATCCCGGTACGCACGCCAACGATCTTCATGCGGAAACCTACAAAGCGGCAGCTACGCCTATGGAGGTATCGTCGCCGAAAGCAGCTTCGGCGATGGCACCGCCGCCGTTTGATGCGCGAGGCCGGCCTCGCGCCATTGGCCGTGCGCAGTGCTTATCCGGTGCCCGCAAATCCGCCGCCGCAGTCACGTCCGGCCCGACGGCGCCTTTACGTGCGGATGCCCGAGGTTCTCAGCCTCAAGGAGAACCGATATGACACCATCGAGATTTATCGCTCGATCCGGCGCGCCGTCCGCAAGCGCCACGCACTGCACCTTGATTTTACCACCCTTCGTCGTGTCACGCCGGCAGCGGCGCTCGTTCTCGCTTCCGAAATTGATCGCTGGAGGCGGATACGGAATTTTCGGCCCATAGTTATGGATATCGAGCGGTGGGATCCGGGCATCGCACAACTTCTGCTCGAAATGGGGCTGTTTGATCTTGTTGATGCGAAGAACCCGCCAGCGTTCGATCCAACCGCGCAGTCAACGCAGCGGTTCATTCGCTTTCGATCAGGCTCAGGCGCACGCGGAGACGAGGCAATCGCCCTTCGTGAGCGCCTCGAAGGGGTCACAGGCGAAAGCGCGGTACCACAGTCGCGTCGTGCACTCTTCCGTGGCGTGACCGAGGCGATGACGAACGTGCACAAACACGCCTACCACGGGCCGTTCGAAGATCACACGCCGATCCTACCCGATGAATGGTGGATTGGCGGCGGCTACGACATCGCCCGCAAATCCCTCCGCGCTCTGGTGTTTGATCAAGGCGTGGGCATCCCGAATACGCTCCCCCGCCGGTTCCCACTCCAAAGCATTGTCGACTTCATCAAGCGGCGCGGGTGGACCGACCGTGATTCGACGAGGATCGCCGCGGCAATGGATCTGGGCGCAACGCGAACAGGAAACCCGTATCAGGGCCGCGGTCTGCCCGATCTCAGGCGGCTCGCCAACTCTGCAAGGCAAGCGAGGCTAAGAATCTTGAGCCGCTGCGGAGAATACATATATTGTGCTGGGCAACCGGAGCAGTTAGTCGATTACGAAACCTTGCTGGGCGGCACGTTGATCCAGTGGGAAATTGACCTCTAAGGCTCGTGTGGGATTGGCGATGGATGCACGGACAATCAGCGTCGGCAAAGATTTCAACCCCGCGCCTGCGGGGCGGTCCTTCGATGACGGCCCTTTTAGCGGCGAGGCATTCCGCAAGCGCGTGTTGATCCCTGCGCTCGAAAACGCGAATGTTGTGGTTGTCCAGTTGGACGATACCGAGGGCTATGGCTCGTCGTTCCTCGAGGAAGCCTTCGGTGGATTGGTTCGGGATGGGAAGTTCACCGCGCAGCAGCTCCACAACAAGCTTCGCTTGCAGAGCGATGAAGACCCGAGCCTGGTTCAAGAAATTTGGTCGTACATAGATCGCGCGAAGCCCCTTTAGCACGCTATGGCGGGGATGGGGCTTGAGCTATTCAAGCTTGCACTGAGTGCGGCAGCTGGCGGCATCGCGGGACGCTTCACCTCGCGGCGCGCCGAGCGCGACGCCGCCATCAAGACGCTGACCGACCTAATCCAAGAAGTGGCTGACGCGGCCGAGAAATATTGGTGTCAGCCGGACAGCCCCGAACTCGAACGGCGCGCTCGCAAATTGAAGATCAAGGTCAAACGGGTTGCAAGCCTGAATGCCCGCATTGTCAGGCGGTTTCCTACATATCGATTCGGCGGTGTGCCGAATCTCATGGCATTCCGGCAAGCGGCAACCGGGGGCCAGTTTGATAGCGCCGGCCGTGCGGCTGATTTGGAACGGATCGAAAAGATTCACGTCGCAGCCAATGATCTGACGGACGCCGTTGAGGATTCGCGGTGCGCCTTCTGGCAAGTGCCAATTCGGCGGTGGCCGCTGGCCTTCAGACAGGTTTTTCTATGGAACGATAGTGATGCAGGCTAGTCCGTCGGCCGACATGAACTGGCAGACCCTAACATCCGTCACGGCCCTGGTGATCGCGGTCGCTGCATTCATTGTTCCTGCTGTACAGAATCAGCGAAGGATGCACGGCTCAGCGAAAGAGCGGCGGCTCGAGGCCCAGTGCCTTGCAACGGCGATCCGGTTTGCCGTGCACGATCTGGCCGTACAGCTGAGTACAGTCAGGTTGACGGCCGTCAGCGGGTCAGTCGATGAAACCTTGCAGAAGACCTCGGCGGCGCAGCTGCTGCTAGGCGCAAAAATAGAGGTTCCGGCAGTTCTCACCGACAGTACGTCTCGGATCCATATTCTCGGCTATCCCGCCGGTCCGACAATGTTGCGATTGATGGCGGTTCTGAATGTGTACAACGAATCGATCGATCGGCAGGCCAACCTTTGCCTTACCAACCCGGCGCTGAGCGCCGCGGATCATTGGCGCGCCGTTGCGGGGTTTGTCGATGATGTTAGGCCCGTCTTCGAAGAGGCCATGGCCCAACTTAATGTGATCGCCGACGGCAGCAATTGAATTAGGCAGGCACCTTGATTTTGCGTTCGACGCGCGCGAGCCGGATAGGCAGCGGACCCGGATCGCCGATCACGAGGTCCACGCAATCGACGAGTTTACTGTGATCCGCAGCGTTCATAATTCAGGCGACCCAAAGCAACCCCGCCCGGCCGGCGCCCTGGCAGACGCTCGCGCCCGATGCGCGGCAAGCCGCTCATGGGCTGAGGGTCCTGCTTGCCCGTCTCAGCCTGGCACGGCGCTCGGCCAGGTCGGGCACAGGATCGGCGTGGACCAGCGCGCGCGCTGCACCAGCCGCCGTCAACCGATTCCCGGCGGCCAGACTGGCCTGAGCGTCGATAAAACGGCCATCGGAAGCGCGCGCGCTTTCCTGAGCGGCCTTGAGGGTCTCGGCTGTCACACCATGCCAGCGTCAAACTGCATCATGGCCCAGCAACGCGCCGCAGCCTGTAGAGCGTAACGGCACTCGGCCGAGCAAAACCGCCGAGCACTCCCATGGCGTCGGCCAGTCGGAAGCTTGCGCCCGCACCACGGGCATTGCCCACTGTCGGTCACGGCCGCGCCTCGGCAATCGTGCGGCGGTTCGATCCGGCGATGCGGCCGTGCCGCGCACGGCGGCGCTGCCTGTCGGCTTCGACGGCGAGCAGCGCCCAGGCGATCTCGGCGTCAATGCGCGTGCCGGCGCGCTCGACCGCCGTGACGACGGGCCGCAGCGCGTCGATGAACGCCGCGATCTCATTCTCGCGCCGCCCCGATTGCGACAGCGCGCGGCTTAGGTCGGCGACGACGGCAGGCCAGGCGCTTGGCGGCAAAGCGAAGGCGGCGGTCATGCGCTGCGTGCCGTGCCGTCTGCCTTGACGATCTGCACGCGCTCGCCCGCCTTGAGGTCAACAGTCTGTCGGGCGACGACCGCCGCGTCGCGGTTAATCCGCCCTACCTGGCCGCCGGTCATCATCGGGGCCATCCAAGCGATGTTGTCGCCGGTGTACGTGACGCTGCCCCGCCAGCCATTCGCGCGCGACGGCTCATGGACGTGCTCGTATAATTCGCCGGCGTGCTCGATCTCGGGGGTCTGCGAGACTGCGCGCAAGTTCAACGCGGCGAGTGCATCGTTCGCCAGATCGAGATCGCCGCGCGATGCGGCTTCGTTGCGCGCCTTGCGGAGTGCGTCAGTCGGCAGCTTGGCGAACAGCTCGGCGCGCGCGGTGCGTTGATCGCTCATGGCCGGTTGATCCTCACAATCTGACCGCCGGACATGAATGGCGCCATCCACGCGAGGTTGTCGCCGTAATAGCGGGTGATCTTGCGGCCGGTGGAGTCGGCTTCCTCGACTTTAACCAGCGCCGCGGTCGTCGCGGTGCCGGCGTGCGCAACGGCCTCTGCCGCCTCGTAGATCGCTGGCTCAGCTACGGCCAGCAAGGCGTCGTCCGCGCGGGCTACGTCAAAGTCGGCGAACTGAGGGGAAAACTTTTTCAGGCCACTTAGCACGCGCCGCCTGAAATTGTCTGGGCGCTCGCCGGGCATCGGCGCCGGTGCGTGTTCGCCAAACTTCGCCGCCAGGCTGTCGGCGCGCGCTTGCGTCGTCGCAAGCTGGTCGCGTTCGGTCGGCGTCGCCGGGCGTTGGATGGCCGCGTAGAGGTTCTCGGCATCGGTGAGGCGCTGTCGCAGCGCCGCGTTCTCGCGTTCAAGGTCGGCATCGGTCGTGGTCATGCTTCGCTCCGTTGTTGGAACTCTCCGCAAAATTCGCCGCGGTGCTTGGCGATGGTTTGAGGGAATCGGCGGCAGTCGAGCTGCGCGCGATCCGTGCCCCTGCTGAATTTGCAAGTCGCGCACGACGGCGCCGGCTCTACCAGTTTGAGCGGTTTCGCCGTCATGCGGCCTCCGGCGATTCGGGCGGCATGCGCGCCGCACGCACCGCGGCCTCGGCGATGCGCTTGCCACGCTCGCGGGCGCGCAACGCCAATTCATTTTGATAATCGGCGTTCGCACCGCCGTCGTCGCTGTCGACGCGGCGAGCGCCGCCTTCGATCGTGCACGGCAAACGGTTCTCGCTTTTATCGCTCATCGTTCGCTCCTTGTTGAAAAATGAAACGCCGGCCGGCGGGCGCTGCGCGCGACGTTAACGCTCCCTTGGCCGCGCGCGCGCGATTGCAGCGAATAGAACGCCGGCGAGGCGCGATCTGAAAACGCCTCGCCGACGATCATCGCGGCCGGGGAGGTGATCAGCAGCACCGGCGCGATTCATTGTGCGGTCTCCAATTCTCGCGGTGACGGCCGAAAGTCCGTGGCGTCGCGGTTGCTTTTTCCAAGATTGCAGCCGGCGCAGAACACCTGGACGTTCGTCGGATCGAGACGGCGGCTCCAGTTCTTGCTCAGCGGCTCGATGTGGTCGCAGTGCAGCACGGCGCCGTCGGGGCGGCCGCGCCCGCAAAGTTCGCAGCGGCAGACCCCGCCGTTGCGCTTGGCGTTGGCGCTGAGCGCCTGATAGCGAACGCGGCGCCAGGACGCGCTCGCGTAAAATCGCTTCGCGCGCTCGGCGTGCGTCATGGGTCGCGGGGCGCGCGTTCTCGCGGCGTGGGCGGCAGCTGCGCATTCGGCGACGGAGACCATTACGCGGCTTTCGATGGCGGCGAGAGATTGCAGTCACGCATCGCATCAAGCGCGCGCTCGAACTTTTGCGTTATGCCCTTGACGATGTGTCTGGTGACGGTCGACACCGGCGCGTCTTCGGCGTCGCAGCGCGCCGACAGCGCGCGCATCTCGTCACGATGGCGAAGCAACCGCTCGAAAAGAATGCGGCCCTCGTCAAGATGGTATTGTATTTCCAGGTCCATAACTTTCTCCTGTGGCGCGATCATCCGAAGGCCGTCAATCTTGCGGCAGGGATTGCCGGCGGAGCGTCCGGCGGCGGCTCGCCGATCCCGTGAACGATCCCGAGCAGCAGCGCGGTTCGTAACGGATCATCGAACATCGCCTCGCCCGGCCGCGCAGCAAGCGCGCTCCACAACGGCACACCGGACGTCAGCTTCTCGGCCGCGGCCGTTAGGCGTACGAGCCCCTCGTGAACGACCGCCGACGCTTGCAGGATCAAGTCGGTTGGATCGCGGAGGTAACGCGCGTCGATCGCCTCGCAGCCGACCTCCCGACGGCGTGCGTCAATGCGGGGCAGGCGCGGCGCGAACACGCGATCCATTGCGACGGAACATTGTTGCTGCAATTGCGCCGGGCAAAGCATGATCGCGCTGACTCCGCTATTCATCGAACGCACGTTCTGCTCGCGCGCGGTCTCTGCGACCATGTCGATAGAGGCTGCGACGATCTCGGGAACGGCGCCGCTCCAGGGGCGCTGATCAAAACCCGTAATGACCAGTGAGCCGCGCGGGCCAGGGCCGTAGCAATATGCAAAAAGCACGTAGCCGCACTCACCGTCGGATGCCAGCCAAAGCGCAGCAAATGCCGCGCGCACAAAGCCGAGCTTGTCATCCGGCCGATCGATCTTGACCGCGGCGCGCGGGATCAACGTCGGCCGCGCGTCGGTTGCGGCAAGCACCAGCGCGCCGCAGGCGGCATTCGCCGCATCGTCGGCGCTGCCCGAGGGATGATTAACCTCGTCCTTGCCAGCGCGGGTTGTGCGACGCTCCAGCGAGACGAGTTGGTGGACAAGGCGCGGGCTGTCGGTGATGCGTGCGCGGCCGGCCGTGAACAGCGGCAATGCGTCGAGATAGACGGCGGAGCGCTTGCGGTCGCTGACGATGTACCGGATGCCGTGCTTCTCGAAAGCCTCGGCGACCCAAGCCGCGCCAAAATTGTCGCCCGTCGCCCTGGCGCAGCCGTAGGTGCGAAGCATCTCCGCCACCTCGGCAACGACGGTGCTCGGATCAAACGGCGCGCGTTTCTCATAAAGCGCGTCGAGCACGGCGGTTTCACCTTCGGCGTGCGCGATGGCGCACGTGAAGCTGTCGCCCCTCCCTCCCGAAGGATCGCAAAAGCCGACGTATAGCCGGTGGCCATCCGGCGGCCGGACGACGACGCCCGGATCGACGGCAGCCTCGATCAGCCCGCGGTCGAGGAAGTCCGTCAGGTCGCTGCGCCATTGGCTTAGCCATTCTGCGCCCGCGGCTTCGGGGTCGCGTGCCAGCGCAGCGTCGATGACGGCCTGCGGCAGTGACGGATTAAACGCGGTGCTCGGGCCGTAGACCACAAGCACGTCGTCGTCATCCTTTCCGAAGTGTGCTTGGTATTTCTGGTACGCGAGCCCGGCGCGGCGGTAGGCGGTGGTGATGATCACGAGGATCGAGCCGGGCAGCGTCACCATGCCGGGCAGCACCGCGTTGTAGACTTCCTCATCGGGGTTCGCGCTTTCCTCGCTGCGCCAGTAGGCCGCCTCGTCGAAGATCGCGCATGCAACCGTCCGGCCGCGCACAGCGCGGAACGAGTTTGTGGCCACGATGATTTCAACGCCGTTGTTCAACTCAAGCCCGTCGTCGGTCTCGCGCTCGATAAGCTGCTGCAGCAAGAGATTCCGCTGAAAGTACGCGACGACGTAGCGGTGGACGATGCGCGCCTGCTCTCGATCGCAGGCGAGGCAGAGAACGCTCGCGCGCTCGCCAGGGCGCAGATGGGTGGAATAGTCACCCATCGCCGCGCCCGTCGCCACGGCACTCGCAATACTATCCTTGCCGCTGCGCCGGCCGGCGATCACCACAAGCTCGCGCACACGGCGGCTCGGTGGAGCGCGTTGACCAGCGACGGAATGAAACAGGGCAAGCTCGGCATCGTCGAGCGGCTCGGCGTACGCGGCCTTGAGGATCGCGCGCCATGTGTTCCAACTCGATCCGACGAAGGCGCCGCCGAGCAGCTTGGGATCGTCGATGGCGGCGGCCGGCGTGATGATCACGCGATGGGCTCGGGTTGCGTGCCGGCGGCCTTGGCCCGCAGATAATCGGCCAAACTCGGCGGCCTCGGCGCAACGCCCTGCAGGCCGAGCTGGCGCAGCGCGCGTGCCAGGCTGTTGCTGTAGGCCAAGTACGATCTCGAATCCCGCTCGTCCAAGCCGCCGGCCTCGAGCGCCTTGCGGTCGAAGAGCGCGACGTGCAGCGTCAGGAGCGCGATGCGGTCGACGAGCGCGGCCTGCACCGGCGACGGGTCGCCGCCGAGGTGATGGATCAGCGATGCGCGGGTCTCGGCCATCAGGCGCGCTTCGCGCGTGCGCTGGTCGAGCTTGGCCAAGACGACCGGGCCACTTCCAGGGCTTAATTTGCGGGCTTTGAAAGGCACGCGACGGCCTACCTTATTTTATTACCGTTTTACATTGTACGCCGCGACGGTACTAAACGCTAATAGAACTGGGCTTTTCTCGTCGTGCGTTAGGGCCCTGTAAAGGCGCGGACGGCGCTTTCCGCCCAGGCCTGCAGGCGCGGCAACGGCGGAAGCACTGTTTGTCGCGCGTGCAGCTGAGCGCGGAGCGGGTATCGACCGGCCAGGGCGCCGTAACTGCCGCAACTGCCGTAACTTGCCAGCCCAAAAAAGTACGCGCGGGAGGTGATTTGGTAAAAAGGGAATCACCCTCCCCCCAGCTTTTTACCGGCTGTAAGGTTACGGCAGTTACGGCAGTTGCGGCGGTCATGCCAGTTTCAACCCCCTTTGCTCGATCTTCTCAACCCAGAAGCCGTCAGCCTTGCGCCCTCGCAGCTTGCGCAGCGCCCAAGGTTCGTCATCAATCAGCACCGGCACATCGACCAGCGGTTTGAGTGCCCAGGTCAGCGTCCGCGCGCTGACGCCTAGTAGTTCCTTGCCGCAGGCCTGCGCGATCGACCCCCGCAACAAATCACCACGCTCCCGCTCGCGCTGGCGCTCGGCCTCTTCGTGACCGCCGGCAGGCGGCGCGCTGTAAAATGGGGTGATGAAGTCCTTAAGATCGGCCGCGCGCCAGTGCGCACCATCCGGCCATCTGTCACGGCAGATCGTCAGCACTGTCGCCAGGCTGCTGGCCTGTTCGTCTTCGCCCTCGCCGTCGAGGAAGAGTGTCGCGAACTTTATGGGCGGCGCGGCCTTGTCCGGGTAGAACTTCGCATATTGCGCGGCCGCATGCTCGACCGCCGATCCGACCAGTTGCCACCAGACCTTGAATCGCGTCTCGCCTTTTTCGCGCTTCGGGTTGCCGATCAGCACCGTATAGAGCGCGGCCAGTATCTCGCCGCGGTGCGCCGCTGTCCAAGCGAGCGGGTCGCTGTGCGTGAACGGCCGGTTCTCCGGGTCGGGTCGGTCGGCGCGCAGACGCATGGTGAGTGTGCGTGAAGCGAGGTCGCCGCGCGCCTCGATGTTGTTGCCGGTGAAAATTTGCACCGTAGTCGCCGGCACGGTGCGGCTTTCCGAGAGACCAAGCACGCGGTCGCTGTAGGTTTCGGCGGTCAACGCCTTCTCGATCGACGGGCAGGAGATCGCCGCGCCGCGTTCGATGTTGTCCCAAACAAGGAGCGGCACGCCCTCGCTCAGATACGCAAACATCGACTTGCGCCGCTCCTCTTCCGATGGGGACCAGGCCGCCGCCGTCGCGCGCCACCCTAGCGTTGCCTTGGCGATCATGTGGATCAATGTCGTTTTGCCCGAGCCGCGCTGGCCGGCCCGGACGAAGAAGGCCGGCCGCTCCGGCAGAAGGTGTCGTTCGATGATCGTCAGTGCCGCGGCGATGGCAACACACATACCGGCGAAATCCGCGGCAACGTCGCAAAGCCATTCGTCGATCAGGTAGCGCGTCGCCTCGGCAACCTTGGCGGCCGTGCAATCGTCGCGCTTCGGCAAAAGCGCGAGTAGCTGCTCCGGCACGCGGAAGACGATGCCGCGCTCCCGCAGCAATCCGCGCGCGGATAGAATTTCGCCGCCCCGCAAGACGATAGGCAGGAGCGCGACCGCATGGACGGTCGGCAGCGCATCGTCGCTGCGCTTAGCAAAATGCTTTACGAAAGGGCCGGCCAGATGCACCGAGCGGCCTTTGGCGTCGACGTAATCGACATGTCGCTCGATCATCTCGGCAAGCTGCGCGTCGTCGAGCCGCGTCAGCAGCAGCTGCTCCGGCGCCGGCAGGCGCGACTCATCCTTCTCCGTGCTATTGGCGCCCTCGGCCATTAGCTCGTGCATGCTCACCACGCGGCGCGCGCGTACCTCGGCCATGTAGCCGTCGAGGTCGCGCATCGGCGGCTCGGCGGCTTTCGACGTGCCGAGTACGCCGTTGAGCACCTCCATTTGCGGGAGCCACTCGGCGTCGTCAGCCGGCGCCGGTATCCGCGGGCGCGGGTCGTTCCGCTCAGCCAACTGGCGCTCCCGCTCCCGCTCGTGCTGGCGCGTGCTGTGGTCTCCGCGCACGCGCTTGACCATTTGGCTAAGCGCGCGCTTGCCGATGCCGGCCGTGGTGACGACAAGTTCGCTCAGTCGCTCCGCCTCGCGCTCGTCGATCTCGCTCACCGGCAAGAGTCGCGCGAACGTGTCCGCGACCGATTCCTTCGGCGCCGCCTTGAGCTTCGCTTCGAGGGCGGCGGAGTCGTAGCGCAGCCGGTAGATCGTCTTGCCGTGCGCGAACGAGAAGACCCACGGCCAGCCCTCGCCATCGCGCATGATCTTGGCGACGTTGCGGCCGTAGCCCAGCCCTTCGAGCGGGTCGGCCAGCGTCTCGCCGTCAAAGCGCGCCGGGTTGTCGAGCACGTCGCCGACCGTGACGTGCGCCAGCGCACCGTTGTCGAAGGGCAGCCCGTCGCTCGGTAGCAGCACCGCCGCGCAGCGCCGCGCGATGATGTGCCGCGCGCGCTCGAGCGGGATTCCTTTGTGCTGGCTCAGCGCCAGCGCGCGCTCGGCGATATATTCCGCGCGCGCCAAGGTTGCTGCCGGTGCAAGCCGCTGGTTTTCGCGCGCCACCAGTTCTTGCAGCCGAAGATTTTCCAGGATGGTCAGCGGCGGGCAAGCCGCGACACTATCGAGCGCGTCGCCGGGGTGGGCCGCCGCCGCACGCGCGGCGGTATCCTGCGCCAACGGCGCATCAAGCACCGGCGCGCCTTCGAAGACCAGGCGCTCGGGCGAGCCGACCGCGCGATCGACGATCGAGCGGTCGAGCAGCTGGCCGCCCGCGCCGAGCATCTTCCAGCCTAGACCGGCGAGCCAGCAGCGCGCGTGCAGCTGCTTGAGGAACCTGGCTATGTCGGCGCCGTCCGCGACCGGCACATAAATATGCGCGCCGCCGCTGCCGGCGAACCGCTCGCCGGTATCGGAACGGTAGAGCCCGGCGCTGGTCGAGCGGCGGCAGACGTAGGCGCAACCCTTGAGCAACGGCAGCACCGCGACAAGCGCGTCCCAATAAGAGGCGTAGGCGCCGAAGCGTGCCGCAACCTCGGGCGGCATGCCTTTTATATCGAGGTCGAGCAGTGCGAGCGCCGGAAGCTTGGCGCGGTAGACGAAAGTGGCGAGGCTCCGCGTTACGACGTGCGGTGGCGGCGCGCCGTTCATCGTGGCGAGTTTTTCCTTTGACGCGATCCGCACTGCATCGGGTTGGTCGTCGCGCAGCGCGCCAAGCGCGAGCGCCTCGTGCGGCTGCATCGCGTCGATCACGCCCGCCAGCTCGGCGATGTCGTTTAACCGGAGCCGCGTCGCCTCACCCTCGGCCATGAAGCAGGTGCTGCCGTCGCTGTGCACGTTGCCATCGGGCGTCAGCGAGATGCGCTTGGTCAGTGGGCCACCGTGCTTCGCAAGCCGCGTTAGTTCGAGCCCGGTCATGGCGACAGCCCCAACGGGCCGGCGACGACGTTGCCGCCCTCGATGTGGAACCAGCCAACGCGGTCGCACTCAAGCCGCAGGCCATCGACGTCCCGGTCCAGCATTCCGTGAAGCCAGCGCGCCACCACTGCGGTTGTTCGGCGCGACAGCGTGGCGTGGCGGCGGTCGATGGTGGGCGAAAGAAAGGACAGCGCGCACAAAAGCCCTGGGTGCCGCGGCGCTTCGACGGCGACGTGGTACTGATCAAAGGTATCGGCGCCGAGCACGTCGGCTATGGCGCGCAAAAGCCGGGCGTCGGCGGCTAGCCGTTTACACCCGCCGGCGGCGGCCGTATAATCCGCGTCGCCGTTGATTGAGCATGAATCTTTGAGCGCCCCGGCCTTCCCGCCGGGGCGTTCTGTTTGTGGATAGTCCATTTTGTTTTGATCCTGTCGTTCGCTGGCGACAGGTCATTCGCTGACCGACGCCGGCATGGGTTTGCTGCGTCATGTCTAACTTTCTGGTCGCGCATTTGCGCTACGCTGCGGCGTGCGCAGTCGCGGCGATTTTGCGCGGCCGGCCGCGCCTTGGCACACCGATAGCACCCTGCTCTAGGGCACGTTTCCAGTCGGCCTCGGCCTCGCGCGAAACCATCACGCGCCCGCCGATCCGCATCACACGCGGCCCGTAGCCGTCGCGGAGCCAGTTGTTCAAAGTTGCAATGCAGATCGAATTGCGCGCACAGAATTCCGCGCGGCTGAAAGCGGACTTGTGTTCGATCGCCGCCAGATCGACAGACGAACGCTTTCTGCGGTGGTTGGATTTACGAGACACGGGCGCGGACCTCCAGGGTGTCGCGCCGGCCCGCTCCGATCACGCAGAGGAGAGCAGGCCCACGCGATGGTTGCGGGGCATGTGGTCTCCTGCTTTTCGGTTTTGTCTGGCGGCCGTGCCCGAAGGCTAACCCGCGCCGCGCCGGGTCCGTAACAGGTAGGTGCTAATATAATATAGGGCCGCCTAAATAAGTAAATCCAAAAATTACCGCGCCCTGGCCGGCATCACACGCGTGCCCGGTCGATGCGGGCGATTTTCTGCGCGCGCTTGAACCCGAATTCCGGCGCCGCCGCGCGAATGGCGTCGGCGATGTAGCTTGGCGCCAGGTGCCCGTAGTGCCTTTCGACCATCCGCGTATCGCTGTGCCCCAGGTTCTTGGCGACAACCAGGAGCGGCGCTCCATTCATAATCGCGAGCGACGCATAGGTGTGCCGCAAACAATGAAACGACGCGCCCTTGATCTTGGCCGCCTTGCAAGCGTCGACCATCGGCCGCGCCTGGTGCGACGGAAGCCATCGGCCGCCATCGGCCTTGGCGATCATCGGCTGGTCCGCGGCGCGGCCGGCGGCGAGAGTTGCAAAGAATTTCGCGCCTTCCTCGGCCAGGACGACATGGCGGCCTTTGCCGCTTTTGCTCGTCCGAATATGCAGCGTGTCGCTGTCGGCGTTGAAGTCGCCAACGTTGAGCGCCGATAATTCGCCGTAACGCGCGCCGGTCGCGAGCGCGGCTTGCACCAACGTGCGGAAGTCCGCCGCGCTCGCGTTGATGAGCCGTTTTGCCTCGGCAATCGTCAAATAGCGTGCGCGCGGCGCGTCGGCCGCTTCGAAGGGTTCAACCCGGCGCCAGGCCGTGTCGCTTGGAATTTTGCCGGCGCGCCAGGCGCGATTAAGCGCAGCCTTGAGGATCGTCAGGGTCCGGTTGGCGGTCGCCCGGCGCCTACGCTGTGCCTCCGGGTCGCCATCGGTATTGCGATAGTTTTGCTTCTCGTCCTTGCGCGTGCGGAGGCGCGGCGGCAGTTTTGCCAGATCGTTAAGCCAGCGCTGTATTTCGTCGGTGGTCAGGCGGCCGCACTCAACGTCGCCGACCTTCGGCACGATCAGCGCCTCGGCACGCGTGCGGGTGTTGCGCGCCGACTTTCTCGCGCCTTGCATCCAGGTGAGATAATCGGTGATACAGTCGCGTACCGTGAGCGGGCCAGCGGCGACAGCGGGCGCATTGGCCACAACGTACAACTCGCGGACTTTCTTTTGCGCTTGCGGGAACGACAACACCGTAGCGCCGTCCGCTGGCTGGCGATCATCGGTGATGCCGTCGAGCGTGGTGTGCCGGTACGCTTTGCCTCCCGCGTGTTTATACTTGCCGCCGCCTTGCTGCGCCCGCACCGGGGCGACGGTGCGCAAGTACCAGCGCGCGACCCACCGGCCGCCCGAGCTGCCCTTGCGGTAGCCGATGTGCAAGCCGGGATCGATCGCCCGCCAATAGGCCACGGGCGAAATGCGGAGCTTCGCGCGGGATGTTGGGCTCTCAAGTTTAGCGTCGCGGACTGTTCGGGCCATGGCAGCGGTCTCCGTTATGTAAAACGCCTCGGCCGTGTTACCGATGAGCGCGGCCGTAACGGGCCTCTATAAAACGCCTATAAAATATACCTGGTTAAACTCCGATAGGCTAGCCTATTTAAAAATAGGCTAAATCCTTGGGTTTCAGCCATTTTGTTATACGCCGTTAGGCGCGGATAGGGCCGAATAGCGCCCTCTCACGGCCCAAACCGGGGTTCGAATCCCCGTGGGGACGCCAATGATTTTGGATGCCTCGGTCCCGGGCGCGTATTTCTTCCCAACTTTTACCCAGTATGTGTACCGAACGCAGGATATGTGTCGCCATCGATCAGTGACGCACATGCGCCCTTCGCTGGTTAGTGCGCTCAAGCCTCACGCGTTAAGGTAGCGATGACCTACCTTGCCCCGCGCGCTCGGGGCGACTAGGGGCATAGCGACCAAGCTTGCAATCCTGCGATCAAGCGCCTAAGTGTGCGTCCGTCGACTCGATGCGGGTCCTCGGCACGCTGCCTTCGCTCCTGAGAGCGCCGGACCTGCTTTCCGACCCTTCACCGATGTCCGATCCGCCGCGCGATTCCGCCCGGCGGCACCACTTACGACATGGAACGACACAATGGCGATCGGCACCGTTAAATGGTTCAACGCGCAGAAGGGCTTCGGCTTCATCCAGCCGGACGACGGCTCGAAGGATGTATTCGTGCACATCTCCGCCGTCGAGCGCTCGGGCATCGGCAATTTGCACGAGGGCCAGAAGGTCAGCTTCGACGTCGAGAGCGACCCACGCCGCGGCAAGAGCTCGGCAGCAAATCTGAAGGCGGTTTAACGACGGAATGGGGCGGCTTCGGCCGCCCCTTCTCGTCAGGAGATGGGCATGACCAAGGAAGGCCTGATCGAGTTCGACGGCGTCATCACCGAGGTACTGCCCGACGCGCGCTTTCGCGTGAAACTCGACAACGACCACGAGACGCTTGCCTATACCGCGGGCCGCATGAAAAAGGCGCGCATCCGCGTCCTCGCCGGCGACCGCGTCACCGTCGAGATGACGCCCTACGATCTCACCAAGGGCCGCATCATCTTCCGCCACAAGGACGAACGCGCAGCGGCGGCGGGCGCGAATACTCGGCGCGTGTTCCGGCGGCGCTAAACGGCTTGAATCGGGAATGCGACGACAAGAAGCCAATGGTTCTCTGTTTCATGTCGTCCGGCACGCCAGAAGAAAAATGGTCTGCGTTTTTCCTAGATCCTGCTCGACCGCCGGTTTTTCGAGGATCGGGCAGGGATACGCCTTCCCTGGCTGTGCCCCTTCGAAAGGGCTATTAGCTCGTACAATTCAACGACATCACAACGCAGAAAAGACGCCCCAAACTAACCTACCCAACCGTAGCGTCTGTGGAGGCGTCGCCGATAACGCCTAAACAACCTCTTCCCGAAACCGAAGCTAACCCGCAACATTGAGTCGTCGCGGGCGTTATTCAGTAAAAGATGGCCGGTGCGCAATGCGCTAACTGACTGACCGGTCGAGATGACTCTTTCAAAATCGCGCGGTTCGCGTCACAGAAGGAGTTTGTCCAAATGGCAAACAAGCAGAGCATCATCGCCGACATCGACGCCAAGGTCGCAAACACCAAGTATTCAACTTGGCGCATCGCGCCTTGCGCACGATCTTGCGGAACGCAAGGCATATTGGAGGGATACGGAAAAGGAAAACGTCAACCGCTGGTCGGATTGGGCGGCAGATTCGCGATCCGACGCTCGGGACATTGAAGCCCACTTCATCGAGAAAGGCATGAAGGGCGGCACGGCTGGAAACTTGGACGCTCACAAAACGGTTTATGTCTACGTGTTCTGAACCGACCTGGGCGCGACCCTTGGGGGTGTTTCTCTGTCCGATTGATGAGGCTCGCCTTTCGAAACCGTCCGGTTTTCGTCGGGGCCTGGGCATCATTTTCCACTCCCCGTGGAGGCATCACTCTCCGCGACCGCGATCAGTGCGCTGGCGCCGGCAAGGTGACCGAGCGGCAGGTCTGCGCGATCGCCTGCGTCTTGGCCTGGAAGCTGGGCGGGATTTTCCGGTTCGTGGCGATGTATTGCACCTCGTCCGGGGTGATCGCGTCGGCCGCCTTCTCGGCGGCGCACTGGCAATAGAGCCCGATCTGCGCCTCGGTGAAGCCGTTCTGCCGGGTCGTTGGATCGTCCATCTCGCTCTTGATGCATGACTGCTTGGCGCTGGCGATGAACGCGTCCTTGTCCTGCTCCGAGGTCAAGCCCGACGCCGGCGGGGATGCATGCCCGCTCCAATAAATCGCGCCGGCCGCAATCGCGACGACAATAACGGCAGTGAGGCCAATTGCTATGGGACGCTTCATGGTGGCGTGATCTTACACGACGGATTATGGACAGCAATCCAGGTCGATGAGTTGCGCCTCAAGCGTCGCTGCCGCCTTTAACAAAAAGACAGCCCACGAGACCAGGCGTTCGGTGCGTGGCTTGATTGGGTGCGTCTCGATTAGCGACCCAGTCTGGAGGGTGGCGTGGGCATACCGACGCCACTCGGCATGTCGTTATGCGCCGCGCTTCAATGCCGCCGCGTTGAAGCGTTTCGATCTTATGCTGGGCTAAGGCGGGTTCCCCCGATAATATCGGCCTATCGGGCCGGATAAGCGAACCGAACGAGGAGAATTTACGGCTCATCAATCGAGCAAAGGGATTAGCATGTCGCTGACGGGCAAGGTGGCCATCGTGACCGGTGGCAATAGCGGGATAGGGAGGGCGATCGCGCTCGGACTCGCCAAGGCGGGCGCGAGCATCGTGATCGACTATGTGGTCCACCCCGAAGCAACCGAGGCGCTGGAGCGCGAGATTGCCGCTCTTGGAGACAGGTCAATCGGCGTCGACGCGGATGTCAGTCGCATCGAGGAATTGCAGAAATTGACTGATGCTGCGGTGGCAAAATTCGGCCGCCTCGACATCATGGTCAATAATGCCGGCGTAGAGACGCGGACCTCCGTTCTCGACACGACGGAGGAGCAGTACGAGCGCGTGCTCGCGATCAACCTCAAGAGCGCGTTCTTCGGCACGCAGATCGCGGCCAAGCGGATGATTGAGCAAGGCGGCGGCGGCTGCATCGTCAACATCAGCTCCGTGCATGAGGACTGGCCGATGCCGGGCAACACAGCCTATTGCGTCGTGAAGGGCGGGATGCGGATGCTGACCCGCACGGCAGGTGTGGAATTGGCTTCGCACGGGATCCGAGTCGTAGGGGTCGGGCCTGGTGCAGTGGCGACGCCAATCAATCTTTCGACGATGCAAAATCCGGCGCTGCTGGCGAAGCTCAACGCGGCCATTCCGCTGGGCCGCATGGCCAAGCCGGAGGAGATCGCCGCTGTCGTCGTATTTGTTGCCGGCGATGGTGCCGGCTATCTGACCGCGACGACGATCTTCGCCGATGGCGGGATCATGCAAGGCAGCGTCGGGCTCTAGCGCGGCGATGGTCGAGCGATATGACGTCATCATCATCGGCAGCGGCGCCGGCGGAGGCACGCTCGCGCATCGGCTCGCCCCTTCCGGCAAGAAGATTCTGATCCTCGAACGCGGCGACTGGCTGCCGCGCGAAGCGCGCAACTGGGGTGTCGCCGATGTGTTTCAGGCGAATCGCTACGTCTCGCCCGAAACCTGGTACCTGCCGGACGGCACGCCGTTCCAGCCGCAGGTGCATTATTTCGTGGGCGGGGCGACGAAGGTGTTCGGCGCGGCGCTCTACCGCCTGCGTCGGGAGGATTTTGGGGAGATCCGGCATTATGACGGCGTCTCGCCGGCTTGGCCGATCTCCTACGACGAGCTTGAGCCCTATTACACAGAAGCCGAGCAGCTCTATCAGGTCCATGGCGAACACGGCGTCGATCCGACTGAGCCGCCGGTGAGCGCGCCATACCCCGCGCCGCCGGTCTCGCATGAACCGCGCATCGCGAAGCTCACCGAGGATTTGCGGAAGGCGGGATACCGGCCGTTTCCTGCGCCGGCCGCGGTCATGCTGAACGAAACCAACATGGCCTATAGCCGATGCATCCGTTGCCAGACCTGCGACGGTTTCCCATGCTTGGTACACGCCAAGTCGGACGCCGAGGTGATTGCCGTGCGGCCCGCGCTCGAGCACCCGAATGTCACGCTGCTGCGCAACGCGCGCGCCGTGCAGCTCGAAACCGATCCGACCGGGGCCGCGGTCACTGGTGTGCTCGCCACGGTCGCAGGCGCGCCGCACCGTTTTGCCGCCGACATTTTCATCGTGTCCTGCGGCGCGGCCAATTCCGCCACTCTGCTGCTGCGCTCCGCCAATGCCGCGCATCCGCAGGGACTGGCGAACGCCTCTGGTCAGGTCGGGCGCAACTACATGTTCCACAACAGCCAGGCTGTGCTGGCGCTGTCGCTGACGCCGAACGACACGAACTTTCAGAAGACATTGGCGCTCAACGATTTCTACTTTGGAATGGACGGTTTCCCCTATCCGATGGGCAACATTCAGATGATCGGTAAGACTCTGGGCGGCATGTACCGGGCCGAGAAACCGTTCTTGACGGCGCTGATGCCGGATCGAACCCTCGACGAAATTGCTCGGCATTCGGTTGATTTCTGGCTGACCACGGAAGATCTGCCCGATCCGAACAACCGCGTCACGGTGGATCGCGACGGCAAGCTGACCCTCAGCTACACCCCGAATAACCAGGTTCCCAAGCAGAAGCTCTATCAGAAGCTGCGCTCGATGCTGAATGAGATCGGGCTGCAATCGCAGCACCTCGTCGCGCGTGATCTCTATATGCGCAACGACATCGCGCTCGCCGGCTGCGCGCACCAGGCCGGCACCTGCCGGTTCGGGGACGATCCCAACACCTCGGTGCTCGACCGCTACTGCAAGGCACATCAGCTCGATAATCTCTACGTCGTCGACACCAGCTTTTTCGTCAGCATCGGCGCGGTGAATCCATCGCTGACGGCGATCGCCAACGCGCTGCGGGTGGGCGACCACATCCTGCAGCGGCTAGGCTGAACCGGAGTGCCGCAAACTGCCAGCCGGTTCGAGACCACTCTCATTTATTTGGCTGGGCTAGTTCAGGGTCTTGCTCTCGTCACCTTTCCGGCCGCGAGTGCGATCTTTACGAACCCCTCGGACTTCGATCTCTCCGGCACGCAATACGGCGCAATGTTCGTCCCGCAGGTCGCGCTGGCGATCGCAGCCTCCGCTTTCACTCCGCGAATGGCGCGCCGGACGGGCCTGCGCGGCACGCTGCTCTTGGGCCTCGTCGGCGATTTCGTAGCGATGGCGCTGCTCGCGGCAAGCCCGCTTCTGATCGGGACACAAGCCGCTTTCCCCCTGCTCTGCGTCGCGACGGGCGCACTCGGCCTCGGCTTCGGTGCGACCGTGATGGCGCTCAACACGCTGGTCGAGGGCTTCTTTCCAAAGCGTGCGGATTCGGCGGTTCTAGTACTCAACGCACTTCTCGGCGTCGGCACGGCGCTCGCTCCAGTGCTTGTCACGCTATTCGCCGCGCTTGGCGCTTGGTGGGGGCTGCCACTACTGATGACCGCATTCGTCTTTCTGCTGTTGCTCGGCGTTCTGCGCGCCCCGTTTCACCTGCCCTACGCCGTCGCCACGACCGGGGGCCAATTGCCTGCCCGCTTCTGGTACTACGCCGTCGCGGTCGTTCTCTATGGGGTGGTGGAGACGCTATGCGGCAATTGGGCGACGCTTTATCTGTCGGTGGAGCGCGGTGTTCCAGCGCGGGATGCATCCTTCGCGCTCACCGCGTTCTGGACCGCAGTCACGCTGGGCCGCGTGCTGATCGCGCTGCTCGAACGCCGGATCCCCAGCCGCTGGATCTATCTCGCCCTGCCGTTTCTCCTCGCCGCCGCATTCCAGTTCGTTTCCTGGGCCGGTGGCGCCGCGAGCGGAGTCGCGGCCTTTGCCGCGGCCGGTCTCGCCTGCTCCGGCTTTTTGCCGTTCAGCATCAGCTTCGCGGGATCCGAGTTCCCGCGACGGGCGGCGACCATGTCCGGAGCTTTGATCGCCTTCTATCAGATCGGCTACGGGCTCGCTGCGTTCAGCGTAGGTCCGTTGCGTCAACTTGCCGAGGTCGAATACTCGACGATCTATGCCATCGCGAGCCTGGTCGCGCTGGTACTCGGGCTAGTCGCGCTGCGTCTCACTCGCTGGCCCGACCGTAGATAGGGGATCAAATGTTGCTTGCCCAGCAGGGGGCGAGCTCCAACACTGCTCTGGCGTATTCGGCGTCTGAAAAGACCATCGGAAGATTGCCGAGCAGTTCGCCCATTAAAGCAGCTGAATGGGCATCTGCTGTCTTTCTGCCGAGAAAGGCCCCCGCCGACACGCGTCAAGTGCAGCAGCAGATTTGGTGAGGGGACGGCGAGTTCGACATCTTGATTGTGGCCGCCCCACGACAGGACGAGCCCGCTAGCAAAAATGACCCGCCTCTCCATCCGACCCGATCTTGGGGCGGCCTGAGCGCCGACCCCGGAGAGAAGCATGAGCTCCCTGAGGACAGCTGGCGCCGTGGCACTCATGGTCCGAAGTGACTCCTTGACCTCCGAATAGAGAAGTCAAGATGGTTGCGCTCCGGCGAACCGACCCAAGGCCCGTATCGCAAGACAGTTCGGTAAAGAAGGGGTGGGCTCCTCTGCAACAAATCTGACCTGCAAGCCGCACCACCATGACCTGACAGATTTTCTGTGCCAAATGGGATGTTAGGTTACTTTAAGCTCCCGCCTTTGCGGCCAGATCGCGAAAAAGCGCGGCATAGCGGTGCGCCGACGGGCGCCACGATACGTCTGCCGCCATGCCGTTGAGCTGCAATTGGCGCCAGACTTTGGGCACACGGTAGAGCGCGCTCGCCCGCCGAATGGCGCCCTCGAGCATCGAAAGTGTCACCGGCGCGAATTGAAACCCCGTTCCGATGGCCCTGCCATGCGCCGTGGGATCAGCATCGATCACTGTATCGGCCAGGCCGCCGACACGCGCTACCACCGGAACCGTGCCGTAGCGTAGGGCAGCGAGTTGAGTGATCCCGCATGGCTCGCTGCGCGACGGCACCAGAAGCGCGTCGACGCCGCCTTGTAGCAAGTGTGCGAGCCGCTCGTTGTAGCCGATTTCGCAACCGATCCGGCCGGGGTGGGCGGCGCTCGCCGCGCGGAACCCAGCCTCGATCTCGCCCTCGCCAGCGCCCAGCACGGCGAGCTGTGCGCCCTCGCGCAGGAGGCTAGGCAATGCTGCCAGCAAAAGATCGTGCCCCTTGTGCCAAGTGAGCCGGCTGACCACCCCAAAAAGCATGGCCCGCTTGTCGTCTGTCAGGCCGAAGCGCGACCGCAGCGCAGCCTTGTTATGGGTGCGCGGTGCGATCAGTCGTCCGCCGAAGGTGGCGGTGAGAGACGCATCCTGGGCCGGGTTCCAGACGCGCTCGTCGAGACTGTCAAATCGCTTCCAATCGTGACCCCCTTTTCGCGTCCAATAATGACCCCTCTGGAAGGGGCGGATTGGGCTTATCCGCGTAGTGCATAGGAGGGACCCGCGCCCGGAGCGCAGCGCCCTCGGCG